>CP012068.1:0-600000 GCA_001189495.1 Eubacterium sulci ATCC 35585 | reverse complement strand
ACAACATAGGTGATGATATTAACCTTGATTTCAATCTTGATATGTCTCTATTCAAAAAAATGATGAACACAATCCTCATAGCTTATATAAATTCGGAATTCCCTGCGTATTACATGATGAAGGACAATATGCCTGAGACAGCTATAACGCAATCAGACGGACAGTTAGTATTTGTTTTAGATCTTCCTAAAGGTCTAGAATCAACAGATGCTACAGAATATAAGCTGAGTGGAATTGATGGCTTTGATCTTTCCGTTACAAAAGAGAACGGTGGCAGAAGAATTGTTGTCAAAGCAAGACTTAGGGCCCCTGCTAACTATGAAATGTTAAAAGATGTATTCGCAAACATTCAGAAGGTTAATTCCGTTACTTTAAACATAAATGGTTTAAAAGTCACTTCCGAAGTTGAAACGAACAAGAACAGCACTGTAACCGGATACGCTTATGGCGCTTACGAAAACATATTTACCACAGATAATAATGCAATTATAAACCAAGATGCTTCAGCTATTGAAAATGACGACCATCATTCATTTTCTAGAATATCAACCGTTTTTGCTGCAAAGCAGCTTGCTAGTGGTAAAGACGAGGCAGGAGATCCTAATAAGCCTGAGCTAATTACCTACTCACTTAGAGTAAATCAGAACAAGGTTACATTCATAGACGATGGTAATACTCATGCAGTAGTTAATGTGGCATCAGGCAAAGCTATAGACACGGATAGCCTCACAGATCAGTCTATGCCGGCTGACCCAAGCAAAGCAGGATACACATTCAAGGAGTGGAACACTGCAATGGATGGTAGTGGAACAAAGTTTACAGGAAGCACAGTCGTAAACTATGATACGACAGTATATGCTATCTACACCAAGAATGCTGCTCCTAATAAGGACAAAAAGCCTAACAAACCAGTAAATCCAAATACAGGTGATTCATCAAGCTTACCACCTTACATCATGCTCATGGGACTAGCTGCAGGACTTGCAATCTCAGTTCATATGAGAAATAAAATAAAAGAGAGCTAATCAAACTTCGCAATAATCGACCCAAAGAGTAGACCCCTAAGCTTCCTGATATGTACCCCTTTTACTGGACAAAACCAGTGAAAGGGGTTTTTGTATGAAATACAATTATGCTTTTAAACTTAATGCTGTAGAACTATATCGCTCTGGTCAGTGGATTGAAACACCAGAAGGTATAAGCCAAAAAAATTTTAGAAAAAGAATTGTACAATGGTCAAGAATTGCAGATATATATGGTCTTGATTCTCTTCGGCATCCAACTACATGTAAAGAACGTTCGGCTGAATGTAGATATCAGTTAGTAGCTCGTGTACTTGCTGGTGAATCACAAAAATCTGTTGCTATTAGTGCAGGAATTGAGGGTGGATTATTGTCTAAATGGGTTCAGACATATAAAATTAAAGGGTATGAAGGATTAAATCTCAAAAAAGGCAGAAAAAGTAAGAAGGAAGCAAACATGAGCAAGAAATCCAAACCCACTGATTTAACCCCATCAGAACGTGAAGAATTAATTCGTCTTAGAGCAGAAACTGAATACTTAAAAACGGAGAATGAAGCAATAAAAAAATTAATCGCCTTGAGACACGAAAGATGGGCTGCGGAACTCAAGGCGAAAAAGCAGCAATCATCAAAGAACTCCGAGAAAAAGGATACCAATTAAAATATCTCTTAAAAGCTATTGGCCTGTCTAAATCAACTTATTATTTCGAGATTAACAAATCAGATGTAGTTGCTGATCGCAATGAAGAATTACTGATTGTTATTAGAGAAATATTTGAAGAAAACAAGCATAGATATGGTGTTCGTAGAATTTATCATGAATTACTAAATCGTGGATATCATGTAAATCATAAGCGAGTTCAACGCCTTATGCATGAAGCAGGATTAGCTGGTAAGCGTCCAAAGGAAAAATATCATTCTTATAAAGGCGAAGTAGGTAAGATTGCTGATAATGTAATAAATAGGGATTTCAGTACAACAGCACCATTGCAGAAATGGACAACAGATATATCTCAGTTTAACTTTTCATGGGGGAAATGTTACATATCGCCTGTATTGGATATGAATACAAATGAAATTATCTCATATGATTTGTCCAAAAGCCCTAATCTTGAGCAGATAGAAAGAATGCTTGATAAAGCTTTTGATAAGTTTCCTTCTGTTGAAGGCTTAGTATTTCATTCGGATCAAGGTTGGCAGTATATGCATGCCCATTTTAGAAATACCTTACAGAAACACGGTATTGTACAGTCTATGTCGCGAAAAGGTAATTGTTATGATAACTGTATAATGGAAACCTTCTTCGGAAGACTAAAGAATGAGATGTATTATGGCTATGAGAAAGATTATTCCTCCTTCGAAGAGTTTTCAAAAGCTATTGATGAATATATAGATTATTATAATAACAAAAGAATCCAAGCAAAAACAAAATGGATGCCACCTGTAAAGTACAGGATCGCATCCATGTGTTCAGCTTAATTCGCTAATGAATGTGTCCAGGATTCTGGGTACATATCATCCTCATTGAACTTAGGGGTCATTTTTTTGATATTTACTTGCCAGGATTTGACTCTGTTTTATCCTTATTAGTATCTTTATTTACGTCCTTATCTTTGGACTTTGCTTCTCTCTTTGCATTCTCAAAAGCTTTGATGATTGCCTGCTTAACACCATCCGTAGTTGCTGTTGCATTTGTAACTGCATCAACATCTTTAATCTCAGCCTCAGTCTTTCCTTCAAATCTATCAAAGCCATTAGCATCTAGGAAGATGTTCCAGAAGGTGAGATTTGCTCCTGCAAATTTTGATTTATCAAGTTCCTCTCTTGTCTTGTGGTCAGTAAGCTTGACAACCTTTCCATCCTTGATTTCTACTTTTACAACAACATCGTAATCGTAGTCTTTTCCATGGAAGATAACATCCCCTCTGAAGATATTTTGCTTGTTTTCAGCAATCTCCTCTTCAGTTCTATTATCTTTTTCCTCGTCTTTGTTGTCTTTGTTCTTGTCCTTGTCGTCGTCCTTATTTTTGTTCTTATCATCACCAGGCTTTACATCCTCGCTAGGATCCTTTTCTTCTGGTACTACTGGTGCGACGATAGGCGGAGCTTCTGTCTCGTAGGCATCCTTGATAGCGTTATATACGGCAGTCTTTATCGCATTGCTCGTATATGTAGCTCCTGTAACCTTATCTACATTAGGTGTCTGGGCACTTAGAATTCTGCTTATAACTGATGCACCATTTGCAAAGTAGTTTATTGGGCTTAGAGTCTCGCTGTGGGATGTCACCTGAATATCAGCTATCTTGTTACCACTTACAACTACCTTAACGCTCAGTCTTCCACCAAAACCTGTTCCGCTTCCATAGTAAACACCATCTTTTAGCTTGGCATTGCTTGGAGCTTGGATGCTTAAATTCAAGTTTTGTGCTGGTGCGCTTGGGCCAGTCGCAGCACTCTTCTTTGCAACAGCCTTAGGCTTTTCTATCTTCTTCTTTTGCTTCTTCTGTTTGCTTGGCTCAGTCTGTTTCTTAGCCTGAGTCTTCTGCTGAACATGCTGTGATTTACTGGTTTCGATATCCTTATTATCCTTGTTCATTGTCTTTGCCACACTGAATCCTGTAATTCCAGCGAAGACCACGAATATCAAAAGTGATGCGATTATCTTATTTGCTCTTTTCTTCATTAATTACCTCCGTTCTCCAGTGCGTTATAGATGGCGTCTAGGATTCCAACTGAGCTGAATGTAGCTCCGCTCACAGTATCAACATTAGGTGTCTGCTGCTCTATAACTGATGAAATAACTCCTTTTGCATTGTTAAAGTAGGCTGCATCATCCACATTTGATAGAATATCGACTGCAGTTATCTTGCCGTCCTTGACCGTAACGCGAACCTTAACCTCGCCCTTGTAGCCGTTTCCTGTTCCTTCCCAGCTACCGTCCTTATATCCATCAGCTTCCCCATTTGAAGCTGAATCATTAGCCTTCTTGCTGTTATCAGCCTTAGCTTCTGTCTTCCTAGGCTGCACCTTTCTTGCTTCTACCTTCTTTGTTGTAGTACCAAAGCTTATTCCCACAGCCACTAGAACGCAGATCAGTGCCGTAATGAGAATTCTTAATATCGACTTATTTTTCATATCTATCCTCCTCCGTCACTAGACTGCCTGTGCTAGCTTTCTTTTGCGTGCATTTAGGGCTTTTCTAACTCTGAGAATTGTGTATGAGATGAAAATTACAGAGTAGAACACTATGTTTAATGTCACCGTATTTGATGCTGGTCTTCCGATGTAAACCATCATTACCTGCACATATACCATTGCATAGAAGATGTATGCAAATTCCTGCAAATTCTTCCATTTGCTTGCCTGCATCTTCTTGTGAACAAAGTTAAACGAGGTCACAAGTAGCGGAAGCATAACTGCTATGGCAAAGACACCTGCTGCAAACATCATTAGATTTGTCCAAAGCGCAATTCCATTCATTTTATTCACATTAGGAAGCGTGAATAGAAGCGCCTGAAATAGATAAAATGTGTTATGTGGTAAAATCATCAGACCGCCTATGATGGAAAGCTCTGCACGATTCTTACGAAGCTGTTTAAATACCTTGTACTTCATGCTGAAGGTACCCATATACATTACGAGTATGAAAAAGGCTCCTCCTAGAGCGCCCGAGGATATAGACCTCATAAATGGCTCAAGACCATCAACATATTGGACATTATATCCGTTCAGTCTCAAAATCGCGTGATATATTGAGATTATAGAAATCACACCTGCGATGGCATAAATCTCCTTAGAATATTTTTTGATAATGTCGCTAAAGAAATAACTTAAGACAACTACTGTTATAAGACAGTACATACCTAACATCAGTATAGTTCCTCCTTTAAATTATTATTGCTTCCCCCTGTAGCTCGCAGGCAAAGTAAGTATACGGATTTTTTATGAGCTATGCTGAAAAGTTAGTAATCACTAACCCCACTGTAAAATATAAGTCCTCAAAAGAGGACAAAATTGGCGGAGAAGGTGGGATTCGAACCCACGTGCCCTTGCGAGCAACCGCATTTCGAGTGCGGCTCGTTATGACCACTTCGATACTTCTCCAAATAAGGTTTGCAAATAGATATACCCCGTTCACAAACCACCGTAACATTATATCATACTGTTTATTTCACATCAACAGGAACAATGAAGCTTAGGGCTTTCTCACAGATTTCAATATCTATACCCTCAGTGCGGGCAAGCTCGCCATCTATGCAGATGCCAAAGTCCTTTGTACCCTTTGGTTTTAGACTGAGCTGCTTACTCTTCTTCACATATATAATTTTATCTATCCCATCAACTTCAAGATGTGTTCCTTCCTTGTACTTAGGCAATAGCTTTAGGAACTTTAGCCTTGGAAGATCGTTTATTATATTAAGATCAAAGAAACCATCGTCAATTATCGCCTGTGGCGATGACTTTATTCCACCTCCACAATAAGATCCATTTGATATGGCACAGAGAAGCATTTTTCCTTCTCTGATTTGCTCGCCATCCTCGTAGATGTCAAGACAGGCACCTCTCTTTTTGATGAAGTTAAACAGTATGGCCGACTGGTAAGCCGTAGCCCCTGCAAAGAACTTTTTCTTTCTAAGCTTAAAAGCCGTTTCAACAACATTACAATCAAAGCCTATGTTGAACATATTAAGGCAATATCCCGTTTGTTCTTCATTCCCAAGCTTGCTTGTGTACTTCATCACATCGACTTTTCTACTCTTTCCATTTAGCTGAGAGCGCACGCTCATGAAATCTCCAGCATCCTGAAAATTCCTAATCATGTCGTTGCCAGAACCTATAGGAATAATTCCTAGCTCAATTCCATCAAAGCCTATTACCGCCGATGCGATTTCATTAGCTGTACCATCGCCTCCACAGGCATAAAATCTTGCAGGCTCACCATTTAGTCCCTCTGCAATAGCTCTTACTATCGCTTCACTCCCTCTATTTGGCTCAGTCATAATTATCACGGATTCACTTTTCGTGTCCTTCAACGCGATTTTTATTTCCTCAATCAGCTCTTTGCTCTGATTGCCCTTACCCGCGACAGGGTTAACAAAAAAATAATGCTTCATATACGCAGTTACTGTTCCTTCTAATCTATAATCCAATCATCGTTTTTATCAGAGGCTCTGCCTTCGGCTCACTATCTGATATCGCATAAGCACCGAGAACCTCTTCACAGGCTTGCTTTAGCTTTCCTTCATCACTTGAGTAGACGATGGCAATCGTATCCGAAAGTTCAACCCTATCGCCTCTCTTTGCGACTAGTTTTATGCCTGCACTGTGATCTATTTCATCCTCCTTGCTAGCTCTTCCTGCACCTGAGTGCTGCGAAGAAAGTCCAATTCCTTCGGCATCAATAGACTCTATATACCCAGAGCGCAAAGCCTTAATCTCAGCACTAAGCTTAGCTTCTGGAAATAGTGAATAATCATCGATTACAGCCTTGTTTCCGCCCTGATATTCTATCATTTCAGCGAGCTTTTGTAGCGCTCTTCCGCTTGAAATTGCACTTTCTGCTAGCGCAATTCCCTCATCTATGCTAGAGGCCTTACCTCCAATATATATCATTGCTCCTGAGATATTAAGGCAAAGCTTAAGCAAGTCACCTTCAATATTAGCTTTGAGAAGCTCTATAGCTTCTATCACCTCAAGGCTATTTCCTACAGCATGACCTAGTGGCTCGCTCATATCTGAAATTATTGCTGCAGTTTTCTTACCCTGAGAGCTTCCGATTTTGCACATCAGCTCAGCTAGTGCCTTGGCATCATCCTCGGACTTCATAAAAGCGCCCTTGCCACATTTAACATCTAAGAGAATCGCATCACTTCCTGCGGCGAGCTTCTTACTCATTATGCTCGATGCTATGAGGCTGAGATTTTCGACTGTTGCAGTTACATCTCTAAGCGCGTAAAGCTTCTTATCTGCTGGCGCGATATGCCCACTTTGACCGATTACGGCAATTCCGATTTCGTTAACCTGCTTGTGAAAATCCGCAGGCTCAAGTGTAGTTTTAAATCCTGGGATTGACTCAAGCTTATCTATGGTTCCACCTGTGAATCCAAGACCTCTTCCGCTCATCTTGGCGATAGGAACTCCACATGATGCAGCAATTGGCGCTACTATTAAAGTCACCTTGTCACCGACTCCTCCCGTCGAATGCTTATCCACCTTTGTTCCGTGAATGTCCGATAGATCGACTATATCTCCGGAATGAAGCATTACCCTGGTTAGGTCAAAAGTCTCCTTCTCGCTCATATGTCTGAAATATATGGCCATCAAAAGAGCCGAAGCCTGATAGTCAGGTATATCGCCATTAAGATAAGCTTTGATGAAGAACTCGATTTCTGAAGTACTGAGCTCTTTACCGTCCCTCTTTTTGCTTATAATATCAACTGCATTCATATCTATTCCTACTTTAAAATCTCACTTAAAAAGCTTTCGCCTATTGCCGGTTCATCCACATCAAGGTAGTCGCAGATTGTAGCTCCTATATCTGCAAAGCACTCCCTAGTTCCAATGTTTGCTGATTTAATTGGCTCGCCGAAGGCTACAAAAGGAATGTGTTCCCTAGTATGATCAAAGCCGCTGTGCGTAGGATCGTTTCCGTGGTCTGCACATAGAATCACAATATCCTTAGGCCCTAGCTTCTTCTCTATCTCAGGGATTCTTGCATCAAAATCCATTATCGCCTTTCCGTAGCCGATAGGATTTCTTCTGTGCCCGTAAAGCGAGTCAAAGTCAACGAGATTTGTGAAAATGAAACCGCTTTCTACCTTATCTAGAGCCTCAAGAGTTTTGTCAACTCCATCCATATTACCGTCTGTATGAACCCAGTCCGTAACGCCACTGGCATTGAAAATATCGTGGATTTTCCCTACGGCATAGACTTCTTGCCCTGCTTCATCAATCAGGTTTAGGATTGTCTTTTCTGGTGGTGAAACCGCATAGTCACGGCGGTCTGTCGTCCTCTCACGCTTGCCATCTACAAGCTTATATGGTCTTGCAATTACTCTTCCACAGGCCCATTCTCCCTGAAGAAGCTCTCTTGCAGCCTCACAAATCTTGTATAGCTCCTCAAGAGGTATAACATCTACATTTGCAGCGATTTGAAATACGCTGTCAGCTGATGTATATACGATAGGATAGCCTGTCCTCTCGTGCTCTGCTCCGAGCTTTTCTATGATTACTGTACCAGACTCTGCGTAGTTACCTATACAGCGCCTGCCTATTTTTTCCTCAAACTTTGCGATGAACTCAGCAGGAAAACCATCAGGGTAGGTTTTGAACGGTGTTAGGCTTTCTATGCCCGCAATTTCCCAGTGACCTGTTATGGTATCCTTTCCCTTTGATTTTTCCTTAAGCTTACCATAGGCACCCGAAGGATTAGAAATAGCAAAGCTTCCGTCTCCGTTACAAAGTCCGTCTATATTTCCAAATCCTAGCCTTCTCAGGTTAGGAATCTTAAGCTCATCGCCCATGGTCTTTGCAATATGACCAAAGGTATCGCTACCAGCATCGCCGTAGCTTCCTGCATCGGGCAGTTCTCCAACTCCTAGACTGTCCATCACAATTAAAATCACTCTGTTTTTGTCCATAGCTACCTCCTCAAGCCTCATTCTAAAGAATCTTTATAGGATTAGCCTCGATATAATCTAGGGAGACTAGTTTGTACTCTACTCCATTTAATATACCCTGAAAACCGTTCTTAAAAGCGTCCTTACCGTGCAGATGCCCATAAATACAAGTCTTAACTCCGTATCTCGAAAGCATTTTCGTAAACTCTGAAGGCTGAAACTTATCGTTGCAAGGTGGATAATGAAGCATTGCAATTATCAAATCTGGCTCCTGCTTCTTAGCCTCCTTAAGCGACATCTCAAGTCTAATCAGCTCACGCTTAAAAATCTTCTCGTCGTGCTCATCAAAGCCTTCTGTACCAGGGCAAATCCATCCCCTCGTTCCGCATACACATATGCGTCTATCTTCATCAAAAATAAGTGCCGCATCGTTTTGCAGAAAGCGAATATTTTCGCTTATACTATTCAATTTCTTGACAGATCCCCACCAAAGGTCGTGATTTCCTTTGGTTATAATCTTGCGCCCAGGCAAGCTCTCAATCCACCTAAAGTCAGCCATTGCTTCCTCTAGTCTAAGGCCCCATGAGATATCACCGCATACTAGTACAGTATCATCTTCTCCGATGTTTTTCTCCCAGTTCTGCTTGAGCCTTTCTGCGTGGTTTTCCCATCTGCTACCGAAGATGTCCATGGGCTTTGATATTCTCTCATCAAAAGATAGATGTAAGTCTCCTATTGCGAAAATGCTCAAATTCTACACCTCATCACTGTCATCTAGCTCAAGAACCTTACTCGCTCTAGCCTGATCTATCTTCTCTATATTGCGAAGCTTTCTATTGATACTTCTCGTTCTCACGCCAATAAGCTTATCAAGCTCTACATTAGCCTGATCTATTCTCTTCTTTGTCGCCTCAAGGACGTTACCAAAGCTGTCAAACTCGGTCTTAACCGCACCGAGAATCTCCCAAACCTCGCTTGAATGCTTCTGAATCGCAAGAGTTCTGAAGCCCATCTGAAGGCTGTTCAAAAGACCTGTCATAGTCGTAGGTCCTGCGATATTTACCTTGTAATCTCTCTGCAAAGTCTCAACAAGCCCGCGCCTTATAACCTCGGCATAAAGCCCCTCAAAAGGAAGGAACATTATCGCAAAGTCAGTCGTGTAAGGTGGCTTAATATACTTGCTAGAAATATCCTTTGCCTCCTGCTTGATTACCTGTTCAAGCTGCTTGCCAGCCTTTTCTATCTCAGCAGAATCGGCTAAATCGTAGGCATCAAGAAGCTTGGCATATGCATCACCTGGGAACTTTGCATCTATTGGAAGATAGATAAATCCATCCTCAGAGCCATCCACTCCAGGAAGTTTGATAGCAAACTCAACTCTCTTTGGACTGCCATCTACACTCACATTCTCGTCGTACTGCTCAGGCGACAAAATCTGCTCCAAGATACCAGCAAGCTGCACCTCTCCAAGAATACCCCTTGTCTTTACATTGGTCAAAACCCTCTTAAGGTCACCAACACCTGAAGCGAGATTTTGCATCTCTCCAAGACCCTTGTAAACCTGCTCAAGCCTATCATTAACCAGATTGAATGACTGAGTGATTCTGTCGTTCAGTGTCTTCTGAAGTCTCTCATCTACAGTACTTCTGATTTCTGAAATCTGCTTGTTGTTATCCTCCTTGATCTCACTGAGCTGAGTTCTCACAGTCTGCCTGATGTTCTCAAGTTTCTGCTCACTCTCCATACTGAAGTTTGATAGAGTTTCATTGATTCTTCTCAGGCTCTCGTTCTGCGTCTTAAAATGCTCGCTCTGAGCCCCAGCGATTAAGTCACCATAGTTTCTGAAGCTGCTGTTTATGTGCTCCATGGTGTCACGCCTTGTAGCATCAATATCGGCCTTTAGCTCATCCTTAAGCTTGCGAAGTTCTTCGTCCTTGGTGCCATCCTCTATGCTCTTGCTGAGTTTAAGCACTAGCCCAACTGATACAAGCGCCACAATCAAAGTTATAACGGATAAAATTACTATGATTAAGTTCATCTTTTTCCCTTTATTTATACCTTATTGAAACAATATTTCCTAAAATAATTTTACTATCTAAAAGCCTTTTCGTCTACATCAAAATAGCCCTAGGCGGATCAAGCTGCTTAGGGCTCCTTGGGTTTAAAACCTAATTTTTAAGCAAAGGTTTTTGCCTTAATATCGACTTATTTCGACTTCCTACAGACCGTAGATGCAGTAAGCAGGATAGTGCTCTCCCATGAATAGCCATGGGTTTTCTCCCATCTCGATATGCTCATCAAAGCTAACATCTGGGATAAATATCTTAACCGCAGTTCTCTTAGTTCCAGTTATAGTTTTGCCATCTGCAGTTGGATTTGCCACGAATTCCTCAATTGCCTGACGAAGCTTGCTTATGCCAGCCTCTTTCTCAAAGTTATCAATAAATTCATTTGCATCAACATATGCTACATTGTTGCCATCTTTTAGCCAGTCCAATTTTAACATCTTCTACCTCCACTTAGGCTCGTTAATTACACATAGAAATATTAATCATGAAAAATCATAATTCTATTTCAATTATAATAAGGCTTTATACTTCTGTCAATATATCGAGAGCCTCCACATAGCCATCAAAGCCATGACCTAAGATGCATGCACAGGCAGCTTCGCTGATAAATGAATGTCTCCTGTAGTCCTCACGCTTTGATATATCTGAGATGTGAACCTCTACCGTCCTTATTCCCACAGCCTTTATCGCATCTGCAAGTGCAATGCTCGTATGAGTGTAGCCTGCTGGGTTAAAGACGATTCCATCAAAGTTACCATAGGCCTCCTGTATCTTGTCTATCAAAACACCCTCGTGATTTGACTGAAAGAACTCCACCTCTATGCCTCGCTCAAGGGCAGCCTTTGAAATTAAAGCAATCAGGTTCTCATAGCTTTCCTTACCATAAATCTCAGGCTCCCTGATTCCAAGAAAGTTAATATTTGGACCGTTTAGCACTAGAATCTTCATTTCTACTCCTCCAAACACCTGCTTTGATATAGCTTTGATAGCTCCATAATTTTCTCAAAGAGCGCCTTGTCATATTCTGAAAGCCCGTCCTCGCTCATATCCTTAATAGCTGCAATCAGCTCATCTTCTCTGCTAGAGTCACAGATGCTGATGCCATTTGCTTTTTTGATGCCAGCAACTTCCTTTACTACATGCATTCTCTCTTCAAAAAACCTTAGAATCTCGCGGTCTAATGCATCTATTTTATCCCTACATTTTTTTAGCTCAATCATTGAAAACAAACCTACCCGAAAAATTAATATCGCCAAGCATTAAATCCAAAACTGCAATTGCAGCTGCTGCCTCAACACAAGGCACTGCACGAAGTGCAATGCAAGGATCATGCCTTCCGCTAATCTTAAGCTCCACATTCTCGCCCCTGCTATAGCTTACACTCTTTGATGGGATGGAAATAGAAGGTGTTGGCTTAATGCAAACCCTGAAATTCACAGCTTCCCCCGTGCTTATTCCACCGAGTATTCCACCGTTATGATTGCTAGTAAGGGCGATTTTACCATCGCTCGCTACATATTCGTCGCGAGCTTCGCTACCTTTGAGCTCGCTTAGCTTAAAACCATCGCCAAACTCTATACCTTTGACCGCTGGGATGGCGAAGACTGCCTGAGAAATTCTGTTCTCAAGCCCATCAAACATAGGCTCTCCAACTCCGCAAGGAAGCCCTTCGATAGTGCATGCTATGGTTCCGCCAAGCGAATCCCCCTCTGATATTGCCTCTGCGATAAGTTCATCTATTGCAGATTCCTGCCCACAGACTGACTCAAGCACAGCCTTAACTTTAATTCCATTTCGCTCAAGCATCTGGATTGCAATTCCTCCAGCTACGCAAAGAGCAGCTGTAAGCCTTCCCGAAAAATGACCGCCACCTCTATAATCCTGATATCCTCTGAACTTTCCCTCAGCAGTAAAATCTGCGTGTGAAGGTCTTGGGGAATCCTTTATATTCTCGTAGTCAGCACTTCTTACATCTTCGTTATATATCAAAGCAGCAAGTGGCGCACCACATGTCTTACCATCAAAGAGGCCGCTGACAAATTCAGGCACATCCTTCTCAGAGCGCTTGCTTGTCAGCTCGCTTCTTCCTGGAGCCCTTCTACTTAGGAAAAGCTGAAGCTCATCCATGTCTATTTTAAAACCGCATGGAAGCCCATCAAAGCTCATCCCTATCGCCTCAGAGTGCGACTGCCCGAATATGGATAGCTTTATATTATTTCCAAAAACCGAGGCCATATAACCCTCCTATTTCCTTATACATTTGCTTGAAAGCCCTAGCCTATCAAGTTCATCAAAGAAACCCAAATATGATTTATTCACAGCAAAAGCATTGTCTATCAAAACATCTTCCCTGCATCTCAAAGACGAAACAGCTGCGCTCATCACAATTCTGTGGTCATCAAAGCATCTGACTTCTCCACCTCTCAGCATTGCTCCTGCACCTAGGCCACTTATCTCTATGGCATCCTCATGGATTTTGAAACTTCCTCCAAGCCCATCGATAAGCTCCTCTGTTGCAATAAGTCTATCGCTTTCCTTGAGTCTAAGCCTTTTGATGCCCGAAATTTGGGTTTTACCATCTGTAAAGCATGTTAAAATCGCTATTAAAGGAACTAGATCAGGAATGTTTTCTGCATCTAAAACTATAGCCTTTAGAGCTTTATCTCCAAGCGGATATGCTTCAAATACTGCCTTATCATTATCTATTTCAGTGCGAACATCTGCGCCCATTTTCTTAAGAATATCAAATATTCTTCTATCACCCTGAAGAGAGTTAGGGTTTAGCCCCTCGATAGCAAGAGGCTCATTTCCGAGAACTCCTATAGCAAACCAGAAAGCTGCATTTGACCAGTCCCCTTCGACGATGTATTTTTCGGGCAATATGTATCTTTGCCCGCCTTTAATTCTATAAATATATTCAGTATCTGAGTTTTCCTCCGTAACTGAGATTGAAAACTTGCGCATCACATCTAAAGTCACATCTATATATCCAGCTGAAACAAGTGGCCTTCGCACATGTATTTCGCTGTCAGATGAAAGAAGTGGCAGTGCCATCAAAAGCCCGCTGACATACTGCGAGCTAATGTCTCCTGGCAGATTAAACACTCCATGCTCTAGCTTTCCACTAGTGCATATAGCATCATCTTCAGTGTCTATTTTACACCCGTGGGCTTTGAGCTCGTTAATCAACTCATCCATAGGTCTTTTTGCAAGTCTTCCGCGCATTAGAAATCTCGCTTTTAGCCCTAATGCGCAGGCAACAGGAAGGAGAAATCTTAATGTCGATCCGCTTTGATTACAGTCTAAAACTGTCTCTTGCTTTCCATCCTTGAGCGATAACTGTATCTTAGAAATACTGTCTATGGTAGCCATTATATCCTCAGATTCTCTAGTTACTGCCCTACTTCGCGCAGTTTTCCTGAGTCTTCCTTGAGCATCTAGTGTATCTGCTTCGCCAAGTTTTGATAGAAGCTCACATATCAAAATTCTGTGCTCATATGACTTTGATTTTGGTGCTACTACCCTCTTCATCTGAGATACCTCTTTAGGAGGCTTGCAAGCTCTGTCACTAAAAGTCTTTTGATTTTGCATTCGTTCATTTTACAAGGGATTACGATGTCTATGTAATCGCCACTTCGTTTTTTATCCGCTTTGACATATTCAATCAGCTCATCCGCGCCGCAATCTATGCTCGCATCGTAGTCGTATTCATCTATCAAAGCGAGAAATGCTTCTTCTATACTCTCATCACACCAGCCCTCGCCTGCTGAAATCCGAAACATTAAAGCCATTCCCTTGACCACCGCCATGCCGTGGCTCACTTCATATCTAGAAGCCTTTTCCATCGCATGACCTAGCGTGTGTCCGAAATTTAAAATCTTTCGAAGTCCTCTATCCTCAAAGTCCTCCCTTATCACCTCATACTTAAACCTTGCACACTCTGAAATTACTGCTTCAAGATCTAAGCCCGTGTCAGCCTTTCCTGCAACTAGATCATAAACTGGCTTTGATAGCATGGCAGACTTTATAACCTCGCCAAAACCATCCCAAAAAACTGCTGGATCAAGTGAGCGAAGTAGCTTTATATCTCTAAAAACAAGTCTAGGCATATGGAATGCCCCTATCAGATTCTTGCCCTTATCTATGTTTATTCCTGTCTTTCCTCCAATGGATGAATCTACCATTGCAAGGAGGGTGCTAGGAATTTGGATATAATCTATACCTCTTAGATAGCTTGCAGCTACAAAACCGGCTAAATCGCAGAGCGCTCCTCCACCCATGACAACAATCATGTCATCTCGGCTTATTTCCTCTTCTACTAGAAAGCTTATTAGCATCTGGTATTTCTCAATGTTCTTACAGCCTTCCCCACCAGCGATTTTAATTTTTGCAACATCAAAACCTGCCTCAAGCATACTGCTTTGGCAGTCTTTTACGGCTTCCTCAGGAATATTAGCATCATAGATGAAGGCAAGTTTAACTCCTGTTTTAATAGAGGAAAGCTCCCTTCCTATATCTCTGATTAAGCCTGCTTTGATATTTGTATCGCTGGATAATTTACTCATTTAATCGCTTCTCTAATCCTTAGAATTCCCTTCATTATCTCATTAAATTCACTCGGCGTCACCGACTGTTTTCCGTCGCTTAAGGCTCTTGCCGGATTGTCATGCACCTCTATCATCACGCCATCTGCTCCGCAGGCAACTGCTGCAAAAGCCATAGGTTTAACGAGGCTAGCCTGTCCTGTTGCGTGGCTTGGATCAACAATTATCGGAAGATGTGTTAGGCTTCTCAAAACTGGAACTGCTGAGAGGTCAAGCGTATCCCTTGTGTAGTCCTCAAAGGTTCTAATTCCTCTCTCGCAAAGGATTACATTCTCATTTCCACCGTCCAAAATGTATTCAGCGCTAAGCAGGAGTTCCTCAAGCCTGCAGCCCGTTCCTCTCTTTAGCAAAATAGGTTTATTGAGCTTACCAAGAGCCTTGAGAAGCTCGTAGTTTTGCATATTTCTTGCACCTACCTGAATTATGTCAACATCCTCGTAAAGCGATAGATGTTTTTCGCTCATTATCTCTGAGACTATGGGCATTCCTGTTGCCTTCTTTGCCTCAGAAAGAAGCTCTATGCCTTCTGCCCTCATACCCTGAAAAGAGTATGGCGAGGTTCTCGGCTTAAAGGCTCCACCTCTAAGAATTCCTGCGCCTGAAGCCTTGACTGAGCTTGCGATATCGATTATCTGTTTCGGCGATTCCACTGAGCATGGGCCTGCAATTACTGCAAAATTTCCTCCGCCGATTTTGGTACCTGCCACATCGATAACGGTATTTGGCTTATTTTCGTCCCTTGCCGCCTTCTTGAATATTTGGTTGCTTGTGCCATTTGATACTGAAGAATTCCACATTATATCAAAACCTCACTCTAAACATATCTCTCAAACTCCATAAAGATTCTATCCTTACGAGTCCTATTTCCTATCTCTTTGACGAGCACCTTACCTTTGCCTCTGAGAACAATCTTATCACCCTCATCTATTTGGACATCGACCTTGGTCTGCTCTAGGCTGTTGACAAAAACTATTCCTCTTTTGATTGCCTCCTGCGCCTTCGCTCTCGAGAGTCCAAATGCGCTAGATACAATATTATCAAGCCTTAGCGAGGCCACCGTATCCTTTACCGTAAGCCTACTGTTTTCTGGGAGCTCAAGCTCCGAAAGCTCATGTTCCGAAAGCGAAAGATAGTTTCTTCCCGCCTTTGCATAATTAGTCATCAAAAATTCTACTATCTCCGACGACACGATTATATCTGCTCCACCTTCATTTACAAGGATATCTCCAATCTTGCTCCTGCTCACGCCAAGTCCTGTAAGTGAACCGAGGTAATCACCATGCCTTAGCGTCCTGCTGCCCTCCTTGGTCTTAACCCTGATGACCTTTAGAGCATCCTTTGATGCATCCTCGAGGCTCGCATAGGCTGGCAGACAGAACATTAACACTCTCTCTGCATCCTCATAACCACCAAAAAATACAATTTCTACATCAAATCTCCCTTTTCCCCTGATATAATTACTCGCAACAGAATGTTCGTGGGGGTCAAGAAAATCGCTATAGGTCAGCATGTACTTTTCGCTAGCGCCTTTGATTTTGTCTTCAATTTTACCTAAAAAAATTCGATCCTCTTTCATATATATTATTATATACAATATTGTGATATATGCCTACTGTTTTAGAAAACTTATATTCTCGGCTCAATTTGTGGTATAATGAGTCTTTAAGGAGTAAGGTAATGAAATTTGATTTACACTGCCACATCAAAGGTGGTTCCATAGATTCAAGTATAGATATAGACGAATATGTAAACATCCTTAGGAGTAAGGGCTTTGGTGGAATGCTGGTCACAGACCACGATTCCTACAAGGGCTTTAATGCCTGGGAAAGCGAAGGCCAGAAATATGACGACTTCACAGTTCTCAAAGGCATTGAGTACGATACAAGGGACGCTGGTCACTTCATTGTCATCATGCCAGATGGCGTTGAGAATAAGCTTCTCACAATTCGCGGAATGTCGCTCAAGCAGCTCATTAAAGTCGTTCACTCTGGTGGCGGTATACTCGGTGCTGCCCATCCTTTCGGGGCAAAGGCCGCAAGTGCTATGTTTTGCCGCAAGGTAAGGCGAAATCCCGGCATTTTCAAGAACTTAGATTTTCTCGAGGGCTTTAATACATGTGAAGCTAAGGAGGCAAATGAGAAGGCCGTTGCCTTAGCAAAGCAATATTCACTTCCATGTACGGGAGGTTCCGACTCCCACAATAAGGCGCATGTGGGCAAGGGATTTACAGATTTTTCATCCCCTATCAAAAGCAATAACGACTTGATCAAAAGCATCAAGGCCAACGAAATTACAAGCTTTGGTGGTGTTGAGCGCGAGTTTCTCATGAGGCATATTCTCAAGCATAGCTTTCCAGCGACCTGGGGATTCAGAGCTTTCAACCGCAGTATTGGGCTTGCCTATGTTTTTCGCAGAAGGCCTTATCTTTCAAAGCTAAAGTCTAACAAATAGGCATTGAAATTAACTCGCATCCGGTGTAATCCGCTTGTGAGTTTTCTCTTTTTTTGATACAATTATGGAGATTACTATTATTTGGAGACTATTATGAACGTGAACAAAGTAAAACCAAACGGATTGGCGCTCCTGCCTATCATTGTCTTTCTGATTCTCTTCATCGGTATAGGTGTTGTTCAGAAGGATTTCTACTCGATGCCAGCAGTCATTGGATTTTTGATTGCACTTGCGGTCGCTTTTTTACAGACTAGAGGCATCAGCTTTAATGAAAAAATATCCATCATAGCTAAGGGCGTAGGCGATGACAACATCATCACCATGTGTCTTATCTTCCTCGTTGCAGGTGCTTTTTCTGGAAGTGTTTCTGCCGCGGGCGGAGTAAGTAGCACAGTTAACCTTGGTCTATCCTTGCTACCTCCCGGAATTGCCGTCATTGGTCTTTTCGTCATCGGCTGCTTCATATCCATTTCTATGGGAACTTCCATGGGTACGATAGCTGCTCTTGCTCCTATTGCAATGGGTATCAGCGAAAAGACGGACTTTCCTATCGCTATTTGTATAGGTGCCGTAGTTTCTGGCGCTATGTTTGGTGATAACCTTTCAATGATTTCTGATACTACTATTGCAGCGGTAAGAACTCAAGGCTGCGACATGAGAGACAAGTTCCGTAAGAACTTTTTGATTGTCCTACCTGCTGCTATTGCAACTATTGTCATTCTATTCTTTATGACAAGTGGAGCACACTTCACAGTATCTAAGGATCTTGACTACAATATATTTCAGGTAATTCCATACATTCTTGTACTAGTTACTGCACTCATAGGACTCAATGTTTTCATAGTTCTTATAGGTGGTATTGCCTTCTCAGTAATTGCAGGTCTTGCTACTGGTGCAATGAAGGTCTCCCAGATTTTCACTTCTATGGGAAAGGGTGCTACAGGAATGTACGATATCACAGTTATTTCCATTTTAGTTGCTTGCATAAGCGCTCTTGTTAAATATAATGGTGGCTTTGCTTTCATTCTCGAAAACATTCATAAGCACATACATTCATATAAAGGAGCCGAATTTGGTGTTGCTGCTCTTGTTGGTCTCATTGACTGCGCTACTGCAAATAACACTGTAGCTATCGTAATCGCAGGTCCTATCGCTAAGGAAATCTCCGATGACTATGGCATTGAAGCTGCTAGAACAGCTTCTCTTCTTGATATGTTTGCTTCCGTATTTCAGGGTATAATACCTTATGGAGCTCAGCTGCTTTCAGCAGCCAGCCTGACGGGGCTATCGAGCTTTGATATAATGCCATACCTGTTCTATCCATATTTGATGGCAGTTTGTGGCATTGTGAGTATTATCATATCAAAGAAGAAGTTAGGAAAAGAATAGATGCTCAATTTTACGGATCATCCAAAAAATAAATACGATATTGTCATTGTTGGCGCTGGCCCTGCTGGCGCCACTTTTGCACGTGAAGTCTCAGGAAGTGGATACTCGATTTTACTTATCGACGGTCAAGATTTGATAGGCAATAAACCATGTGGCGGGCTCCTTGCTCCTGACGCCCAAAAATTGATGGCTCACAGGGATTTTGTTCTCCCAAAAGACATTCTTGTCGATCCACAGATTTTCTCGGTTAAAACGATAGATCTTGGCTCAGGACTCATTTGTAATTATCAGAGATACTATCTCAATATGGATAGACGTGCCTTTGACAACTTTCTGCTAACTCTAATTCCTGATGATGTGACTAGAATAAACGCAAAGCTCATCAAAGCCGAAAGAAACACTGGCGGGTTCAGCCTAAGCATCTCAGATGCAGATAAAGCCAGACACGAGATAGATTGCAGATTCCTCGTAGGTGCCGATGGAGCTTCTTCAATCATTAGACGCAAATTCTTTGATAAAAAGATATATAAATACACAGCCATACAGCAATGGTTTAAAGGCAACGGTAAGGAAAGTCCCTACTACTCCTGCATTTTCGACAAGAAGACAAGCAGTGGTTGCTCATGGACCATCCACAAGGACGGCTATGTGATATTTGGTGGGTCCTTCGAATTGCATAATTGCAGACAGGCTTTTGAGGAGCAAAAAAAGAGATTTGAGGAGTTTATGGAAGTAAGCTTTGGCGAGCCACTAAAAACTGAAGCCTGCCTCGTTTGTAGCCCTAAACATCTATCAGATTTCGTAACTGGCACAGACAATGTCTTCCTCATAGGTGAAGCTGCGGGGTTTATCAGTGCCAGCTCACTTGAGGGCTTCAGTTCAGCCTTTACAAGCGGAACCATGCTTGCTAAGGCCTTTCTCAAAGGTGACGAAAACAAGATTGCCAAAACATATAGAAAGCTGACACGTTCACTGAGATTTAAACTAAGACGCAAGGTTTTTAAACACGATATCATATTTAATCCAGCCCTGCGCAAACTCATAATGAAAACAGGCATTACAGCAATAAAAGATCGAAATTAATTCGGTCTTTTATTTTGTGCTTAGATAGCAAAAGAGCTCCGCTTTCGCGGAGCTCTTTGATTATCTGCTATTAGTCAGCTTAAAACTAGAGTTTATTTCTCTGGCTCGTAGCTTTCCTTTAGTGCCTGGAAGTGTTCGTATCTTTCCTTAGCTAGCTTCTCAGCATCTTCGAATAGCTGCTCAGCTCTCTCTGGGAATCTCTTTGTTAGAGAATCGTAACGAACTTCGCTCATGATGAAGTCTCTGTAGCTTTCTGTTGCAGGCTTGCTGTCGATCATAAGTGGGTTCTTGCCTTCCTTAGCTAGATCAGGGTTGAATCTGATTAGGTTCCAGTAACCTGAGTTTACAGCACGCTTCATCTCATCCTGCGCCTTGTTCATACCATTCTTTAGACCTTGGTTGATACATGGAGCGTATGCGATGATGAGTGATGGTCCATCATATGCCTCAGCCTCTCTGATTGCATCTAGAGTCTGCTTCTGGCTAGCACCCATAGCAATCTGAGCTACGTAGATGTAGCCGTAAGCCATAGCGATCTGAACCATATCCTTCTTCTTTACTGCCTTACCTGAAGCAGCAAACTTAGCTACAGCACCAAGTGGTGTTGACTTTGATGCCTGTCCACCAGTGTTTGAGTATACCTCAGTATCAAATACCATGATATTGATGTTCTCTCCACTTGCTAGAACGTGGTCTACACCGCCGTAACCGATATCGTATGCCCATCCGTCACCACCGAAGATCCACATTGATGGCTTGATTAGCATTTCTTTGTTATCTACAACGTACTGAGCATCTTCGTTGTTAGCTGCGATCTTCTCGCAAGCTGCTAGAAGAGCCTTACCTGTTGTCTCTGCACCTTCAGCATCTTCCATTGCATCAACCCATGCTGTTGCAACGTCACCAAGCTCTGCAGCTAGTCTTGTAGCAACTGTCTTAAGCTCGTTACGTCTAGCCTTCATTGAAATTGCCATACCGAATCCGAACTCAGCGTTGTCCTCGAATAAGGAGTTAGCCCATGCTGGACCTCTTCCTTCAGCGTTTACTGTGTAAGGTGTGCTTGGTAGTGAGTTACCCCAAATTGATGAGCAGCCTGTAGCATTTGCAATGAACATTCTGTCACCGAATAGCTGTGTAATCAGCTTAGCATATGGAGTCTCTCCGCATCCTGGGCAAGCTCCTGAGAACTCGAGAAGTGGCTGCTTGAACTCAACGCCCTTAACTGTGTTCTCCTTGAATGGAACTTCCTTAGGTGTAACATTATTGAATAGGTGGTTGTACTTCTCCTGTGAAACTGAAACGTTCTCGTCGTTAACAGCGTTCATAACAAGAGCCTTGTTAGGAGCTGGACAAGTCTGAGCACATGATCCGCAGCCTGTGCAGTCTAGTGCTGAAATACCCATTGTGTACTTCTTGTTCTCGTCCTTGCCACCCTTGAACTCAGCGTAGTCACCGTTTGTTCCTGCTAGCTCAGCTTCTCCTTCGATTACGAAAGGTCTGATTACGCCGTGAGGACATACGTATGCGCACTGGTTACACTGGATACAGTTATCCTTATTCCATACAGGAATATCAGTAGCGATACCTCTCTTCTCGAATGCAGCTGTTCCGTTAGGTACAAGTCCTGTTGGAGTGTCGAGGAATGTTGATACTGGGATTGAATCTCCATCCATATGTGCATATGGTGAAAGAACCTTGTTGAGGTAGTCTGTCTGTAGCTGGTCGCGTCCAACGAATGGGACAGGTGCAACATCAGCTTCGCATGTAGCCCATGAAGCAGGTACGTCAACCTTATGAACTCTCTCGATACCTGCGTCAACAGCAGCGATGTTCATGTTAACAATGTTTTCGCCCTTCTTGCCATATGTCTTTCTGATAGCGTCCTTCATGTAGTTTGCTGCTTCCTCGATAGGAATAATGTTAGCAATCTTGAAGAATGCTGCCTGAAGTACTGAGTTAGTTCTTCTTGCACCAAGACCGATTTCCTTAGCAATTGATACAGCATCGCATGTGTATAGGTTGATGTTGTTCTTTGCAATGTACTGCTTCATTGATGCTGGAAGATGTGTATCTAGTTCAGCATCTGACCATGTGCAGTTTAGTAGGAAGTTTCCGCCTGGTTTAACGTCCTCAACCATCTTGTATAGGTTTACATATGCTTCATTATGACATGCAACAAAGTTAGCCTGCTTTACATAGTAAGTTGACTTGATTGGCTTATCACCGAAACGTAGGTGAGAAATTGTTACACCACCTGACTTCTTGGAGTCATACTGGAAGTAAGCCTGTACCTTCTTATCTGTGTGGTCACCGATAATCTTTACGCTGTTCTTGTTAGCACCAACTGTACCGTCTGCACCAAGTCCCCAGAACTTACATGCAACTGTTCCTTCAGGTACTGTGTCAGGATAGCGTGATGGTGTGAGTGATAGATGTGTAACATCGTCGTTGATTGACAATGTGAACTCTTCTTTTCTGTTGTCTGCCCAAAGGTTCTCGTATGCAGCAAGGATGTCTCCTGGCTGAACGTCCTTTGAACCTAGTCCGTAACGACCACGTGTCATTACGCAGTTTTCGAACTTAGATCCCTTAAGAGCTGCTACCATATCTAGGTATAGAGGCTCTGCAAGTGCTCCTGGTTCCTTTGTTCTGTCGAGAACTGCAATCTTCTCAACTGTCTCTGGCATTACTGCAAGAAGGTGCTTAGCTGAGAAAGGTCTGTATAGGTGAACCTCGATGATACCAACCTTCTTACCTTCTGCTGTAAGCAAATCTACTACTTCTTCAGCAGCATCACAAACTGAACCCATAGCTACTAGAATTTCTGTTGCATCTGGAGCACCATAGTAGTTGAATAGCTTGTAATCTGTTCCAAGCTTCTCGTTAACCATGTTCATGTACTTCTCTACGATAGCTGGTGTCTCGTTGTAAACTCCATTGCTAGCTTCTCTGTGCTGGAAGTATGTCTCTGGCTGCTCAGCTGAACCCATGCTGTGTGGATGTGCTGGGTGAAGTGCGCTAGCTCTGTAACGCTTAACAGCTTCCCAGTCTACCATTGACTTAAGGTCATCGTAATCCCACATCTCGATCTTCTGGTTCTCGTGTGATGTTCTGAAACCATCGAAGAAGTGAAGAACTGGAAGGCTTCCGCCTATAGCTGCAAGGTGAGCAACAGCTGCAAGGTCCATTACCTGCTGTACGCTGTTTGACGCTAGTAGTACGAAACCTGTCTGACGTACTGCCATAACGTCTGCCTGATCACCAAAGATTGACAGAGCATGTGTTGCAAGAGCTCTTGCTGATACATGGAATACTGCAGGAGTATGCTCACCTGCTAGCTTGTACATGTTTGGAATCATGAGCAAAAGTCCCTGTGAAGCAGTGAATGTTGTTGTGTAAGAACCTGCTGCAACTGCACCGTGAACGGCACCTGCTGCACCACCTTCTGACTGCATCTCTACGATGTGCACCTTTTCACCAAAGATGTTCTCTCTTGCGTCAGAAACCCACTCATCCATACTTTCTGCCATAGGTGAAGATGGAGTAATTGGATAGATAGCAGCAACTTCTGTAAACGCATATGCTACGTGAGCAGCAGCTGTGTTACCATCCATTGTCTTAAGTTTTCTCATGTGGATATCTCCCTCCTAAATTATATAAACACTATAATACAATTAACTTTGTATACACTTTTATATTACTCTCTGATTCAATCAAAGTCAACAAGCCAGATAAAGATTAGTTTTCACTAACCGTGTTTTTTTAAAGATACCTTTTTGCCTAGATAGATAAGTATCTATATGCCGAAATATAAAAATCGGCACGCTTGAACGGATTGTCAAGTATGCCGATTATTTCAACTAATTCTATATGCTTAGACTATGGTGAAGATTCGCTTTACTCTTCTTCCATCGCCTTCATATCAGGTGCGAAGATTAACTTGCATCCTGTTGCAGCCTGGATGTCTTCCTTGGTGAAGTCAGGGTGAAGTTCTGTTACTACAAGTCCCTCTGGTCTAACTTCCATAACGCCCATCTCTGTGATGATCATGTCAACAACCTTCTCTGCTGTTAGAGGAAGGGTGCACTTCTCAAGAATCTTATGGTTACCCTTCTGAGTGTGTGTCATTGCAATGATAACCTTCTTGGCTCCAACTACGAGGTCCATAGCTCCGCCCATTCCTGCAACCTTCTTGCCAGGAACAATCCAGTTAGCTAGGTCTCCGTTAGGTGCTACTTGCATAGCTCCAAGAACTGTAGCGTCAACATGTCCGCCACGAATTATTCCAAAGCTAGTAGCTGAGTCAAAATAGCTTACCCATGGAACTACTGTAACATATGTTCCACCTGAGTCTATGTTATCTACATCTGCTTCTGCGATATCTGTAATAACTGAATTAAGTCCTGCAAATCCGTTCTCTGAGTGAAGTGTTACTGTAACATCTTCTGGTACAAACTGTGGAACCATTGTTGGAAGACCGATACCGAGGTTTACAACGTCTCCATCGTGAAGTTCTTTTGCTACTCTCTTAGCAATTCTTGCTTTTATATCTGCCATTTTGGTTCTCCTTCCACTACATAATCAACCGGAACTCCGGAAGCCTGGAATGTATCAGGATCTACTTCTCCGATTTCAACAAGCTTTTCTGTTGCTACAATTACTTTATCTGCAGCACCTGCCATTACATAGTTGTAATTCTTAGTAGCCTTGTGGCACATAAAGTTGCCAAATCTATCGCATATGGAAGCTCTGCATAGTGCGTAATCAGCATGAAGAGGTCTCTCTAGAAGATACTTCTTGCCATCAATCTCTACTACCATCTTGTCTCTGCCAAGTTCATCCTTCTCTGTCTCCATTGGTGTACCAAGTCCTGTTGGTGTAAGTACGCCACCGAGTCCAAAGTTAGCTGCTCTGATTTTCTCTGCAAGTGTTCCCTGTGGAACAAGTGTGTAAGTTAGAGTACCCGCTGCGAACTGTTCATTAAGTCTTGGGTTAACACCTAGATGGGAAGCTATGATGTGGTCAACCATACCATGCTCTAAAAGCTTACCAATTCCTCTTGGTGTCTTACCAGGTCCATTTGCTGGCTGTCCCTCTGCAAGTCCGCCGTCGTTACCGATTACTGTAAGATGCTTAACGCCCTTTCTTACGAGCGCGTCCATAAGTATCTCAGGTGAACCGGTTCCCAGGAATCCTGAGACCATAATCGTCATACCGTCTTCAATTCCGGCTACTGCTTCGTCAGCAGTTATTACTTTGTTAATTGACATTTCTAAATCACCTTTCTTTATAATGTTCACTTTGAATATTATAGCACAAAATCAGCCACAATTCAATGAAGTTCACGGATTGTGGCCAATATTTGCGTTCTATTTTGTGATGAAAATCATTAGACTATATCAGTCCTACAATTAAGAATCCACCGCATACTACCAGCGCTGTAAAGAGCAATGTAATTATGCAATATCCCATGATATCACGAGCTGATAGTCCTGCGATTCCTAGAGCTGGAAGAGCCCAGAATGGCTGGATCATGTTTGTCCAAGCATCACCCCATGCGATAGCCATACCTGTGATAGCTGGATCTACACCAAGAGCCTTTCCTGCTGGCATCATGATAGGACCCTGAACTGCCCACTGTCCGCCACCTGATGGAACAAAGAAGTTAACTATGCCAGCTGATAGGAACGTGAATAGTGGGAATGTAACCTCTGTTGCGATTGAAACGAAGAAGTTACTGATTACTGAAGCTAGCGACTGTCCTGTTCCACCTTCAGCAAGCTTGAATACCATCATGCCCATGATACCTGCATAGAATGGAAACTGTAGAATGATTCCTGCGGCTCCCTGAGTTGCAGAAGTAATTGCATTGACATAAGCGATTGGTGTCTTATGGCAAGCAATACCTAAGATTAGGAATATGAAGTTTACTGTGTTTAGTGTGATATTGAATCCATTATGTGCAAAGTAAAGCACTAGATAAACAACTCCTGCGAGAACTATTATAGCTGATGGTATAACGCTCTGCTCAATCTTTTCAGCGGGTGTTTCAGGTTTCTTAAACACTGTTACATCATCTACTAAAAGGTTAGGATCAACTGTGATTGTCTCATCTGGAGATGGATGCATCTTTGCATTTATAAAAGGCAAGCAAAGGATAATTATACCAACCATAATCAAGTTATATGGAGCAAAAATCGTGTGTGAAGTAGAAATAGCCTCGGAAACAGCACCACCCGTTGCAAGCTGTAGTGCATCTTTTCCTGGTGTTGCAAGTGCTAGAGGAATTGATCCTGAGAAACCTGCGTGCCAGATAACAAATCCTGAATAAGCTGATGCAATCAAAAGTCTGTAATCTACTCCCTTAACCTGTCTTGCTATTTCTTTGGCTAGGATTGCACCAACTACAAGACCAAAGCCCCAGTTAATCCAGCAAGCAATAAGTGAAAAGAATGTTACTACAACGATACCCTGTGCAGGTGACTTCGCAATGCTGGCTATGGTTGCAACAATTCTCTTAACTACTGGTGCATTTGCAAGTGCACTTCCAAGTACGAGTACCAAAGCCATCTGCATTGAAAATGCAAGCAGGTTCCAAACGCCCACACCCCATCCTAGCTCAAGCACTTGAAATGGCGTTGCTCCAGTGGCAGGGATAGCTGCGACAAAAACGATAATAGTTAGGACAATACAGAAGATAAATGGATCTGGTAGAAATCTGTTTACCAAGTGTACGCATCCGTTAGTAAATTTCTTAAACATCTTGTCCTCCTATGATTTAAGAATTAGATAAAAACGATTATATATAATATTATATTCCCACAATTCTGTACAGTCAAGATTTTGCCTTATTTGAAACTTTTGCATTTATTTAATTACAACACGTAATGAACATGGTTATAATCCAAGCTAACCCTCATGGTAATCATAACCACCGGCTTAGCCGGTGGTTTGTACTGCCCCTATAAGGGGCTTTTGCCAGCAACATCTCAAGATGTACTGAATTGTTCACCAACCGCACATCTTTTTCTACAAGCCCTAAAGGGCTATTTATTTTTATTTCCTGTGAAAGGATCTATATACTCTTTTAGACTTATCTGGTCCTCTGCTATATCTTCCTGAAGTTGTGTACGTATGTACTCCTCTATTCTTTTCTTATTCTTCCCTACTGTATCAACAAAATAGCCTCGACACCAAAAATGTCTATTCCCATATTTGTATTTTAAATTTGCATGTTTATCGAAAATCACCAATGAACTTTTTCCTTTGAGATATCCAACAATTTGAGACACACTGTATTTTGGTGGTATCTCTACAAGCATATGTATATGATCAGGACAACATTCTGCTTCGATTATGTGTATTCCTTTTCTTTCACAGAGAAGCCTTAATATTTTCCCTATGTCTACTCTTATCTTTCCATAAATCGCTTTTCTTCTGTACTTTGGTGCAAACACTATGTGATACTTACAATTCCACGATGTATGTGATAAACTATTCTTATCCATTTTGGATTACCTCCTTGTTTTGATATGTGGTTGGTGACCATATTTATCTTAACATAGGAGGTCTTTTTTCACTAAAGCTTCCTAACCTCACCGGCATAGCCGGTGGTTAATTGTTCATCTCTCTATCGTTCGATGAACCGCTGCTAAAGCAATACAAACCAAAAAAATATCCCGAGGACGAGCCTCGGGACATCTTAGGGGTTAATGTAATTATATTATAGGTTTAAATTACTAAATTATCTAGAAGCAATTTCAGGCTTATCCTGCCATCCTCTCCTCTGTACTTCCTGCATGATGTATGACATTACATGCTCTGCATACTTTCCTGGTCCGAATCCTGCATCGTAGCCTAGCTCCTGTGCAAGCTCGTGAGAAATACGTGGTCCACCACATGTCATGATGATCTTATCTCTGAGACCTTCAGCTTCAACAAGCTCAATCATCTTTGTCAGATTCATGATGTGGATATCCTTCTGGGTTACAGTCTGTGAAACGAGAATTGCATCTGCATTTACTTCCTTTGCCTTTGCGATAAGCTCTTCGCAAGGAACCTGTGAACCCATGTTGTATGCTACAACGTTCTTAAATCTCTCAAGACCGAAGTGTCCGTGGAAGCCCTTCATCTGGATGATAGCATCGATACCTACTGTGTGAGCATCTGATTCGATTGATGCACCAACCACTACGATGTCTCTTCCGATGTTTTCTGCAATCCATTCACCACACTCAACTCTGTCAAGAACATTACCCTCAACCTTAGGAACTTTGATTGCTGTGTAGTCAATTGTCTGCTGAGCTGAACCGTAAACTACGAAGAATGTAAATCCAGGTGCAAGCTCGTGATAATATGTTACACTAGGCTCGTCAAATCCTAGTTTCTTTACATACTGCTTTGCGCATTCCTCAGCTTCTTCACCATAAGGTACAGGAAGTGTGAATGCCATTTCTACTTTACCGTCGTTTAGGGTATCACCATAAGGCTTTACCTTTGTTAGATCGCCAGTTGTCTGTACTGTCTTTTCTGCCATTTTCATAACCTCCTTATCCTTACTCATGATCCATAAATAAATCTATGAATGGGTTGAAGTAGTTTTCACCTCTTGTAGTTACACCTGCAAGACCGTGTCCACCGTCTTTTGGACGCTTAACTCCACCGAAAATACCTTTTTCGATAGTTGTGAAAAGTCCTTCCTGTTCAACTTCTGCAAGTAGCTTGTCAGCCTTCTTGAGAACTTCCTGAGCACGAGTCTGGATAATTCCGTCCTTCTTGAACTCAACTTCCTCTCCGATATCCTTACAGTTGTTGAAAATGTACTGAGCATTTTCGATTGAAAGATATCTATCGTGCATGTGAGGTGTATGAATAGCCTCTGTAAGCATTCCCTGCAAGAGCAGTGACTGGTGTGACCAAATTGCAACTAGGTTAAAGAGTGCATCCTGAATGTGTCCCATGAAGATGTTACCTGTCATGAACTTTGTAGGTGGCATGTACTTAAGTCTTGCCTTAGGGAAGATTTCTCTTGCCATGATAGCCTGTGAAAGTTCAAGAAGGAATCCATTCTCTGTCTTAGGATCCATCTCAAATGCGTGACCAAGACCCATCTGCTCTTCTCGAATATTTGCAAGTACAGCAAACTGTTCATTTATAAACTGTGATGCGGTTACTGTGTGTGCCGCCTCAATAGCGTCGTCTGTAGTTAAATAGTTATCCTCACCTGAGTTAAAGATGATTCCGCAGTATCCGATGATAACTCTGGACATGAACTGGTCAACTAGTGTTCTCTGCATGTTGATGTCACGGAATAGGATACCGTAAATAGCGTCGTTAAGCATTACATCAAGTCTTTCTAGCGCACCCATAGCTGCGATTTCTGGCATGCACATACCTGATGAATAGTTACACAATCTAATATATCTGCCAACTTCTTCTCCAACTTCATCAAGAGCTTTTCTCATGATTCTGAAGTTTTCCTGTGTAGCGTATGTTCCACCGAATCCCTCAGTTGTTGCTCCGTATGGAACGTAGTCGAGAAGTGACTGAGCTGTTGTTCTGATTACAGCGATAATGTCTGCACCCTGTCTAGCAGCAGCCTGTGCCTGAAGAACGTCCTCGTAGATATTACCAGTAGCTACGATAACATATAGGAAAGGCTCTGGACCTGATCCAATTCTGTCAAGGTATTCCTGACGCTTTGCCTTCTGCATATCGATTCTCTCGAATGTCTTTTTGATTGATGGCTTGAGTGCTTCAGCAGCCTCCTCAACTGTACAGGTAGGAAGTTTTGTTACGTCTAGCTTACCCTCTGACATCTCTTCAGCGATTGTCTGAGGATCCTTGCCTGTCTGTACTATTGCATTACCAATCCAATATGCCACACCTGTCGATAGAACGCCTGCGTCCTTAAGCTGATCTACTACGACATTAGGTAGTGGAGTGTCAACATCATCAACGCCGTCTACTCCCAAAAGTCTGAGGATTGTTCTCTCAGTTGACACAGTTGTGTGTCTTGAGATAAATTCCTGCATATCCTTGGCAATGTTAGCAGCATGATTTCTGGCACTTGCAACAACATCAAAGTCAAGATTTAGTTTGCTTTTCATCTTTTTTCTCCTTATTGATATATTTCTTCGCTCCATCTATTATCTCCGCGCTGATTCCCAGCATCTTTGCAATATTTAGAGCGTCCTTAGGAACTGAACCGTTTTTGCCGACCTCAAAGAGTCGGTAATCCATGTACTTGGATATAATATTTATCCTGTCTTTTCTCTTTGCATACTTTATCTCTCTATCGAGAAGATCAAAGTCCACATCTGCAAGTCCTCTGACCTGCATATTTATAACACCCTCTCTCTCGCTCACAGTCTCAAAATGAGTCGTTATAAGCGATATATAAGGTTTTGTTATCAAATAATCTACAACTGATTTAGTGAGTGCAAGTCCCTCTATTGGGTTTGTTCCACTCGCTATCTCATCTATCAAAATGAGAGTCCTGTCTTTACTGTGATCAAAGATTTCCTTGAGTTCCTCCATTTCGGAGCCAAATGAGGAAAGTCCTCTTTCTACTGACTGGCTGTCTCCTATGAGCATCTGCATGTAGTTTGAAAGTCCGATTTTTGCTCTCTTTGCCGGAACGAAGAACCCATACTGTGATAGGATTGCTACCTGTCCAGAAAGCTTCAGAGAAATTGTCTTTCCACCCATGTTAGCGCCTGTTATACAAGTTACGCCGTCTTTAAGTGAAATTGATACGGGGCAGTATTCCTTGCCCTTGTTCATCAAAATTTCCTCAACCTGCAGGTTCCTGCCTTCATCGAACTCTATTACGTGCTCCATAACAATTTCTGGTCTTACGAGATTTCTCTTAATTGAGAATAGTCCCTTGGCAAGCGCCAGTTCAAACTCTCCCATTATGTCACAGTTCTTGAGAAGAATGTTTCTGTACTCTCCGATCTTCTTCGATAGTATTTCTGCTATTCTTTCCTCTTCAGCCTCAATCTTGTCGTTGAGCTCTTCCATGCTCTGGGTTATCTTGAACACCTCTTCACTAGGTCTTAGCTTAAAAGTTATGCTCATGTAATCCTGGTCGACCTCTTCGAGTTCCTTGAGACCTTTAATCTTTTCTAAGTCCGGATGGGATCTCGCTACGACTATATCGAACTTCGGTGTAAGCTGAACGCCGTGTTCTCTGCGTAGCTCTTCCCTTGATTTCTTCTGTACTCTTCTAATTTCTAGCTCAAGCTCGCGCTTCTCTTTTCGGTATGACGCCAGCTCTTCACTGAACTCGTCGTATATGTAGAAAGTATTCATCCTGTCTTTTCTAGGATCGAGTATATCTAAAAGTTCCTCTGTATCCTCAAGAAAATACTTCTCTGGAATCTGTACTTCTCTATTAGCTTCATTATCTGCGGGGCTCGTCTCAGCACCCTCATCTTCACGCCCTGCCATGGCCTGTGAAACACATCCGCAAGCTGGCTTATACGCTACAATTTCTCTCTCCTTGGTTATCTTAAGGAGCCTTCTCATCTGCAAGAGTAAGGACTTAACCTCGAATATTTCTACCACTGACAGAACGCTGTTTTCGCTTCTTTCTATGGTTCCCGTGGAATCCTTGAGCTCCATGTAAATTTCTTGAATCTTATCCTTTAGCATAGGATAGGCCTTGATGAAGTCAACTATATCCTGAATCCTGTCTAGCTCCTCGTTGAGCAGCTGTTCATCTCCCGGATAAAACGGTCTCATCGCCTTTAGCTTCTTCTTTCCGAAGGGTGAGATTACATCGAGCTTCAGCATCACATAATCGAGACCCGTCTCAGCCTTGGTCTTCAGATTTGCTAATCTTTTATTTGCTCCGTTTTGCATATCTACATCCTCACATCAATCACCGGAATGTCTGGTATAGCTTCCTTCATCGCCTCTAATAGGCTTCTGTTATCAAAGGTATATCCCGCCGGTGCCCACGGATTGACAGTTATAAGGGCAATTTCTATCTTCTTTAGGACAGATACCCTAAAGCCCCTCTTGCGGAGCCTTCCCCAGTCCATAGGATTTATGAATATCTTGGTCGGATCCTTGAGTACGAATCTGACCTGTTTAAGTTTCTTAGTGCTTATATCTGAAATTACGCTATTTGTAAAAGCACCTGGGATAAAAACAAACTCGGTATCCTCTTCGATAGCCTCGTCTATGTGTCTTGCTGCCCCAAGTCCAGTGAGCAGGTCAAGCTTCTTAACCTCTCCGCTCTTACTTATGGTCATAATCTTGTCTTCGTGTTTATATGATTCTATTGCATCCCTGTAAATTCCATCCTCTAACTCATCTATAGAGTAAAGGTTTACAACGTGCGCAGTTTCCTCAACAACCTTGTTCATCTTTCTTGAGATGACAGCTCCTGTCGCAAGGATTATCGCATCAGATGTATCTGGTGATGCTATGGTCTTTCTATCGATTGCGCCATCTATCAAAACCATATCACAGCCTTCGTTTAGCATATCCTGACAAAGCAGTTTTTGCTCGGCATTGATAACAGGTCCTGCTACCTGAACATATCCCGCAGATTTTACCCTGCAAATCAAAAGTGTTCCGATTGCTGTCGAATACTTGGTTTCTCTGACTACTTCTAGTCCGGCGTCTGACATGTCGTATAAAAACGACGGTACTGCTACGAGCGTATCCTCATCGAGATAAACTCTAGGCTTTTCGGTTCCGGTCACAAGATCCTCAGTCTCTCCATCACGTCCAGTAGACGTAATGCCTAGCATGACTCCCTCGTCCATCGCCTCTTCAATCAAGTAATTGAGGGCAGTGGTCTTGCCAGCATTCTTGGACATTCCCACTATGGATAAAGTCTTATATTTTTGTGATAAGTCATATATCAATCCCATATCAATTCCTTAATATCTAATGTATGGGGGACCGGAGTCCCCCATATTAAATTTAACCTATTGCGAGAACTAGTGCTTGTTTCTCTCGTGTCTTGCAAGGTGAGCTGGCTCCATAGACTTAATCTGCAAGCCTTCTCCAAGTGCCGATACACCTGAAACCTTGATGCCTTCCTTACCATTTCTGTAGTTGAAGTTGCACTTAACTTCTGGCAAATGTGGCTGTGTGTAAGTTGTGATAACACCCTCGTAGTTTCTGAGAATGATCTTGTCTGGTGTCTCTGAAATTACGTACTGTGGCATTACCGGTGTCTTTCCACCACCACCTGGAGCGTCGATTACAAATGTTGGAACACAGTATCCTGAAGTATGTCCTCTTAGACCTTCCATGATTTCTAGTCCCTTAGCCATTGTAGTTCTGAAGTGCTCGATACCAACTGATAGGTCACAGATGTAGATGTAGTAAGGTCTTACTCTGTTCAAAACTAGCTCATGAACAAGGTCCATCATTAGTGACTTATCGTCGTTAATTCCTCTTAGAAGTACGCTCTGGTTTCCTAGTGGAACACCTGCATCAGCAAGCTTTCTCAATGCTTCCTTAGCATCAGGTGTAATTTCCTGTGGGTGATTGAAGTGTGTGTTCAGCCAAATTGGATGATATTTCTTAAGCATGTTTACGAGCTTGTCTGTTATTCTCATTGGCATAACAACTGGTGTTCTTGAACCAATTCTAACAATCTCAACATGGTCAATCTTTCTAAGTTCGCTGATGATGTATTCTAGTGTGTCATCCTCAACAAGAAGAGCATCTCCGCCTGATAGAAGTACGTCTCTAACTTCTGGAGTCTTCTTGATGTATGCAATACATGCATCTATATCTTCTCTTGATCTAGCACCGTCAGTCTCTCCTGCAAGTCTTCTTCTTGTGCAGTGTCTGCAGTACATTGAGCACTGGTCTGTGATGAGGAATAGAACTCTGTCTGGATATCTGTGTGTTAATCCAGGAGCTGGTGAGTCTGCGTCCTCGTGAAGTGGGTCAGCATCGTCAGCAGGTGATCTGTGCATCTCCAAAAGTGTTGGAACAGCCTGCATTCTTACTGGATCTGTTGGATCATCTGGATCCATAAGTGAAGCATAGTAAGGTGTAATACCTACTCTGAAACCACCGATAACCTTTTCGATCTCAGCTCTTTCCTTTTCTGTTAGGTTAACAACCTTAGCAATATCATCTACTGTTGAGAGTCTATGTGAAACCTGCCAGTGCCAGTCGTTCCACTGCTCATCTGTTACATCCTTAAATAATGGAATGTCTTTCCAATTTCTAAGTGCCATGATTTTCTCCTTTTCATTCATAGGTTAGCCCGTGAAATTTTTTATTAGAGATGGGGTAGTCATCACCCCATCTCGCAATAGTCTTTTTGTCCATCAAAGCGCTAGCGCTCTGATAGTTTGATATTATTCTTAAGTACTTATATTATTTGCTATTAAGCGTACATCTCGTTGAATAGCTTTCTTAGTCCTTCGTGCTCTCTTAGAACCTGAAGTGTGATCTCAGCGTGTCCAGCTGTGTAGCCATTACCGATGATCATATCAACGTCCTTACCAACACCCTCAGCACCAAGAGCAGCCTTTGTGAAGCTTGTAGCCATTGAGAAGAAGTAAACTAGACCCTTGTCCTTTGTGCAAAGGATTGAAGCCATCTCTGTGTTCTCGATGTTTACGCAGTTTATAACAACATCGCAAAGCTCTCCATCTGTAAGCTCCATAACCTTCTCGTACATTCCAACTGCATCTGTAGCATCATGATGGAAGTATGCATCAGCAAGGTCTAGATCGCGAGCTCTATCCTCTGATCTCTGTGAACCAGCAGCGCAGATAACCTGACCTGTAACACCAGCTCTCTTCTTTGCCTCGTATAGGCACATTAGGCCTGACTTTCCGCCACCACCGATAACAAGAACTCTCATTCCTGGCTTAACTAGCTTAGCAGCCTGTGCTGGAGCACCAGCAACGTCAAGAGCTGAAAGAGCAAGTCCTTCTGGCATATCCTCAGGTAGCTTAGCATAGATACCGCTCTGGAAAAGAATAGCGTGTCCCTTGATGTCAACCTGGTCGATAGCTGGTCTCATAGCTACGATTTCGTCGATTACAAGTGGTGTAAGTGAAAGTGAAACTAGTGTAGCAATCTTATCGCCAACCTTTAGGTCACCCTTCCACTCTGGTCCGATTTCTTCAACTGTTCCGATTAGCATTCCGCCTGAACCTGTCCATGGGTTCTTGTGCTTACCAGCCTTAGCAACGATACCAAGCATTGTTTCCTTTATCTTCTCGATATCTTCAGCAGTTAGATCATCTCCAGGCTTCTTTCCACAAGCGTGGTCACAAACTGATGTGAATGAAGCTGAGTCGATGTTTAGTGTCTGAACATTGATCTTAACTTCGTTGTCATAGATCTCCATATCGTTATCGATAACGTCAGCTGGCTGTGGTAGAACACCCTTTGGTGAAATTACTCTGTGAGTACCGTATGGATTACCCTTTTTCATATTAGCTTCCTCCTAAAAATTATAAAAATTTAAACTAATTTATTTGGCGTATATAATGTAATATACATTCTTCATATATTATAAATCAGTCTCTATTTTTTTCTATATGCTTGACTGCGTGTATACATGGATTTAACAAAAAAATAACAAGCGATTTGATTTCGGTTCGCATAAAATACTATATGAACCATTTTGCAATCAGTTATAATTAACGCTCGTTATTCTCTTGATTAGTAAGTATAATTATTCAATGCGTAATTATATGTTGTATTTGTTTTTCTTGCGAACGAGCTGAGTCTGACTTATGCCTATAGCCTTTGCTGCCTTACGTGTTGAACCATATTTTTCTATGGCATGCTTGATTATATTCTTCTCAAAGTTCTCAACCATGACCTGCATGTTGACCTCTTCCATGGCAATTGCCTCATCACCCGAGTTCATCACATTCATATCAAAGACATCAGCGTGAAGTTCTCTCATGACATCAAGCAATGTTATTTCCTCACTCCTTGCTGCAATCATCAGCCTCTGAACTATGTTTTCAAGCTCTCTTGTATTGCCTGGCCACTCACACTGTCCTAGGTAGTCTAGAGCATCTGTGTTTATCGTCCTTTTAATTGAGAAAACCTTTCCGTAGGCATCGAGGAAGTGCTCGACCAAAACAGGAATATCTGAAGGTCTATCCCTCAAAGCCGGAACCCTAATTCTAACAACATTTAGCCTGTAGTACAGGTCTCTTCTAAATCCACCTGCATCTATCAAATCCTCTAGCTCCCTATTGCTTGCAGAAATGATTCTAACATTGAACTTAATCGGTACCTGACCTCCGACTCTGAAGAACTCTCCATCCTGTATCACCCTCAAAAGTTTAGCCTGCATATCAGGTGGCAAATCGGCGATTTCATCGAGGAAAAGCGAGCCGTTGTCTGCAAACTCAAAGAATCCCTTTTTGCTCGTCTCAAGACCTTTTGATTCGTCCTTTTCAACTCCGAAAAACTCAGCCTCAAGCATGGATGGTGCAATTGAAGCGCAGTTCACCTTGATGAATGGCTGCATCTTTCTATTGCTGTTCTTGTGAATGAGATTAGCAACCTTTTCCTTGCCGACACCAGTTTCTCCGGTAATCAAAACATTACAGTCGTACTTTGCAACAGTCAAAACCTCATCGATGACAACCGACATCGCATGACTCGTAAATACGAAGTCCTCCATTATGGTCTGGTTCACACCACTAGCATTCACGAATCTGCTCTTGGTTCCTCCATAGGAAGAATCATCCTTTAGTCTTATGGTCGTCTCCTCTGCGTTTTCTATATATGGAGCTAAGTCTTTTACAATCTCAATGTCGAACTTATCGTAGGCCTCGAGATAACCGTCAGCACACCTGATGTCTAGCTGTCTAGATATTGCTTCTGTTATGTAAAGTGCGATGTTATAGTTATTTATCAGGTTAGCAAAGATGACTGTTCCACCACTCTTTGTTGCAAGAATGTTGATGGTCTCTGCGCCCTGAATATCTGCGCAGTTGACCGAAAGATCAAAAGCAGAATCGCCGTCAATATCAGCTATGCACTCCAGCGGTTTTAGGATATCCACATAGTGGACCTCGGTAAAAACCTTCTTTATCAGCTGGTTGATACCTTCTCCCTTAAGCACCATATCAGTTTTATGGTCGAGCAAGCAAATAACCTCTGCATCTTCTCTTGCTACCTTGCGTATCGCAAAGCCAAAAAGAAGATTTGATAGAAGGTTATTACCAACAACGAGGAACTTTCTCTTGCCGACAGCTGTACTGCTGATTCTGTAGATGGTTCCAGATTCATTGAAGGTGAACATCAAAAGCTTTAGCGGCAGCCCCTGAGGCCTTCTTATTATCGGCACATCATTTGGCAAAATGCAGTAGCCCTCTGCCTCTATCTGTCCGAACGACTTATCTATGGAAGTAATCTTATCTATATATAATGGAAGTGATGTCAGCGAAGCATTACATATAACCTCGTCACCAACCTTAAATCCTTTGAGATTCTCGTGTTCAGAGCCTATCTCACTGACCACACCATAGAGCATTCCACCAGTATCCGTTACAGGATTGTGGAGCTTACCCCTTCTGATGACTATGTCCATTATCTTCTGCTTAATCTTCTGATCGTTGTCATTTGCCTCAAGGCAGATTTCCTTGAAGCTGGTTCCCTCTATATGAATTCTCCTTATATCTATACGAATCTCATCAGGAAATATATTGTGGTTATTGTCAAGTTGCCAAGCCGAAGTCGGAAGCACATGCTTTGGCTCTAGAACCCTATTGATGCCATAATTATTATTCATTTAATGTTCACTCCATTTGTCGAACCTTTTTCGGTTCATTTTGCTTATTTCCAATATTAACGCATTAAGTGCCTTTTTGCAACCGTTTTTATGTGGACAGCCTCGCAGCCTAAAGCTATAATTTATTTATAAAGTATTATCAATGATGTATATATGCAAAAGGAGAACAGTAATGGACGAGAAAATCACTTCAATGATTAGAGTTAGAATGTCAGCTAAGGACGCTCACTACGGCGGAAACCTTGTAGACGGAGCTCACATGGTACACCTATTTGGAGATGTTGCTACAGAGCTTCTTATCAAGTGTGACGGAGACGAAGGTCTTTTCTGTGCTTATGATAACGTTGAATTCCTTGCTCCAACATATGCAGGTGACTATATTGAAGCAGTTGGCGAAATCACAAAGATCGGAAACACATCAAGAAAGATGTCATTTGAAGCTCGTAAGGTAATCGTAGCTAGAACAGACGTAAGTGCTTCAGCAGCAGACTTCCTTGAGGAGCCAATCGTTGTAGCTAGAGCTACAGGAACTTGCGTAACACCAAAGGAAAGCAAGAGAAAGTAGTTAAATACAGATTTCAATAAAAGCTAAGGCACCGAACTTCGGTGCCTTTTTGTCTGCAAATTATAAAATTAAGTCCCAGTATCTCACTTTGATGAAATGCATTAAAACTAATCGTCCAGCAATTTTGACCTTAACTCCTTAACATCTTCTTTTGTCCAATATCTTATCTCTGCCCCCGGATTAATTTCACCTATTATCTGAGTTCCTTCATCGACCTGAATAAACCTTAGCTTATGATTCTTAGATATATCCAGGACCTTCACATTTGTACCATATACTTCTAAACTTTCTAAATCAGGATTATTCGATATGTCAAGCTCTTCAAGCGGTCCAGAAACATACTTAAAAAAAGTGAGTTTCTTCAACTTACTTAAGTCCAGTTTCTTTACATCGCTGTAGTAAAACGATAAGTAGTCAAGTTTTTTATTACTAGAAAACTCGATACTATGAAGAGGGCCATTGAAATAGCTAAAAAGAGAAAGGTTTTTTAGGGATTTTAAATTCATATTATCTACAGATGTATCCCTTAAAGTAATCGATTCACAGTTTTTGTTAAAAACGATTTTCTCTAAGGCTGTTGCGTTATCAATAAATATATCTTTAAGTTTTTCATTTCTACTAAAATCAAGAGTTTTAAGCTTTGATTCTTTCACTTCATAAGGTATATCTAGTTTGAATTTTTCTAACTCAGATACCTTGCTGACATCTAGGGATTCAATTTTTGAAAAATATGCATCACTAATATAGATATTATTTATAACTTTATCTACAACTTTTTCTGGAATAATAACATTTGGACCAGTTTTATCCAAATTTATTTTCGTGAGACAGTTATTTTCATCTATATTAAACTTTTCCTCATCTTTATTAATTAAATCACAGCTACACAACACAACAATCATTATGCCTATTATTAAGCTCCCTGTAATTAGTAAATGTCTTCTTTTCACTTCTTTCCCCCAAATTTTATTCTAAGCCAAATTAATTTATAAACATCATTATTTCAATTCTTGCCAAAATTATATCATATATTATCGCTTTTCATATATTAATTTCCCCCCTAAAACTAAAACACCGAGTCAAAGTTACTAAACTTTGCTCGGTGTTTTTGATTATCCTTGTAATTTGTTTATCTCTTCTCTTGTAAGCTTACGGTAGTGGCCTAGTGAAAGCCTTCCGATTTTTATGTCTCCTATAGCTATGCGCTGAAGCTCCTGAACCTGGTTTCCGACAGATGCAAACATCTTTCTGACCTGTCTATTCTTGCCCTCGTGAATAGTAATATCCACAATTGTCGACTTAGGCAAATCCTTTACTATCTCAACTGAATCGGCTTTGACCTTATATCCTCCGATATCCACTCCGTTTATCAGGCGGTGGCACTTCTGCTTTGATAGATATCCTGCAACATGTGCTCTATAGGTCTTAGGCAGTTCGTGTTTTGGATGCGCAAGCTTATAGGCAAACTCTCCGTCGTTTGTGAGAATTATCATGCCTGAAGTGTTGTAGTCAAGCCTTCCCACAGGAAAGAGCCTCTCCTCAAAATCCGTCACCAGCTCCATGACCGTAGCTCTTCCGAGCTCATCGCTCACAGTCGTAACGTATCCGATAGGCTTGTTCAGAAGAATATATACTTTTTTGTGTTCAGCATCGATGGGTTTACCATTTACTGTGACCTTATCACCCTCGCAGACCTCGTAGCCTGGGCTTGTCAAAACAGCTCCGTTAACCTTGACATTTCCGTTAGTAATAAGCTCATCAGCCTTACGCCTACTGCAGATTCCTGCCGATGCTATATACTTATTTATTCTCATCTCTCTCCCTCTTTGTAAAGGTTTGATCAAATTTGCTCTTGGCAAGCTATAGCTCGCTGATAGCAATCTCCTTCATTATCGCGCATTCCATACGCTTCTTGAAGAGCTCACAACCGAACTCGTAAACGCCTCTGATATCGCCGGAAGACTTAAAGCCATTAGCTGCACAGCCACCGCTACAATATAGCTTAGCCCAGCAATCACGGCAGTCCTCTCTAGCGTAGACATTACACATTTTGAACTCATCCTTGATATCTTCTCTTTTGATTCCATCAAAGATATTACCCATCAAATATTCAGGCTCACCAACAAACTGATGACACGGGTAGAGGTCTCCCTGAGGCGTCACCGCAAAGTACTCTGTACCCGATCCGCAGCCCGAAATCCTCTTATATATGCAAGGTCCATGGTTTAAATCTATCATATAGTGATAGAAGGTGAAATCCTTGCCCTGCTTGTGCCTCTCAATCATTTCCTTAGCAAGCTTCTCATACTGTTCAAAAATCACAGGAAGGTCTTCATTGCTAAGCGCAAACTCGCTATCCGGCTCACAGACAACAGGCTCAAGCGACAGCTCATCAAAGCCTAGATCTAGCATCTGCTTGATATCCTCGGTAAAGTCCGTATTGTACTTGGTATATGTGCCTCTGATATAGTAACCCTTACCACCTCGTGACTCAACGAGCTTCTGAAACTTAGGCACTATGACATCATAGCTACCCTTGCCGTCTGCGGTCGTTCTCTCACGGTCATGGATTTCCTTACGTCCATCTAGGCTCAAAACAACATTATGACATTCCTTATTGGCAAAATCGATGACTTCATCGTTTATGCCCATGCCATTAGTCGTAAGCGTAAACCTAAAGTTCTTTCCGTGTTCCTTCTCAATCGACCTTGCGTAAGCAACCGTGTCCTTAACCACATCAAAGTTAAGAAGCGGCTCCCCGCCAAAGAAATCGACCTCAAGATTACGTCTTGAACCTGAGTTCTCTATCAAAAAGTCAATGGCCCTGCGAGCAATTTCCTTGCTCATGAGAGCGCTCTTTCCCTTAAATCTTCCCTGTCCTGCAAAGCAGTATGAACATGTCAAATCACATGTATGCGCAACATGAAGACATAGTGCCTTGATGTCTGTATGTCTGTTTTTTAGAACGCTTGCCTTAGGCTCGTAGATGTCCTCGGTAAACAGCTTACCCGCTTTCTTTAGTGAAACAACATCTTCATAGGTCTCGATTACCTCAGCCTCTGTCACATCCTCAAGATGCCCGTAGGTCTTCATGATGTAAGCGACAATCTCGTCCTTAGTCTTCTCACAAAAAAGACGGATGATGTCATAAGCAACATCATCCACCACATGTACTGCTCCGCTATAAACGTCGATTACAATATTGTAACCATTTAGCTTATACTGATGTACCATACTAGTTCTTCTTCTCGCACTCCTGGTTAGCTACACCACATGAAGTCTTGCAAGCTGACTGGCATGATGTCTGGCACTCACCACAGCCGCCATCCTTTAGGCTGTCCTTAAGATCTCTTGTCTCTATAGTCTTGATTCTCTTCATTATCGTACCTCTTTCGTAAAAATCTGAATAAGTTCGCATGTAAATCACCCATCAAAAGGTGAATTTACACACTGATATATTATCTTTTTGGGCCTAACTTGTCAAGCTACATAAAACCCTAGGTCCCATCTGAAATGTATTTCTACTTGTTTGGCTTGTAGCTGCTCTTTAGCCCTACAATCTTATTGAATACCTTTTCATCTTCTGTGTTTAGCTTGCTATCAGCGATGTAGTATCCATGTCTAAAGAACTGGAATCTCTCTCCTGCCTTTGCCTCAGCAAGTGCAGGCTCTGCATATGCAATCTTCTCTACCTTAGATGCTTCATTAGGAACTAGATTTCCGTTCTCATCTTCTATCAAAAGCTGATCGTACTCTCTAATCTTAATCTGAACAGCAGTCTTAGCATCAACGAAGTGAATTGTACCCTTAACCTTACGCTCTGTGAAGTCAAGTCCGCTTCTTGTTGCTGGGTCATATGTACAGTGAAGCTCTTTGATGCTTCCATCTTCGTTTTTGATGACTTCCTCGCATTTGATGAAGTATGCGCCCTTGAATCTCACCTCATTACCAGGGAAGAGTCTGAAATACTTCTTTGCAGGAACCTCCATGAAGTCCTCACCGTCAACATAAAGCTCATTTGAGAAAGGAATTTCTCTCATGCCCATTTCTGGTACATTCTTGTTGTTCTCAACCTCAACCATCTCTGTCTTGTCCTCAGGATAGTTTGTGATTACAACTTTGATAGGATCTTCAACTACATTTCTGCTCTCAACCTTGTCCTGAAGGTCTTCTCTGACGCAGTGCTCAAGAAGTGATGATTCAACAGTGCTGTTAGCCTTGGCCACGCCTATTCTCTCGCAGAAATCTCTTATAGCCTCAGGAGTATAGCCCCTGCGTCTAAGTCCTGCAATAGTCGGCATGCGCGGATCATCCCAGCCCTCAACAACGCCATCGTCAACAAGTCCCTTGAGAAGTCTCTTGCTCATAACCGTTCCTGTTAGGTTAAGTCTTGCAAACTCAATCTGGCGAGGCGGATTTTCCCAAAAGCCAACTTCATCCAAAACCCAGTTGTATAGCGGTCTGTGGTCCTCAAACTCTAGCGAACAAAGGGAGTGTGTGATTCCTTCAATCGCATCCTCAATAGGGTGAGCAAAGTCATACATCGGATAGATGCACCACTTGTCTCCGGTATTGTGGTGTGTAACATGCGCAATCCTGTAAATTACAGGGTCTCTCATGTTTATATTAGGAGATGACATATCTATCTTTGCTCTTAGGACCTTTTCGCCATCGGCAAACTTGCCAGCTCTCATATCCTCGAACAAAGCGAGATTCTCCTCTACACTTCTATTTCTGTATGGGCTTTCCTTACCAGGCTCCTTAAGTGTTCCTCTGTACTCTTTAATCTGCTCTGCAGTAAGGTCATCTACAAAGGCCTTTCCCTTTTTGATTAAGGCAACAGCAGCATCGTACATTGTCTCAAAATATGAAGATGCCCACAGCTTTTTCTCCCACTTAAAACCAAGCCACTTGATGTCCTCTTCGATTGCATCGACATACTCTACATCCTCCTTGACAGGGTTTGTGTCGTCATATCTGAGATTGCACTTTCCATTGTACTTTAGCGCAGTTGTGAAGTTGACGCAAATTGCCTTAGCATGTCCGATGTGTAGATAGCCATTTGGCTCAGGCGGAAAACGAGTATATACCTCTTTGTATACTCCGTCCTCCAAGTCCTTATCTATGAAATTATGTATAAAGTTATTTGAAATAGGTTCGCTCATCTTTGCCTCCTACCGTTTATTAGCATCTTGTAGTATATCATAAAATCTACTTATTTTAAACAAGTATGGGAAATTCATAAAGCCTGTATTTATCAAGTGCGTTTAGGCTTTTCTCATCGTCCTGCTCGATACAAGATTTACACCCGTTCCCAAAAAATCCGCAACAATAATTTGGTTTACTGCAATCGGTGCCTGTACTTTGATAGTCTTTATTTTCGCCATTGCCTCCTGCCACATGTCGAGGGGTATTTCACCATCCGTTATGACTGGGATAACTCTGCTCAAAGCGCCCTCTATCCTAACCGTTGATGTAAGAATTCGCATTGGTCTTATTACCTCTTGGCGCGCGTAATTTAGACCTTCCTTACAGCCATATCCCTGTACATCTTTGACCTCATCTCCCTCGAGCTGCACTGTTACATTGCAGCCCTTTGGACAATTGACACAAACTAATTCCTCTTGTCTCATTTCAATTCCTTTAGCTTTCTTTTATTTGAACTAGCAGATCCCCTTCGGCATCCTCTAGCATGCTATTTGCAATAATTACTTGCTCCATCTCAGAAGGTATCAGGTGATCTTTATGGATTGACCTTATCACCTTGCCACCCTTGCTGATTTCTATTGTAACATCTGTCAAAGGCTTTCTAACCCTGAAATAGAGAGTTACAGTCTTAGGCAAGTTTTCCTTGTGCAGCTTTGCTGGAACCACGTAGCCGATGAGATTTCCTGCTTTGATACTGCTGTAATCACCGCCCGAGCCGTTTAGGTATCTGAGTGCACCTAGCGCAGCTTCTCCTGCCTGCTTTGTTACAAAGTCTGCTAGGTCGTGTACGTGAAGTCCGTTTCCGCATGCGAAAATTCCTGGCACTGACGTCATGTAGTTTTCGTCTACTATAGGTCCGCGAGTGCTCATGTCCATGTCTATTCCAGCTTCCTCTGCAAGGCTGTTTTCTGGAATCAGTCCTACGCTTAGTAGCAGTGTATCTACATCAAAATACATCTCGCTTCCTGGGATAGGGTTTCTATTTTCGTCCACCTTTGCTAGTTCAATTTTTTCTAGTCTATCTTCACCGTAAACATTGGTTACTGTGTGTGAAAGATATAGCGGAATCCCAAAGTCATCAAGGCACTGCTTCATATTTCTTGGGAGTCCGTTGCTGTAAGGCATAAGCTCTGCTACGCCTAAAACCTTTGCTCCCTCAAGGCTCATTCTTCTTGCCATGATGAGTCCTATATCACCTGAGCCCAGGATGAACACGCTCTTTCCTACCATGTAGCCGTCTATGTTTAGATATCTCTGAGCCTGACCTGCTGTGTAGACTCCTGTCGGGCGCTCTCCAGAAATAGCTAGAGCACCTCGGCTTCTTTCGTAGCAACCAACAGATAGGATGATGATGTCTGCCTGTAGCTTTTGATATCCTTCTTCTTGGTTTACATACTCGATAATTCTATCGCTACTCATGTGCGTAACCATGGTGTTCAGTTTGACTTCGACACCGGCTTCAACTACCTGATCTTCGTATCTTTCCGCAAAACTTGGCCCGCTGAGCTGCTCCTTAAAAGTTGTTAGACCAAAGCCATTATGTATGCACTGGTTGAGAACGCCGCCTAGCTCAGCATCCTTTTCGATGAGAACTACATCTTTGAGACCTTCCTGCTTTAGCTTTGCTGCCGCGGCAAGACCACCACAGCCTCCACCTATAACTACTGCCTGACAATGTCTCATACTAGCGATTCTCCCTTCCTAATATCTTTGATTTCTTTCTATCAAGCACGACATCAACTGGCGAGCAGTTTAACTCTCGTGCTAAGATTTCAACAACCTTAGGTTCGCAGAATCCTCCTTGGCATTTACCCATTCCTGGGCGAACGCGCTTCTTTACGCCTTTGACGCTACGCGCACCGCATACCGCATTTATAGCTGCAACGATTTCTCCCTCTGAAATCTGCTCGCAGCGACAGACTATATTTCCATACTGTGGGTTTTCTTTTATGACAGCATTCTTCTCTTCATCTGTGAGCTTTGCCATTACGATATCGCCCTTTCTTGTCATTACTGCATCAGGGTCTAGCTCAAGCTCAAGTCTATCTTTGATGTACTTATCAATTACGTATTCTGTGATTCCTGGAGAACTTGCAAGGCCTGGTGACTCGATTGATGCAATATTGATGAAGTTAGGATTGTCTTCTCCTAGTGGCTCTATAATGAAGTCCTTTGATGTTGAGCTTGGTCTTACGCCGGCAAATGTACGAATCGCCTTGTTCAGTGGAACCTCTTTTAGGATTCTTGTAATATTATCTTTAATGTACTTTATTCCATCGTCGCTTGTTGCAATGCTAACCTCGTCTATTGGCTCGCTATTTGGACCAATCAAAGTATTTCCATAAACTGTAGGCACTGCAAGAACGCCCTTTCCCTTCTCCGTAGGTACTGGGAAAATGACATTATCTGCGATGTGAACATTCTTTTCTATGACAAAGTATTCTCCGCGTCTTGGCTTAATCTGAAAACCAACTTGGTCTGTTATCATCTTGCAGATTTCTTCTGCACCGGTGCCCGAGGCATTTACAACTACTTTTGCACTAAATTCCTTGTCACCTGCTTTGACTGTGTATCCATGTCCTGATTTTGATATGCTCTTAACCTCATGGTTTAGGAAAAGCTCTGCACCATTTCCTATTGCAACCTGCATGCAAGCGATTGCAACTTCCCATGGGTAGATTACGGCTGTCGTAGGGAAGGAAAGGACCTTAGTAATGTTATCGACTAGGTTTGGCTCGCGCTTTCTCGCCTCATCACCTGTCAAAAACTCATGCGGTATTTCTCTTCTCAAAGCCCTTTCAGCTAAAACATCAAGCTGCTTCTCCTCATCGCCATTACAAGCAACAACATAGGCACCCGTTGTTTTGATGAGGCAGTTTAGATCCTCACAAAGCTTAGGATAAAGGCGTGCACCTCTTACGTTTAACTCAGCCTTAAGCGTTCCATCTTCAGGGTCGTATCCTGTATGAACGATAGCCGAGTTTGCCATTGTCGCGCCGTTTGCAATGTCGTTTTCCTTGTCGACCACCGCAATCTTAAGCTTGTAGCGAGAGAGTTCTCTAGCGAGCATGGTGCCGCTGATTCCCGCGCCAATTATCAAAATATCAAAATTCATTTTTCCTCCGAATATTACTTATTATAGTAGGTTTCGGCTAGCTGCGTAAGCTCTGCAAACCTTGTATAGTATTTGCCTGGGCAAGCTGTTGGAATTATGTCCCTATGACCAATTATAGGCTTCTTTCCATACATCTTCCAAAGATTTGCGATGAGCCTTGCTGTGGTGTCAAAGTCACCATCTGTCATTTCAGGTCTGCACTCGATTCCTATGGTTCTGAGGTTGTAGTTCCAATTTCCTGCATGCCAAGCTGTATCGTTTGGATTTACTATGCACTCAACTCTACCGCCCTGCACAACATAATGAGCTGAGGAATCTCCATTCATTCTGCAAAGCCAGCAAACGACTCCTGAGAAAGACTGCCCCTCATGTCCCCAGTGATGAATAACTATATAGTCTATTGGTTTTTCTGCTCTTCCGATGTTATAGTTAGGACTCTGCCTTATGCCAAAGTCTATTCCATCAAAGTTAATATCGTCTCTAACTGCCCCATCAGGTCCAACAAAGTATTTTGTTGTTCCAAAATATAGAAACTGGTTTGTGTAAATTTCCCCATCCTCATTAGAGAAATACCTCTTACCATTTTGCTCTATCCACTGCGCTTTTCTGATAAGCTCTCCAGTTTCATCAGCATTATAGCTGTGATTGTTTGGCGCTTTGAAAACTCCAGTCATGGCTGCTCCATCTTTACCCATATAGTATCTATATGGACCAAAGCTGATCAGCATATTAACATATAGCTCTCCGGTATTATCGCAAAAATATCTCTTGCCGTTTTGCTCAGCCCACTGTGCTTTTCTTACAATCTCTCCAGTATTATCAGCATAGTACATGTTGCCATTCTTTGCTTTAAACACGCCTGTCATAGCTGCACCGTCAGCTCCCATATAGAACCTATATGGTCCGAAGCTTATGAACTGGTTGCGATACATGTGGCCTTCAGCACTTATAAAATATCTTTTCCCGTCACGAACAACCCACTGCGCTGTATTTGTGATCAATTCACCTTTGTCATCTGCATTATAGTCCTTACCGTCATTTGCAGTAAATCTACCTGTCATAGCTGCCCCATCAGTACCCATATAGTATCTGCGAGGACCAAAGCTTATGAATTGATTTCTATATAGTTTGCCCTCTGCATTAGCAAAATATCTCTTGCCATCTTTTTCTATCCACTGGGCTTTTCTAACTACCTCACCTGTATCGTCAGCATAGTACATGCTTCCATCATTTGCTGCAAAAATACCTGTTTGGGCTGAACCATCAGCTCCCATATAGTATCTATGTGGACCAAAGCTTATGAACTGATTTCTATATAATCTGCCCTCTGCATTAGCAAAATATCTCTTGCCATTTTGCGTTATCCACTGAGCTTTTCTAATTACCTCGCCTGTATCGTCGGCATAGTACATGCTTCCATCTATAGTAGCATAAATACCTGTCATAACAGCACCATCAGCTCCCATATAGAATTTATATGGTCCAAATGATATGAACTGATTTCTGTAAGCTATACCTTCAGAATTAGTAAAATATCTCTTACCATTCCAAATTCTCCAAGCTGCAGATTTTACAAGGGCACCGCTCTCAGTATCAAAGTAATATATTACGTTATCTACCTCGTAGATACCTTTAACATAATTTCCATCCGCATCTACATAGAATTTTTGTCCGCTAGTCTCAATCCACTGATTGGTTTGTGCTAATGCTAGTGGCTCGGATCTTACTTCATTGCTATCTTCTGCTACCTGATTGTTTGTTTGCTCGTCATTTGCCTGCGTACTGAACTGGGTTTCATTTATGGTGTTATGATTTTGTTGTTCTGTCTCATCTGCATACGAAATTATCATTCCCACGGTCAAAATAATAAAAAGTGCTAGACAAAATCTCAATTTAAATCTCATAAATCCCTCCATTTGCCTGAATAACTTCAGCATATAGCTCGCTATAACGTCTTCCAATTTTCTTCCAGTCAAACTTACTTGCACCTTCGAGAGCTCTTTTTGAAAATCCCTCATAATCTTTTAAAATGCTTTCTAGCTTTTGAACAAAATCACCATTCTTTGATAAATCGACAGCATGACCAACAACACCGTCATCAAACTGAGTATCAAAGCCTTCACCCTTAGTATATAGAATTGGGAGCCCTTGGCTTATTGCCTCTGCATAGACGATTCCAAAACTTTCTGTCTTTGATAGCAAAGCAAAAATATCGGCCTTACGGTACTCTTCTATTAGTTCCATATGACTCTTTGGCTCACAACGCTCTGCAAAAGGATATTTATTTAGCAAAGCCGCATATTTTTTATCCCTTTCAAATCTAATTATTCCAAAATTCTTATATGAGACTATGATGTCGGGATTGTCCTTTTGGTATTTTTCTAGCTGGTCGCATATATACGTCTGATTCTTATTTTTGTTTACCATTCCAACGGTAATGACATTTAGCTTGTTCTCTGAAACCCTACTTCTTGGCTGTGCCATATTGTTTAGAAATAGACTGTCTATACCATTTGGTATTATAACAATTTTGCTTTTCAGCTCATCTCTAAACTTTTTGGGTATATATTTGTCAAAAAGTTTCTGCTCATATACTGATGTCAGAAATATAATCCTATCTGCATTCTTAAGAATCTCACAGCCAAGACCATGTAGATATTTCCTATATTTAAAGAACACATTTATATCCGTGTTTCTTACTGCGACTATGTATGGTATTCCACTTTCCTTATGTAGCTTATATGCAAGATAACCCTCTGAAAACAGAGTGTGCGCATGTATCATATTGAATGATTTTCCAGATAGACGATTTTTTAGAGCCCTCATCACCTTTTTCTCTTTATTGAAGAAGAACCATCTATCAATATTGCTAAAAGGAAGCGAAGTATCTATGTACTCTTTGTCATAGATGCTACCTGGCTCTGGCATGCCCACTCTCTTATTACTGAAGTGAAACACACTTAAATCTATTCTATTTTCAATTAGCTCATCCCACAGATTCACGTATATTGGGTTTCTGTTTGAGCAAACATGTAAAACTTTATTATTCACTTTGAATCACTTCTATCTAAATATTAAAATATAACTTTACTTATGTATTAGTTCATCACTCTGCTTGTAAAATTTGTCCTTTGTGAAGCTACTATACTTCTCATATGCCTTTGTTATTTCATCATTTCCGCTGATTTCAGAAACCGCTTTCAGCATAGGAATAATCTTAACGAATTTATCGTCTACATCTAAACCTATAAGCTTACGATCTGAAATATGCATTAAATCACCTGACAGATAGCCATTTAAATCGTATAGTGCTACAGTTCTACTTAGCATAGAAACTTCCTCATCAAATTTCTTTGATGCAAGCTCCTTATTGCTGTCATCAGCATCTATCATCTTCCAATCATATAAACCTATTAAAACATAGAGCTGAGTATCTAGTCTAAAGTGCGCCTCCTGACCTGAAACATCCTCATAATATGAGAAATTACCTTCCTCTGTCAGGTAGCTTAGGAGCCTTGAATTCCTATTCGTATCAGCATCATATTCCTTTAGGCAATTATCTGTCATATATTTTAAGGCCTTATCACCTGCTTTGATATATGACTCATCGCCCGTCACAGCATAAGCTCTTGAGAATACGCTAAGCACCATACCTTGAACACTAGCAGATATCCATCCTTTATTTATAGTTTCTTCTCTATACCTTCTACCAAGGAGCATAGGTATGCTTCCATCAGACTTTTGATTGTCCATAAGCCATTTACTACAACTGATAAAATTCTTTTCAGAATCTGCATTCTTGTTAAGTAGCGAATCACTATACCACATCAAGGCATAGCTAGCTACCAACTCCGGATCGTATTCAAAACGGTTCTCTCCTGAAACAATCTTTGGAACTCCATTCTTATCCAGCTTAACCACTTCATCAACATTCTTACGTGTCATCTCATTAGGCATCCAATATGCGCCGAGTGCTGAATAAGGTTTATTTGCTGCCTTCTTGTCAGGGTAGAAATCTAACGGTTCCACCATGGCTGTTCTGTTGGAATATCTAGCCTTAATTGCATCCTCTTCAGGAATCAAAACAGATGCCTTACTATTTACCTTATTGACGAGTATGACCTCGTGTCCTGCATCTTTACCATCACCTGTATAATATTCGTATCTATATTGGTGCCATCCTTCACTTAGTCCCGCTAAATCCATTTGGTAGCTGAACTCACCATTCTTCACATCAAAGCACTCGACTTCCTTACCATCAATTATAATTTTTACTTTGTCAACATGCTTTTCAGTAAGTCGGTTAAAAATATACTTCTCCTCCGTTTCAAAACTAGACTTGAGAGGTTCCTGGAATTTGAACATTATACTACTTGAGCTCAGCAATTTATATGACACTGCTATCAAACAAAGGAGAGATACTACTGAAGCTATTACATATTTCTTTTTAATCTTAATTCCACTTCTTATTAAAAGCTTTGATGAATATCCAACCGATAAAGCTATGAGAATCCACCAGTATGCGATTCCAATATAGTTACTAGATGCAAATCCAACTATAACAAAAATTACATCCATAGATATAAGTACTGCTCTAATTGGATCCTTTCTATCTCCACATACAATCAGTACCCCTAACGAAAGCAAGCAGATTGTAACGAAAAACACAAATATCAAAACACCATAGTTAGCTATAAGTTCTAGCCATAGCGAATGCGGATTGCTCAAAACATAGTCGTGATCAAATGGTGTCAAGAATTTATTAACCCCATAAGGACCAAATCCAAGTCCTTTGGCCTCGCTTATTGAGTGTGTGAACTCTTTGATATAAGTGTGCATTCTAACATATGCAGAACCTGTCTGGGTGTTTACACCAGAAAACTGTTCCTTGACTTCTGAGCTAAGCCCTTTACCCGCTCCCCTCTTAAGAGAAAACGCCATTATCGTTTTTTCTAGTACAAAAGCATAAATTCCACCTGCGATAAGCCATCTATACTTAACAGTTGCAAAAACAGAGTAGAATATAAGTCCAAGAAATATACCAAATAGACATATAATCGCATCATCCTTTAGAAGTATGAATTCCATCAAAGAAAGTTCAATCATCCTTAAGATGTTTACAGATAAGTTCTTTCCAACCTGTGGGAAAAACAACGGTGAAAACAGTGCAAGACATGCGCAATAATCGTTTTCATTAAAGAAGATTCCTGTTGCTACTGATGGCGGATTGCTCGTTGAATTTGCCATAGCTGAAACATTGAAGTAACTAGAAGTCGGCAGGTGAATTCCTGTCATTATCTCAAAAATTCCTATAGCACTAAGCACCACGATAGAAAACTTACAAATTTGTATAATCTTTTCTTCCATGCCCTCTACTTTGATTGCAAGAAGCACTGAGGCAGCTACAAAAAACTGCAAAACAAGTTGTAATAATTCCCTAATTGCATCCTTATCGCTTACAAATCCTCGGAAGAACATTAAAAATATAGCGTATAAAAACCAGATAAGTAGCAATAGCAAAAATGATTTTTCTAACGACTCAAAGCTTAGTCTTTTTTTGTTATATGCGCGATAAACAAATGCTGCAAAAAGTAGCGGTATAGCAAATCTAAACAGAGTTATGACAATACCCATAACTCTGAAACCAAAGCTGATACTTGCACCAAAAAAGACTGATAGAACCAGTGCAGTTACCAGTATGTAATCCGTCTTTTGCTTAATTTGATTCATCTTAACCCCTTATTTTTCTCTTGACTCTCACAAGAATCATAAATATATCTTTGATCGCATCCCTATATAAAATAAATATCAAAGCTAGGCTAGCCGCTGTGAGCAAAGCTCTGATTCCCAAAGCCATCTCATAGTGATTCATGAATGTAGCTAGCGCAATTATAATAACATTGCTGATTATAACCTTTGATATTGCATAGTCACATGGATAAAACTTTTGCGCAAATACATATAAAAGTATCGCCATGACAAAGTAGCCTACATATGTTGTATAAGCAGCTGCCTCAACACCAAAGCTTGGTATAAATGCAAAATTTAGTACTATGTTAAGGACTGCACCAATGACGTTTGCTGCGAAAATATAGTTTGTCTTTTTTTCAAATGAAAGACCATATCCAACTATGACAGAAACGCCGTACATCACCTGTCCAAACAGTAGCCCCGGAAGAAGCAAGTATGCCGCACCGTATGCTGAATTCGACATCAAAGCGATTATCTCCTTGCCCCACATTGTCACGAAAATACATGTGAGCATCAAAATCATATAATAAAAGCCAAGCACTCGCTTATACTGATACTTTGCGTCCTCATCATCTTTCTTATCAAAGGCAAATGTCGTATATGCGGTAAATACTGCATTTGATAGAATTGATAGCACTGAGCTAAATCTAGCGCCTATACCATAGATTCCCACCTCTGCAGCAGAAAAGTAATGCAATATGATGTATCTGTCTGAAAGGTTCAAAAACCAAGCTGCAATAGCAGTCGGAATTATAGGAATTGAATACTTTAGCATTTGGTTTAGAAGCTGCTTATCGTACTCTTGGTACTTAAATAGCTTCGGCATAAAGACTAGATATGCGAGCATCTGAAATAGCTGGACTATAGCAGAACTCAGTATCAAAGCAAACGCACCAAGATGCATTACCGATACAAATACTATATTTGAACCTATCATCAAAAGCGATGCGCTCACATTTACCATTGCAAAGAGGAACATGCGATTTTCCATCCTCGCATATAGCGCATATGGTGTATACCAAAGGTTAAAGCTTATCGTTATGAGCGCCACTGCAACTAGAATCTGATGCTTTTCGGTACCGAATAGCCATAGTGAAATGTCCCTACTAAATATAGCTATTATAAACGGTACAATTCCCGCAATTATAAGAGTTACCAGCGATGTATTGAATACTTTGCGCTTATGTTCTTCCGTTCTCTCATCGAAGTAAAAGGCACTAAAGGCGGAATCAAGTCCTAACATAAGAATAGGCAAAAGTATAGCTGTCACATTGGTTATAGCATCGGAAATACCAAGTTCTGTAGGTGTCAAATATTTAGTATAAAGCGGTAAAAGAAAGAAATTTATCGCCTTAATCATCATATTTGCAAGTACTAGTATCGCACTTCCTTTTATGAAATTGCCAAACTTGCTATCACTCATAGTTAAAGCTCTTTTACTTCCTCAAAAGCATCCTTTCCCTTTGTTTTATTTGCAGTCCCCTCATAGATCTTAGCTATCACTTTTGCGTTTTTCTTGCAATCATGGTAGGTTTCGATATATTTTCGACCTTTGACACCTAAGTCGTGCCTTATTTGTCCGTCGTTAATCAGTTTCTCTATTTCTTCTTGTATATTTAAAGGTGATGCACTTACTATCGGAAGCTCATCTGGAAAAGTCTTAATCATTTCATCTGTAATGTATGTGATTACTGGCTTTCCCATAGCCATGGCTTCTATTGAGAACACACCATAGCTTCCTCCAAGTATTTGATCGACAATAATATCAGCTTTCTGATACTCCTTGAAAGCTTCATTTTGAGTCATATTTTCGACTAAAATATATTCAATATCGTATTTCTTTTTTAGATTTTCTACAGCACTATGTATGTATTTTGTTCCCTTGACACCTCTGTTTGATGGTGCGTGTACTATAGTTACTTTACCCTTTGCAGGATCTGGATATTCTGGAGTAAATCTCTCTGGCTCTATTCTTAATGGAACTATATATGGTTTTAGCTCCTGTGAAAAATGAGGAAGCAGTTCATCATCGTGAACAATAAAAGCTTTAGCATACTTTCCCAGCTTAAGCATTCTTGTTCTCAGCTTTTCTTCGTTTGTTAGCCCAACCTCTCTCCAGTAGTGGTTCATCCTATAGGCAATTGATTCTTGCCTCACATCTGAGCCATGAAACTCGAAGAAAATATTTTTCTTCAATAACTTCAAAAAAGGCAGGTCTAAATTCCAAGGTAAAAGACTATGCCCGAAATGAAAATGATATGTATCGTATTTAAAAGCACATTTAACAAAGTTTGCGAATGTTTTTAGTGCATATATTGGGTACATATATTTTTTCCCTTGTACCATCATCAAACATTCATCATACGGATACTTAAGAGGTGATTCATCCCACAATATGAGCTTTGCATCGTATCCATTACTTCGTAGACCCTTTACTGAATAGTATGCTTGACCTGCAACCTCTCGCATTCCATGCATTATCTTCATAGTTTATTTGATAATACCTTATGGTATCATTTCTCCTTTTTTTAATTAGTTTTTTCATTAAGTAGATCCGAAACTACCTGTTCAATTCTCTTTTCCCAAGTGTTATTAAGAGCCGCTTTTTTTACATTCTCGATTAAGCGCTTATAAAGTTCTTCGTCTGTATAATACTTACGAATAGCTTCTTCTATACTTTCTGAACCTTCTTTGCAAATAATACCGCTTTCGTTTTGCTCTATGAATCTTGCCATGGCTGGACAGTCAGTAGATATCATGGGTAGTCCGTGGCTCATGCACTCTAGAACCTTTACCGATATTGCCATATCCATATAGAAATGTCTTTTTTTTGGCAGTATTCCTAGGTCGCATTTTGCATATATAGGTTCTAGCGCCTCTCCCGAAGCTTCCATTACCTCTATCCAATCACTATCTAGTAGACTGCTATTTTTGATATGAACTAGTTCTTCTTTTTTGGTTATAAGATTTAGCTTCACATCTAGTCCACTTTTGTTAATTCTATCTAGGGCAATAAGAAGATCATCCATACCGTCAGCTTCTCTGACACCTCCAGCATAAAATATTTCCCTTGCTCCTAGCTTGACTCCGCCTTTAGGTTCATTGCAGCCCGGCGGTAATATTCCAATTTCTTTAAACTTCACATCAGCAAGAACTTTTGTACATTCCTGTGAAGGGAAATAGACTACATCGCAATATTTCTTAAATGCTGCAAGATCTCTTCTATGCATCATTTTAAGAATGCTTTGCTTCCAAAGAGGTGTTCCCTTCCATGCCCACTTTGAGAATCTCCAATAGAAATCTCTGTAGAACAATCCAATAGGAACGCCCATATTATGTACCTTCTTTAAAAGGCTTATATCTATTTGATTAAAAAAAGGACCAGAAGGTGGCTCAACATAACAAATATCCGGCTTGTTTTCGTCAAGCCAGTTTATTATTTCTTTTACCTTTGCTTGCCTTTCTTTTCTTCTATTTTGCTGTCCTTCTAAGAGCTTTACATCGTAGCCTAGATTTACGAGTGCATTGTACATTCTAAACGGTCTAACTGAAGAACCTGATGAAAGTTCTCCAAAGTCAGTAAATGTTATATATAAAACTTTTAAACTCATAGACTATCCTATTTTCTCTTTATCTCCGCTATAAGTTCTTCATGATTTCTCGCAAAGTTGCCACTCACAGCTTCTCCCTCGCCTACTGATTTAGTCACAACAGCGCCCATATTTGCTCTGCTACCCGCTCCTAAATCTATGCCATTTCTAATTATTGCCCCAAGTCCTATCCAAACATTGTCACCGATATTACAACGTCCACCTATTGTAGCACCTGATGCAACAAGGCTAAGCTTTCCTATTTTTACTCCATGGGCGATATATACAAGATTATCTATATTGCTATGGTCATCTACAACTGTGTCATCCCATGGATAGATTGCTCTATCTAGACACACATTGTGCTGAATTTCAACATTTTTTCCTATTCTTACACCGCCGACATGCTCAACCAAAAAGCTCTCATCACCACTACCATTTTTCTTGAATTCAAATCCAGTTCCACCTATTATAGTGCCAGCTCTAATTACTGAATTATCACCTATAACGGTATTTTCTTTGATTGAAACAAACTCTTCTATAGTTACATTATTACCAATAACAACATTGTTTTCGGCAATACATGACATTTTGCTTATATTACAATTCTCACCTATAACAGTTGGGCTTAAGCCTCTTCTATACTCTTCTGTCCTAGTGAGAAAGTTGTGAAGCAAAAAGAATGCAACGCGAGGATGTTCTGTAATTATAAATCCATAATTTCGTGTTTCTTTTTTTAGAACTTCTGCTATTTCTACCTTTGTTATCAGCATTGATACGCCCTTTGGTACTGATTCTAAAAAAGAAATATTCTCTGCAAAAGTACATACGGCATCTCCATTGTTATAGTTCACTAAACCAAGTGATTTTACAGGCTTCTCGTCAATCACCTCAAATGGAATGCCCATCTTTTCCATAATGTCACTTAAAAACATACTTACCTTCTTTCGAAAGAAAACTAATCTTCATCCATTCTATTTCGCATTTAAAATTGATTTTAGGTGTTCTATATAAATCTTATGATCTATTGCAAAGTTACCTGACACCTGTGAGTTATCAGGAACATCCTTAGTTACCACTGCACCCATGGATATCTTGCAATTCTTTCCTACAACAACTTTTGGAGCTAGACAAGATTGCACACCGACAAAGGTGTTATCCTTAACTTCAGACCAGCCACCAAATGTAATATTTGCAGCAGCTATAACCCCTTCTCCTATCCAGGTATCGTGCCCAATCATTATACAATTATCTATGGATGAAAATCTTCCGATTTTTGTTTCTCCTCCGATTACACCTTTCTGAATTGTAACATTGGTATGAATCGTTGCTCCCTCATATATGTGTACTGTTCCTGAACTATAAACTAGCTTCTTTTTCTCTCCTTCGCCATAGTAATAAAAAGCAGGAGATCCAATCACCGTTCCACTCATGATCCTAACATTGTCATCAATTACAACACCATCGTAAATTACAACCTGTGGATCTATTACTACATTGTTTCCTATTTTTACATTCGTTGGTGAAATAATCGCAGACTCTGCTATGCTACAATTTTCTCCTATAATCGTATCAAACTTCTCAACCGTCTTCTTTGATATCGCCTCATGAGCCTGGAAAAATACCGTCTTAGGATCATCTGATATGCATATTCCACCATTGAACTCATTCTTAACTTCTTCAGCTATAGCACTAGGACATATTATACAGTTTACACCCACATCCTTTATCTCCTGGAAGAAAGCTTTTGATAATATGTATGCTATAGTTTTTGAGTTTTTATTGTATCTAAGTCCAGAAAGCATAACTGATTCAAATTCGCCATCACAGATGACCTCTACCTTTTCATCAATTAAGTTATTTAACTCCGATAATTTCATAATTCCCTCCTTGAGAAATCTCTCAAAACCCTATATATAATCTTTTTCATTTAATATTTCATCAGTATTGCTTATATTCTCTTTTATTGCTAGGAACCTATCGTGTACGCTTGATTCAATTATCTTCTTAAGTGCATCTCCAATTGAGATTTCTTTTTCATAATACCATAGAGGATGAACGAGCATCTGAATTTTATCATATGTCTTATTTGCTATTATGCTATCTATGTCCTCTCTCCAGCGTCTTCTGCTATCCGATACATATTTGATTTCTCCATCAAAAAAGACCTTGTCATAGGCATTTATTATTCCCTCGGTATTAATATTCATATCGAGAGTGATTTTATCTGGTCTATGCATTGACATGAATTTTACTTTCTCGCCGATTATGTCAGAAAGTATTCTGGCTTCCTGTGTAATTGCCTTGCTATAGTCAAAACTTCTTCTATCCTTCTCTGAGCAATATACCGTATCATCAAAGTGCAAGCCGACATTATGGCCTAGTTCAACAAGTTCTTTAATCAAATGACGTTCTCTATTTCCTCCAACATTATAGAAGTTTGTAAACATCAGAATAAAATAGGTTGACGAAACACCAAGTTCATTTTCAATTTTAGCCATTTCAACAGCTTTTTCTAGCGACATATCTACATCATGCCTTAGGATTATTTCCTGATCATATCTATTATAGTTAGAGTAATCACAGAAAGAATATCCTTGCTTCTTTGCTAGCTCTATTATGTTTTTATACCAAGAATGGGTGAATTGCATTATTTTTTCCGCCTATTTATTTTTCAATTATCTCTATTAATTTATCTGTAAGTCTCTTGAAATCAAACTCAAGTGTAAGAGCCTTTGCATTCTCACACCAAAGTTCATATCTTTTTTCGTCTCCATTAATCATATCGGCTATCGTCTCAGCCATTGCCTTTGGATTTTCAAAGTTCTTAGCTATTCCTATTTGGTTTGAGTTTATTATACCAAACTCGTTTTCTTCGCAGTCCATAATTATTGGTTTTCCACTTGCAATATAATCAAATAGCTTATTTCCACTAATTCCGTATTTAGAAAGTCCGCCAATATCTCCATCCATCATATTAAGATCGCCTTTACTTAGTATGAAAGGAATGTATTCCTTATCTACTCGGCCCTTGAATACTATGTTATTTAGACCCTTTTCGGCAACCTTTGCCCTTAGAACCTCAAGCTGGTCTCCTCCACCGTAAACTATTATTTTGATATTGTCTGAAACCTCTGCTAGGCATTCCGCTAGTTTTATAAAGTTTTCTGGTTTGTTTGCAGCTCTTAGAGAGCCCGTGTATAAAACCTTCTTGAAATTCTTATCTTCTAGGTCACTATCCTCAACAGTCTTATTAAGTTTGTTCTCGTTATAAACTTCTAAATCAATGCCGTTGTTGATATTATATATCTTGCTCTTTGGCACGTCTTTTCCCCAGCCTCTATCCTCAATATATTTCACTGCCCCAGGCATTGTGAATATAAGGGATTCAGCCTTCTTATATAGACTTCTTTCCCCTCTATACATGAGCTTTGTAACTATATGGTTTCGGGAGATTATATCATACTCCACTAGGCTTTCTGGCCAAAGATCCCTTACCTCACAGATACACTTAACACCTAGTTTCTTAGCAATTTTAATACCTGCTAGCAAGGTCAAAGGGTGTACTGAGGATGCAAATATTACATCTGGTTTTTCGTAATTTTTAACCACACGAAATATACGCCTATAGAACTGGTACATGTTCTTTACTCGGCTCTTTCCATTACCGACGTAATTAGATGTCTGTATAAGCGTGTATTTGAGTCCGTCTACCATCTTTTCGCAGTATCCAGACTCTCCTACATCAAAATTTATATCTGTATCATGCACTGTCGATGCGCAAAATATCCTCACGTCATAACCGGCTCTAGTCAAATACTTTGCAAACCAGTAGTGTCTTCCGCCGTGATCTAGCATCGTATCAGTTGCATAGTGATTAAAAATCCAAACTTTTTTCTTCATAAATTCTAGTATGTACTCTTTACAACATCACAAATCATCTTTAGCTCATCGTCTGTTAGATATGGATGCATAGGAAGGCTCATAACCGTCTTGCTGAGCTTTTCACACTCTTCTAGTACTACTCCTTCATTTGCACTTGCATATGCAGTTGACTTGTGCATTGGAATAGGATAGTAGACCATGGCTGGAATACCATTGTCATTAAGTGTCTTAATTAGCTTTTCTCTCTCCTCAGTTGACTTTAGTTTAATTGTGAACTGAGCCCATGATGAGCCGTAACCTTCAGGTACTACTGGTGTCTCTACTATATCCTTTAGTTCCCTTGTGTAGTAATCAGCTACATGGTTTCTCTTAACTAGCTCATCATCAAAGATATTTAACTTTTCGATAAGCACTGCTCCCTGAATGGTATCAAGTCTGCTGTTTAGACCAATCTGAATGTTATCATACTTGTCTGATCCCTGTCCGTGGACATGGATGGACTTCATCTTTGCATAAAGCTCATCTGAGTTTGTGAATATAGCACCACCATCACCGTAGCATCCTAGTGGCTTAGCTGGGAAGAATGATGTACCTGCAACATCACCGAATGAGCAAGACTTCTTTCCACCGATAGTTCCACCGAATCCTTGTGCAGCATCCTCTAGTACAAACAAGTTATACTTGTCAGCAATTCTTCTTATCTCATTAAAATCAGCAGGAAGTCCAAATAGATCAACAGCAATAATGCCCTTAGGTGTAAGTTTTCCTTCAGCAAGAGTCTTTTCTATGGTCTCTTCGAGAGCCTTAGGATTAATATTAAATGTATCCCTATATGAATCTACAAATACTGGTGTTCCTCCAGCAAGGCTTACGCTTTCACCACTTGCAAAGAATGTGAACGATGGTACGAAAACCGCATCAGTCTTCTTTATTCCATATGCCATTAGCGGAATTGTCAAAGCGTCTGTACCACTTGCGCAAGCGATTACATGCTTAACTCCAACATATTCTGCAAGTCTTTTCTCAAGCTCTGCAACTTCAGCTCCTCCTATGAAATGCTTGTGTGCAAGAATCTCCTGAATTCTCTCGTTTACCTTTGCCTCTATAACATCGTACTGTCTGTGTAGATCAATAAATTGCATAACTACATCCCCTCCAATATCTAAATATCAAAATGAAATATTTTTTTAAAACTATATTAGCTGCTTGTCTGCTTCTTCTAAAATCTTGAGCATTCTAATTGCTGAGTCTGGACCTGTTACAGACTCATGATTATTCTCTATGCAGTCTCTGAAGTGGTCAAGACTGTTGAACAGAGCATCACCTTGATTGAGTGAAGGAATGATGCCGTCCCCAATTCTTGTTTTTACAACAAAGTCTTCGTATTCCATATTCTCAACGATTTTTACATCAAAACCCTTGTCATAAACAATTAACTTGTTCAATGCATCAACATCATCGTATACTATCATCTTTTTAGTTCCTGCGATGATAATTCTTCTCTCCTTGATTGGAGATAGCCAACTTGAGCGTAAGTTAGCTAGGAACTTATCGAATTTGATGTTAAGGAATGTTATCGATTCTCTCTTAGTATAGATTTTCTCACCCATCGCACTTACTGCAACAGGCTCTGCTCCATCAGATAGGTAATCTATGATAGAAAGATCGTGAACACTTAAATCCCACATTGAGCTCACATCATTTTTAAGCTGACCAAGATTTATTCTTGAGCAATCGAAATATAGTAAATCTCCAAGATCTCCACCATCAATTATTTCCTTAATTTTTTTGATTACTGGGTGGTATACCATGATGTGGTCAACATGGATCTTGAGATTCTTTTCCTTTGCAAGGTCCCTCAAAATAACAGCCTGCTCTACAGAATCTGTGAAAGGCTTTTCTACATACACATTTTTCCCTGCAAGTAGTGCCTCTTTTGCCAGCTGAAAGTGTGCGCTAGTCTCTACTGCAAGTGCTACTGCCTCTAGCTCAGGATCCTCTAGTAGGTCTCTAAAATTCTCTGTGTATGTAACGGACTCAGCATAAGTATTCTTTGCAAGCTCAATTCTCTCAGGCTTTTTATCGCAAAGATATTTAAAATCAAAGTTCTTATTTCTGTAAATATTTCTCGCTACATTCGGTCCCCAGTATCCAAATCCAACTAAACCGATTTTAACCATTTCTTACTCCTTATTGCTAAATTATATCCTTGAATTAATTATTTACTCTTTTGGTGTGCCTTAGCCGGCGTGCCAAATACTGTTAGTCCTGTATCAACATCAGACATCACAACACTATTCATGCCGACTGTGACATTATCTCCTAGCTTAATCTGATTCATAATAACAGACGAAGCTATATATACATTATCACCCGTCTCAACAGAACCATATAAATACGTCCCTGAAACAAGTGTATTCTTCTTTCCGAGGATGCAGTTGTGACTCACCTGACAAAGCGCATCAATCGATGTCTCATCTCCAATAACGGTATCATCGATGGTTCCCCTAGAAACTGTTGTTCCAGTTCCTATGTAAACGGATTTACCAATCTCAACACCACCATAGTGGCTCAGCATTTTTCTGTGTCCATCAGCACCTTCTACATATCCAAGGTCTGCATCACCTATGCAAACGCCTGATTCTATGATGGCGTTTTCTCCGATTTTGACATTTCCCTTTATGGAAACATTATTTCCAATAATGCTATTTATGCCAACTTTGATATTTCCATCTAGACTGCAGTTGTGTCCGATTTTTACGCCTTCTCCAATCACGCATTCGTCTGAAATATAGGTGTTATGTCCTATGCTTTTTGACTGGTCAACTTCATTACTTGTCTCTGCAAAGTACTCAACTAATGAGAAAAATACTCTCTTTGAGCTATCAGTATAAATTATGTTTGGACAGCCAATGTTCTCACCATTTTGCGTAACAACAAGTTTGCACCCGCCTATATCCATACCCTTAGGAATTGATTCTATTTTTTTAATCCAGGTGAAGGTTCCTTCCTTGTAGTTCTTAAGCGATGAAAAACCGTCTACCTCACAGTTTTCATCTCCATTGAACTCGAAGCTCTCTCCACTTTCTTTTAGATATTCTAGAAGTTCTTTAATCTTCATTTTTCTCTCTTATTTTCCGATGTTTAGATTTTCTCGTATCTCTTTTGCTGGATTACCATAAGCTACTATCTTATCTGAAGTGTCTTTAGTTATTACAGCGCCAGCTCCAATAATGCAATCCGAACCAACGGTTCTTCCGAGTGTTACAATTACACCATCATCGAGAAGTGTATTCGATTTTATTCTGACACCTCCCGAAAGAACTACTCCAGACGCAATGTAGACATGATCCTCAATGACATTGTCGTGATTTACCTGTGAACCCGTATTTACCACAACATTGTCACCGATTGTAGGATTAGGTGTTATCAAGCACCCACACTCTATTAGTATGCCTTTGCCAAGCTTGGCATCTGGTGCAACTACAGCATTTGGATGTATTATGTTCACAGCCTCCCAACCCTTTGCTACGAAGCTGTTATATACCTCTCTTCTATACTTCATACTGCCGAACGAGATGAAGAATTTATTTGTATTGTATTTTTCTTTGAGAGCATCGAGATCTTCATATATTTCATCTATGTAGACGCCGTTTATGGTCTTACCTCTGTTTTCTGGATTTCCGTCGATTGCGCAAGCAACCTCGTATTTATCTTGCTCTCTTAAATTGTAAAGAACAACATTAAAATGCTGTCCTGTTCCAACTAGGATTATCTTTTCTTTCATGGCAATCCTCTAATTATTTCCTGTAAAATCTTCCATAGTTGCTGCTGAGTCTGAGTTTATTCCTTCTTTCTTAAGCACGCAGTATATGGTTTTAAAAAATATTGATATATCTAGTCCAAGTGAGACATTATCAACATATTCGATATCCTTATTGAACTTCTCAGTCCAAGTTATCGCATTTCTTCCTGACACCTGTGCAAGCCCTGTAAGCCCAGGTCTTACATCGTGCCTTCTTTTTTGCTCATCATTATATAATGGCAGGTATTTAACTAATAGAGGCCTCGGTCCAACAATGGACATATCGCCCTTTAGTATATTGTAAAGCTCAGGTAGTTCATCTAGGCTTGTTGATCTAAGCTTCTTGCCAAAGCTAGTCAGTCTATACTCGTCATCAAGCAGATTCCCATTCTCATCTTTGGCATCAGTCATGGTTCTAAACTTATATAGCTTAAACACCTTACCATTTAGCCCAGGTCTTTCCTGCTTAAATATTACAGGCCCTCCAAGCTTTACTCTTACAAGTATTGCAAGAATTATAAGTAGTGGGCTAAAGATTATTATGCTTAGTGCCGCTATGAGAAAATCCATGAACCTCTTTATTAACTTGCAGTACAATCCATTTGATTTTGATTTCATTCTTTACCTTAATTTCGTTTCTCTATATACTTATATATTCATCTATTTCTTTAGAAGTTTATTCTTTAGGTACTTTTGTGCATGCTTATCAAAGAGTTCTTTGCAAATTATTGACAGTGCTACACAAAGCACAAAAGAGACTAGCAGCTTACCCTTATTAGACCCAAGTCCAGTGAGTCCACAAACTTTAGCTGAAAGTCTCCACAGGAACACCTGCAATATGAAGAAGTAAAATGTAAGACTTCCTGCATACTTTATAAGCTTGCTTTTTGTCAGCAAACGAGGCTTAAACTTAATCGAAATTAGCATAGCAAAAGCTATTAGATAATAGTAAATAGGTGTCGTTACATATTCTATTCCCATCTTATAGTGCAGTGCAAAAACTGTTAACAATCCAGTGATAATCAGATTTGCCACCATCATAATGGCAGCTTTCTTATTATTCCCCTTATCATCTTCGGTAAATGCCATGCAAAGCGCTGCTCCAAATGCAACCTGCATTGCACGAAATACTGGGTTTACATATCCAGGCTGCACGCCAAATATCTGCAGCATGACAACTTCCGAGTATACTAGAACAAAGAATATAACTGATGTTGCGATATATATGCAGCTTCGGTTCATCTTAAACAACTCTTGAACTAACGGATATATGAAATATCCTAGAAGCAAAGAACTTATGAACCATGTTGCACCACTGTGAGATATTCCAAAGAGTCCCCCGTACATGGATTGCAATCCAAGAAGCTCTACTGGTGTTGAGTATATCTTCTGCTGAAGCGTATTTTCTACAAGTACATATGAGAGCATATGCACCAAAATGTAGATTGGGAAAAGAGTTATGAACCTCTTCTTATAGAAGGTTCTGAGTTCTCCCGCATCAAGCAGGTTTCTATTGCTATTGTTATAGTATATGGAAAAACCAGATACAACAAAGAAGCAAACCATTATAGGTGATGTGGTCGCACATATCAAGCCATCTACTAAGCTACTTCCATATGTGCATCCGAACATCGTTATTGAATGCCTCATATATATAAGAACTGCACAGCAAATCTTAATTATATCCAGTATCGCTAGATGTTCTCGTTTTTCCATAAACATATATCCTTATAAATAAACTTAATCTATATGCACTCACATTCTGAATTAAAGAACCTCAATCTTTTCTCTGTTCTTAACATCCTTCATTGCATTCTTTGAATCAAAAATTGCCTGTGCATTCTGCTCAATCATGTCATAGTCAACATTTGTATGAGCTGCTGCAACAAATACTATGTCGTAGTTTGAGATGACTTCAGGGCTAATATCAGCTATTCCCACATACTCCTTACCATGTGCTCTGAACTTTGGAATATAAGGGTCAAAGAAGTCTACATTAGCGCCCTCGCGCTGAAGAATCTCTATTACATCGATAGCTGGGCTCTCTCTATAGTCATCGATATCAGCCTTATAGGCAACACCTAGAACTAGTACCTTTGATCCGTTCAAAGCTTTCTTTGCACGATTCAATACCTTAGCTGCTCTATCTACACAGTACTCAGGCATCTTATCGTTAATCATCATCGATGCTTCTATCATAGATGTATGGAAACCATACTCTCTAGCCTTCCATGTTAGGTAGTATGGGTCAAGTGGTATGCAGTGTCCGCCTAGACCAGGACCTGGATAAAAAGCCTGGAATCCATATGGCTTTGTCTTCGCTGCATCTACAACTTCCCAAAGACTGATATTCATTCTATCGCAAAGAATAGCAAGTTCATTAACAAGTCCTATATTAATATTTCTGTAAGTGTTCTCAAGGATTTTCTCCATCTCAGCTACTGCTGGTGATGAAACCTCGTGTACATCGCCGACGAGAACCTCGCGGTACATCTTAGCAATAACCTCTGTTGCATCTTTGCCAATAGCTCCAACAACCTTAGGAGTATTCTTTGTCTTAAACTGCTTGTTACCTGGGTCAACTCTCTCAGGTGAGAAACCAAGGTAGAAGTCTTCCCCGCATGTTAGTCCTGAACCTTCTTCTAGGATAGGTTTGATAAGTTCCTCTGTTGTTCCCGGGTATGTTGTTGACTCTAGAACAACCATTGTGCCTGGCTTTAGGTGCTTAGAAATAGCTATTGTTGAATCCTTAACATAGCTGATATCTGGCTGCTGATGTGAATCTAACGGTGTTGGAACACAGATAGCAATAAAGTCAACATCCTTCACAAAGGAAAAATCACTCGTTGCAGAAAGCTGTTTTGCGTTTACAAGCTCAACTAGGTCGTCATCAACTACGTCTCCTATGTAGTTGTGTCCCTGATTAACAAGGTCAACCTTCTCCTGCTGTACATCAAAACCTATTGTCTTAAATCCAGCCTTTGCCTTTTCTACTGCAAGCGGAAGACCTACATAACCAAGACCTACAACACCTACAACTATCTCATGATTTTCAATTTTTTTAATAAGGGTTTCTTTAATATTTTTCACTTCTATACCTCTAAAGAATTACATATAAAATCTTACAAAAGTCTCTAATTAATTAACCTTAATTTTAACGCAAATGCCGTTTATGTGCAAGTTTTTGCAAGCTCCCATAGACTTATCTGCGGCTCAAAATTTCGATTGTTTTATTCAAAGCAGTTTCGAATCGTTTCGATAATTATTTCCTGCTCTTCTGCCGTCATCTTATTGTCGCTTGGAAGGCAAAGTCCTCTGTGGAATATATCCATAGATACATCTAAAGGACTTCCATCTTTACCTATTGTACCACCTGATATATACGCATTTGTAGCACCTCTGCCACTTCCTTCTCTAGTTATGAAAGGATTCATTCTAAAGATTGGTTGCGCATGCATTGGTTTCCATATTGGACGTCCCTCTGCATTTATCTCTGCTAGGTGCTCGAGAATTTCTGTTGGGCAGGTCTTTCCTTGCTCGCTTATATAGAGTGCTTCAGAATCGCTTCTCACCTGTTTGCACATCGCAGACTCGTCAATGATTGCACATGAGAGCCAGTAGTTAGGCTCACTGTTCTTCTCATCAAAAGGATTCATCGAAATAGGAAGGCCTTTGAACCCTTCTTTGTATCTTTCGTAGATTGCCTTTTTTTGCTCGATATGCTTTTCAAGATATGGCATCTGACCTCTTGCAACACCAGCAATCACATTACTCATTCTGTAATTGTAGCCTACTTCCTCATGTTGATACCAAGCTGCCGATTCTCTAGCCTGAGTTGACCACTTTCTCACTTTTTCACCAGCCTTCTTATCGTCTGTAAGAAGCATACCACCTGAAGAACCAGTGATTATCTTGTTACCATTAAAGCTGATTGCGTTATAACTTCCTAAACTTCCCGTTTGCTTACCCTTGTAGGTTGCTCCAAATGATTCCGCAGCATCTTCAACAATTATCGCACCATGTCTTTTGCAGATTGCTCTGATTTCGTCCATCTTTGCTGGGGTTCCATATAGGTGCGCTATGACAACAATCTTAACCTCAGGATATAGTTCAAAGGCTTTCTCAAGAGCAACTGGATCCATATTCCATGTATCGTACTCAGAGTCAATGAAAACCGGAACTCCGCCCTCATAGAGCACAGGATTTACTGTAGCTGAGAAAGTCATATCAGAGCAGAAAACTTTATCGCCCTGCTTTACCCCTGCTAGTTTGATTGCTAGATGAAGTGCCGATGTTCCCGATGCTAGAGCAACAGCATCCTTGGTCTTCACCTTTTCTGCAACTAGACGCTCAAGCTCATTTATATTTGCTCCAACTGTTGACATCCAGTTCGTTTCATAGGCTTCTCTCATGTAATCCATTGATTCCTGATAGATTGTAGGACTTGATAGCCATACCTTCTTCTCTAACTTATGTGGTATTTCCTTTGACATAAAATCCTGCATGGTTTTAGGCCATGCGCTCCTTTCTTCTAAACGAGTTTAGTAACTCATCTCCTATCGTGTATTAGTTTTTTAGCCTCTCTATTTCTTTCTTTAGGTAGAATGGCTGAATTATACAGAACGGTAATATTACAAAAATGTTTGACAGAACCACTATTATCCACGCATTTGGGTATATCATAGTTCCGAAATATACAAGGCTATATTTTACAATAACACCAATGCTATAGCAGACACAAAGCACCATGACCTTACCAAATCCATAGGCAAAGGTTTCTTGTACTGACTGGAATAGCACAATACTTCCATATACTGCAAATATCAACGCGTATGTATAGTCAACCTTAATAGCATGATCACCCAGCCAAATGTTTATTACAAACTGCAACACAATAATTATGAATAATTCACCTGCGACTCCAAGAATTACCGCACGATTTGCAGTTCTATATATCTTCTTGACCCAAAGATAGTCTCTCTCCTCTTGCGCTTTGGTTACAGCTGACCAGACTGGCGTGAGGGCAAGAGTAAATAAGGTGCCTGCCAGTGAAAAAAGTCTATTATATATCGAATAGTAAACCTCATATTTAGGTGAAGTAAACTTCGTGACTAAATAGTCATCGGTTAGAGATATCAAAAGGTGAAGCACCTGAGTCCAAAGAAATAGGACGCCTATGTTTACTGTCTTTAGCGCTGCATCCTTATCAAAGTATTTAAGGCTTACACCACATCCCTTGATTTGTTCATTTCTAAAAGCAAATACTGTCACAACTACGTATAGGATATTTGAACTTACAATGAACACAACAGCTAATCTGATAAGGTTCTCGCTTATAGATGCCGATGGTAACAGTAAAACTGCCATGAACTGAAATAGCGATGTAAGGAATGCAATCATATTATTGACTGCTGACTTTTGCAATGCATATAGTATATAAACCACTATCTTAAATATGAACTGCAGTATTATCCCTATATATATTATTCTTACCGTTGTATTGAGAGTACTCTTGCTTATAACTACTTCAGATATATTGAAAAAATCATTCCAATTAACATAACTGAGCATAAGGCATCCCATAATCATCATAGCAATTGCTATTACTGTAATCATAATATATGCAGATGAAATATAGGTTTTTACGCGATTCTTATCGCCTCTTACGAGCTCTCTTGTAAGACAGTTTCTCAGTCCGTTTCCTATTCCGATATCGAACATGAATATCCAGTTTGAGGTGGACAGTATCGTGAACCATACGCCTAAAACCAGTTTATTATCGAAAAAATCCATGTATATTGGCATAGAAAAAAAGGATAGCAACATACCGAGTCCTTTGAAAACAAAGGCTCCTGAAATATTCTTAAATAGGGTTTTATCGCTGCTATTCTTAAGTATCTTCAAATGATTTCTCCACCAAATTTATTTCTATAGTTTTCGATATTTCATTTTATGTAAATTCAATTATTTGCCTTGTTTATAATCTTCAATTGCTATCTCCATTATATCCATGAGTCTATCAGCAAGGATTTTATAGTCAAAATCGTGTGCTGCTTTGCATGCATTTTGTGCATATTTATCATAGCTAGGTTTATCTAGATTTGACACTTCCTCTATCTCATCACACATAAGCTCTAGATTGTCATAAACCTTTGCTATACCAAAGTTGTATTCTGCTATAGGGTTGTATTTCCCTAAATTAAAGTTTGTTATAATCGGTCTTCCGCATGCCATATACTCGTAAATCTTGTTCCAGCTTATGCCGTATTTCCCAAGATTTGTCTGTTCTATAGTCACTATAGTCAAATCTGCTTTCGATAAGACATAAGGCACATATTTCTTGTCTATCTTACCCATGAAGTGGATATTATTTAGCGATGCTTCCCTGCATTTGCTCTCGAGTTCTTCTTTCTGGTTGCCCCCACCATAAACTAAAATATCTATGTCATTGTTTCCTCTGTTTTGGAGGATTTCTGCTATTGAAACAAGTTCATCAACCTTGTTAACCCTGCGGATTGACCCAGCATACACTATTTTAAACTTATTCGTATTTAGGAGTTCTTCACTCATTGTATTGTTTTCAACATCAAATCTAAACTTATCTAGATCAACGCCATTACTTATGTGATATACCTTATCTAAAGGTACATCATTTTGCCAGCCTTTATCCTTTATGTAATCCTTGCCTCCAGGCATCGTGAATATAACACCCTGAGATTTTCTATATATGGAATGTTCTCCCCTGTACATTAGCCTTGTTAAGAGCTTCTTCTCACTTAGGTATCCTAGCTCTACAAGGGTTTCAGGCCAAAGGTCCCTGATTTCACATAAGCAAGGAATGTGATGTTTCTTTGCAAACTTCTCACCTGCTATCAAAGCAAGTGGGTGAACTGAAGAAGCCAATATAATATCTGGAGTTCCCTCCTTTTTTGCTATTTCATTCGCTACCTTGCGCACTCTAAAATAGTAATCAATCATATTTTTGATACGTGACAATCCGTTATTCTTATATGCAGTTGTCTTTATTATTACGTATTCAACGCCATCTTCACTAGTTTTACAGGTATATTTGCCGTCTTCTATTTCGATAGCTTCATCTACACCATGTAAGAAATCTGCACAAAAAATTTTCACCTTTACACCTTTTGGTATAAGATATTTAGCCAGACCATGATGTCTTCCATCCCCATCTACATACATAAGTGCTGCATAGTGATTAAAAATCCACAAGTTCATAAAATAACATCCCCCATTATTATTTAATGCTCGCATATGCATTGATAATTTCTTTTGATATCATCTCTGCACAAAATCTCTCGGAAATATCCATAGATATCTTCTTGTGGTCATAATATCTTGCATTTTCGTACATGAATAGCATAGCTTTTACAAGTTCTTCCAAATTATCCTTCTCTATTAGAACTCCGTTTTCCTCGTTAACAAAATCCTCTGGTCCTCCGCATTTAGATGCTATAACCGGAAGGCCTGAGGCAATTGCTTCTATGTATGACACTCCAAAAGTTTCGCTCTGTGAGGCAAGTACAAAGCAGTCCGAATCAGAAAGTTGCTTACAGATTTCTTCTCTGTCAACCTTTCCAATCATTCTTACGTGCTTGCCTAAACCTAGCTCTTCAATCTGTGCCTCGATACTAGCTCGCATCTGTCCATCACCAACTATTATCAAATTAGCTGGTTTACCAGCTTTAACAAGTTCGCTTAAGGCTGAAACAACTAAATCGATCCTCTTTTGGGGCACTAAGTTAGATACGCTTACAAACCTAAATGGTTTTTGTGATTCATTCACTGATGATGCCTTCACCTTGAATACATCTGTATCTACTATATTGTTTATGCATAAGGGGCTTATTCCAAAGATCTCATCCATCCTCTTACATAGAGACCTGCTAACAGCGATAACAAGGTCTGCTTTTCTATACATTTCTCCGTATTTATAAATTTCCTTATCACTGAGATCTGAATTGATATACGATGAATGTTCCGTTATCGCATGCTTATATTTTCCGTCAAGTGCATTCAAGGTCATATAGCTTATATCATAGAAATGCGAGTGCACAATGTCAGGCTCTCCAAACTTTGATATAGCTCGTTTAAGGAGTTTTCGTAGCGCAGAGGTCCCAATTCTTATCATAAGTGGCTTAGGAACTGCTCCTACTGGAATATTAATTTCCTCGACCCTTATACCATCTCTTTCGTAGCTTCTGAGGCCCCACTTTCTTCTGCGCCTAATCGATCTTAAATCAACTGAAAGTACTACAACATCGTGACCTGCCGCTACCAAAGCTTTGGCTTGATCAAATTCAAATATTCCTAATGTCAAATTTCTATCGCTAGGTACACCCCTTGATACTATAAATATTCTCATAGCGTTCTTTCGTCTAAAACTGAGTTTTCTTATTTTCAGTTATCGTGTAAGTCTTGCAAACGCCTTCTACAAGCCCTTTGATATTTCCGTCGTTCTTCTCAGATTCCCTAATAAGAGTATCTAAACTAGTCAAAAACTCATCGTCGTCCATCTTGATTGGCTGTCCAACAAAAATCATATTATTTTCTGTCTTGTTTAGTCCTTCTTCATCCATCAAAACTTCTTCGTAGAGTTTTTCGCCAGGTCTCAGGCCAACGACCTCTATCTCAATGTCCTGATGAGGCCTGAATCCCTTCATTTTGATAAGGTTCTCAGCAAGCTCATATATCTTGACTGGTTCACCCATATCAAGAACAAAAATTTCTCCACCCTTCGCAAATAGACTTGCCTGAAGAACCAGAGAAACCGCCTCAGGTATTGTCATGAAAAATCTTCTGATGTCCTTATGGGTGACTGTAACTGGACCGCCTTCCTCGATTTGCTTGAGAAATAGCGGGATTACTGAACCGTTACTTCCAAGTACGTTTCCAAACCTTACTGCAGAATATCTTGTATGCTCTGATTTACGCGCGTAAACCTGAACTATCATCTCGCAAATTCTCTTGGATGCACCCATGATATTCGTAGGTCTAACCGCTTTATCTGTCGAAATCAAAGTAAAGTTATCTACAAGATACTTATCCGCTAGCTTAACTACATTGAGCGTGCCAAGGCAGTTATTCTTAATCGCCTCGTTTGGAGAATCCTCCATCAAAGGCACATGTTTATGTGCAGCAGCGTGATATACGATTTGCGGCCTGTACTCAGCGAACATTGCCTCGAGTCTGTCATAGTCTCTAATAGAGCCTATCAAAGTTATAATCTCTGCATATGGACAATGTCTCTCGAGTTCCATCTGAATTTCGTAGGCATTGTTCTCATATATATCAAAGATAATAAGCTTCTTTGGCTCATATCTAATCACCTGTCTGCATAGCTCAGATCCAATAGAACCACCACCGCCAGTGATAAGAATAGTCTTATCTTTGATGAAATTATTGATTCCTGTAGCATCGACCTCTATCGCATCTCTTCCGAGGAGGTCTTCGTAGCTTATTGCTCTCAGCTCTCTAACAATTGATGATGATAGACTCTTAGCTACGGATGGAAGGATTTTGACAGGAAGCTTGGTCTCTTGGCAAATCGCGATTATCTTTTTGATATCCTCAGAAGCTGCAGATGGCATAGCAATGATGATTTCATTCACGTTGTACTTCTTCACAGCGCGTTTAACATCATCTCTAGTTCCTACAATTGGAACGCCCATCAGCATTTTGCCCTTCTTGTTTACATTGTCATCTACAGCGCAAACAATCTTGGATGTTGATCCTGTTTTGTTGATGTCCTTAATCAAAATTGAAGCAGCTGACCCTGCGCCAATTACAAGAATAAACTTGTTTATCTTACTCTCTCCGTAGGTTCCTCTGATACTTCTATAAAGTTGCTTACTAAACCTAAGCACTGCAAACATAAATACGATTGCAATAAAGTGCATCGGGTAGTAACTTCTCGGCATATCATACTGCATGAGTACATGGAATGATATAATCAAAGCCTCTATTACAAAAGACGCCTTAAATATATCCATCAGTTCCTTCATGGATGCGTAGCTCCAAACTCTGTTATATAGCCTAAACACAAGCATTATAGCTATGGTTATGGCAATATATACTGGTGTAGATTTAAGCACATTATCCATGTATTCAGCCGGAAGCTCGCTGATGTCAAATCGCAGCGCTATGGCGAAAAAGGCGCCGAGCACAATGATGACGGCATCCAAAATCATTAGTACTGCAATTCTTAAATTCTTGCTATTCAAAGCTGTTATTCCTCTCTTTGCCTTATTCCCCTGTAATTTGTTCAGGGTATAGGTTTAAATAACACAGACTATGGTCATTTAGGCACCTATCATCTAGAATCTATAGGGTTCTAAGTTCAGTTCTCCTAGAACTCGCCTTTCATATCTGTTGAAGCAAAATCTGTAAGTGGGAACTTAACAGGTGCAGCTGTTTTCTGGCTCTTGTAGATTGAAAGCACAACCTCAAGTGCATTTCTTCCTGCAACAGCATCAACATATGGCTTTCTGTCATTTTCTATAGCGTCCATCACATCAGCAAAAAGACTAGTGTGACCGTTTCCGTAAACATTGCTTGTCTCTTCCTCAAGACCCTTGTTCTCCTGATCCTCTTCAGTCTCAACAGCAAAGTCCCAAACATCGATATTGTTTGTTGAAGTTCCACCAATCTTAACAGTTCCATTCTCGCCGAAGATGTACAGAGTCTCTTCTAGATTCTTAGGAAATACATTTGTTGTTCCCTCGATGGTTCCAATTGCACCATTCTTAAACTTGATTACGGCCATTCCAACATCCTCCGCCTCTAGGTAGTCGTGGAACTGCTGTCTTGTCGCTCCGTAGATTTCTTCAATCTCATCGCCCATCATCCATCTTAAAAGATCGATCCCGTGGATGCACTGGTTCATAAGAGCTCCTCCGTCCTGTTCCCATGTTCCTCTCCATGGAGCCTGCTCATAGTATCCAGCGTTTCTATTCCATCTTACATGGATTGATCCGTGTGAAAGCTTGCCAAATCTACCTGATTCAACAGCCTTGCGAAGCTTCTGAATAGCTACATTAAATCTGTTCTGGTGGCATGCACTAACCTTAACATTCTTTTCCTCTGCAAGGTCAATAATCTTGTTAGCATCTTCTATACTCATAGCCATAGGCTTCTCAATTATAAGGTTAACGCCCTTCTCTATGCAGTACAGAGCAATCTCAGCGTGAATTCCGCTTTCGGTTGCAATACTAACAAGCTCAGGTTGCAATTCTTCGATCATCTTCTTGTAGTCAGTGTATCTCTTAATTGACTCATCCTTCTCAAGTCCGTACTTTGCAAGAAGCTCTTCCATCTTCTCTTCTAGTACGTCGCAAACCGCAACGATTTCTAGTTCGTTGTTGATTGCTGCCTTCATGTGATTAACTGCAATTCTTCCGCATCCTATGAGCGCGTATTTCATAATCAAATCCTCCTGAAATCATATATAAAATTCTTGTACTAACACTTACTATCCTAGCTTTGGTCCATCAAAATAACCAAAAATTAATCCTATCTATTATACCATATAGATGTTCTAAATAAAAGGGTACACAGCCTTGTCAGGCATAATTGTTTTTGCAGTTTTATAGCAGTTTTTGTGCTATACATATCAACGCATGAATCTTTATTTTTTTCTTTGATATTTAATCAAAAATAAAAAAATAACCGTCGGAAATTCAACGGTTATAAATATATGGTGCGGTCTAAGGGATTTGAACCCCCATGAGTTTCCTCACACGGACCTGAACCGTGCGCGTCTGCCAATTCCGCCAAGACCGCATATACACTTCATCTCACCCATATAATTATACATAATATATATTGATTTTCAAGAAGCAAGATTTAGAAAAACTTGATTTTGTTTAAAAAGATAGAGCTTCTCAAATCGAAATTTAAGAAGCTCGTATTTTACTTGTATTTATAGCAATAGCTGCATCCTTCTTCCTGTAAAATTTTCCAGTAGATTGGAACACTGAGAGAGCCTATTCCATATCGTCCTTCAGCATAATTTATGTAAAAATAACTATCTACTGCCTGTTTGAGCTTTGTTTTTTCTACTTCCTCGAGCCCATTAATCGGCAATTTTTTTAATCTAATCCCTTTGATGCCATAATAATGCTTGTAGTTATATGAATCTGGAAATAGATATAGCTCGCTTATATTCTTTTTGTTATATAGGTATACGGCAGCGCGACCTATTGAAGCGTGGTCATCATGTGGTGAGAAATCTTCTAAATTAGGAGCATGTGCACGTACTGCAGCGCCTTCATATTTATTCACCCACTCTAGCATGTACTGACGAAGTGCCTTCGTGTTATCTTTGAGACTTCCGTCAACAAATCTGCCTTCTGTATGTATATTATTTTCGTCTACTCCAAGTGCAGTTAGTGCCGACCTAAACTCCTTGTTGCGACTTTCAGTAAACTGAGCCTTATTCTCTATTAAACCACTCTTAATCATAAGATCGCATGCGCCAGATGAAGATCCATCCGTTATCAAAACAACGTGAACCTCTCGCCCATCTCTGAGATCTTGTATTATACCACCAAAGTGAGAAAGCGTTTCATCATCTTGATGTGCAATGAAGTAAATAGCAACATTTGACTTTGCTTCTTTGCCGAAATCTATAGCGTATTCGCTTACCTCTTCATCATTTACCGTTACAGAAACATCTTCCTCAAAGATCCTCACAAGCTCTGAAGCCCTAAGCTCTCTTTTACTTCCAATTGCTATACATTTTTTAATATCCTTCAGATTCGAGTATACATGTGCGTCCTCAAATTCCTTTCGTCCCGTTACAAAGTCTGGCAGATTAAGATTTTTGCCCAATGTCCCCCCTATAGCACATTTAGCAGGGCTTGTAGCCGGATTACATATAAATCTATCGACCTTTCCCTTAAAAAAATACTCTGCGATTAAGCGATCATTTACCGGAGTTTCATCGTTATCAAATCTGAAACATGATTTAGTGTATTCACGAAGAACAAGTTCTGTCTCTGTACTAATCGTTCTAGCATCGCCTATAAGATAAATGTTATTTAGGGAGATTCCCTTCAAAAAATCCCTTTGCTCCTTAGATATCTTCTCATCAAAGAAAAAAATCGGCCTTCCTGTCGCTAAAGCAGAGAAGGCATTCTCTGCATTTTGCGTTTCACATATAAAGAGTTCCTTTATCCCACCATCGCTATTTTTCAAAATTTGCACAAGTACACTTTGGTTTATCTCGCTAGAGTCTTTCCCCATTATACTATTTACCTTGTAGTCTTTTGATAACTTAGCTTCTAGATTTTTCAAACTCTCTTTGTCTGTTTTTTTATCACCAACAAAGTAGATTAATCCATCTTTCTTGACATATTCTGATATATATTTTTGGATATCATCAAAGTTTCCATCTTCTTCAATGATAAGTGGAACATTCTCTGCATTTGCAAGGCAAGCAGCTGATATTAAAGTTGAAGTATTGCCATCGCTAGCTATGACAATCTTATCAAAGCGGTCTATTGATTTTTGCTTCCTTATTTTTTCTGCGATTTTAAGTGAAGACTCTGTAGGACTAGCTTCGCTTATTCTATCAACTCCATCTGGATCAGAATCGAATATCCCACTCAGCTTAAGCCCAAGAGCTATAATAACTAGACTCAAAATTAAGATTACTATTATTATCTTGTTAGGATTAATTTTTCGATTCATTTTCTCCTCCTGAAACAAAATCTATAACTATAACAAATAATACTATGAAAATATTAGCAATGCAATCTTATGTGAACTATCACCCATGCTAGTTGAAATTAAATATGAAGTGATGTATTATGATGGGTAAACCATTAGTTATACATGTGATAAATAATGGTCACGGAGGATAAATATGAGATTAAAGTTTAAAATATACCTTGCCTTAGGGCTGGTCTTTTTATTTAGTGCAGGTCTTGTCTATGCGGACGAAAATCAGCCTGCATTTCCAGATTCTCAAACTGAAGAAACGGAACAACATGTCGATAAAAATACACAAAATCCAAATGATGCGCAATCACAAAACGGTGATGCTACAGGTAAACAAAACCAGGATAATAATGTAAATACAAACAATTTACTAAGATCTTCACAGAATGCTAACCTTAATTCTAACGCTAACAAGAGTAATGAATGGGTTTACATAAATAGTAATATCTACTACCTTGGTAGCGATGGTAATTATGTCAAAGGTATATATGAAATAAACAAAGTAATCTACTATTTTGATCCTACAACTGGTGCTCTAAAGAAAGAGGCCGGCTGGAGAACCTGGAACGGTAAGAGGTATTTTACTAACTCAGACGGAATAGCTTATAGAAACCAGTTTATCAGCTTTGGTCCTCACAGATTCTATATGGGAGCTGACGGTTCTGTTCAAACTGGTGTATATAGAACTGCAGATGGAAGTCTCTACTATTCTGACGATAGCGGCGAACTTGTACAAAAGGCTCAGTGGATTACACTAAATGGCAAAAGATACTTTTCTAATGCAGATGGAAAACTCTATATGAATCAGTTCATCAGCTTTGGCCCTCATAGATTCTACATGAGTTACGATGGCTCAGCTAGCACAGGTATTTTTGCAGCAAATGACGGCAATCTATACCACGCAGATGCTAGTGGTGAAATTGTACAAAAGGCTCAGTGGATTAACCTCAACGGCAAAAGATACTTTTCTAATGCAGATGGAGAACTATATAGAAATCAGTTTATATCCTTCGGACCTCACAGGTTCTACATGGGTGCCGATGGCGCAGCTATGACCGGTACTTTTACAGCAAGTGACGGCAAAGTCTACTCATCAGACGATACAGGTGAGATACTAGGCAGTAAAGCACAGTGGGTTGTGCGTAACGGCAAAAGGTATTTTGTAAGTGCTGATGGCCAGTTATACAAAAATCAGTTCATCACCTTTGGTCCACGGAGATTCTACATGGGACCTGACGGTGCAGTTATGACCGGAATAGTAACAGCAAGTGATGGCAGAATGTACAATGCTGACGATGAGACTGGCGAGATAATTCAGAAGGCTCAATGGATAGAAAAAAACGGCAAAAGATATTTTTCTAAAGATGATGGTGAACTATATAGAAATCAGTTCATCTCATTTGGTTATCATAGATATTATATGGGTAAAGATGCCGCTGCAATGACTGGAGTATTCACCGCAAACGATGGAAAAAAATATGCTGCAAATTCAGATGGCGAACTTTACCGAAGCCAGTTCATAAACGCTGACGGCCTGAGCTACTACATTGATGAAGACGGTGCTGTAAGCACTGGAATATTCACAGCAAGCGATGGTAATAAATACTACGCTGATGAAAAGACAGGTGCAATAGTAAAAAAAGCTCAATGGATTGAGAAAAACGGAAAGAGATACTTTTCTAATGCTGATGGAATGCTTTATAGAAATCAGTTCATTTCATTTGGCTCACTTAGATATTTTATGGGACCTGATGGTGCGGTTATAACTGGAATATACGAGGCAAATGACGGCAAACTATATCATGCAGATGCTACTGGTGAAGTCGTACAGAAGGCTCAGTGGATTGAGATAAATGGCAAGAGATATTTCTCTAACTCTGAAGGTGTTCTTTATAGAAACCAGTTCATTTCATTTGGCTCACTTAGATATTTTATGGGACCTGATGGTGCACTTGTAATTGGAAACTTTATATTCGAAGGCAAAAAATATAAAACTGACGCAAATGGCGTTGCCACTGAGATAGGTTCAGCAGAACCAGAAAGCAAGGTTCTTATTGGATATATTGCAGCTGATAGCGTCAATGTAAGACCGACTGCAGGAACAGATAAGCCTGTTAAATTCCAGCTCAAGTATAATACAAAGGTTACAATTTTGAGCTCAGAAACAGGTAGTGATGGATACAAGTGGTACTACATTTCGCATGCTGATGGAACTGGATTTGTTCGCTCTGACCTAATATACAATATCGGAGAGAGCGTACCTGACAACACAACACCTAACATAATGACAGATGAAGAATTTGAACAATATATGATAACTCAGGGCTTCCCAGATAGCTACAAATCTTTGCTAAGAGCTATGCATAAGACTCACCCTACTTGGATACTCAAAGCTGCACAGACAGGTCTTGACTGGAATTATGTAATAACTAAAGAAAGTGCACTGGGTGTAAATACAGTCCATCTGACATCCCCTGACTCATTTAAATCAAAAGATCCTAACGCAAAAAATGCTGATGGTTCATATAAGGTTTATGATAGTGGCGGATATATTGCGGCATCAAGAGAAGCAATTGAATACTATATGGATCCACGTAACTCATTTGATGATACTTTCTTCCAGTTCTTATCAAATAGCTACGATGGAAATACTCAGACGCTATCTGGAATAAACACAATTGTTAAGGGTACATTCCTAGGTAAAGCCTTCCCAGAAGGAGGATACACATCATATGCTGATCTTCTTTTGAACGCAGGCAAGAGATATGGTGTAAACCCATTTATACTTGCATCAAAGCTAATAAACGAGCATGGCAGCGATGGTAACTCAGGCTCTGTTTCAGGAAAAGTTGAAGGCTATGAAGGATACTACAACTACTTCAACATCGGAGCTTATGCACACAGTGGTAGGTCTGCGATTGAGAACGGTCTAATCTACGCAAAAGAACACGGCTGGGATTCTAGAGAGAAATCCATAATGGCAGGAACTGAGTTCTTTGCTAAGGACTATATTAGAAGCAACAAAACTACAGCATATTTCCAGAAATTCAATGTTATGAACGGAGCTTCAGCAGTAGCAAGAGGCCAGTACATGACGGCACTCTGGGGTGCAAATAGTACAGGAGTAACACTTGGCAAGGGATATGCTTCGGCATATTCATCGGCACTGACCTTTGAGATTCCAGTATATCTCAGCATGCCTACTCTTCCAGCTCCTTACCCAAGATAAACAACGAAGGCTGAATACCAATAATATGGTAATCAGCCTTTTATTTATATATTATTTGTCTATACTATATACTTTTTCAAAACTGGTATCTGATTTAGCAAAGCCGATACACTCATCGAGATTACAAATGTAATTAAGGTAATCACAGGAACAGCAAGTATAGGATTAAGTATGCTTATAGTACTTATTCCATGGTCTGCTAGCTTTTGTATTACCAAAGCATGGACAAAATATGCGCCGAAGCTCCATTTTGACAGCTTCTGACAAATACGATTTATCTTCTCTTTGTCAAATTTTCTATTCTTAAAAAATACAAATACTGCTATTGACTCAAATACGACATTCACATTCGGATAGCTATAGTAGTCACCGACTGGCTTTTGCAATTTTAAGGATATAGCCATGCTCACAAATATCGTAAACAAAAATCCTGCAATCCCAAGGGCGTAAATTACTCCCCTCTGCCTCTTAGAAAAACTTAAATTGGACACTACATATCCGAGTACAAAGTAGAAGGCAAAACTCATTAATAGCTTGAGATCTGTTTTGCTGAGAGCATCATTTATCGCATTTACGATTACTGCAAAGCTTCCGCCTATGAAGTCATTCGACAGCTTAACGAGCTCCGGGATTAGAGACCAAAATGTAAATGATATAAGCAAAAAGTACTTGGTCGCTTGCTCATTTTTGACAATCTGCTTGAGTATAGGCAAACAAATGTAAAGACCTGCTATCATTGGAACAAACCAAAGATGATAGTAGCCACCTGAAAGGCTAACCCAGTTTTCTAACTTGCCGCGTGATACGAGGCCGAGTATCTTAGCTTCTATAGACTTTCCAGAAAGTAAATAATAGAGAAAACTCCAAGCACAGTAGCCTGTGAGCATTCTAAGAACATATTTACTGTAAATATCCTTAATTCTTATGTCATTTCTACCAAGAAACAGCGCACCGCTTATCATAACAAATATAGGCACACTCCACTGAACTAAGCTGTCATAGAAGTTAAAAACCTTCCACGTCCCTCCATTTACATCTGCGCCATACCAGTTTATTGCAGCTGTATGAAGAAATATCACAGCTATTGTTGCTGCAACTCTGAGATAATCAAAATATATAACTCTATTAACTAAGTTCGAATTAACAGCACTGCCACCTGTATTTTTCGCATCAAAAATATCTTTATCCATAGCTACTTCCTCGCTAGTACCTCGCCTGCCACGCTACACGCGTACATGGCTGCAGTTTCTGCACGAAGTATTCTAGGTCCAAGGGTAACAGTCTCAAAACCCATTCCCTTAAGCATATCAACCTCATCATCGCTAAATCCACCCTCAGGTCCAATAGCAATGGTTATGGATTCTTTCTTATCAAGGACTTCTCCGATATACTTTGCCCCGCCATATGCGTTCTCATACGGAAGAAGGTTTTTCTCCGAACAATAATCCTTTAAATCCGCAATCTTAACAGGTTCAACAATCTCAGGCACGATATTCCTCTTGCACTGCTCACTAGCCTCTAGCAAAATATCTTGATAGCGGCTAAGAACCTTATCACCCTTCTCTTTCTTGTATTTCACAACACATCTAGATGAAACATAAGGTATGATTTTGGTCACACCAAGCTCAGTCGCCTTCTGAAGAACAAGTTCAAACTTCTCCTTGCGAATAAGAGCAACTGCTAAAGTAAGCTCTATCCCAATCTCGTTTACTTTCTCATCCTTCTCCTCGATTTTGGCAACAAAATCCTTACCACTGCTATAGCAAGTGGCAAAATATCCGGTGCCATCATAAACTATCCTAACTCTCTCGTTCTCAAGTCTTACAACATCCTTTGCATGGTGAGCCTGATTCTTATTGAAAATGTATTCATCGCCGATTTCAATTGGCACGTCGCTAAAATATTGCTGCATTACTTAGCCCACACATCAGCATATTCTGCATTTTTCTCAAATGTCTTAAGCGCATATGAACAAGTAGGTATAATTTTAACACCACGCTCTCTAGCTTTTGACACAAGTTCCTGAACAAGCTTTCCTGCGAGTCCCTGACCGCCGTATACTGGGTCAACTATTGTATGCTCAAGGTCCCAAAAGCCATCTCTCACCACATATGTGCACTGTCCTGCTAGCTTATCCCCATCGTAGGCAGCAGTTCTAAGGTTCTGCTCCTCGTATACTATCTTAATCATAATACATACTCCTCATACATATTTAACTCTCAACTAATTTAGTATATTATACTACAAACCTGCAAGACATATATAGGGGAAATATCTGTGATTTTGCATCAAAACTAGGTTCCTATGATATTAGTATCAAAAGAAGAACTTCAGTAGTCGTGCAAATCAAGCAACCAGAATTAATACTTCATATACCATGACATTCGGCATTCGCCCTGTGCACCTGCTAGCCTTACAAGATCAGAATTACTATCATCTATTCCACCTATTGCAAATACAGGAATAGAAACCGCATCACATACTTCTTTTAGAAAATCTAGACCGCGTGGAGCAAGCCCCTTCTTGCAATCAGTAACAAAGATATGACCAGCTATAAGTCCGTCAGCACCGAGCCTTTCTGCATTTCTTGCTTCTTCTACGGTATGAACCGAAACCCAGGTTATTTGGCCGCTCTTCCATTTTTGATCTAGAAAGCTTTGATATGAAAGCTGAAGATTGCATCCTAGCTTTTCTGCTACACTAGGCATATTGTTGCAAAAGAAGTCTATTCTATGCTTGTCGCAAATTAATTTTATAGACATTGCTAAGCTCATATAGTCCTGCTCAGCTAAGTCTTTTTCTCTCAGTATCAAAGCATCACAAATACCTGCATTGCATATCTTTTCGACCTGTTCTTTGAGACTTGCACTGCAGAGGCTTCGGTTTGTAACCGCGATTTTCTTAAACGTAGACATAGTCATTCATCACCGGTTGAATCCCGCGTTTTTTGAGGCTTTCATAAATCTCTTCAAGACCTCTAGTATCTGCAATTTCAAACTGCGCATCACCCTTGTCTTCACTTTCACTGTGACTTCCTATGCCTGTGCTTACGCCAGCAGAAATCTTTGTTGCAGCAAGTCCTACGACATTATCTCTAAACTCAGCACGCTCCCTTGTTGAAATCGTCATACCTGCAAATGGTAAGAATATTCTATATGCACACATGATCTGAAGAAGCTGCTTTTCGTGAACATCCTTTGGATTTATGCTAGCATTGTTTATGATAGGACGAAGTCTAGGACATGAGATTGAAATCTCAGCCCATGGATATTTTCTTTGAATAAGGTAAGCATGCATACCCGTTCCAAGCGCATCCTTTCTGAAGTCATCAAGGCCGAGAAGTGCAGCAAAGGCAACACCTCTCATTCCGCCCATCAAAGCGCGCTCCTGCGCATTAAATCTGTACGGAAATATCCTCTTATGACCTGCAAGGTGCAAGGTCTCATATTTATCAGAGTTATATGTCTCCTGAAAAACAGTAACGTAGTCAGCTCCGCACTCGCGAAGGTATCTATACTCATCGCTGTTCATAGGATAGACCTCTATACCTATGTTCTTAAAGTACTTCTTCGCGATCTTACAAGCTTCGCCTATATACTTAACATCAGAAGCCTTACGGCTCTCACCCGTTAAAATGAGAATTTCCTCAAGACCGGTCTCTGCAATTGCCTTCATCTCCTCATGGATTTCCTCCATGGAAAGCTTTGCTCTTTTGATTTTGTTATGGCAGTTAAATCCGCAGTAAATACAGTAGTTCTCACAGTAGTTCGATATGTATATAGGCGTAAAGAAGTAGGCACTGTTTCCGAAGTGCTTTCTTGTTTCTAGCCTTGCTTTTCTAGCAATTTGCTCTAGAAAAGGCTCAGCAGCAGGTGAAAGTAGTGCCTTAAAATCCTCTAAGCTGCATCGGTCTGACTCTATTGCGCGAATCACGTCACTAGCTGTGTAATCCTCAGCCCTATAGCTATTTATCTCAGCAACGACCTTATCCAAAATCTCATGAGGAATCTGCTCCATATCATCCATATATGTCATGTGGTCGCATCTCTCATCTGCATTATGTTCCTTTATTACATCAAAACTCATCCTTGATTGCCTCCTACTACTCTGCCAAGAATCCTGTAAGTGGAGATGATGCCGAAGCACCCTTGTCTAAAACTCTGCCTAGTCCAGCAAGGTATGCGAGCCTTCCAGCTTCTATCGCCTTAGCAAATGCCGAGGCCATAGCTGGAACATTTCCTGAAGTAGCTATCGCTGTATTTGCCATAATCGCAGCTGCTCCCATCTCCATAGCTTCACATGCCTGAGAAGGGCTGCCAATTCCCGCATCAACAATAATCGGAAGGTCTATCTCCTCTATCAAAATCCTGATGAACTCCTTTGTCGCTAGACCTCGATTTGATCCTATCGGTGAAGCAAGTGGCATAACTGCTGAAGCTCCAGCCTTAACCAAGTCTCTAGCCACGTTAAGGTCAGGATACATATAAGGCATAACCACAAAGCCCTCATTTGCAAGAATCTCAGTCGCCTTTATCGTCTCGTGGTTATCAGGCAATAAGTACTTGCTATCCCTAATAACCTCAATCTTAACAAAGTCACCACATCCCAGTTCGCGCGCAAGCCTTGCTATCCTCACAGCCTCCTCCGCATTCCTCGCCCCCGAAGTGTTAGGCAGCAAGGTCACATTCTTCGGAATATACTCAAGAATGTTCTCACTGCTTGAGTTTGCGCGCCTAAGTGCCAGCGTTATAATCTCAGCACCTGCATCTTCAATCGCTGCCTTAATAAGCTCTACATCATACTTTCCTGAGCCTAAAATAAATCTAGAATTGAATTCATGACCACCAATAATCAACTTGTCATCATCCATATTTTTGTTCATAATTCCTGTCCTTCCTACTCTTCGCCTAAAATAAGTCTAATTATCATATTCGCCTGATGCCCAGCGCATATCATGACGCGTGGTGCCATAAGTCCAATGCCCTCAAAAGCATCGCTTTTACCATCGCCACATACATAAAGCCTCGACATTTTTTTCACTGTTTTTATCTCATTTGCATCCCCATAACCTGCCATGCCGCTTCCCGAAACGATTATTGTCTCAGCATCTCTAGAAAGGAGTTCACTAACAAGCATAGCCTTAGATTTCGGATTATCAAAAGCCTCGCATACAAGGTTAAACCCATCAAATAGCGTTTTTACGTTGTCATTGTTAACCTCGATACTTTCAAAGCTTACATTTATATATGGGTTGATTTCAAGCAAGATTTCCTTTAGTGCCTCCGTCTTTAGCTCACCAAGTTCATTCACTCCATAGACCTGCCTGTTAAGATTGCTGAGATCAACCCTATCAAAATCCACAAGGTGCAGATGTCCGACTCCACTTCTCGCGAGCATGACAGCTATGTGCGATCCAAGACCGCCAAGTCCAGCAATCGCCACTTTAGCTCTTTTTAACTTCTCATAGATTTGAGGGGAAAAACGCTCGTCCTTCACCGCATCAAACTCTGCTTCACTTGGAGTTCTCATCTCTCTTTCCTGAGGTCCTCTTTCGCGAGGCTCAAAAACAGTTTTATCCATCAGCCACCTCCGACAAATCTAACGACCTCTATGCAGTCGTTTTCTTTGAGTACAGTTGATGAAAAACTATCCCTAGGCAAGATATCAAGATTTAACTCAACTGCCACCATAGCTTCAGAAAAGCCCATCTCAGCGATAAGATTGCTCACTGTCATGCCTTCCCTAAATTCAAATATTTCTCCGTTAACCTTCATAATGTCTCCTATTTAGCTATAAAGTAAAAACCACACGAAGATATACACCCAAGGTGGTGCACCCCTTCGTGTGGTCTTTCACACTCTAGATAAATTCTATCAAACCACGCATTTTATGTCAATACGAAAAAAGAGCCGGTAAAAACCGACTCTTTAAACACTACTTATTATAGCTTATTTGTATTTGCAGTGCCAGAAGAATGAGAATCCTAGTGGGCTCTTGTAGAATCCTTCTACATCGCTAGCTAGTAGATAAGGATCTGTGTAGTGGTATAGAGGTGTGATACAACCTGTGCTCATGATCATATCCTCTGCCATGTGCATCATCTCATAACGAGCCTTGTCGTCTGGTGTTGTCTTGATTGTATCAATCAAAACGTCATAAGTCTGAGCCCATGTACCATTCTTAACATTTACGTCCTTACCAAACTTAGTTAGGTCTAGGTCATACATAGCAAGATTCTGGTGCTCACCCTTACCGAACTGCATGTCGTTATTTCCTGAATGTGTCTGCCACATCTCAAGGAATGTTGTAGGATCGTTGTAGTCTGCTACCCAACCGTTACGAGCGATTGTGAAGTCACCAGCCTTACGTGTTGTTAGGAATGTAGCCCACTCCTGGTTCTCAAGCTGTAGTTTGATTCCAGCGTTTGCTAGTGTTGACTGTACGTATTCGCCGATTGCCTTGTGAGCATCGTCTGTGTTGTATAGGTATGTAAGTGTTGGGAAGTTAGTGAACTTACCTGTCTTGTCATCATACTTATAGTACTTTTTCAGAATATCTACAGCCTTCTTGTAGTTTGACTTGACTGCCTTTGAAGATACATCGTAGTAGCCTTCGTAGTCCTTGCTATTTCCAGCGTGTGAAGCGAAGCTCTTTCCATCAGAATCCTTTAGTGCCTTAGCAACGAATGATGATGCTGGAATCTGATCAGCCTTACCGATTTCGTTTACGATATAGTTACGGTCGATCATTAGGCCGATTGCCTTACGAATTTCAGCCTGAGCCTTCTCAGCTTCTACTCCTGTTAGAGTTGAATCCTCAGGTAGAATTCTCTTATTGATGTTCCATCCCATGTAGTATGTACCTAGCTGGTCAGCTACATGGTATTCATCCTTATACTCCTTCTTTAGGCTATCCATTTCATTTGAAGGCATTGAGTCAATCATCTGCCAATCGCCATTCTTGAAGTTTGTAAGCATGTTGTTTGTGTCATCTGACAAGTAGAACTTGATTGTCTTCATTGTAATGTCCTTCTTGTCGATGTAGTTTTCGTTCTTCTCTAGTACGATCAAGCTGTTGTGCTTCCACTCTTTTAGCTTATAAGCACCATTTGATACATACTTTTCTGGTGATGTTGCCCATGACTCATCGCTTACAACATCTTCTCTTACTGGAAGATATGTAGGGAATGCAAGAAGCTCGTTCCAATATGAAACTTTGTTCTTAACAACAACCTGAAGTGTGTTGTCGTCAACTGCTGTAACATCAAGCTTAGCGCCTGCTACTGGTTCCTTACCCTCGCCTGGCCAGATGTCATCATAACCCTTGATAAGCTGGAACATATTTGAATAGTCAGCTGCAAGTTCTCTTGATACTGCACGATTCCATGCGAATACGAAGTCGTGAGCTGTTACAGGCTTTCCATCTGACCACTTAGCACCTTTTCTAATCTTATAAGTATAAGTGTATGTGCCGTCTTCATTTGCTACTGGGTCAACTAACTTTTCTGCTAGATCTGCCTTAAGAACTGCTTTGCCGTCCTTATCTGAGTCCCACTTTGCAAGTCCTGAGAATAAGTGCAAAGTCATGGTTCCGCCGTCAACTGTTGAGTTTCTTGCTGGATCCATTGTTTCCGGTTCTGAAGCTATGCAGACCGAAATTGTGTCAGCATCGTGCTTAGACTTATTGCTGGATTTGCCACCGCAAGCTGCGAGTCCAAATACCATTACAAAAGCTAGAGCCGATACAAGGGCTTTTTTCATGTGTTGCTTCTTCATGATTTTTCTCCTTTTCAATGAAATGTTTTATAGCAAGGACCTTTGTCCTAAGCCAACAAATGATTCACAGACTAGTTAATCTCCTTAACTCTGTGACATGCGACAAAATGTCCCTTCTCGACTTCCTGGAATTCAGGAACCTGCTCAGCACATATTGGCTTTGCATACTGACACCTTGTTCGGAATGGGCATCCTGAAGGTGCGTTGAGTGGACTTGGAATATCGCCCTTAAGAACTATACGCTTGTTAGCCCTAGCAATCTTAGGATCCGGTACTGGAACTGCCGAAAGCAAGGACTGTGAATATGGATGGAGCGGCCTTGTGTAAATTGTCTCAGCGTCGGCAAGTTCTACCATCTTTCCTATATACATCACTGCGATTCTATCGCTTATATGTCTAACAACGAGTAGGTCGTGCGCTATGAACAGATATGTTAGTCCTAGCTTTTCCTGTAGCTCATCGAACATATTTATTACCTGTGCCTGAATCGATACGTCTAGAGCTGAAACTGGCTCGTCACAGACAATAAAGTCAGGGTTTACGGCTAGAGATCTAGCGATACCTATACGCTGTCTCTGTCCACCAGAGAACTCATGAGCATATCTAGCAGCATGTTCACTATTAAGTCCAACATGGTCCATTAGCTCAAGAATCTTCTCTTCTCTTTCTTTCTTGTTCTCGTACATCTTGTGTACGTCTAAAGGCTCTCCGATGATATCAGATACCGTCATTCTTGGATTCAGTGAAGAGTATGGATCCTGAAATACCATGGTTGCCTTTTCTCTGAACTTCTTAATATCTGCCTTTGTCTTAATCGGATTTCCGTTATATATAACTTCTCCTGATGTAGGCTTGTAAAGGTGTAATATTGTTCTACCTACAGTAGTCTTACCGCATCCAGATTCACCAACAAGTCCTAGTGTTTCACCTTTATTTATGTTGAAGCTTACATCGTCAACCGCCTTGAGTGGTTTATTTTTGAACCATCCCATGTTTATGTCAAAGTACTGCTTTAGGTTCTTTACCTGAATAAGCGGCTGTTCTGTTTTGATATTATCACTCATTATCTGCACCGCCTTTCTCTTCAGCTTCTGCTGCAGCCTCACCTAGGCTTACAGGCTCACCCTTCTCTAGCTTCTCTTTGACATTCATCCAACATGAAGCCTTATGTTCGGCATTTATATCCATGCTCTCAGGTGCCTCTGATATGCAAATCTTCATTGCATTATCGCATCTTGGAGCGAATGGACATCCCTTAGGAAGATTTAACAGGTCTATCGGTGTACCCGAGATAGGCTGTAGTTTCTGGCCAAGGTTACTTACGTTTGGAATGGATCTCAGTAGACCCTTAGTGTATTCGTGCTTAGGATTGTAGAAAATCTCTTCAGCAGTTCCTCTCTCACAGTATGAACCAGCATACATTACTACCACCTCATCGCACATCTGAGCTACAACACCTAGATCGTGAGTAATCATGATGATTGCCATTCCTAGATGCTCTTGAAGGTCCTTCATGAGCTCAAGAATCTGGGCCTGGATTGTAACATCAAGCGCTGTTGTAGGTTCGTCTGCTATGAGAATATCTGGCTCACAAGCAAGCGCCATAGCTATCATTACACGCTGACGCATTCCGCCCGAAAACTCAAACGGATACTGCTTCATACGCTTTTCAGGATCGTTTACGTTTACGAGCTTGAGCATCTCAACAGCCCTCTCGTAAGCCTGCTTCTTATCTCTGTCAGTATGGAGAAGTATAGCCTCCATTAGCTGATGTCCTACTGTATATGTTGGGTTAAGTGAGGTCATAGGATCCTGGAATATAATCGAAATCTTATTACCTCTTATATGCTTCATTACCTTTTCGCCAGCGCCTACAAGCTCCTGTCCATCAAACTTGACTGATCCACCGACAATCTTGCCTGCTGATGCCAAAATCTGAAGCACCGAGTAAACTGTTACCGACTTACCTGAGCCTGATTCTCCAACGATTCCCAAAACCTTACCGCGTTCCAAGTTAAATGAAACACCGTTTACTGCCTTGACTTCGCCTGCATCTGTAAAAAAGGATGTATGTAAATCTTTTACTTCTAATAAAGCCATTTTACACTCCTCTCTTAAGCGTTAAGCTTAGGATCAAATGCGTCGCGCAATCCATCACCGAATAGGTTTAGAGAAAGTACGATTAGAGAAATAACGATTGCTGGAATTATCAAATGTGACGGATATGATGATATTCCGTTAAGAGCATCCGATGCTAGTGAACCAAGTGATGGCAATGGTGCATTAACACCAAGCCCTAGGAATGATAGGAAGCTCTCTGTGAATATAGCACTTGGAATCTGTAGTGCCGTTGATATGATGATAACACTGATACAGTTAGGTATCAGATGTTTCTTTATAATCCAGCCTGCCTTAGCTCCTGTTGCCTGAGCTGCAAGAACATATTCCTGCTCTCTTAGCGATAGAATCTGTCCTCTGATAAGTCTTGCCATCGATACCCAGTATAGCAAAGCGAATACGACGAAAAGACTGACGATATTGCTTCCGATTCTCTCTAATATTGTGCCATCTAAAACGTTACCTAGCGCTGCCTTGAGGACTGATGCTAAGAGTATAACCATAAGCATGTCAGGAAGCGAGTAAATGACATCGACTATTCTCATCAGAACCATGTCGACCTTACCACCGATATATCCTGCTATCGAACCGATTGTCATACCGATTACCAATACTATGATACTTGCGAAGAAACCTACTGCTAATGAAATTCTCGTTCCATATACCACACGTATGAAATAGTCTCTTCCACGTTCATCTGTACCGAAGATATGTGGAAACACCTTATCTCCCTGACTAATCTTCATCTTCTCGGTCATACCGTATTGCATAGGAGCAATATTGTTGAAGCTTGCGTCTACAGGCTCTCCTCTCTTTACTCCAAGCTGCTGGTCATAGCCATATGGCCAAAATGCAGGAATTATTAGAGCTGCTAAGGTTATAACTACGATTATAATCAGACTGACAAGTGCAACCTTATTCTTAACCAGACGCTTAACACCGTCCTTGAAGAATGTTGATGACTCTCGCATCTGCACCATATATGCTTTTTCTTCAGGCGTTGCAGGTATGAAATTGTCCATATCTACATGCATGCTTAGTTTATTTGTAATATTATCCATTGTGCCCTCTCTATTCTAAAGTGATACGTGGATCTGCAATCTTGTATAGTATATCGCTGACAAGGTTCATTATTACAATGAGTGTCGCTAGTATGATTGTTGTTCCCATAATCAAAGGATAGTCACGACCTATGATACTGTTTACAAATGCTCGTCCGAGACCCGGCACTGCGAATATCTTCTCAACTACAAGTGAACCTGTAATTATGTATGCTAGCATAGGTCCAAAGTATGTTATTACAGGAATGAGTGAATTCTTAAGCGCGTGGTGCAAAATTATATCACGGCTTGAGACACCCTTAGCCTTCGCTGTACGAATGTAATCCTGACCTAGAACATCTAGCATAGACGAACGTGTCAGACGAGTTATATATGCCATAGGATATAGCATCAAAGTAACAACTGGAAGGATCAAGCCTCCTTCTGCATCTCCGTTTGCCGGAAGCACTCCAAGCTTGATAGAAAATAGCATGAGTAGGAAAATACCCATTATGAACGATGGCATAGATACCATAGCCGTCGACAAAACCATGATAAATTTGTCCACAAACTTGTTTCTCTTAAGAGCCGCCACAGCTCCAAGCCCAACGCCAAATATCAACGCAAAAATAGCTGCTGTTACACCTAGCTTTGCTGATACCGCAAATCCGTCTGATAATACATCAATAACCTGACGGCCTCTCTGCTTTAGCGAAGGTCCAAAGTCAAACTGAGTAACTATACCTTTCAGATATGTTGTGTACTGTTGCATGACTGGCTTATCAAGCCCGTATTTAGCCTCTAACTGAGCTCTTACTTCTGCCGAAGCTGCCTTCTCTCCTATGAATGGTCCGCCTGGTACTAATCTCATTACAAAAAATGTAATAGTGATTACAACCCAAACGGTCACAATTGCGATTAATATTCTCTTCAGAATATAGAGCAAAGTCCTTGAATCCATTATTTCATCACCTTTTCCTTTTGGTTTGCCACATTTTTCACATCATTTGGTTAACTTTTATAATAAACTATTTTGCCTTGATTCGCAATAAAAACTCGTCACTTTATGAGCTTTTCCAACAAAATTTAATCACAATTTCATCACATATCACGCTCAAAACTATTGAAAAATAAAAGCGAATTTTATTCTACCACAAAACGCTTTACTTTGCAAAAGTTTTTGTTATCGATTTGTGGATTTTTCCAATTAAAGTCGTCTTTTGTTGTGTCAATCGTTAATATTTAAGAACAGATCTTTCAACCCTATTCTTTAGCGAGCGCAGTCTACGAGTAAGTTTATTTGTATCCTCTATCCTTCGAATGACTGCATAGGCATTATCTTCTCTATACAAAAGAACTGCTGAAAGCTTAGCCTTCATGTCGTCGCAAATCTCTTTGACCTGCTCTAGGTACTCGTCCTTTGACATATTGTTAAGTCCTGCTGGAAGCTCCTCTATATCAAAAGTATATTCTATATCAAAGAGTTCAAATATCTTCTTTGATAGGCGAAGCTTAAGCTCATTTGCTCTAACTGCAAACATTCCTGTGTGCTCCTGTGCTTCAGTCATCTGCTGCGACATAAAGCTTTCTAGTGCTGCAAACTTCTCATCTAGCTCATCGTAAGGCATGCTCATCGCACTTCTGTAGAACTGAAGTTCTTTGAGCGCTGAACTTATGATATCCGTTAGCTTCTTTCTCGTCGACTCTTGCATTATCTCCTTTATGGAAGCACTGCTGTCTCTTAGAATAGTAGACTTCAGCTCTTCAACGCCTTCGCCAGTCTTTGCACTTACGGGCATCAGCTTTATCTCACTAGTCTCCATAATCTCGCTCAAAAGCCCTGCACAGTAGCTAGTGTAGGCTTCTAAATCCTCCGCGCTAACCGTATCCATTTTGTTCACAGCAAAGTAGAATTTCCCCGCGTATTCCTTGGTGCTCTGCAAGAAGTCTATCTCTATTTGATTGATAGGGCTGTCTACAGAAAGAAGGAAGATTACGGCATCGCTTTCCTTCATGTAGTCGTATGCAACCTCGGTATTGTTCTTATGGAAGGAACCAACGCCTGGCGTATCAACATATGTGATTCCGTTCTTAAGAAAATCAGACTCGCTGTGAATGACAACTTCCTTAACACCAAGCTCATTTTTTGCATTCTCCTGCTCGCTTATATATGCGGAAAGTTCATCTATTTCGACGGGCCTAATTTCTCCGTTTTCAAAGCAAACCTCTGCAGATTGCTTTCCGTAAACGACCTTGGTCACCGCCGAGGTAATCGGGACTATCCCGACGGGCATGTAATTTTGCCCCAGTATGCAGTTGCTCAGGGTGCTCTTTCCCCTCTTGAACTGTCCTATGACTGCAATTGTCATATTGCTATTGCTTAGCTTATCTATCAAAAGCTTGCACTGACGCCTCTGGATGCTGCACGCAGCCTCGCCACCAGAAAACAGTTCATCTGCTTCCTTTGCAAGTTCCAAAATGTCGATAGCTTCAACCTTTAATTCATTCATCAAATATTTCTCTCCTGATAAAAATCGTGATAAATAGACATGAATATAATACCATTTTTGAGCATACAAATAAATATTCCTTTAGTTCTACCAATGCTGCTTTAAGCAAATTTTTACAGTGAACCGATTTTGTGTTATGCTTTATGAAATATTATTTAGGAGGATATCATGCCAGAATTACCAGAGGTCGAATCGATAAGAAGCATGCTCGAAAAACGAGTTTTAAACAAGAAAATATCTAAGCTAGAAATCCTTGATAACAAAGCTATAGCAAGACCTGAACCAGATGGCTTTTGCAGCGCTATTCTCGGCAGGAAAATCCTCGGCATGAGGCGAGAGGCCAAGTATCTTATCTTTGATTTTGATGATACATCAAAGATGGTAGTCCACCTTCGTATGACTGGCAACTTGCTCTACATGGATGAAAGCTCAAAGATAAATATTAAGTCAGACGAAAATGGCCTCCCAAGGCACACGCGCGTTATTTTTACCTTGAATGACGGTAGCTTGCTCTGCTTCTGCGACCAAAGAAAGTTCGGCAGGCTGTGGCTTTACTCAAGTGACGAAGATTACAAAGATTGCGGAATAGATAGGCTTGGCCCAGAACCTTTAACTGCGGATTTCAGCAAAGAATATCTTTGCAAATGTCTTGCAAAAACCCAGAGACAAATCAAAACCGTCCTTTTAGACCAAAGCATAGTTTCAGGCATAGGTAACATCTACTCTGATGAAATTCTCTTTGAAGCGGGAATACTTCCTCAGACTAGAGCCTGTGACATAAGTAAATCCCGTGCCCTTTCCTTGCACGATGCAATAAACAATGTCATTTCTAAGGGAATTAAGGCAAATCGACGTTCAATCGAAGCCTATATGCTAGGCGCAAGTGAGCAGTACTCGGATCTCGAAAAGATGAAAGTCTATCAAAAGTCAGGCATGAAATGCAAGGTCTGTGGTACTAAAATAGAAAAATTGACAATAGGTGGGCGAAGTTCTTGCTTTTGCCCTAACTGCCAGCGCTAGATTACTAGTTTATGACAGATACCTTTTACAGAAAATAAAAGCCGCCACATAAACTACTGTGGCGGTTTTGCTTTAGCCTATTCGATAAATCTACTTGAGTTTGGCATTAGTCTTTGCTAGGAACTTTTCGTTTTCGATGATGAAGCGCTCATGCCTTGCCTCACCTATTAGACCAGCTTCGTCCATGGCTTTGATTTCAAATACCAGCTTTCTTCCGTCTACTTCAACAAGCTCGCTTTCACATGTAACCTCCATGCCAACTGGTGTTGCTGCAATGTGTGATACTGTCATAGATGTTCCCACAGTTCCCTGCCCCTCCTCTAGCTCAGCTTCAACTGATGTGTGAGCAGCCTCCTCCATCATAGCTACCATAGCTGGTGTTGCGAAAACATCAAGTCTTCCGCTTCCCATCACCTTTGCTGTAAGTTCCTCAACAACAGTTTTCTTTATCTGATTCTTTATTCCTACCTTCATTTCGCCCTCAATTCCTTTCGAAAAAACTTTCTTTGATTATAACATCAAAATCAGAATATAAAAGTAATAAATTCTTTATAATTATGTTTATAGTTTTGTAATAAAAATGTACTATAGTTTTATTATACCGAATTATATTTTTTAAAATTGGAGTTTTTGATGGGGAAGGAACACATATCGGATATCAGCACGCTCAGTGCCGAGAATCTGAACGATTTAAATAGAAGAAGACGCATAACATATATAGCCTCTACGGCAGGCTTTATGATTACGATTTTGATAGCATTTGTACTGACGGTATATATACTGTCAGTTTCATCCGTTTTTAGTGCAGCCTACTATTCCGATGAAATCGAAATGAAAAGTGTAGATGTCGCACGTATTCGTACAGGAAAATATCTTGGTATCCCGTGGATAGTCCTAATTCCTGCACTTGTTCTTGTGCCAATTACTTTTGTAATTTCGATAATGAGAGCTGGTGAATTTGGCCAAAATGGCAAGATCAAGCTTAATTGGTTCGACAAAATCTTCTCTGATATTCAGATTTTAGTTGCAATGATTGCAAGCGCAGGTATCGTACTTTCAGATGAGCTCATTCGCACCTGGATATATAGAAGCCATCTACTAGATAGCCCTATTGCTGCTGTATTCAAGCAAGCATACAACTCAGTGCCAAACAATGAGGCTATCAGAGGCTTCATTGAAGAAAATTTAAGTTCCTTTAGCAGCTCTGGCATATTCATTGAGCCACACTGGGTTCAGCTGGTTTTGAGCCTGACAATAGCTTTTGTCATTTTCTTTTTGGATATCATGACAATTCATTCGCTATCAAAGAAAATCAAAAGTGGCGAGCTCCTAAAAAGAACCATCTTAGGCTATATCCTAACACATACATTTAAACTCGCAGGCGGTGAGAAATACCTCTTTGCTAAGATAATAGGATGCTTCATCTTCTGCACCCTTCTTGCCGCAACTGGATGGGGCGCGTTCATAGTTCTTATTTTGATCTTCATATTCGTTCCCGTTCAGCTAAGAAAATATGCTGAGCTAAAGCGCGGTATACGAGAGGTCAAAGCTGGAAACTACGACTACAACATCCCTGTTTACTCAAATGGCGAGCTAGATAGGCTGTCCATGGATATAAACTCAATAGCGGATGCTCAGGAAATTGTAGTGGCAAACGAGCTTCATAATCAGAGACTAAAATCCGAACTCATATCACACGTATCGCACGATCTCAGAACTCCGCTCACATCTATGATATCTTATCTAGATTTGCTCAGATTTGAGGGTCTAGACAGCGAAAAGGCCCCTGAGTATTTAGATATAATAACAGACAAGACTAACAGGCTATCTAAGCTCACGGATGACCTCTTTGAGGCCGCTAAGATTTCTAGCGGAGACATACCTGTTGAGCTCACTAAAATCGAGATGGTTTCACTCGTAAGACAGGCCATTGCTGAAGAAGCAGATGCATTCAAAAATAAAGACATAACTCCGGTTATGAATACAAATTTGGATAGTGCCTTTGTCTATGCAGACGGTCAGCAGCTTTGGAGAGTTATTGACAATCTCTTTACAAATGTTTGCAAGTACTCCGTTACCGGAAGCAGAGCATATATCAATTTATACGATGTTGATACCTACTACGCTTTGGAGATCAAAAATGTTTCAAATTCTCCACTAAACATCAATCCAGATGAGCTTATGGAAAGATTTAGACGTGGCGACCGTTCAAGAAATACCGATGGAAGTGGTCTTGGTCTAAGCATCGCAAAAGACCTTGTAAAGCTAATGCACGGTAAGTTTGAAATCGAGATAGACGGTGACCTCTTCAAGGCAAGTGTCTATATGAAGAAGGCATAGCGCTTAATAAAGCTCAAAGCTATAAATTGCAATAAAAAAGTTGGGGTTTTGTTCCCAACTTTTTTCTTTTTTGTTTTACTTTTTTGTTTCTATCTTTGATTTATCAAAATCTGAAAACGGCTTAACCTCGGTATCATTGATGTTTTTGTAATAAATCTCGAAGTGATCTTCGTTATTCATCTTCCAGTTTTCCTTAGTAGACTCTAGCTTAGTATCTGTGCTAATTATGGCTTCACAAGGAATGAGCTTCCCAAAGGATCCTTCCTTCTTCATTACTAGCGTAATTTTTATATCGATAGACTTAACAAGACTCTTTTCTTTATATAGATTACTCTTTACAAATGAGCCCTGAAGTTTTTTGATATCATCGATATCCTTAGTTACATCACCCTTGAATTCGAGGAATACATAATCATTTTTCTCCGTCCTAACAAACTTATCTGCGTATTTTTCGTAAAGTTTTAGTACGGCTTCTTTATTTCCTATTTCTGGTACTGTATGCTCTTTTGGATCTGCGACCTTCCAGTTCCATTTACCAGATTTATAATCAGAGCTTGCTTTGTAAAGTTCCTTATCATTTGGCGCATAATATTTATCCTTGTTAAAAAGTGAATCACTGCTACCATAGGTTGTTAAAGCCTCTTCAATACGCCTTTTATCTGCTAATGCATACTCACCTGTTCCACCGAAGTAATCGTATTTAGAGTCACCATCTACATAGAATTCACTATAGCTTAATGGATCAAGCTGTATTTTTCCTTGTCTAGCCTTTGTCTCTGACCTAAAAATTTGTTCCCGATCATTATACATATGATTTTTTCTATATATCTTTATTGTATATTCTAAGTTCTTTGCTTCGCCGATTGACTTTACATAAGACTTAACATTAGATTCTGGCTTATTTCCACAGCTCGCAAGAGCCACACATAACATAAGCACAAGTAGTGCAAGTGCTAAAAATCTTTTATTCTTCATTATTATCTCACACTCCATTCTACTTTACTTCTGCTTTATCAACTCCGTCAGGAGTCTCAACTACAATACCTTTATTCTGGTCTGAATAAGTAACCTTGCTTGTCATTTTTGCTGACGCATATTCTGAGTCGTACTCACTCGTATAGGTTATTCCCATAGGTGTAAAGTCTTCCTTGGATACCTTAAATACAATTTTTGCACTTCCACTATAGTAGAAATCATATAGACCATATGCAGTATCTAGAGCACCAAATATCAGATAGTTGTTTGGGTCTGCAAGTTTTAAATCACTTGTCTCATATGTAAATGTATAGCTATCCTTCTCCTCTGAAAGCTTAACATCCTTCTTGTGTTCTCTAAGGAATTCAATGAAATCATAATTGAAGCCAAGTGGCTGTCCGTAAAATTCATCCGAATACTGGTTTGTAGTCCAAACCTTACTTTTCTCAGGCACCTGAGGTAATTCATAGCTTAGCATCGAGTCACCATAATATTTGTATTCTATCTTCTTATGTGCCATTGTAGTTCCTGTGACTGTAACCTCGCCTGAAACACGGTTTGGTCTTAGCTCAAAACTTCCCTTGAACTTTCTCTCACGCCAGTATTCAGGCGCCTCCCCCTCCTTAGGCTCATGTTTTACACCATTATGTTTAGTAGTAATACTAATCTTACCGTTCTTTAGCTGCTCAAAACCCTGAAAACTCTTCTCAAGGATTTCGTCCTTGCTGAGATTTTTGTTGTCAGTATTGCTGCTGCCACCTTGGCATCCAACCAGTGCAACTACCGCTATCAAGCTTACTGCTAGTAACATTGTTCTTTTAAAGTAACGTCTCATGTTTTACCCCCTGAATTTTAGTTAAACTCTGAAAGCTTATTTAAAATATTATAAGATTTATTAGAATCCAATGCAAGTGATTTAAGACTTTCTTAATATCCCAAAAAATTGAACTTTTTATATTCGCACAGGCTGGCTGAACTAAATCAGCAAAATTTAGCATAGAAAAAACCCCATCTTACGATGAGGTCTTCACTTACTTAATTATTCCTGGTTTGCATCCATAATGGTGTCGAACTCTTCAACTACCTTGGCAAACAATGCGTCGTCTTCGATATCAACGAGCTCAAACTCGTCATCTCCAACTTCCTTGTATCCATAAATATATACATCATCACTGCCATCTAGTGGAATAAGTGCGATGTAGTCCTTGCCGTCGTAATCGAAAATTCCCATCTCTTCACATTCAATAACTTCACCGTCATCAAATTCTAAAGTGATTATTGCGGCTTCGTCCTGAACGGTCTGCTTCTTATCTGACATTTTTACCTCCGGTTATTAACATCCTTAGTGTCCAATTGACACCTCTGATTAACTATATCACCAAACATATTTTAAAGCAACTGCATAAGGGCATTTATTCGTCAAAATCCCCTATTTGTCTATTTAAAAAACTCAATTACATTTCTTGCTGATTCTTCGCTCATCCCCTCGACTTCGGTAAGCTCAGCAAGACTTGCCTTTTTGATTGAATCAATCGATCCAAAGTGGGCAAGAAGTGCATTTCTTCTTCTTGGACCTATTCCCTTAATTTCATCGAGAATGGAACTTATGGTCTTCTTCCCGCGAAGGTTTCTGTGGTACTCAATGGCAAACCTATGTACCTCCTCCTGAATTGTACCAGCATAAGCAAATAACAAAGGCCTATCCTTTAGGCTTATCTCTCTTCCGTCCTCAAACATTATGCCCCTAGTCCTGTGGCTATCATCCTTGACAAGACCTACGACAGGAACATCGAGCATCAGTGCATCGAGAACCTTCTTAGCTGCAGTAACCTGACCTCTACCTCCGTCCATGAATATACAGTCTGGGAGTATTGCAAAGGCAGGATCACCCTTTTGGGCCCTGCTAAAGCGCCTGTAAATCATCTCCTGAAGACTTCCGTAATCATCTGGCCCTTCAATTGTCTTTATCTTAAACCTTCGGTAGTCCTTTCGAATTTTGTTTGTTCCCTCAAAGACAACCATAGCTCCAACAGAATCGATTCCATTGGTGTTAGATATATCGTAGGACTCAATGCGGTAGCTCTCTCCCCTAGGTTCTATGTCAATATTCCCTTCTAGCAAAGCAGCCTTTATTTCCTTCCTTAGCTGAAGCTGCTTTTCTGCCTTTGACCTATTCTTTTCACTTATGGTCTTGCTCATCTCAAGTCTATCCTGCTGCGCAAGCTTTAGCATACTCAGCTTATCGCCACGCTTTGGCACACTTATCCTCACCTTATGCCTGCCCTGGGATAAGAATTCTTCTATCAAAGCGGACTCCTCCGGAAGCTCCTCCACTATAATTTCATGAGGAACCTCAGCCCACCTGCTGTAGTACTGCTTAATGAACTCGGCCGTCATCTCCCTGCGATTTTCGCTAATGCCCTCCTGAACCTGGAATGATTCTCTTCCAACGAGCTTTCCATTTCTGACCGTAAACAAAACGATAAAGGCATTCTCAAGATCCTTAACCGGAAGAACTATATCCATATCGTTATCGCCTGCCATGGTAACTCTCTGAGTTTCTGAAAGCTCCTCAGCAGCTGCAATTGCATCACGATATCTTGCTGCATCCTCAAACCTAAGCTCTTCTGAGGCTTCCTCCATTTTTTTTCTTAGGCTTTCTACAAGCTTTGATTTCTTGCCCGATAGAAATTCTAGCACATCGTCAATGGATTTGCGATACTCCGCTTCGCTGATGTTCCCTGTGCATATTCCCTTGCACTGCTCTATATGATAGTTCAGACACGGCCTAAATCCTGGCGGAAAATCCTGTGCCGAACAACGCTTTAGACCGTAGACATTATTTAAAAGTTCTATCATCAAATTCACTGCACCCACATCGCTGTAAGGTCCAAAATACTTGTTGCCGTCCTTTTTGATGATTCTGGTTTTCATAACCCTAGGGTATTTTTCACTAAGTGTAACCACAATGTATGGATAGGTCTTATCATCCCGAAGCAGGACATTATACTTAGGCATGTATTTTTTGATTAAATTGCACTCTAAGATAAGGGCCTCCATCTCAGTTGCGCAGGTGATATAGTCAAACTCCGCTATATTCGCCGTTAACGCCCTGAGCTTTGCAGTCGACTTGCCGTAGCTTTGGAAGTACTGACGAACCCTGTTCCTCAGTGAAATAGCCTTTCCGACATAGATGACCTGCCCTAATTTATCCTTATGCATATAAACTCCCGGGGTGTCCGGGAGTTTTTTGAGATTCTCTTTAATATCAAACATTGTATCGCCTAATCCTCTATCTATAGCGATTATATCTATTGTTTCGTTCGTGCTCTCTCATCAGCTCTTCCATGGCAAGTTGCTTAATTCGCTCCTTGCGAAGCTTGCGCCTTCGCGCCTTAGTCTTGGCTTTGTTGACCGTTCTAAGCATCAAAAGTGATACTATCAAAAATATTACAAAAAGAACTATTATAGTCGTTTTGTTTGAGATTCCTATATATGAAGGAATCCAGCCTGTTCCAACAGATTCTGTGGAAACTAGGTCTATCTCATTGACCTGCTCATCAGAAACGTAGATGCGGTAGCTACCCATTACGTCTCCCTTTTTGATAGGTGCTTCGACATCGCTCTTTAAAACGACTTCAGTCTTAATCAAATCCTTGGAGCCCTGAGCTGGCAGGTAGGCCATTGCTGAGCTCGCAGATTCCACCTCAACTCTAGTCTTGACGCCGTGCTTAACTCGCGCCTTTCCTAAAATCTTACCCTTTGGAACGACCTCTATGCCCTTGATTTTAGTCTTGGCATAATCAACCATCTTTTCGCAAATCGTGTAGCGTGTATTCTTGCCTACGCCGAGTGAAACCATGATAAGCTCCATACCATTTTGCTTATAGACCATGGTTATCGATGTACTGTTTTCGCTGATATATCCCAGTTTACCTGATACATACCCAGATTTACTTCCCGATAAAAGCTTATTGCTATTTTTCAAAAAACGGACGTCGCTCATCTCGTTCTTAGGTATCCTATAGTTCTTAGTTCCTGACACCTTTAAAATCGTCTTGTTTCCGAAGGCTACCTTAGCTATCTCAAGAAAATCTGAAGCTGTAGTGTGCTCTGCTGAAACATCATCGATCAAACCGTTAGGAGTTGCAAACAGTGTGTCCTTGCAGCCGATGTTCTTTGATGTCTCATTCATGAGCTTGATAAACTCATCCATGCTTCCTGAAACTGCTTCTCCTAGAGCATATGCTGCGCCATTATCTGACATGATTAGCATAGCGTGAAGCAACTGGTCGACTGTGAGGATCTCGCCTTCTTTAAGCTGAATCCCCTTCTCCTGGTTGCTTAGCTTTGCAGCCTCTGCAGATATGGTTACCTTAGCATCCAGTGAAAGCTTCTGAGTAACCAAAATAGCTGTCATGAGCTTGGTCAAGCTATATGGTGCAAACTTTTTCTTCTCAGACTTAGCATAAACCTTTTCTCCAGTATTCTTGCAGTAGATTATCGCAGAACCAGATTTAAGTTCAGGCTTTCCATTCTTATCTACTTTTACAACACCTTTATCTACTTTGTTCGTTGATCCAAAATTAGCTTCACTCGCCTTATCAATATCAAATTCGGTGGCTTTCTGTTCCTCGCCTTGCTGATTTTGTGATTGGTTTTCTTCAGCTTCATTTGTCTGTTCCGTCTCTTTTTCGGCAGGCGGAGCGACCTCATCCTCTGCGAAGGAAAAGCAATATGTGAACAGCATCATCAAAATGAGCAATACACTTAGGTATACCTTTATTCTTTTGTTTCTACTCATTTATTCTTAATATCTCCATCATGTTACCCCTGTGCATGCAGAGGCCATACCACATCAAAACTAATACTTCATCTTTTCAAAAAGCATGTCCGTTAGCTTAAATGCTTCATCAACATAGACACCTGTAGCTATAGCTGCACGCTCATTAAACTGCTTGCGCTCATCATCTGGAAGCTCATTTCTGCTATCGTAGATAACAAATGGAACAGGGTCACTAGAGTGCGTGCGAATTGCAAGAGGCGTCCTGTGGTCAGGTGCAATGAGAACTCTGAAATCCTCACCTCTTTCTCTAAGTCCCTCAACTATAGGCTTTACTATTCTTGAATCTATGTTCTCTATGCATGCAATTTTGTCCTCGAGCGATCCTGCATGAGATGACTCATCAGGTCCCTCAACATGTACATAGACAAAGTCATTTCCTTCATCAAAGAGATCTAGCGCTGCCTGAGCCTTACCCTCATAGTTTGTATCAAGGCTTCCCGTCGCACCTGGAACGATAACGGTTCCAAGTCCAGCGTACATAGCGATACCTCTGATAAGGTCAATTGCGCTTATAACACTTCCTTTTACTGAGTACTTATCCTCAAAGTTAACGAGATTAGGTCTCTTTCCCTGTCCCCATATCCAAATTGAGTTTGCTGGCATAAGACCTTGCTCTCTACGCTTCTGATTAACCGGATGCTCGTTCATTATCTCGTAGCTTCTTCTCATCATATCGGTGAGAAATTCTGCATCCTCACCCTTAGGAAGCCAATCTCCAACCCTCTTATCTAAATGGTCATGTGGAGGTACCGTCTCATAGTCCGTTCTTCCATCGTGCACAAGAAGGCAATGTCTATACTGAGTTCCTGTGTAATATCTTAGCTTATCTGAGCCAAACTCTTTGTTCAAAGCCTCAATAAGCTCAGCTGATTCCTCTGATGAAATACAGCCTGCATCGTGGTTTACTATGGTCATATCATCGTAACTTCCATCACCACTTACCGTGATGAAGTTTGTACGAAAGGCAACATCATCAGGCTCCATATCTATGCCGATGCTGATAACCTCAAGTGGTGATCTACCTGCAAGGTCAGTCCTTGCGTCATATCCCATGAGTCCTAAATTTGCTGCATCACTTCCTGGTGGAATTCCTGGCGGAATTGTCCTAACCATCCCAACGAGTGCCTTACTTGCTAGTTTATTAATGTTAGGTATGTTAGATACTTCAAGCGGTGTCTTGCCTCCCAATGACGCAATTTCGTCATCTCCTGAGCCGTCTGGCACTACAATCAGATACTTCATACTTAATTAGCCTCCTTAAATTCTTTCATGAATTCTATCAAAGCTTCTACGCCCTCAATAGGCATAGCATTATATATACTTGCACGCATTCCACCAAGGATTCTATGACCTGAAAGGTTAATAAGTCCTCTCTCCTTAGCCTCTGCGATGAACTTCTTATCTAATGCCTCATCTCCTGTAACAAAGACTACGTTCATTAGTGAACGATCTTCCTTGCGAACTGGTGCTTTGTAAAAATTGCTCGAATCGATGTAGTCGTAGAGCATATTTGCCTTCCTAACATTAATCTCGTGAATCTTCTTGATTCCGCCTATTCTGTCAAGATACTTAAAAACCTCTCCTGCAATGTAAATCGTAAAGCAAGGCGGTGTATTGTACATCGAATCCTTATCTGCATGTGTCTTATAATCTAGATAAATTGGAGTGTTCTCAGGTGCAAATCCAAGAAGATCTTCCCTGATAATAACAATGGTAACTCCCGCTGGTGCAATGTTCTTCTGAGCTCCAGCATAAATTAATCCATACTTAGTCACATCAACTTCCTCTGAAAGTATGCAGCTCGACATATCTGCAACTAGCGGAATATCTCCCGTCTCAGGGATATATGGGAAGTGTGATCCAAAGATAGTGTTGTTGAAACAGATGTAAACATAGTCTGCATCCTCTCTGATATCCTCTTTCTTTACCTTAGGAATATATGTGTAGTTCTCGTCCTTGGAGCTTGCAATAACCTTGATATCACCGAATTTCTCAGCCTCTTCAGCCGCCTTCTTCGCCCAGTTTCCGGTTACTATGTAGTCTGCCTTCTTTGATTTTCTCAAAAGGTTAATCGGAACCATCGAAAACTGAAGCGTTCCACCACCCTGAAGGAATAGAACCTTGTAATTGTCAGGTATGTTCATAAGCTTTCTGAGATTTGCCTCAGCATCATCTATAATCTGCTGAAAATCCTTTGATCTATGGCTCATCTCCATAACGGACTGTCCACAGCCCTTGTAATTAGTTAAATTTGCTGCTGCATCCTCCATCACCTCAAGTGGTAATACGGATGGTCCTGCTGAGAAGTTAAAAACCCTTTTGTCCATGTTATTTCTCCTTTAGCTTATATTATATAAATTGAATTAAGTTTCTAGTTGTAGACCCTTCTTATTTTATCACTATATTGAAAGCTACGCAATCCAGTGCTATAATAATTTGAATGACTTTAGTGCTATATTTCAGTGAAGCTTCAATCGGAGTTTTAGGATTAAATATAAATGCTTAGGAGGCTATAAATGTATAAGATTTCAACGCTCAACAAAATTTCCCCGGTGGGTCTAGCCCGCTTTACAGATGCCTACGAGATAGTAGACGGCGCAAACGGAATAGATGGTTCTGCAGGTGTTCTCGTGCGCAGTCAGGCTATGCACGATATGCAGTTTGATGAATCACTTCTTGCTATTGCAAGAGCTGGTGCAGGAGTAAACAATATTCCTTTAGAATCATGCGCTGATCAGGGAATCGTAGTTTTCAATACCCCTGGTGCAAATGCAAACGCGGTTAAAGAGCTCATAATCGGAGCCTTGGTTTTAGCTGCAAGAAATCTAGACAAGGCCATCGCTTGGACAAATGCATTTGCTGGCAAAGAAAGCGACAACATCGGCAAAGAGGTTGAGAAAGGCAAGAGCAAGTTCGCAGGAAGTGAGCTAAAGGGAAAGACAATCTCTGTATTCGGTCTTGGTGCAATCGGAATCCTTGTGTGTAATGCTGCATCAGATCTCGGTATGGATGTAATAGGATATGACCCTTATTTAGGAGTACACTCAGCTCTCCGTCTAAACGCATCAGTTAAGATAGAGACTAAGCCTGAAGCTGCTCTAGCAAAAGCTGACTATGTCAGCCTTCACCTTCCATCACTTCCAAGTACAAATGGAATGTTTAATGCTGAGCTTCTTTCATGCATCAAGCCAGGCGCTATATTCCTAAACTTCTCAAGAGATAAGCTCGTTGACGAAGACGCTATGATAGAAGCTTTAGAGTCAGGAAAGATTTCTAAGTACATCACTGACTTTGCAACAAACGGCATTATCGGAAGAGAGGATGTTGTTTGCATGCCTCATCTTGGAGCTTCTACAGAGGAAGCAGAAGATAACTGTGCAATGATGGCTGCAGAAGAAATCATGGACTACCTAGAGAACGGAAATATTAGAAACTCAGTTAACTTCCCTGCCGTAGACCTTGGTCCTATCGGAACTCAGACTAGAGTTGCACTCATAACGAAGAACGAGCCATACCCAGCAAAGCTTGCTGCCGCAATGTTCGCAGATAAGAATATCACGGCTATCGCAGGTGCTACACGCGGTGAATACGGCTACGCACTAGTTGCAACAGATGATGAGATTACAGAGATTCCAAAGGTTCCAGAAGTCCTACGCGTTCGCGTTTTGACGACAGACTGATAGTTTTATTTAACATCAGGTTTTGACTTTGGCATCAAATTTTGATAAAAAAATTCCGCTATACATGCAATCTTGCATGCATAGCGGTTTTTTCTTTTTGTTGGCCTATCTGCCACTATGGTCAAAGCACTTGCCTGGTTTTCCTTCATCGGTATCATCGCGAATCACGATTCTTGATCCATTTAGAATTTCAATCTGTTTTTTCATCTCGCTTATGCAAAGAACAGCTAACTGCATTCCAAAGTCCTGGCGAATAACAAGCCTTTGCACGTCTATATCCTCTATATTCTCAGGCATAGGGTATGCTGGAATCATCCAGCCATGCATACGCAAACGGTCTTCAAGATCATAGAGATTCCAGTCAACACATGCTTCATCTTTTAGCTTCCAGCATACAATCGGAATCTGTTTTGCATCTTCTATGACTTCAAAGATACCCATCTTTTCTATCTCTTCTGCCATGTAGCGTGCCACATTTATGGTTCGCTGATGAATCTCTCTATACCCACTAAATCCATTGCGCATTAACATGTAATATTGACCTACAATTTGAGATGCACTTCGTGAAAAGTTAATAGCAATTGTAGCTTCCTCACCTCCAAGGTAGCTTACCCAAAATATTAGTTCCTCTGGCAGTGCCTCTTTACCCCTCCATATTATCCAGCCTACTCCAGGATATACAAGTCCGTATTTATGGCCAGAGGTGCTAATGGACCATACATTTTTTAGTCTAAAATCCCATTCAAGTTCTGGCTCGATAAAAGGTGTAACCATTCCCCCCGATGCTCCATCAACATGTATACGGATAGGTAGATTTTTGTGATTTTGATTATACTCTTCAACTAGCTTATCTAAAGCTTTGACATCATCATATTTACCTGTATAAGTAATGCCTAAGATTGCGACTACACCTATTGTATAATCATCGATATAGTCCATTACTGTATCCATATTAAGAGATAGGTGTTCCATATCTATAGGCACCGTTCTCATTTCAATATCCCAATATCTACAAAACTTCTCCCAGCAAACCTGATATCCTGCTGAAATTACAAGATTAGGTCGTCTTTTACACCTATCAATTCCTGCTTTGTCTGCAAGCTTCTTCCATCTGAATAACATAGCTAAACCACCTAGCATACAAGCCTCAGACGACCCAACTGTAGATGTACCTATTGGTTCTTCATTTTGATTGACATTCCATAGATTCCCTATAATTTCCACACAGCGATTTTCCAAATCTGCTGTCATTGGATATTCATCCTTATCAATCGCATTTTTCTCAAAGTTTTCAGCCATTAGCTCTGCGGCTACTGGGTCCATATAAGTTTGACAGAAGGTTGCAAGATTCTGCGTTGCATTTCCTTCCGTTTTGAGATATCCCCTAATCATTTCGGCAGCAAGCTGTGGAGGAACAGGATCCATATTGATTTTTTTGTTTGGCATCTCGATATTACTAGCTTCTGTTCCAAAAATTGGTGTAAGATATTTTTCACCTCTATTCATAGATTCAAGCATATCACTTATGCGACCAGCACACTTCCTACTTACATTTGAGTGCTTCCGTTTCATATCTTATTTCCTTTCATTAACTCAGCTTTAGAATACCAAAACGCTGATTATTCCTTCATATCAGCCCAAACCTTGTTTAGAATGATTCCTAGAACAAACACCCATGAAACAAAGTATAGCCAAAACATCGAAATCGATAAGCTGGCCATAGATCCGTAAAGGATGTTGTTTGTCACTGCCCTTGTTGTATATCTTGAATAAAAGATTGTAACTAGTAGCATTCCAACTGCGCAGAAAATGGTTCCTGGAACAACACTTCTTGCTTTTAGCTTACACTTTGGCAGCATGTAGTAGTTCATGAATATAAGGAAAAAATATAGCGCTCCTGCAATAGGCCAGCGAAGGAAGGTCCATATCCAGTCGAGCCTGCTGTTTATCTGCAAGTGAGTTGCCAAAAATTCTAGGACTAGCTCTCCGTATCCGAGAACTATGAATATGAATACCATCGCTATTACTGTAACTACTACAGCCATCATCGAGCGAAGTCTATCAAGCCAAAAGTTTCCGAAATCCTGCCCATCAGAATAGCTGTAATTCAGCACTCTCAGCAGCGTAAACTGTATCCTTGAGGCCGCCCAAATGGCCATTATAATTAGGAAAAAGTTTGTTGTCGTCTGTGGCCTGAACTCAAAAATTTTGTTCAGAAATACCATAGCTTCACTAGAAAAATTCTTCTCAAACCAGTTCTGCAGCAAATCTATAGACAGATTAAAAACGCCTAGTAGCTGCGTGAGCAGAACTATGCTTGGGAAAATTGATAATATGAAATAGAAGGCTATCTGTTCTGGAATTCCTTGATAATATGGATCCTGATACTCTTTGATGCCTAGGTAGATCATTCGGAAAAACTTTTTCTTGAGAGTCATGTGCTCACTGTTTCTAAATCCCGCCTCTTTCACTCAGCAATCTCTCCATTTCTTCAAGCGCCTTTGCTCTATGGCTGATTTTGTTCTTTGTCTCTGCATCCATTTGAGCAAATGTCCTCTGATATCCGTTAGGGATAAACAGTGGATCATAGCCAAAACCAAACTCTCCTTCTTCTCTATCTATTATGTGGCCAGGGCACTCTCCCCTTGCCACAAGAGTCTCCCCATCAGGAAAAACTATGGTTATAACAGAAACAAACTTCGCGCGTCTATCTGTGTAGGTCACGCCATCTAACATGCAAAGGAGCTTCTCGTTATTCTTCTTATCATCAGCATTATCCCCTGCATATCTTGCCGAGTAGACGCCTGGCTCTCCATTGAGATAATCAACCTCTAGCCCTGAATCATCGGCTATCGTTATCTCATTGGAATACTTCATTATCTCATACGCCTTTTTGTAGGAGTTTTCCTCAAAGGTGTCACCGTCTTCCTCTATCTCAAAATGAGGTATTCCAGCATCATCCCTTGAAATAACCTTCATGCCGTACTTCTCAGTAATTGCAGTTATCTCCTTTATCTTGTGCTCGTTTCTCGACGCAGCGATTATAGTTTTCATTCTTTCTCCATCTCAATTATTTAAAAACACTTACCATGTCACGACTAATGTCCTCAAGCGAATAGGCTCCGCACATAGCCATGGTATCCTCTAGTTCGTGCTTCAGCTTTTCGGCAAGTTCCTTTACGGCTTCGCCTGCTCCTGCATATACAGAGCTTACAAAAGGTCTTGCTATGATAACGGCATCTGCTCCAAGCGCTAGTGCTTTGAAAACATCAACACCTGTTCTAATACCGCCATCAACGAAAATCTTCATCGAGCCGTCAACTGCCTTAACTATATCCTCTAAAACCTCTGCTGTCGCTGGACACTGATCAAGGACTCTGCCACCGTGATTGCTCACAACTATGGCACTGGCCCCCGCTTCCTTTGCCTTTAACGCAGCTTTAGGTGTCATTATTCCCTTTACTATGAAAGGTACGTCGAGAAGTTCAACGATTTCTCTAAGTTGCTCAACTGATTTACTTCCTGCTGGAGGAGTAAAATTCTTCAAAAATGGAAGTCCTGCAGCATCTATATCCATCGCTACCGCAAAGGCATTAGCCTCCTTAGTAAGCTCAATTTTCTTCTTAATCATCTCGAGATTCCACGGCTTAATCGTTGGAATTCCGCGTCCGTCAGCTTCTTTAACCGCCTCACATCCTGAAACCATCTGGTCGTCATCCATTCCATCTCCTGTGAAGGCTGCAATGCCTGCTTCATTACAGGCTTTAATCAAAACCTTGTTAAAGCTTCTGTCGTCGTATTCATCACTATAGTGCATCCTTACTGCGCCTATTGGACCTGCGAAAATTGGGGCAGAAAACTCTTTCCCAAAAAGCTTAAAATCAGTACTTATCTGCTTTTTCTCCACTAAAGTGTCCATATTTACGCGTATATCGCGCCACTTATCAAAGTTTCTAATTGCGACATCGCCAGTTCCCTTTGCCCCTGGACCAGGAATGGTATTTCTACAGGCCCTGCCGTCGCAAACCTTGCATAGCTTACATAAATTCCCCATATATTTCGTCCTCCGATTCAAATTTACCAAACTTAGATACTTATGTCAAATCACACAGTTTCTCTATTCGTCAAGGTCTCCAAAATGCTCCCTCAGTTCCTTATTAAGCTCAATGTCTGTAATGAGAAGTATCAAAATAAAAAGCGGTCCTGCAATTATTAAAATCACCGGAATTAGCAATATCAACATGCTTAATATGTTTGCTCTACTATATAGCCTGCCGTATTGGGTAAGTGGCATCACGGATTCAAAACGATCTATATACCATGTAACAAACGGACTGCTGTAAGGATACATTACAGCAAGCATATTTAGCACGCTCATCAAAATAAAATATATAATACCAATTACTATGGCAATGCTTCGCACTCTTTTTGCCACAGTCTTGCATATTTTCACCTTTTGCTCATCACTTACACGGCTTAATTCGGGTTTAAGCGAGCACTTCTTCTTCAGTCTTCTCATTGCGTACTTATATATGTAATGGTTCTTTATATTTCCCATATACCACCTCTTAATTAGATTTTCTCAGTAAAAACATGTTGTATCAAAACTTTTTCTTATAAATATTTTATGCTATAATACATATCATTACAATGAAAATTTAAGGAGAATCATGCTTACAATCTTAATAAAAATCATGGTCATCTTTGCAATGATCTTCGTTGGCTTATTTGCAAATAAGCGTGGTATACTGCCCGCCGAATCCAACAAATATCTCGTTGACCTTTTAATCCTGATTACATCGCCTGCGATGATTCTTCACGCTATGGCAACAGGAACACTTAACCACGAGTTATTTAAGGATACTATAACCGTACTTATTGGAGCAGGTCTTTTCTTTACTATTATGCCAATTATCGCCTACTTTTTGAGCAAACTGCTAAAAAGTACACCATCTGCAGATGTCGGAGTTTGATATGTACCCAGAATCCTGGACACATTCATTAGCGAATTAAGCTGAACACATGGATGCGATCCTGTACTTTACAGGTGGCATCCATTTTGTTTTTGCTTGGATTCTTTTGTTATTATAATAATCTATATATTCATCAATAGCTTTTGAAAACTCTTCGAAGGAGGAATAATCTTTCTCATAGCCATAATACATCTCATTCTTTAGTCTTCCGAAGAAGGTTTCCATTATACAGTTATCATAACAATTACCTTTTCGCGACATAGACTGTACAATACCGTGTTTCTGTAAGGTATTTCTAAAATGGGCATGCATATACTGCCAACCTTGATCCGAATGAAATACTAAGCCTTCAACAGAAGGAAACTTATCAAAAGCTTTATCAAGCATTCTTTCTATCTGCTCAAGATTAGGGCTTTTGGACAAATCATATGAGATAATTTCATTTGTATTCATATCCAATACAGGCGATATGTAACATTTCCCCCATGAAAAGTTAAACTGAGATATATCTGTTGTCCATTTCTGCAATGGTGCTGTTGTACTGAAATCCCTATTTATTACATTATCAGCAATCTTACCTACTTCGCCTTTATAAGAATGATATTTTTCCTTTGGACGCTTACCAGCTAATCCTGCTTCATGCATAAGGCGTTGAACTCGCTTATGATTTACATGATATCCACGATTTAGTAATTCATGATAAATTCTACGAACACCATATCTATGCTTGTTTTCTTCAAATATTTCTCTAATAACAATCAGTAATTCTTCATTGCGATCAGCAACTACATCTGATTTGTTAATCTCGAAATAATAAGTTGATTTAGACAGGCCAATAGCTTTTAAGAGATATTTTAATTGGTATCCTTTTTCTCGGAGTTCTTTGATGATTGCTGCTTTTTCGCCTTGAGTTCCGCAGCCCATCTTTCGTGTCTCAAGGCGATTAATTTTTTTATTGCTTCATTCTCCGTTTTTAAGTATTCAGTTTCTGCTCTAAGACGAATTAATTCTTCACGTTCTGATGGGGTTAAATCAGTGGGTTTGGATTTCTTGCTCATGTTTGCTTCCTTCTTACTTTTTCTGCCTTTTTTGAGATTTAATCCTTCATACCCTTTAATTTTATATGTCTGAACCCATTTAGACAATAATCCACCCTCAATTCCTGCACTAATAGCAACAGATTTTTGTGATTCACCAGCAAGTACACGAGCTACTAACTGATATCTACATTCAGCCGAACGTTCTTTACATGTAGTTGGATGCCGAAGAGAATCAAGACCATATATATCTGCAATTCTTGACCATTGTACAATTCTTTTTCTAAAATTTTTTTGGCTTATACCTTCTGGTGTTTCAATCCACTGACCAGAGCGATATAGTTCTACAGCATTAAGTTTAAAAGCATAATTGTATTTCATACAAAAACCCCTTTCACTGGTTTTGTCCAGTAAAAGGGGTACATATCAGTTCTAATGGTAGTAATGACAGCCGTAAATACTGGTTTTATGGGATTCCCAATCACAAAGGCAATATTCGGAGATTATATTTTCTTTCTGATTGTTATCGCTAACATTCCTCTTAATATCTACCTATATATGATAGCAATATTCCAAATGAACATCGGACGCGATAGCAACTACGACCTAAAGCAGACCATAAAGTCAGCGCTCAATCCATGTATAGTTTCAGCACTCCTTGGTGCGGTCATACTCTTTGGAGGAATACATCTGCCAGCACCAGTTATAGACTTTTTCGATTTGATAGGTGATGCGACAATTCCGCTTTCGATGTTCATCGTAGGAATACAGCTTGCCGGAAGCAATGTGATGTCGATACTAAAGAACAAGGATCTTATCATAGCTTCAACGATAAACCTAATCGTGGTACCTGTAATTACCTTCCTAGCAGTACACTGGCTGCCTATCTCACCAGGAGCAAAGCTTACACTTGTGTTCTCATCATGTTTCCCTTGCGCAGTCGCATCAGTTGGTGTTGCAGCAAAAGAGGGGCACAATGCAGACCTCGTTGCCGAAGGCGTAGCGCTTACAACAACATTCTCATTGATAACACTACCAATTGCAGCGACAATATTAAGTAGCATATATGGAATTTAACACAAATAAAAAAACGCACTGGCTAGATGCGTTTTTTTATTGTGTGAATTGTAAAGCCAAAAGGAAAAATTATTTCTACCGTTTGACGCATATAAAATATGCTATTGCGTTAACTCCTTGAGTAACTCTGCTAAAGCCGAAGCACTGCTACTATGACAGTGTGCTACAGGAATGCCCTCTTTCTTTGCTGCCGATTTTGCAGCGTTAACCATCTTATGTGACACAGTTCCCGTAAAACATATGAGCATATCTGGAGAGCCAATTTTCTTCTTTATAGCGCCCTTCTCTTTGGTATAAACCTTAGCGCTACATCCATACTCCCCACAAATTTGCTCGTATCTATGGCTCATGCACTCATTACCCCCAATTATTACGACACTCACCTCACGCCCTCCAATCGAGAATTAAAAGTGATATATAATCCGAGTTAATTGTGATCGAAGCTATATATAAGAAGTAGCTCCACTCATATTAACTTGACAGTCAGTTTTAGTTAGTTATAACTAACTGTATGTCTATGTTAGCAGAAACTAACCCTGCTGTCAACAACTTTTTCAAAAAAAGAACAGAACCTCTTAAAATGGCTCTGTTCTCAAATTTTAAATCTTTATGCGATTAGCATTAGTCCTCTACGAGAACCTTTGCTAGCGGCTCGATATCCTCGCACTTATACTCTTCGATTCTTCCCTCGTCACAAGCCTTAGCTAGCTCTGGATCAATGCGAAGCTTTGCTACATTTGTGATACCGTGCTTTGCTGCAATCTCATCGATGTGACTGTCACCAAAGATCTTGTGTTCTCCACCACAGTCAGGACACTTGAAATACGACATGTTCTCAACTAGTCCTAGAATTGGAATGCTCATCATATCAGCCATCTTTGTGGCCTTCTCAACTATCATTCCAACGAGCTGCTGTGGTGATGTTACAACTACGATACCGTCAACTGGAAGTGACTGGTATACTGTCAGCGCAACGTCTCCTGTTCCAGGTGGCATGTCGACAAACATTACATCAACATCCCCCCAGATAACATCGCTCCAGAACTGAGTGATAACTCCACCAAGAACTGGACCTCTCCATACAACAGGGTCTGTCTTGTTCTCTAAAAGAAGGTTAACTGACATAACCTTGATACCTTCCTTTGTCATTACAGGGAAGAGTGTCTTTCCATCTCCCTCTGCACGCTGATCAAGACCAAATGTGTTAGGAATAGAAGGTCCTGTGATATCGCCATCTAGGATAGCAACGCTCTTACCAGCACGTGCCGCTGCAACTGCAAGCATCGAAGTAACCGATGACTTACCAACGCCTCCCTTACCGCTGACAACACCTATAACCTTTCTAACATCGCTGTTAACATTCATCTCAGCGATTGGAACTCCTGAATCTCTACTTCCGCAGCTCTTTCCGCATGAACCGCAATCACTATTACAACTTGACATAAATTTCTCCTTTCTGTCTACAGTTACTCTATATTGTCTACTAAATTCATTTCCTAAAACATGCCTAAGCTTTTGAATAGGAAAATCCAAAAAAACATCGTTATGCTTGAAAACAATGACGAAACAATGAGCGAATTCCCCGCCAAAACTCCGTCGCAGTTCATGTTCTCAGCCATAGTATATGAGGCTATCGCAGATGGCGATGCAAATATTGCAATTAAAGTTACAAAATCTGCATCTCTAAAGCCAATCAAAGCAGCTACGCCAAGCACTATCGCCGGCACCACTATGAGTCTTCCAACTACGGCGTAGATCAAATTACGACCGCACTCCTTTATCTGTGAAAACTCAAACGATATTCCTAGAATGACAAGCGTCAAAGGAGTTGCTACCGCAGCCATATCCGATACTAGCTTCTCTAGGAAGAAAGGTAGTTTAACTCCTAGCACTAGGCTCAAAATTCCGAGCACCGCTCCCTCGAGCATAGGATTCTTTGCAAGTTTGATTAGCATGTCCTTTAGCTTTGCCTTGCCACCACCGTAATACTCCAAGGTAAGAATCGCTAGGATGTTATTAATCGGTATAACCACCGCAATCATAAGTGCCGTAGATGCAAGCTCACTTGCACCACTTATGCTCGAAACTATTGGAAGCCCCATCAGCACAAAATTACTTCGGTATATCGCCTGAATAAGAGAACCCCTAGTCGGATTTGACGGCTCTACTCTAAGCACGAATATCGTCGTCAGAATGTACACAATCAGCACAGCTATTATACCATAAAGCATAAGTCTGTAGTTAATCGCTTTGTCCACTCCATTGCTATATATGCTATTGAACATCAAAGCAGAAAAGAACACCTTAAATGCCATCTTATTCAGCTTGCGATTTTCTTCCTTTGATATCAGGCTCGACCTTCTGACCAGCATTCCAATGCCAACAAGAATGAACATAGGCACCACGGCTTCGAAGGCAATTACAAAACTGTTTAACATCTCTAAACCTATTCTAATACTGCTGACCTATGAACTCGCATGACCTGCACTCTTCCCTCTCAGGATTTTCTGGATCACAGTAGAGCGGCTTTAGGCTCAAATTCTCATGGAGCCTGTCGCCCATCAAAGACTTCAGTCCCGCAATCTGACAAAGCGTTCCAGCAAAGTCAACCTGCTTACCATCTCTTAAGTCGCGCATGGTCTGTCTATATATCTTTGGCATATCCCTATGATAAAAATCGCTATTATACTCGTAGAACTCCTCTAGCTTAGGCAGCTCAACTGGCATATATAGCGGGCAATATAGCACGCAGTTATTGCACTTGCTACAAGCCCCCTCATTTATCAAAGGAAACTTCTTTTCGCCCTTATACTCCATTTTGATTGCTGAATCCTTACAGCCTACTATGCAGGCTGAGCATCCATTGCAATCCTTGATTTTATCCATTATTTGCATGATTTTAGTCCTAAATTTTCTCTTATATTATTTCATTTATACTATTTTTGCATGTTTTAATCACATAATTTCGCATCAAAGCGAGATTATACAAATCTGCCATAAATCGACCTGATAGCCTCTGCATAGTCATTTGCCGCTATGGCTATGAGAATGCTTATCTGTCCCTGACCGTGGTCTATTAGTTTGACATCTATTCGCCTTCCTGCGAGTGCAGAAAGTGTCTTGATAACGACTGTCGGCGAGCTGCCGAGTTCTCTTCCAACAACGCCGATAACCGCGATATCCTTGGTTATATCTATCCTGATTCCGCCAGCCATCTTGCGAATGTTAGCCTCCATCTCAAAGAAGCTGAGACTAGTTTTCTCAAAGCTGTCCTTAGGCACAAGGAGAATCAGCGAATCTATACCCGCTATGATATTTGTAATCTTAACTGAGTTCTCAGCAAAGAAATCCAAAATGCTTTGGCGAAGCTTTGTATCATCATTAAGCCCCGTCTTCTCTAGCTTGATTACAACAAAGCCACGCTTTCCCGAAATACCAGCGATTTCCATGCTCTCCTTGTAGTATTTCTTATCCTTAACTACTAGAGTTCCCGCAGCCTCTGGATCCATTGTGTTCTTTATGATGATAGGAATTCCAAGCTTAACCACAGGCTCAACTACATCAGGGTGCATAACTGTCGCACCTAGATATGAAAGTTCTCTAAGCTCCTTATATGTCATAACAGGAACGGTGACAGGGTTTCTGACAATGCTAGGATCAGCCATCAAAATTCCTGAAACATCTGTCCAGTTCTCATATAGGTCAGCGTGAAGTGCTGCAGCAACAAGAGATGCCGAAATATCCGAACCGCCCCTGCTGAAAGTTTCAACGCTTCCGTCCTCTGCAAATCGTCCATAAAAACCTGGTATAACCGCTCTAGGTAGTTTAGCGCATCTATCTGAAATAGCCTTTAGGGTTTCCTCCATGAGAAGCTTTCCGTCATTATCAAATAAGACGATATCCTTTGCATCAACAAACTGCCAAGGCTCGCCAAGATATGCCGCCATAAGCTTTCCGTTCAGGTACTCGCCTCGGCTTGTAATATATGCCTTGCCTTGTCCATCCTCAAATATATCATGCTCTATCTTTGCAAATTCAGCCTCTATGTCAACTCCGGTGCGAAGTTCTTCCTCTATCTCTACAAAACGCTCTTTTATCTCATCAAGAAGATTCCTTGCGTGATTTATATCAAGATTTATACCTCCGCCCACGCATGTACTATCTGCAAGTTCGACAAGAAGGTCCGTCACCTTAGTGTCGCGTGCATCACGCTTACCCGGTGCAGATACCACGACAAACTTGCGGTTTTCGTCAGCTTCAATTATTTCCTTTGCGACTTTGAACCTGTCAGCTCCTGCAAGTGAGGTTCCGCCAAACTTTGATACTATAAGGTCGGATTTTTCTAAATCCATGGCTTCGCTCGCCTCTTGCTGGATGCTGTTGATGTCGTAAGGAGTCGACTGGTAAACAAAGTAGTTTAGCCAGTTCGAGAACAAAAGGTTAGCGCATGAGCGCCAAGTCACCTCTGGCTCCTTGCTAGGATCATCATCAGGGTAGTAGTTACAAGGCACATTAGGATTCTTGCCCTGCTTTAGGTCTCTCTCATACTCCTTATGAAGCGTATCAGCATCGTACTCGGAGTGTCCCATTATGAAAATCTGTTTGTCATCATTTGATTTAATCGCAAAGATTCCTGCCTCATCTGACTCTGCCACGATCTTAATATCCTTGCAGGCCTCAACAGCCTCCACATCAACATCCGTATTCCTGGAGTGTGGCACGTAAAAAACATCATCAAAGCCTCTAAAGAGCATCCCCGTCTTATATCTCAAGCGGTGCTTGTAGACGCCCGAAAGCTTCTCCGGAAGCACACACTTCTTGATTCCGTAGTGGTAGTAGAGTCCAGCCTGAGCACCCCAACAAATGTAGAAAGTGCTGTGAACGTGTGACTTTGACCACTCCATTATCTCGCAAAGCTCATCCCAGTACTCGACCTCCTCAAACTCCATGAGCTCAACAGGAGCACCTGTGACTATCATTCCATCATAGTAGTTCTGTTTAATCTGCTCAAAATTCTTATAGAAGGTGAGCATATGCTCCTCTGGTGTATTCTGTGATTTGTGACTTGCGGTTTGAAGCAGCTCAAGTTCTACCTGAAGTGGCGAGTTTCCCAAAAGTCTTGTAAGCTGCGTTTCTGTATCTATCTTTGTTGGCATCAGATTGAGAATCAAAATCTGCAAAGGTCTGATGTCCTGAGTCATAGCACGGCTATCTGTCATTACAAATACATTTTCGTTTGTTAGTGTTTCGACAGCCGGTAGATTGTTCGGAACTCTAATTGGCATGCTATACTCCTCCTGATCAAATTTATGTATACATTTCATTATACCCTAAAATCAGCATCTCTGCACATAAATTCCCATAACAAAGTCAAAGGAAATTCAAGGCAGAATGAGAAAATAATGTGAAATCGCTTGCACTTAATCAATTAATCGTATATAATACTTTGCGTATATGCGAATTATATTAGTATTGCTAAAGATTAAAGAATAGTGGGGTAAAAATTATGGCAAATATCAAATCCGCAAAAAAAAGAATCAAAGTTATTGACAAGAAAACTGCAAGAAACAAGCGTGTAAAGGACCATGTCAAGGAAGCTCTTCGTCAGTTTGACGATGCAGTTGTATCAGGTGACATGAATGTAGCAGCAGAGAAGCTTACTTTAGCAGAGAAGAAGCTTATGCAAGCAGCAGCAAAGGGTTCTATCAACAAGCACGCAGCTTCAAGAAAGGTTTCCCGTATAACAAAGAGATTCAACGCTGCAAAGTCAGCAAAATAAGTCTCACCCGTCCCCACCAGTGTATAAGTTAAATACACAAGCAAATGAGCAAATGCGATGGATGTGTCTCCCATCGCCACGTAAATAACGCCAAGGCGTAGAATATAGAAAAGACTTTAACCGAAGTTAAAGTCTTTTTTAGTATTATTGAAAGTGTCTATTACACAAATTCACATTTCAGTTTCACATATTGTGATCAAACTATGAAAAATATTTGTCTATGAATTCTTTTAGTGATTCATACTTTCCGCTGTCATTATTCTTCAGCTTTAACTCATCCTTATCCAAAGCATTCATAGAAATCTTGTCGTCTCCATCGTTTGCTCCACCACTACTTATTTCCCTGCTTCCGTATTGAGCACCAAGTATATTGTAGTATCCCGTTTCCTCATTATACATTGCGAAGAAGATATATGTTTTTCCAACTTCAATATCTATATCGCCATCTTCTTTCCATTCATAGAAATTAGCATTTTTATCGATATTTTCGTTTCCTGATTCCTTACGGTGTTTCTCTTCATTCGCAATCATCTCTGTAGGGGCATCCTTCTCATATTCAGCTATGGAAATAACTCCTCCCGCTCTGTAATAACTTATGCTATCACCATCTACACTACCTTTTATGCTTTTAAGCACTCTCATTTTCCCATACTCAGCTGGTATTGGTGAGAATCTTCCGTTTCCTACTGTAGTACTGCAACCATCTAGGCTCTCAACCTTTGCTATAAATACATGAGAGACAAAATCACGAAGCGCGGGAACATCACTTATATCGATAACATTATCTGAATCTATCCTTACATGTTTCAGATTTTTTCCGCCTATGCTAAGCTTATCACGATAACTTACATTTACATTGCTTTCTTGGTTATTATTTAGCTTTGCATCTTTTTTACCACAGCCTGAAAGTACAATCAAAAGACACAGCAGCAACAAAACCATGCTATATATTCTTTTCATTTTATCTTCCTCCTATATGTGGACTATAGTAATTATTATTTAGTATACCACAATTACATGCGAATCGTACTTTTTTTCTAAATATTGAAAATTTATTTGGGCATGGCTTAATGATTGCAAAAAATATACCTAACATGGTATCATTTTATTTGCATTAGTTATTCAAAATGCTATAGAACATAGTAAAGAACGAAAGAGGTTATGGCACTTTGCTTTGTGCCGATTTAGTATTATGACAAAAGAAAAAACAATTAAGCAGAAAAAACTGTGGCAGAGAATTCTTAAGTATTTGCTTTGCCTAATTCTAATATTGGGTTTAAGCTTCGCTGCACTCATAGGATATCTAACTTTGACAGAATTCAATCCTGATAAGGAAGTTCCTGTTCCGCTCATAGGAAAAGGTCAAACGGATTCTGTTGATAAATCAAAGGAAATGACTGCGGTTTCTTGGAACATCGGTTACGGTGCTCTAGGCAAGGATGCAGACTTCTTCATGGACGGAGGTAAAAGTGTTAAAACAGCTGATGCGGATGGTGTAAACAAAAATTTAAAAGCAATTTCATCTGAGCTAAACTCGCTTGATCCTGATTTCATCTTGCTTCAGGAGGTAGATGAGAACTCAAGCCGAAGCAGTAATATAAATGAAGTATCCGAAATTCAAAATAAGCTACTCAAGCAAAAGTATCAGTCAAGCTTTGCTAAGAACTTCAGTGTTAAATTCATTCCTTACCCTATTCCACCTATTGGAAAGGTTAATTCAGGTATACAGACGCTAAGCAAGGTGAACATTAAGGACTCGACAAGAGTTCAGCTACCTTGCCCATTTGAGTGGCCTACTAGAGTAGCTAACCTCAAGAGATGTTTGACCATAAATCGCTTGCCTATAAATGGCTCGGATAAGGAATTAGTCATTGTAAACCTTCATTTAGAAGCCTATGACAATGGTGCCGGAAAGAAGGCACAGACTGATATGCTTAGAACTTATCTTCAGACTGAAGCTGACAAAGGAAACTATGTTATCGCTGGTGGAGATTTCAATCAGACTTTCTCAGGAACTGACACATCTATAATTAAACAATTCGACGGAACATGGAAACCTCCTGTTCTAGATACGGATAAGTTCGATAGCTCATGGCAGTTTTTGATGGATACTAAGACAGCAAGTTGCAGAAGTCTTGATAAACCACTTACAAGCCTAGACACAAATAAGTTTCAGTTCTACATCATCGATGGATTCATCGTTTCATCAAATGTAGAGGTAACATCGCTTGAGACAAAGCAGATGGGTTTTGAGAATACTGATCATAATCCAGTCGTTCTGAAGTTCAAACTTAAATAACAAAAAAGGGCTTTTAGGTCGCTTGACCTAGATGCCCTTATTTTTTACTTTATTTACTTGCAAGATTAGCAGCAATTTCTGCTGCAGCCTTTTCGTCGCCCATCCAGCTTTCCTTGCCCTTTGAGCGCTCGAGATATTTCTCATCACCTTTGCCGAGTACCAAGACCATATCGCCAGGCTTTGCCATAGCTATGGCCTTTGATATAGCTTCATATCTGTTATCGATAAACTCGTAAGCTTCCTTAGGCATCTTCAAAGCTATCTGCTTTGCGATATCGCAGGCAGCCTCGTCCCTAGGGTCTTCTTCCGTCAAAATTATGTAATCGCAGTTTTCGCTCGCAATTTTGCCAAGAACCTCGCGTTTTTCCTTGTCTCGCTTTCCTGCAGATCCAAAGACTGCATAAAGCTTGCCTCTATCCTTCTTGACCCTACGTGCAAACTCAAACATCTTATCAAAGCCATCAGGTGTATGAGCATAATCGACAATCAAGTCTATACCAAGCTCGTTTTCTACGCGCTCCATGCGTCCATCGACCTGCTTAACATCTAAACATGCTTCGATTAACTTTTCCATTTCAAAGCCTTGACAATGAAGACCCGCAATAGCTGCAGTTAAATTCAAAATATTATACTCTGCTACGATATTAGTCTTTATGTGATAGCATGCGCCTTCATGCTTTCCGCAAGCCTTTTCTGAAAGCACAAGGTCAAATTCAGAGCCACCAGAACTCATAATTAGTCCCTTTATTCGGTAGTCAGCACGAGCATTTGTTCCGTAGCTTAGCACCTTGCACTTGCATGCTTCTTTTAGCTTATCAAAGCTATCGTCATCTAGATTTAGTAGAGCTATCGCTTCAGGCTTAAGCCCTACAAACAGACTCTTTTTTGCCTCAAAATACGCTTCCATAGTCTTATGAAAATCTAGGTGATCCCATGTAAAATTCGTAAATATGGCTACATCAAAGTCAAGCCCTTCAGTTCTTCTAAGTGCAAGTCCGTGAGAGCTCACTTCCATGGAAACGCTCTTCATGCCTGCTTTTTCCATCTTTGATAGATAGTCGTTTATTTCAATTGCATCTGGAGTCGTAAGGCTCGGCTTTTCGTCTACATCGCCGTATCTAACAGCAATGGTTCCCATATATCCACAGCCCTCTCCGCAGGCCTTCTCGTGAAGGTCTTTGATAATGCAGGTTGTTGTACTCTTTCCATTAGTTCCTGTCACGCCGTACATGGTCATCTTAGTGCTAGGGTTTCCGTAAAATACACTGCTGCATCTTCCGATTTCACCAATCACATCATCTCTATATATGTAAGTGATGCCCTCGCGTTCATCCTGCTTATCACTGCAAACTATTGCAACTGCACCCTTTTCTATGGCCATTGGTATGTAGGCATGTCCATCAGCCTCAAGGCCCTTTACGGCAAAGAAAAGGCATCCTTCACTTGCCTTCCTGGAATCTATAACAAGGGAAGCAATATTCTGCTCCCCCTGCTCGCTTCCCATATATTCATTAAAAAGCTTTTCTAATTTCATCTTTCCCTACCTACTGCTCTCATCATCTGCAAGTATAGGTGCATCGTATTCAAAAGCTGGCATAAGTTCAATTTTGAACTTGTTCATCTTGCGTTTTCTATCTATCAAAGCCTTGATTTCGGCATCCTCACAAACTCCTGTGCGCAAATACTTGTCCAAGGTCTCGTAGCTAAATCCAAGATTCTGCTCATCTGTCAGCCCAGAAAGTCCATCAATTGGAACCTTATCGACTAAAACCTCTGGAAGCCCTAGCTCTCTTCCGACAGCCTTAACCTCCTGAACTGTTAGTCTAGAAAGCGGACTGAAGTCTCCAGCTGCATCGCCGTAGCGAGTCGAATATCCAACCCAGTCCTCTGAAAGATTACAGGTATTTGCGACTCTTCCATTAAGCGATTGAGAAACCGCATACGTCGCAGCCATTCTCAGTCTTGCAGGAAGGTTAGTCAAAGTCTGCTTACTTACCTCTACTGGAAGCTTCTCCTTAAGCTCTCCCGTCAGTCCTTCAAAAGAATCCTTGATATTTATAACCGCATGCTCTATGCCAAGATGGTTTACAAGAAGCATGGACATATCTATGTCAGCCTGAACACCGTTTGGGAGCAAAACTCCAAACACTCTGTCCTTGCCAAGTGCTTCAACACATAGCGCTGCAGTCACAGAGCTGTCCTTTCCTCCACTAATTGCAACTACTGCCTTGCAGGCTTTGCCATTTGCATCAAAGAAAGCCCTTATCCAATCAACAATTCTGTCCTTTGTTTTCTGTGCATCAAATTCGTACATTATTTCCTCCACGCCTTCTATCTAGGAATGTCTCCACCTGATAGATGCTCATCATAGACAGCTCTTTCTCCGCCTATGAACTTAGGTCTTGTTCTAGCGCAAACAAGATGTGCCTCTCCAATCTGCTTAACAGATATGCGCACAGGAACAGCAACTGCTCTCAGATGCATTCCAATCAAAGTATCGCCTATATCCATGCCGGCATCTGCTTTGATGTATTCGACAGCAACTGGGTCCTTAAAATTCTTGTAGCAAGTAACCGAAAAAGATCCGCCTGCGTGAAGCTGAGGTACAACATTTACGATTTCTTCATTTCCTCGCAAAGCTTCCCTCTCCACTATGATGGCGCGGTTTAGGTGCTCGCAGCACTGGGCAGCAAGGTAAACGCCTCTTTCTTGTAGCGCTGGATATATGGCTTCATAAACTGCCTCTGCAGCATTGATGTCTGAGCCTCTACCTATGCTCTCACCCTTTATTTCACTGGACGAACAGCCAACAACAAAGATGTCGCCCGCCTTCAAATGCGTTTTTTCTAACAGCTCTTTGATAGCCTCTTCAGCTTGTTTCTTTATCTGTTCGTATGTCATTTCTATCTCCTATTCTACTGTAACACTCTTTGCTAGGTTTCTTGGCTTGTCTATGCTTTCGCCCTTCTCCTTAGCTACATAGTACGCAAAGATCTGCAGTGGTACTACTGTAAGAAGTGGTGAAACCTCATCATCACAGCGCGGAATGTAGATTACCTCTGAGCTTGCATCCTTGATTTGCTCGTTGCCTGCTTTAGCAATCGAAACAACATGTGCAAGACGAGCCTTAACCTCGATAATGTTTGAGTACATCTTCTCAAAGAGTCTATCCTGTGTCGCCATAGCAACAACTACTGTATCTGGTTCCATCAAAGCGATGGTTCCGTGCTTTAGCTCACCTGCGGCAATCGCAAATGAATTGATGTATGAAATCTCCTTGAGCTTTAGTGAGCCTTCGTATGCGACTGCAGAGTCTAATCCTCTTCCGATGAAGAACACCTGAGTCTTGTTGTAAAGTCTCTTTGCAAGCTTTTCGATATATGGAGCTTCCTCAAGGATTTCCTGAATCTTCTCCGGAATCTGCTGGAGCTCTTCAAGAATGAACTTACGATACTCATCTGTAAGTGTTCCACGTATATCTCCAAGGTAAAGCGCGATTAAATACATGCAAACGAGCTGAGTTGTGTATGCCTTTGTTGATGCAACTGCAATCTCAGGTCCTGCCCATGTATAGAACACATCGTCTGATTCTCTAGCAATTGAGCTTCCCACTACATTGACAACGGAAAGAACTCTAGCCCCCTTTTCCTTTGCTAATCTAAGCGACATCAAAGTATCTAGGGTCTCTCCCGACTGACTTATTGCGATGAAAAGAGTCTTCTCATCGATGAAAGGATCGCGGTATCTAAATTCTGAGGCTACATCAACCTCAACAGCAATGCCCGCCATCTTTTCAATCACATACTTACCCACTAGACCTGCATGATAAGCAGTTCCGCAAGCAACGATGTATATCTTATTGTACTTGTCGAGTTCTTCCTTTGTTAGGTTGATTCCGTCAAGCTTAATCTTTCCGTCTTCGTCGATACGGCGGTTTAGAGTCTCTGCGACAACCTTAGGCTGCTCGTTTATCTCCTTAAGCATGAAGTGCTCGTATCCGCCCTTCTCAGCGTCCTCTACGCTCCATGTAATCTTCATGGCCTCACGCTTAACTTCCTTGCCATCCTTGTCCTTGATAGTTATAGAATCAGGAGTGCAAATTACCATCTCATCGTTTTCAATCAAAAATATATCATTTGTGTACTTCAGCAAAGCTGGAATATCTGAAGCGATGAAATTACTCTTCTTGCCGAGACCTGCAATCAAAGGTGCTTCCTTGCGGTAAGCAACTATCTTGTTAGGAGTATCCTCTGCGATAACGCCTATAGCATAGGTTCCGCGCATTTCCTTTGTTGCGTCGTAAACGGCCTTCTCAAGATCGCCGCCGTTTGCATTATACTTAACGCCAACAAGCTGAGCGATAACTTCACTATCTGTCTCTGACTTAAACTTGATTCCATGCTCGTTAACAAGAGTTTCCTTGAGTTCTACATAGTTTTCTACGATTCCGTTGTGAACAAGAGCAACTCTTCCACTCTGATCCATGTGTGGATGAGAATTTACATCTGATGGGGCTCCATGCGTTGCCCATCTTGTGTGTCCGATACCGCAGGTTCCACTAGGAACTCTTCCCGCTATCATGTTCTCAAGGTTTTTGATCTCGCCCTTGCACTTGTTTAGCTCTATTCCCTTATCGCTTAGAATGGCTATTCCTGATGAGTCATAACCTCTATATTCCAATTTCTTTAGACCTTCTATGATTTTGCCAGCGGCTTCATCATATCCTACATAGCCTACTATTCCGCACATAATATATTCCTTCCTTATCTCCTAGGCTGTCTTTCGGTTTGCCTATTGCGACTTTGATTAGTGAAACTTCCTGCTAATTAGAGCAGCAAGGTCTTCAGCTAATTCGTTTATCACTTCTGTGTCCTTACCTTCAATCATGACTCTAACGAGAGGCTCTGTACCTGATGGCCTGATAAGAACGCGTCCGTCTTCTCCAATTTTTGCCTCTACATCAGCAATCTTCTGCTTAACTTCTTCGTCATTCATGAAGATTTTCTTATTGTCATTGTTTACTCTTGCATTTACCAAAACCTGTGGGAAGAGCTCGATTTCCTCAGACAGCTCCGAGGCCTTCTTTCCACTAGCCACTAGTGCCTTGACAAACTGAAGTGATGAAAGAGTACCATCACCAGTCGTAGTGTAATTCTTAAAAATTATATGTCCTGACTGCTCACCACCGATTACGCTACCAGTTTTTAGCATTGACTCCAGAACATATCTATCTCCAACACCTGTAACTTCTATATCAGCTCCTATAACTTCCTTGACATATTTGTGGAAGCCTAGGTTGCTCATTACCGTTGTTGTAACCTTGTTAACTCCTAGCTCGCCAGCATCCTTGAGCATCTTTGCACAGATACATATGGTTCTATCTCCGTCAATTACATTGCCCTTCTCGTCGACCACTATGAGTCTATCTGCATCTCCATCATAGGCAAGTCCAAGGTCAGCCTGACAGCTTATAACTTCTCTCTGAAGCTTCTCTGGATGAGTTGACCCTATAGCCTCATTGATGTTGATTCCGTTAGGTTCATCACCTATTACTGTAACATCTGCTCCGAGCTTTCTATAAACCTTAGGTGCTATCTCAAAAGCAGCTCCATTTGCACAGTCTAAAACTATCTTCATTCCCTCAAGGCTTATATCTATTGTCTCAAGAAGGGAATTGCAGTAGAGTTCTGTCGCTGATTCTTCTGCTTCTAGACATCTGCCGATTTGGTCGCCTGTAACGTGAGCATTGGCATCGATACCTCTCATAATTATATCCTCGATTTTTTCTTCTATCGAGTCATCGAGCTTATATCCTTGCCCATTAAAGAATTTGATTCCGTTATATTCAAATGGGTTATGAGATGCTGATATAACTATACCTGCATCTGCACGATAATATCTTGTTAGATAGGCAACCGCAGGAGTTGGTATTACTCCGACTTTAATTACATTTCCGCCGACTGCGAGTATTCCAGCTGCTAAAGCATTTTCGAGCATATCTCCCGAAAGCCTTGTATCCTTACCTATAACGATTACGGGCCTTTTGTTACCTTGGCTCAATACAGCTGCACCAGCCTTACCCAGGTTAAACGCAAGCTCCGGTGTCAGTTCGGAGTTTGCCACACCTCTTACACCGTCGGTGCCGAATAATCTACCCATATTTCTTCCTTCCTAGCTATTCCTAAAGCCTATTACTTGTTGCTCACCTTAACGTTTACAAACTGCGGATCTAAAGTAACGGAGAAATTCTTAGTATCACCGCTTACGCTGAGCTGAATCTGATTATCACCTCTTTGGGCATTTGATACATCTATTACGAGCTCAAAATCACTTGACTTTAGCTTTTCTACCGCATCCTCATCTCCTGTAACGGTTAGATTTACAAAGGACAACTCCTGAATCTCATACTTGAGATCACTTTGTTCGCCTGTTATCTTAATCTCGCTTTTACCAATCTTTAAAACTTTTTCTCCAAGCTGACTCACAGTCACCTTTACCACGAGATTTGCGTTCTTCTCAGAGATTGTAACTCCCTCTGGAAGCGATGAGAATTCGAGTTGGATATCCGTGCTCTTAGAGATATTCGAAATATCAACATCATCTGCACTTACACTGCTTATTGATTTTATGACATCTGCTCTTCCGGCTATGATAACCTTCTTTGGAACTGTCGTTTTACGAGTTGCTCCATCTGATGAATAATCACTTATCGAAACTTTTAGGTTTACGGTCTTGGTCTTTGATAGTATCGATATTACCGATGTTGATTTCTTAGAAAGCGTTACATTCTCAACCTTATTACCCTCTTTGCTAACTGGTATGAGCTTGCATGTGTTTGCACTCTCCACATCCTTAACTCTAGATGCGTCGACCGTTCCCCTTGCATAGCTTACAAGCTTAACGATTGATTCTGCCCCTGTTACCTCAACTTCACTATTCTGTATCGAGACTGTTGTTCCCTCCTCGTCATCACTGAACGAACCGTTGTAAACGATCTTTACAGGCACATTCTTGCTAACTAGAGATTCTACCATTACCTTGATACTGTTGATGCTCTTGCTGTCTATGGTTATTCCACTAGGAACCCTAACAGATATATTAACTTCATTTTCGCCCTTTGATGCAGAAGCAAGGTCCACAGAAGCTGTGATATCTCCAGCCTTTAGCTTTGCTATTGCAGTTCTAGAGCCACTAACCTCTACATCTAGCATTTGTGATGTCATAGAGCTAATTGCTAGCCCTCTATCTGTGAGAACATCTGTATGAAGAGTTGTTATAGGCACATTGTGAACCGTCTTAACCGCTGAAGGATCAATTTCTCCAACTACATATATCCAAAGTGCTATCGCTATCGCTATTGCTATTGCGACATTTAGACGCTTATTTCTTGTCATTCTGCTTGCCTCCTACCACATTCTTGAGAAATGATATAGGTCTCTTCTCAACAGTTTCGTTAGAAAGATAAAGATTGAGAAGTAGCTTCTCAAGTCCTTTGCCATCTAGGAATCTAGTGAGTCTTCCTCCCTGAGCAACAGAGATTACTCCGTTCTCCTCGCTGACGATGATAGTCACCGCATCGGAGTTTTCGGTTATTCCTATACCTGCCCTATGCCTTGTTCCGAGGTCCTTGTTTAGGTCCTTGTTATCTGTGAGTGGCAAAACGCAACCTGCTGCATATATTCTGTCTCCGCGCACAATAGCTGCACCATCGTGAAGAGGTGCACCCTTATAGAAGATGTTTCCTATCATCTGCGCAGATATTTCTGCATCTATAACTGTTCCTGTATCTGCTATGTCTCCAAGGGAAACTTCTCGCTCGATAACAATCAAAACTCCTGTCATAGTTGCAGAGCATTCATCTGCAGCTTTGACAAACTCGTCTATTATCTCTTTGGATTTATCGCTGTTTAGTCTATTGAGTTTATTAGGCATGAACCTTCCGCGGCCTACGTACTCGAGTCCACGTCTGAGTTCTGGTTGGAACAAAATGATTAGGGCTACAACTCCGATAGTCATAGTTCCCCTGAGAATCCAATTAAGTGTGTATAGGTGTAAGACATCGGAAATTAAAAATGCTACTACTAAAACAAAGATACCCTTGACGAGCTGCTGAGCTCTAGTTTCTCTGATAAAATCAAGCACTTTATATACGATTAGAGCTACGATCAGGATGTCGAGTACATCTTTGATTCCGAATCCAGTCGTGAGGTTAATAATAAAATCCTTCATGCCTTTGTCCCCTTTGATATTTTATACAATTTTACTAAAAAACTTGCCAAAATTCAATAGTTTAGCCCAATAAAAAGACCGCCCAGCAATCGATTTTTCGATTATGACACGGTCTTTTCACAACTATTTCACAGCAGGCTCATTGCCAAATCAAACATCTAGATTTTGACACTGCCAAGCTTATTAAATCATCTATTGAAATCGCAAGGATTATAATGCTCTAATGCTTTGTCTCAAGCAAGCCGTAGTTGCCATCTTTTCTCTTGTAAACAACATTCACCTTGTCTGTCTTGTCGTTTAGGAAAACGAAGAAATCATGATCGATCATCTCCATCTCAAGAGCCGCTTCTTTCTCATCCATTGGCATAAGTTCAAGAACTTTGGTCTTAACAATGTGCCTGTCTACTATGCTGTCCTTAGCTAGGTCTGGAATTGCCTCAAACTTAACCGACCTATTATCGTGATATCGCTTCTGCAATTTACCCTTGAGCCTTGACATCTGCGAAGCAAGCTTATCAGTAGCTTTATCAATGCCCTCGTAAATGTCATCGCAAACCTGTTCTGTTCTAAATCTTGCTCCCTTAGCATTTATATTAACCTCAATCTTGTCCTTACCTCTCTCCTGCGAAAGAACAATATTGACATCAATATCGTCGGAAAAATACTTGCCTAGTTTCTCGAATTTTTTGTCGATAGTTTCTTCCAAATGCTTGTAGGTGTTGAAGTTTTTCCCTGTAATTCTGATATTCATAAATGCCTCCTTTACCGCTTTGCTATAAGGATGTACAGTTATGCATCATAGCAAAGCTACGATTTTCTTTATTATACCACTTTTTTTATAAAACTACGCTATAAATTGTGAAAAGATTTTAATTTTTATGTGAAAAAATGCAACAAAAACAGCACCTGTTTGCCTGACCTGGTCTTTGCCCCCACACTTGCCTTGACCGGAGTTTCTCCGAGGACTTACTTCTAAACTATGCCATGATCGCCGCGAGCTCTTCTCACGGTTTACGTGGATCCTTTCGCCCATAGCTGGCATGGATCTTCCTCCACAGACGCAAACAAAATGCTGTATCTAATTATTATCAAAATCCTGGCGCTTTGTCAACGAAAAGAGGATGGCTAAATAGCCACCCCTTTTCATTGGACTTATTAAGATTACCTTTGCTTTGCTGCCATGATTATTTTATATAGAGCGGCTAAGCCTGCGATTGCAAATACAGCTATGAAGATCAGATAATTTGGAAGCTTATCTGTTTCTTTTTTATCCTTGCTTTCATCACCGTTATTTAAAACCGCCATGTTCTTTGCATTTTTATCAGCAGCCTTTAGCTCTGTATTTTTCTGATTTTCATCAGGCTTCTTGACTGTATCAGTATCCGTCTTCTTCTCAGACGCTATAGACTTATCTAGATTCTGACTCACTTTGCTAGCCTCACTTCTAGGAGCGACAAGGCTATTATTTGTTCTTGTTGCTACAGCTGGCTTGACTGGCTCAGTCTTACTTGTATCTGGCTTCTGAGGTTCTACTGGCTTGGTTGTCTCGGTCTTGCCTGAGTCTGGTTTCTCAGGCTCTGCAGGCTTAACCGGCTCAGTTTTTCCTGGCTCTGGCTTCTCAGGCTCTGCAGGCTTAACCGGCTCTGTCTTGCCTGGCTCTGGCTTCTCAGGTTCTACTGGCTTAGCTTCTTCCTTCATTCCTTGTTTGAAACTTGCTTCAAAGCTATTCATTGCTTCCTGCAAATCAGCCTTTGCCTTGTCGACTGCTTCTTGTCTTACTCTTGCATTTTCATCTACAGACTTTGCCGCCGCAATCGCACTATCGAGTGCTTCTACAGCCATAGACGTAGTCCACTTGTCCTTTGGCTCTATGTCCTTACCATCAGAGCTAATTTTGATATCCTTCTTTGATTCCTCTGCTGACCTTATTGTATTTTGAAGCTCTGTCTTATCGACAACTATTTTTTCTTTTGTCTGGTATACAAATTCAACTACATTGTCTGTGCTTGTTATCGTCTTATGCACATCTTCCTGAGGTCTGATATGTCCCTCTATGTATGGCGCGCTGTTCTTGCTGAAAACATACTCCTTGCCATCTCTAAAGAAGTTTTCTCCGATGATAGCATTAGCGAGCTTTTCCTGCTTGAAAATCTCAGTTGCGGTGTTTCCTGTATTTGTGCCGTTTGAACCTCTATAGCTATTTAGGAAGCTCTTGTCTCCAGCTCCTAGACTCACCTTTCCATACTGCTCGTATGTAGTGTTGAAATTACATCCATAAACCACATCATCTTCGCGTATGCTCTCACCGAACTGATTTACATATTTGATTGTAACAGGTACAGGATTTACAACACCACCCGTGTTGAAGGTGGTTGCGATTCCGCTCTTATCTATCACCTGGACATATCTAAGCTGGCCCTTGTATGCAGAGCCCTTTGCTTTCTCGCTGAAGTTCTTGTAGAATACTCCGTTTGCTGTCTTAGGCAAATCTTTGAGAGTACTTGGTAGTGTAGCCTTCTCTATCAAATTGCATCCGAATGCGCCTCTACCTAGTTTTTCTAGACCTTCTGGAAGCCTTAGTGCTTTGATGTTATTCATACTAAAGGCATCGTCATCAATCTCCCTTACGCTAGCTGGCAAGCTCAGCTCATCAAGACTTGCTGACATAAAGGCTGAATCACCGATTTTCTCAAGCTGCGAGCCATCTTCAATGCTCAGTTTTGTAAGTGTTTTATGACCTTTGAAAGCTTCTGCTTCTATAATCTTTACACTAGCTGGAATATAAAGCTCTGTTATGGAGTTTTTTACATTCGATCCCCAAAGTGCATATTTAAATGCATTCTTGTCTATTTTTTCGACAGCTACTCCGTCTATGCTTGCCGGAATTTCTAGAACAGATGGGTTATTGTAGTTTTCTCCCGCCTTATATCCCTTTAGCGTCTTCGTATCCTTATCAAAGTTCCATATCGAACTTTCCTTAGAGCCATCGTCCTTCTTTGTTAGAAGAACTCTATGCTCCCCGCGCTCCTTTGGTACGAATGCCTCAAAGAAATCTTCGTAGCCATCAGCCCTTGCACTTATGTAATAAGTCTTGTTTTTCTCAAGATTGTAGTCATACTTGGCGTCGAGATTGTATACGATTTTCTTTCCTGCCTGGTCCTCATACACATTTAGAGCTAAATTGCTTGTTCCTTTCAAAATTTCCTGACTGCTTTCCTTGTCAAATACTTTGACTGAAACCCTTACAGGTGCATTCTCAGATTTTGGTGCTTTTAATATGATTTTGATATTTCTCTCAGCAATCGGATCTACCTTACCCTGCTGAACGTGGGTACTTACAGAGCTCTTTCTAAACAAAGCAAGCCTTGCATTTACAACGATATCCTGCGTCTTCGGTCTTCTTTTTATCTTAATCGTGTTCTGACTTCCATTAGGAGCAGTCTTTGCATCGAGTGCACTTCCCTCAAAGAAGACCGTCGCTCTATACTTATCAAACCTGTTGAAGTTGAAGTTTAGACTTGTAAAATCCGCCTCATTTCCTACCGACATCTTATAGCCTATGGTGTAGGTTAGACCATCGTCACTCTTCATTTTTCCATATTCCTTTTCAGGATTCCATGTACCCCCATTTGTAATCAGGTAGCTATTTCTACCCGCCATGAATTCATCCAGTGCCTTATTAGCCTCGGATATTTCTGTCTCGGAATATTTTTCACCATTAGCATATGCGAAGTCCCTAGTCATGCTTGCAGTCAAAACGAGCATAAGCGTTAGAAATACTACTGCAAACCTAGCAAAATTCCTTTTTCTTACTGTAAACACCTTTTCCTCCCATTTTCTATCTACAAGCGCATAAAAAAAGCAACCTTACGAGGTTGCAAAATAATCGGCATCATAATAGCAATCTGCACAAATCCTTTCCATCGCTCGTAGAATAAGACTTAAACAAACAATACAGGTAATCTGACTCTGAGAACGCAGGCTTCTCATTACAGTGGCGGGACCGTTTGAGATTTTCACTCAATTCCCCTGAAATTGTTTTAAATTAACAGATAAATTATAACATTTCTGCTTGGATGATTCAATAAAAAAATCGCTCTAAACTTCTCTTAGAGCGACTTTCTTTTAAATTATTTATCCGCTTAGCGACTTGCAAAAGCAATAAATATAATCTCTTCTGCCCCTGTTACCTTAAGAGCACGAATGCATTCCCTTGCCGTACTTCCCGTAGTGTAAAAGTCATCGAGTACCGCTACTCTTGCTTTCTTGTTAAATCCATCAAAATCTGAAGCAACAGCGATGCTTCCCTTGATATTTTCTGCACGCTGCTCCTCACTAAGCCCTCGCATAGGCCTTGTTGCTCTTGTGCGCACAAGGCAGTCAGCCACATTACAAGAAAGTTCCTTTGAAAGAAAATCAGCAATGAGTCTTGTCTGATTAAATCCTCGATTTTTCTCTTTTTCCTTAAACATCGGGACGGGTACGATATAGTCGACTTCAAGCTCCAGTGACAAAATCTTATCTGCCATTATCTCTGCAATGACTCTAGCAACATGCTTCTTTCCCCTATACTTTAAATCAAAGATAAGACTTCTCTCATATATACCATAGCTCACGCATCTAATTAAGCGTACATTTCCGTTGCAAGCGCCTTCTTCAGTGTCCCATCTAAAGTGGTCCATGCAGTGATCGCAAAGAGAATAAGTTCTCGTAGAATCAATGATGTTTCCACAACATACACAGTAGAGACTTGGTGGAAAGGCTAGCTCTGCTACCATCTTTATTGCATTCCTAATTCCTGACTTAGACCTTTGCTTTGATATATCTATATATTCAGTTTCTCCCATTAAATCTCATTTCCCAAAGTTTCTTCGTTTGAGCCAATTATACTCCTTCCAATAAGAGCTCTGAGTCTATGCTTAAGTCCCGAAAATCTGAGCTTTATTCGATTGTTGTCAACCATAGCTTCCATGCGCCTTTGCATTCCGCAAAGAATGACGACCTTCTTACCTCTAGTTACTGCAGTGTAAAGCAGGTTACGTGTTGCAAGCATAGGTGGAAACCAAGACACAGGCATAACTACTATAGGAAATTCACTGCCCTGACTCTTATGCACCGTCATAGCATAAGCAAGCTCTATTTCATCTAGCTGTCCAAACTCGTAGCTAACAAACCTATCTTCATCAAAGATAACTGTCATCTGCCCGGCATCGTTATCTATGCTGTGTATATATCCGATGTCTCCATTAAAAACGCCCTGACCCTCGCTGAAATCACGCCTTTTCTTCCATCCAATCTGGTAGTTATTTCTGGTTTGCATAACCTTGTCGCCTTCTCTAAAAAGCCTGTCTCCAAGTTTCTTTTCGGTCTTCAAAGGATCTGGTGGATTTAGCATTTTCTGAAGTTCAGCATTTAGACTAGCAGTACCAAGAGCCCCTTTTCGCACAGGTGTCAAAACCTGTATATCCTTGATAGGGTCTATACCATCGTAGTATGCCGACAGTCTAGTTGTCGCAAGCTCGCTAATTAGCGCTACGATGCTCTGCTCATCGGTTCGTTCCATAAAGAAAAAATCCTTTTCCTTCTCATTCACATAAGGGTATTCACCCGAGTTTATCCTATGAGCATTGACAATTATGAGGCTCTCCTCAGCCTGCCTGAATATGGAGCTGAGCTTTGTTGTAAATACAAACTCACTCTCAATTAGATCACGAAGAATATCCCCAGCACCCACTGGAGGTAGCTGGTCGCAGTCACCAATCAAAATAAGTCTTGTTCCAGTCTGAAGCGCATCTGTAAGGGCCTTCATCAAAAGTAAATCTATCATTGAAGACTCATCGACTATCACAACATCGTAATCGAGTCTATCATCATCGCACTTACCGAATACCGTCTCTCCAGTTTCATCCGAAAAATAGTATTCTAAGAGTCTATGAATCGTAGAAGCATAGTGACCACTAGTTTCAGTTATACGCTTTGCTGCTCTACCAGTTGGCGCAGCTATTGCAGTCTTTAGGCCACTCGCCTCAAAAATTCTAATAATCGCATTTATGATAGTGGTCTTGCCCGTACCAGGTCCACCAGTTATCACTGAAATACCGTGGTTTACAGAGTTGATTACTGCATTCTTCTGCTGATCTGAAAGCTCAATTCCACTGCTTACTTCGCTGTCCCTGATAAGGTTATCTATATTTGTAGAAAGAGGTTTTAATCTACCTTCGCTGAGTCTAAGCAGGTTCCTGCAAACCTTTTGCTCTGCACTGAAAAAGCTGTATAGATATACAACCTCCTGAGTATCAAGTCTATCTATCTTGAGCATGCCTTCAAAGGCCATCTCTATTAGACTTTCCTCAATAAGTTCCTCAGGAACATCTAGCAGTTCGCAAACCCTGTCGCAAAGCTCTATTCTAGGCATATAAGTATTGCCTTCTCCTGCAAAAAAGGAAAGAGCGTATTTGATTCCGCTCTTAATTCTTATATCACTATCACGGCTAACGCCCATCTTCTCTGCGATTAGATCAGCCTTGCGAAAGCCAAAGCCCCTGACCTCATCGATAAGTCTGTATGGATTCTCCTCGATAATATCGACAGAATAAACACCAAACTGCTTAAATAGCTTAAGAGCCTGTGCCGATGAAATCCCATACTTCTGAAATGCCATAGATATCTCAGCAAACTGCCTATGTGCAGAAAAAGACTCCGTAATCTTAGCCGCAGTCTTCTCACCTATTCCATTAACCTCGATAAGTCTATCTGGATTTTCCTCCATTATTGTAAGAGCATCTTCACCGAACTTATCGATTATCGCTGCAGCGGTAGAAGGCCCGATACCCTTGATTACTCCTGAAGACAAAAAATCAAATATAGCCCTTACGCCCTGAGGCAATACCTCCTCAAATTCATCAAAGGCAAATTGCTCACCGTAAACTGGATGAGCCTTTTCGCTACCCACAAGCTTGAATCTGCTTCCCTTGTTGCAGCTCGGCAGATTGCCAACTACAGTGCAGTACTCATCCTCTAGCTCTAGGATAGCGACAGTATATCCGTTTTCTTCATTTCTAAAAATAATCTCGGCAATATTGCCTTCAATCATCTGCATGTATTAAATCACCGTTAATTTTGTATTTATATACAAACTTATATTTGTAAACTATTCTTCTTCGCTAGTAAACAAAGGTCTATATATTCTTCTATTATCAAGCACTCTAACTCTTTCACTGAAGCCACCAGGACCAACGCCGTCAAGCGCCTCTTCCATGTCGAACATTCTAGCATCCATCACATCTAGATAATGAAGAATCTCAGCCTCGGGGAACATCGGCTTCTTAGGGCTTCCGAACTCAGGCTCATAGTGATGAGTCAAAATCATATGCTCAAGGACAATAGCCTTCTCCTCATCAATACCAAGTTCTTTGCACAGTTCATCTATCATAGTAACGCCCTGAACTATATGTCCAAGCAACTGACCTTTCATAGAGTATCCTGATGCGATTCCGTTTTCGCTCGCATCAATCTCGTTGAGCTTCTCCATATCATGGATAATTACACCTGTAACTACAAGGTCCTCATTGAGGAAATCATAAATCTTGCAAAGGGCCTTGCCAGACATAATCATTCTCTTCATATGCCATAAGAGCCCTGCATACTCTGCATGGTGGTTTCTCGATGCAGCAGGATAGTACCAGAGTCTATCCTTGTTATCAACTAAAAGCTTAGTTGTCAGCCTTCTTAAATCGTCGTCCTTGATCTCATTAGCGCAGTCAGTTATGAATCTATACATATCCTCTGGTTGCTCTGGTGCTGCCTTGATAAAATCAGACAGCTCAAGCACATCCGCCTCTGTGGACTTGCGTATTCTTAGAACTCTAAGCTGCTTCATTCCATTCCATTCAGTAACCTGAGCCTTTACCTTGACAATGTTTCCCTCTTTAATCGCAGACAGTGCAGGCTGCTCTCCTTCTGAGACATCCCACTTCTTGGCACTGACCTCGCCAGTGTTATCAGCAAGGTGTAAATCAAGGTACTGCTTGTTGTTAGATCCCACCTTGATTCCTATCGACTTAACCATGAAAAAGTCGATGATTTCCATATTGCTCTTCAGCTCGTTAATGTAAAATTCTTTCATATCTTCTGCAATGCCCTAAGGCATCTTATACCTCCAAATTTGTCTTATTTAATTATATACACTTCCTCATACAAAGTAAATAATATAAGCAAGACCCTAAAGCCATATTCCCCTTTGATCTAAAACCACTCAGTAAAAAAGAGCGATTAATTCATATAATCGCCCTCTCATTCACATATATGTTACAGCTTCTCAACCTTGTATCCTATGCCCCAAACCACCTTGAGGTACTTAGGGTTCTTAGGGTTAATCTCTATCTTCTCACGTATTCTTCGGATATGCACGGCAACCGTATTCTCAGGGTTATATGCAGACTCGTTCCATACGCTTTCATAGATTTGCTCTATGGAGAATACCTTGCCAGCATTCTGAGTAAGAAGCTTAAGAATTCCAAACTCAGTTGGAGTCACTGGAATCAGCTCACCGTCGACTGTGATTTTCTTCTCATTGTCATCGACCTCTAGCCCTCCACTGGTATAGATGCCTTCCTTGCTCTCAGCATCCATGCTGCCAAGCCTTGTAAACCTTCTCAGGTGTGACTTGACTCTAGCAATTAGCTCAAGGGGATTGAATGGCTTGGTAATGTAATCATCTGCACCGACATTAAGTCCGATTATCTTATCGTAGTCCTCACTCTTAGCAGATAGCATGATGATAGGAATATTATTCTCCTCGCGAATCTTCATAGTCGCCTGGATTCCGTCGAGATTTGGCATCATTACATCCATCAGAATCAGATGAATCTGGTTCTGCTTGACGATGTTCAGTGCTTCCATTCCATCGTATGCCTTAAATACATTGTAGCCTTCGTTACGCAGATATATCTCTAGTGCGCCCGCAATTTCCTTGTCGTCATCGCATACAAGAATATTTACCATCACTACCTCCATTTCTGTGAAATACACAAATAACTATACCATAAATCGGCTAGTAAGTAAATTACTCCTTGCGCTTAAAGGTCCTTGGTGCAATCCTTTTCATCAAAGAAATCGACACCGTTAGGTAAACGAGCACAAACACACAAATCAGTATATATAGCCAACTCGGAACGCTTTTCATCTGCATCATTGCAAAGCTGAATACATAGATAAGCGTGCTCGATATCGAGTATATTGGATTTTTTATCTTTGATTGGTCAGTGTACGGCTGAAGTAAATAATACATAGTCAGGTAGTGCGCAGAGTAAAACAGCGTGAGCACCAGTAGCATTACCGCAAGCATCAAAATAGTTTTAGCATTCACCGATGCTATTACTCCACCGATTGTAAGCCCCACAATAAGCGGAAGCGTCATTAAACCATTCATCAAAAAGCTTGATTTGAGTCTGATAAAATAGCTGCCCAAAATAGCTTCTGGCTTTCTGTACCACTTGTAGCAAAGCAGGTACTTATCTATGTTATTAAATAGAGCTTTTGTATAATTTTCTCTAAAAGCTATAACATATATAATAAATATCCATATTCCAATAGGTCCCATGATATCAGCCATTAAGCCCTTTCCTAAATACTTGCTAATGACTCCTATAGCAATTGGAACTATGAGGGCTACAATTGCAGTCCTAACCGTTCTTTTAAAGAATATCTTTCTATGTCTCTGCATGAACATGGCATTAAGGTATGCGTAGCCTTTCTTCTTTGACGCGCTTTTGCTTTCGTGCATGTCAAGCTCTTCCTCTTTGAGAACCATAGCCTTGGCGTTTGTTCCAACTTTGATTTCCTCAACTGTTTCAAGTTCCTTAATCTCGCGTCTTGCAAGCTCAGGGTAATCATCAAAGCGTCTTATCAAAAGAAGTCCACATGCCGCGATCAAAAGATAAACAGGTATCGCAAGCGGACTTACAATATACGGGATATATGCATGTTCAATCCTTCTTATGCTTTCAAGGAAAAACTGTGCATAAGCTCCGGCAAGGCAAAGCACGGTAAAAGTCATGTGTTTCGTAACCATAGTCACGTTCTTTTCGTTGATCCACATATTTAGCGGCAGAAGTTCCCAGCCATCTATAAATATTCTCACCGAAATCATACCAATCAAAAGGATGGGCACGTTTAGGAGCGGAATACCAGCTAGTTTTGTTCCTATGAGCATAGGTATTAGCATTATCAAAGGCTTGGTTACATAATCTACAATGGTCTGAGAAATATAGTAATTCTTTGGATTTAGCTTCAGATACCTGAGCATCATCATGGTTCTATCATCTGAATCTGGCCTAAGCTTATGCGCGAATAGACCTCCACATAAATAGTTCATGAAGAAGAATATTGTAAGGCAGTATAGCCGAACATCTTCGCCACTGATATCAATATCATTGCTTTTCACAAAGATAAATGGCACATAAAAGAACATTCCTAGGTATATAACTGTACCAAATAGCGACTTTATGAAGCTGAGCAGGATTGCAAAGACTTTGATGACATCCTTTGCACCATATGCTGCATAAAGATGTTCACCTATGATATTTTTTATAATAGGAATCCTTCTGAGAAAGTAAATCAGATTATTGCATAGTACCGCTGCATTTACACTCAGAATGATTTTGTAGGTATTTATCAATCCCATCTTAAACCTCGCTGTCCCTAGCCTCATCGCTAACTAGACTTGAAATTATTGCCTGTTCGTAGTCAGCCGAATTCTTGTCGAGCTCTGCCAGCTCCTTGAGTTTTCCATCTTTTAGTAGCACGATTTCATCGCACATATCCTTAGCGAGCTGCATAATATGAGTAGATAGAATTATGATGTGATCAGACTTAAAGCTAAGAAGTATATTCTTGATTTCCTCAGCTACAACAACATCAAGTGAAGTCAAAGGTTCATCGAGCAACATGATTTTTGGCTTTGATATGAGCAGAGTCATAATGTGCAGTTTGCTCTTCATTCCAGATGAATAACCTTTGATGATTCTGTCTGCATCATTTATATCAAAACTGAGGCTTGCAAAAAGCTCAGGAATATTAATATTGCGGTCCTTTGCATGCACATCGCAGTAGAACTTAATAAACTCGTAGCCCGTTAGAAACTCTGGAAGCATAGGCTGTGCATAAATCAGTTCAACATCATCGCTCTGAAGCATGCGCTGTCCTTCTTCGTCCTCTATCAAATCCTGACCCTTAACATCCTTATACTCTCCGTATATTGAATTAAATAGAGTTGTCTTTCCTGCACCATTTCTACCGAGAAGCCCATAAATCTTTCCCTGCTCAAAAGTGCAGCTGCAACCTGCTAGAACATTTTTTTCACCGAAGCTCTTTTCTATATCTTGTAAAATCAGTTTCATTTTGTATACCTTTGAATAATATTACTTAAAAAATTATACCTATATACATATATTATCATATAGATATCCCATAAGCAATTGTACTTAACTAAGTATAAATTGTTCTAATGACCCAATTCAAAAAACTTAATATGCTTTTGTATAGATATTTGTGTAATTTACTGAAATATTCTCCCGTTTAACACATTTTAGTGATAAAATATGCAATGTAGTAAATTTTTTGGAGGTGAGTATGGTTTTTTCTAAATACACGATGTTTCTAAAAGTAATCGAATTAGGTAGCATGTCCAAGGCTGCTGCCGAATGTAACTACTCCCAGTCTGCGGTAAGTCAGATTATCAGTTCTCTAGAAAAGGAACTTCAGCTGACCCTTTTAAACCGTAGCCAGACAGGTATTTGGCTGACCTCCGATGGTAAATATATGCTTCCATATATCGAAGCACTCAGCAACGCAGAGCAAAATATTTATAAACAGGCATCTAAGCTCAAGGGTATAGAGTCTGGTCGCATAGTACTTGGTACATTTTCGAGTGTTTCATGCCATATCCTCATGCCTATAATCAAAGCTTTTAAAGATGCATATCCTAACATAAATATAGAAATTCGCGAGGGAGATAATCTTGCGATTGAATCATGGCTAGCCAAGGGCTCAATCGATTTTGGGTTCATCGATTCGCCTACACTTCCTGGTTTTGAGACAATTCATGTGTGCCGTGATCCTTTTGTTGCAGTCATGAGCGAAGAAGGAGTATATGCAAATAGAGACGATATTCCTGTCGAGATATTTGAGGAAACACCTATGATAATTGTCGATGAGGGTTCCCCAAAAGAAGCAGGTGGAATTTTAAGACAGCTAAATATTACTCCAAATATAGTACATTCAAGCAAGGACAATTCCTTAATACTATCAATGATTGAAAACAGGCTTTGCCTCGGATATATGGGCAAGCTCGTGCTCACAAAGACTCCGTATAAGATTATTAGCAAACCAACAGTTCCTCAATTCTACAGAGACATAGTGCTAACTATCAAAGATAGAAATGCAGCTTCGGTTGCAACACAGAAATTCCTAGAGTTCTTTGAGGAAAATCTAGAATCTGTACTCGCTGAAATTGGATATGCCGATGCCAAGAGCGAAGAAGAAGAAAATTAAATTGATATAATCAGCCACTTTACTTTTAAGCTGGACACAAAAAAGGAACTTCATAATGAAGTTCCTCTTACTTTATCTGTTTACTAGAGAATTGTTACGACAACGTTGCCTTCTGCCTCGAGCACCATCGTATAGAAAGTAACCAGTCCATTATAGCAGGCCTCGATTTCATCAAGAAGTGCATCGGCCAATCCTTCATCATCCTTATCCCAGATGTTAGGGTAAAGTCCTGCCTCTTTGCACGCCTCCATATCAAACTTATCTAGAGCTTCTTCTATATTAAAGCTCTTAAGTGCAGACAGAATCTCAGCCACCCTATCCTTTTCGGTGACAGCTACATAATCATCCATGTCTTCTGCAGATATTACCCCCACAATAGCCTCGCTAAGAGGATTATCAGCTGGTGGTTCATCTGAACTCACACCAGTTAAAACAAAGTGCAGTACATCCCACATCTTATCGATATCTAAAAATACCTCTTGTTCTTCGGCTAGCTCCTCCAGATCCTCGAGCAGTTCCTCTGGATCCAGGTCCGGGTCCATTATCTTTTCCAATTCTTGATCATTTACAAGCTGATAATTAGCTATCAATCCCATCTTGAATTCTCCTTATTCTATCATGTAATAACTACACAAATTATAGCCAAAGTATATATCTCCGTCAAGACTTCCCATAGGCTTTACTATATCAAAATCAAACCATCAGCTACCGCAGCATACTAATATTGTCGGCAGTCCGTTTGCTCTATCCTCTTTTCCTGTTTTCTTATCGAAAAAACCGATATTGTCAAATCCCTCAAAGCTTACATTGCCTCGAAGTTCCTTATTGGCCATGAGATTGTGGATTTTGAACATCAATTCCTCTAAGCTGAAGCTGATTCCATCGTCAGGTTTTAGATAAGCCATTATCTCTACCTGCCACATTCCGTTATCACGCTCTTCTTCTATGAGCTCTCCATTACTAAAAAGCATTTCATTCTCATGAAGCTGATCCTTGCTCTTTATCCATGCCCTATATACTACAAGTAACTCATCTGCATTTATAGGAGTATTTATGTCGTGCACATGCCAGTCTTCACCGAAACGCTCTATCATGGCATCATCAAATTCCACAGAAAAAGCATATCTGGAATACTTGTGCTGATCAAAGATCCAGTTTACACCATAGTGACCCGCTATCTTCTTTGATACCCTTGTGGTATATTGCCACCTCTTCTCATATTCAGCATCATACTCGTCAGACTTGTCAAGCTTTGATTTTTTATAATTTACATATTCTGCATAAATCTTAGGAAACTCGGCTTTGTGTTCCATGAGAAAACCTTCGATACTGCTGCATTCTATAGGCTCCATACACCAGTCTATGACTTCTTTGTCCTTGGCAATATCAACTGCCTTATCAAACATTTCAAGTGCTTTCAGCATATACTTTTCAGTATTTGGGAATCGCCTGTATGTATAGGTAAATCCGTATCTATAGTACCAAATTGCATCTCTGTCTGATTCCGGAATAAGGTCCATGATTTCAATGGCTTTCTTGTACTTTCTATCATTGTTGTATGCACGAGCCAGCGCTCCAAGAAGTCTGCTGCTCAAGTTTTGGGCTCCTATGGCACTTAGATACTCGACTATTCGTTTTGTCTCAAACTCATCGTTTAGTCTTTCTATAAAGAAAGCCTTTTCATCTTCACTCAAAGCCTTAAACTCATCAATAGTTACCATAGTTAGGTATTTGCGGAGACTTTTTATAAAGGTCTCAAAGTTTTCTGCAAGCAAAATTTTCTTATAGTCCTTTTCCTTTTCTATCAATACCACCTTAGGCTCTCCCTTTGATCCACATTCGCTGTAATCGAGGAATACCATCGCATGTCCATCTCTTGTAGTGAATGCAATTGGAAGTCCGATGTTTGGATAAGCCCATTTATTATATATCATCTTTGCTCCACTATCTCCGCAGATAGAATACTCTAATTTAGGGTCCACACCGTAAATAGCAGTTAAATAAACTGGTGTAAATTCACCATCCTCTTCATAGTAGCAAAGAGTGTAAAAAGGCGCTCCTCCATTTTGACTCCTTAGTAGTTCTATATATGAGTCAGGAAGCTTATATCCAAATTCCTTCTCAACACGCTCTATATCTTCTTCTTTGAGCTTTCCACCCTTAAAGTGGATTAACTTATTGCTATCATTTTGCCAAAATGAATTCCAATCAAAGTTTTCAAATGCTGTCATACATCCTCCTCAGAGCTCTATCCATTCGAGCTTATCTAAATCTTTGAGCCTTAGCGAATTACCATCAAAGCTGTTCTTCAGTTTGACGCCTCTATGTTTCATTTCTATATCTGTATACCAGTTTCCGAGACTTGCATAACTTCCGGTATGTATATTAATCATCATGCTAGTGATAGGCGACCACGTGCCTACTTCAACAGTTTCTGCAATCAGGTAGTAGGCGTCTAGAAACACTAAATTTCTCCCATATATGCAAAATGGCAGGTTTTTATTAAGAATAGGTAGCCTTGCCGAATATATTCTGTCGCCATGTGGCGGCTCGGTTTTGAAGCGTAGCTCAATTTCGCTACCATAGTAGGCTAGAAGAATTTCATCTTCTCCTACATAAACGGCTTTGCCCTCTTCAGGAATACGTAGTTCCATAACTTTCTCCTTGGTTATTTATAATACAAAATTGACTTGCTAAAGAAATAAATGTATAATTTCTTTAGACAGAGGAGGTTTATTATGCCAAATATAAAATCAAGCACAGACTTACGAAATAATTATAACGACATATCTTCATACTGCCGTGAAACAGGTGAACCAGTTTACATTACCAAAAATGGCCGAGGCGACTTAGCTGTTATGAATATAGATTCATTCAACAAGCTTATGGATAGATATGAACTATATCGCCTTTTAGAGCAGAGTGAATTCGATTTTACCAGTGGTAACACTATGGACTTTAATGAATCCATAGAAAAACTTAGAGCGGAGATAAAAAATGGATCGCTATAAGATAATCGTCTCTAAGAAATACCATAATGATTTAAGAAATATAATCACATATATATCTAGAGACTTAGATTCACCATATACTGCAGACCATCTACTTGATAAAATTGAAGCTTCAGTTGAGGGTCTTGCTACTTTTCCATATAGGTTTGCACTTGTCAATGATCCGTATCTTCGCTGCAGAGGTTTTCGAAAATGTCTAGTCAACAAATATATTATCTTCTATCAAATAATTGAGGATAAAAAACTCGTCTATATACATAGGATATTACATACAAAACAAAGTTTACTAAACATTATTTAGTCATTGCCAAGATCTCTTCCTCGCTCATTCCAACGAGTTCTTTTGTCCAAAGTCCGATGATGTCAGACATTATGCCATCGCATACATATGCATCATCGTCACTTCCAAATCTACATGTAAATAGTGGCTCTCTTGTCGCCGATTTATAAAAGTCCATGGCAAGCTCATGGAAGCTATTCGGACTAAAGTCTAGCGAAAGTTCCTTTGCCAAGGAAGCTCTGCTTTCGTCCCAGCTAAATCCCTCGATTTGACAATTCGTCCTTTGCTTTTCTATATACTTTTCACAGAATATCTTTATAAGCTTATCATTGCAATATAAGTATTTACAATTGAAATCTGATATACATCCAGCACAGATCAAAAACTCAAGAAGTTTATCTAGACTTTCGGAAACTCTGCCCACAGAGCCCTCACTGCTTATAAGTCCAATGCTTCCATCTTCAAGGAAAAGAAATTCGCCACCACTACCGTCACGCGCAAATACCTCTCCCTCCATAGAAAATATCTCTCCATGACCCTGAAACTCCGTGTCCTGATTTTGCTCTAAAAAATAAATATCGCAGTCACACATGAGCCTGTGATTTAACTCAGCATTATTTCTTATCAAGTTTAGAAGTTCTTCTCTGCTTGGCTTTCCCTTACTCATCTCTAAATTGTCCTTCCTTCCCTCGCACTATTACTTAAACAACTTTCTCAAAAATTCAAAGGCCTTTTCATTATATGGTGGGGCAATCTGCTTGATGTTAAATCTTGCCTTATTCCTATAAACGCCACGTCTATGTGAAAAGGTCTCTATGCTGTATTTACCGTGATAGGAACCCATACCAGAATGGCCTACTCCGCCGAAAGGCAGGCTATCTATAGAAACATGCTTAACAGTGTCGTTAATTGTAATATTCCCACTTGATATTCTGCTCTTTACACTCTCTGTATATTCTTTATTCTTTGAGAAAATATACATTGCAAGAGGCTTTTCCCCATATCTGACCCTATCAACAGCTTCATCTAAACTTTCGTATGAAACTATAGGAAGTATCGGTCCAAATATTTCATCTGCCATAGCTGCACTGTCACTTACGCTGGCATCCCCAAGTTTTCCTAGATCAAGAATGGCAGGTGCTATATACCTTTTTTCTACATCAAAGTCCCCACCGAAGACCACTAAATCCTTATCGCTTTCTAGTATTTTTGCAAGTCTTTCCGTCTGTTTCTCGTTTATTATGCGTCCGTAGTCAGGATTTTCTTTGATATTTTCGCCGTAGTGCTCGTGTATTACGGCTTTTAGTTCCTCTATCAAAGCAAGCTTTCTGCTCTCATGAACCAGCACATAATCTGGCGCTATGCAGGTTTGTCCATTGTTTAGGAACTTTCCCCAAGCTATTCGCTTTGCTGCAAGCCTTACATCAAAGTTTTCATCCACAAATACCGGGCTCTTTCCTCCTAGCTCAAGAGTAACAGGAGTTAGGTTCTTTGATGCTGCCTCCATGACGATTTTTCCAACGCGTACGCTTCCTGTGAAGAAGATATAATCAAAGCGCTGGCTTAGAAGCTTTGTGATAAGATCTACGCCGCCGCATACAGATGCGACATAGTTTTCATCAAAGGCATCCCTTATTATATCCGTGATAACTTTTTCGGTTTCTGGCGCAAGTTCGCTCGGCTTTACAACCGCAGTGTTTCCTGACGCAATCGCTCCAATCAGTGGCTCCATTGCAAGCTGAAACGGATAGTTAAAGGGAACGATTATAAGAACGCTTCCATAAGGCTCATACTCTATATAGCTTTCACCATACTGAACCATTGGCGTGTTAACGGCCCTTGCCTTAGCCCACTTTACTAGGTTCTTTACAAATAGGTCTATACTTGCATATATTCCCCCTACTTCACTAAAGAAGGACTCTTGCTCAGGCTTTCCGAGGTCCTTTCGGAGCGCATCAAGTATCTTTTGCTCGTAGATTTTAATGGCCTTCTTTAGGCGCTTTAACTTTGATATACGAAACTCAATATCCCTGGTTTCACCAGTTCTAAAGTAATCCTTTTGTTTCTGAAGAAGCTCATCTAATCTGATGTTCATATCTTCCATGTCTATCTCCTTTTGCTACACGTTTATAGCCTTTGTTCTATCCCTTTTCTGTATACTGTCATGAAAAATCACCTTGCCGTGAATTGCGTTTTGGTGTGCTGCAAGAACTAGTGGCACAATTAGTGCTTTTATGGCATAAACTGCAATAAATGCAAGTAATACTCCTATACTTTTGATATCGTAGTGCAAAACTAAACCTGCATAAATTAAGGCTACATTCATCAAAATATTGAAAAGGCTTGCCATGCTTGCAATCAAAATATTACTGCGTATCTGCGGTCTAAATAGTTTTATCAAAAAGATACTTAGCAGAGAAATGTTATAAACACATATAGGTAGTCCATTTTTTCGGTAGATAATCAGGCTCTTTCTATTATAAAGTGATTTCGGATATCCTCCTCCAGAAACTGCATTTATCCATACATGAGCAACTGCATCAACTTCCTCCCACGGCACGCTGATATTTATCTTTTTGATGTATATGCCCGATTTTCCGATTGAAAACTTCCAGCTTGTAAAATGCAAAACAAGGCTTATTACTATCAAAATAGCAAAGCCTCTACATGCAAACTGATATGGACTCATGTGCATTTCGTATTTACCAAAGCCTATTTCTAAGGGTTTGTCCCCTACTTGATTAAATGCGATTGCGTAAAAACTTGTAAGCCCAAACATCAAAATGAATATGAAGTACCTGTAATAAATGCTGTGAAATTTTATTCCTCTTGCCATCTCTACATCCTTATCTTTTGCGCAAGAGAATAAATCTCCTCCATATCGCTCATCTCACTTGTTCCCAGAGGGTTACTGGTTTTAACTCCAGTTATCTTCCTGAACTCTTTAGCACGAGCCCTAAATTTAACATTTCCACTATCAGTATATATATCTAGATTAACTGATTTGGCATTCATTTCGTCCATCTTGATACTAGCCTTGCAATCTATGATTTTTCCAGACAAAAGTTCTTCGCTCCCCTGCCAAACCCTTATTCTATCACTGTAAATTTCTACTATGTAATCCTTTATCAGGCTTTGCTGTATTTTCTTGATTAGAGCAAAGGCTCCTGCTAAGCAGGTTGCGACTATTATAAATAGGCTTACTTGATTTTCTTTGATAAAATCCTTTGCTCCAAGATAAAATATTGCAAGATTTATGCCTAGTATAGGAAGCATAAAAAGTGCCGGAGAGGCTAATCCTATAATAATATCTGATTTTGATGTTGTTACTGTAAATTTGTATTTTTCCATAGTTTTCCTACTAAATAATCCGTCTCTGATGGCTTACTACTGATTAAATGTTACGATGACAGTCCTTATGCCCTTTGAACTTTGCGACTCTAAGAATAGAACCTTAATATTCTTGAAAGGGACACCTTCGGTTCTCTCCTGCTCAGTCTTTGGCTTTGATATATTCAGATCCTTATATAGATCAACCCATTCATTGTTCTCGTCATAATATAGCTCTATCAATTTATCTTTAATGAATACAGTTTCAGAGTTTGAGATTACCATTTTGTACAGTGTTGCATCGTAGAGCGAGCAAGGTGAGTCTGTCATATTCTTCACCTGAATATCTATTTTGGCACTTCTATAATCGTCTTTCTTTTCTAGTGTATATGTTTCGCTGATTTCTCCTGGCTGCAAAACTATGCTGCTTAAATCTTCCCCATTTGGATTATTTACATCCATAGCCTTGTAAAGACAGTCCTCAAAAGTATCTCCTCCAAGCATAAATGTACGTCCCGAACTTGCACGAATCAGCACTCCATTTGGGTTTACAGCATGTGTCTGAATCTGTGGCGAAAGCTCTGCATATAGCTCTTCAAAGCTCTTCATTGTAACCTTGCCATGCTCTGCTCTTCCAACATCTACATATTTGCTCTCATCGCTAACATCACCCTTGAATCTGATGCCCCTAATATCAAATCTCAAAGGCATGGACTCTACATCAATCAAAGCAGTATACTTCTCGCGAACCATGTCGATAAATGCTAAAAATCTTTCGTAGGAAGCCTTCAGTTCATCTATGGATTTGACCTTAGCAGAATATGCGAGATCTGGGTCCAAAAACTCAATCTTATCCTTTCCCATATCCGTTGAAGATTTGAACGTCTTTATTACATGCTTGGTAAAAACCTCGTCAAAATTATCCCATACATACGAGTCCATAAGAGGCTGGTGCGAAACAGTAACATCAAACTTCAGGCCCGGATATTTCTTAAGGCTTACAATATAGTAACGCTTATGCTTTGGGTTTTGCTCAAGTGTATATTCATTTTCCCCATAAACTCTATCAAGATATTTATCAATTCTTGCCTTATCCTCCTTAGGATTAGAGCATCCCATCAAAAGGAGAACCGCGATTCCTATAATAAACAAAACGACGTACTTTTTCATAGATGTTACCGTCCCAATTCAGCTTAATTTTCGCAATAGATTTATACCAATATTATACCATATTTTAAAATTCTTCATAGCTTTGAGTTTGAGTAAGCCCTTGCTTTGATGCATCAAAAAAGATAGAGACAGGGCACTCACCCTGCTCTATCTTTGATATAAATATTTATTTTACTACATAGGCCTCGTGATCATATTCTGCCCTCATCTCTGGCGAAAGCTTGTCCATGAAGTCCTTTCTTCCGAGCTTAAAGATGACAGTGCTTACTAAATAAAATTATCAGAATTGGATTCGTGTGCATTTTTTTGTTGACAAATATATACACTTCCCTTATAATATGTATTGTTGCTAACGCAATTTGTTAGGTATTCCGAGATAGCTCAATGGTGGAGCAACCGGCTGTTAACCGGTAGGCTGTGGGTTCGAGCCCCACTCTCGGAGCCATTTTTTTCGCCGGTGTGGCGGAATTGGCAGACGCCCGGGACTTAAAATCCCGTGATCCTCACGGATCGTACCGGTTCGACCCCGGTCACCGGCACCACTTTCTGTAAGATCACAAACTTAATATCGCGGGGTAGAGCAGCTGGTAGCTCGTCGGGCTCATAACCCGGAGGTCGCAGGTTCAAGTCCTGTCCCCGCAACCACACAAAAGATATCCCTAGCCATGAGGCTAGGGATTTTTTAATCTGATTGGATTAGGGCTATAGGTTTGATTAAGGTTAAAACTAAGGGCTATAGAACAAAACTAAACTTTTAGGAAATTTGTATCTGTGATAAAATACAGTTGATTAAATAAATAAGTGTTATTCATTTTTTGATTTATATGCATTGGAGAAGTTATATATGACATCAATAGATTTTTTAAACAAACTATATAAAAACCTAGATTTACAAGAATATAGTCTTTCTTTTTCTCCAGCTAAGTCTAAGGACTATATGCTGTACTGCAACGGTAACTTTATCGGAGGATTGTTTGACGACAAGTTGTGCTTTGTCTATGCAGACAGCTTGAATGACTTGCTTGGACACCCAGAACCTGTCTACCATGGCTACTCAAGCACAGCCTTACATAAGATGTTGATAATACCAGAGGAACACTGGAAAACAGCTTTAAAACTACTCTATGCGGAGAAATTCGACCATAAGCGATTGGTTTACGACATTACATATACCAGCATTGGAGCAGCTGTAGTGGAGGATTTCTATGACAAAAACATTGTGTTCTTGCAGTTCTGCTTCGAAAGAAAGCTACTTGTAAAGAACCCTCTAGATCAGCAGAACCGTATCCTTCAAATGGTATATCTAAACAAAGACCTGACCGAAACAGGCAAATATATATTCCCAAAACTGCTACAAAAATTTCTCATTTATACAGATAGTAATGGGAAAACCAGTTTGGAATCCATGTTGAAACGTTGGTACAATAAGCTTAATCTACAAAAGAAGTAACTAATAATGATTTGATATTATTTACGATTTTTGTCCTATAGCACTCGATTTTTCTCTTCCATACAATTCAGATAGTCTATAGGGATATTTGACCACTTCAATAATCCATTCAGTGATATTTTTGATTTTCATTCAGTGATATTTTTATGTTCTATCAAGTTCATACACGATAATGAAAAAAATATACCTAGATTTCTTATCTGTACATTAAATTAAGTAGTTATTGAGATTGTAACTAAAAGTATCTAAATACAAGAAAAATAGAAAGCAAGCACTTAAAAAGCACTTCAGAAAATGAAATTCTGGGCTATAGGACAAAAAGTGTTGATGACTAATCCCAATAAACCGGATAGTTACTTGAATGATGTAGCTCGCTCCATACAACTGCATCTCCCCACATAGGGATAGTATTTTCTAGTTGTTTCTTAGCAGTCATCTTCTTGTAAATATCATCTATGCTCTTGTTTGTAGGCATTGTTTTTAATATCTCAGAAGCAGAAAGCGGTTTTGGTGAGTGCATATAGCACCACCAAAAGACCGCTTTAATTCTTATCTCAACAGACAAACCTCTATGGTTATGTAGCATCTCCCTAAGACAAGCATTTACGCCACCTTCTATTCGATTGTTTGTCGATGGTATCTTAAACTCAGCTCTTAATTCTTTATCAAGATATGTGAATAGAGTATTATCATTAAGCAGTCTTATTATTGATTTTTCAGCCTTTATCAGTCTTTCATGCTTAGGTCTTGATTTGCCATTTTCATCATATGTTACTTCGCTTAAAAAACGCTTATGCTTCACAATCCAAGCTGTAAAACGATCAACCCATATCTTTGAATCTTCAACACTTTTAACATCAAACAGATCCTTAGCCAATGCATAAAGCTCTAGACCTGCTAAAGTATTTGGTCTACTCGTCGTATATCTTTTAACCTGTGAAAACACGTGAAATACACATCTTTGATGCTTTGCCTTAGGCCACTTTCTCTTAAGGGCTTTTCTAAACCCCGTTCCACCATCTGATACAACCACTTTAGGTTCTGCTATACGGCTCATTAGAGCCTCCCAGGCTCCTGAATGCTCATACCTGCATAGATACCACCCTAACACATAATCTTTGTCACAGCATATCAAAATACACGATTTACGTGATAGATATATGCCATCTAAATACAGCACATCTTTTGGTTCTTCTATCTTTGGTGACATAACCCATATATCCCAAAACTTGGAGGTCTTTCTTCTAAAAGTTCTTCCACCACCTGACATATTACTTTGTACTTCTTTACTGAATAGCCAATTTAAGAACTGCTGAAGCTGTTTAGTATCATTATCTATCTTTGGCGTAAATACCAACTTACAAGACTTACATAGCCATCTTTGGTTTCCCGATTTTAGTTTGCCATTTTTGACACATTTAGATCCACAAATGGGACAATTAACCTGCTTCATAATATATTCCTCCAAGAACATTAATTCTAAGGAAGATATACCACGTTTTAACGTTGAAATTTGAATAGATTAGAAACTTTTCATCAACACTTTTTGTCCACCCTTAATCTTCTTTCAAAAAAGATTGAATCGCCACAGACATTGAATTATCAATGTGTATGGCGATTTTTATCAACACTTTTTGTCCTATAGCCCAAATTCTAAGTGCTTTTAATTGCAGTGAAACGGTAATCTAGAGTATAAATCAGTTTACAATACACCCTTTTTTGTATTCACGCTCTTTATAGGCTTTTACTTTCAGGTAATACTCAACCCATTCCTTAGACCCATGGTTCAGTAAATACTCTTCAAAGTCTTCATCCGAATCAGAAGATACAATTCCTATTGATTCAGATAATCGCTTTATTCCAAGCAATTTGATTTGAATAAATCCAAACAGTCTCAGAGGTGATTTTTAATTCGGATTAAAGATTGTAAGTTTATTTCTTTTTAGATAGTATCTGTATGCAAGACCCGAAACTACGGTATCAAACGCGTTGCCGAAACCGAACATTATTGCTATTCCTATAAGTGTCGGACTCCAAATCCCATTCAGATACAGTATGAAGAAAGTTAAACTACTACCTATAAAGCGGTAAAATCGTTTTATCGGTCGTTTCGGGGCTAAAAGGTGCCGATTTCGGGCGTTTCTCCGAACGTTTATTTGGAGTGCGCCGATAAAAGTTCGAAAAAAACGCCGCACACAAAATGAGTGTGCGATTTTATAAGCCAGATCGGCTTACGCGCCACACCCTCACTTCGGTAAAATTCGATCTTTTACAGGATCATATCGTCTTATTTTATTCGCTTAATTCTTATATGACCTTCCGCCTCTTTTTTTGCCGTAAAACACATACATGCCTGCAAGGGCGGCAACGGCGAGCACCGAGTAGAGACCGATGCTGTTCGCGTCACCTGTAGAAGGTCCGCTTTTTACGACCGCGACTTCGGACTTATTCGCAGACTTTCCTGCGTTGTCGGCCGGCTTCGTCTGGTCACCCGTGGCCTGATTGTCGCCCGTATTGACTTCTTCCGCCGGGTCTCCCCAAACTATCGCCCACTCCGAAAAATCGGCGGTCTCGAACACGACATATCCGCCGTCTTCCTCGAGTGCGAACTTCTCTTCGGTCCTTTTGCCGTTCACGATGTGGTAAACGTGATCCGGTGCGCCTGAACCTTTCGGTATACGTATGCAAACTTTTACCGGCTTGTTCGGCTTTACTTTGTTCCCCTGAAGATCGCGGAGGAAAATATCGTACGCGAGAACTTTTTCAGTCCCTTTTATCGAAATATCAACTTTCGTAAAATCCGCTCTGACCGACTCCGGCGACGTGAAAGCACCCGGAGCGGCGATGATGCTTTTTTCGCCCACGGCACCCTCGCCGAAGAGCTCGATAAAATCTTCGTACTTAGGCGATTTTATTATCAAATTGCGCAGTTCGTCCTTATCTGTGATGATGTCCATGTAGTGGAAGCCGAAAGGTCCGAGGTCATCGTCGAAGAACGAATTAACAGCGAACTTTACTTTCTCACCGTTGGCGTAGACTTCTTTCACGCTTTCCATCCACTTCTCGGTCGGCTGCCAGTCTTTGCCCTTGAACACCTGGACGCACGGATTTTTATCGTTCGACACGGTCACTGTGTGAAAGTCTCCGAGCGCTTTTTTTACCGCCGGAGTTTCTCCGGGATTGTCGCCCGTGTCGCTGTGATTGTCACTATCCGTGTAATCTTTCGACGGCAGCTCTTTGCCCTGCCAAACGAAGTCGAAATAACCTTTTGCTTTTATTACGTATTTAGCCGTCGGATCGTATGCGCTCGGTATATCGATGTAAGGATCGAGTCCGAGATAGCTGAAATCGTCATATGAAAATTTGCTGCTCTCCCCGTTTATCGTGACCGATACGATATTTTTGAGCCACGCCTCGAACTCTTTGGACTTCGACTGATCCGTAAGGAATGTCTGTGTCGATTTTGAATCCGCTTTATCGAGTTTGATCGCCGAAGGCTTCAATATGTTGCTCGGCCCCGACGGTTCTTCCGAAGGAGTGGATCCTGCCTCATCCTTCTGCTCTCCCTGCCAAACAAAATCTTTGTAGCCCTTAGATTTTATTACATATTTCTTAACGGCACCGTAATCCGTATAGATCGCAACAGTCGGCTCATATATGCCGAAATCCTCTTTTTCGTAGCCGCCCGGCTTATCGGAATCCTTTGTAAAAGGGACACCGTCGACCTCTACGGATACGATGTTGTCGAACCAGTTCTGATAGTCGGCGAAATCTCCCGTGCGCTCCACCTTCGTGCTGCCCTTGTTGTACTCGCTCACCAAAACACCCTTCACTTCTTTTGCGGTGTCGGCAAAAGCGGTCATCCCGCAGCAAAGTTGCGAAACGATCATAAGCGCGGCGATAAAAGCCCCCAACAGGCTGCGCCCGCTTTGTTTTGCTGTTTTCCTCATAATGATTTTTTAACGACCTCTCATCCTTTGTTTTCTGTTGGTTAGTTATGTCTAACTTATATCGTGTCTTGATTCTACCACAAAGGATTTTTAATTGCAAACAAAAAATATTGCTGTTAGACTCATGTTTCTTAGTTGTCAACACATATGTTACACTTTGAGAAGTATTCCGATACAACTTCGTTTGGGCTCTTGAAATCAAGAACTGTCTTTGCTGTCTTATTATATCTAGCCTCATGCTTTGACACTTATTTTCTTAGGTCTTTTTCACTTGTAAATACTTTTCTTCCATAGAGAATCTTTCCATCCTCTCTATGGCTTCTTTCGACTTTACCGTTTTGCCAAGGTGAATATGGTCTTATCCTTCTTAACTCCATATTCAATGCTTTTGCAGCCTTCTCAAATGCGCTCTCACGTTCTGTCCTATCTCCATCATTTACAAATTCACTGCCATTATCAACTTGAATCATTCGAATAGGAAAGCCCATTCTTTTTTCTAATTCATGCAAATACTTACAGGTTTCGTATGTACTCTTCTCTTTTACTATTTTTAGTACTCTTTTTCTGCTGTATTCATCTATTCCTGTAATTTGATAGTATCTATTTCCGTAGCTTGGAAATCGTATACGTTCAGCCGGCACATACTTTATATCTATTTGTACCTTATCACCTGGATATTTACCTTCCATGTGCTCATACTTACAATAACTCTTTTTATGTATTATTGGCTTTCTATACCCTTTTTTTCGTATTTGCCGGCACATGCTTGCAAAGCTTCTTGTATAGCCTTTCTCTTTGCATCTGATAAAAACCTCTGCCAATCCATATACGCCATTACGTTTAAGCATTCTGCGTATTAAGGCAAGTTCTTCTTTTATGTGAGCGTTAGGACTATTATGGGGTCTTCTTGATTTAAGCGCTAGGCTTCTGACATCTCCATTGTATTTTTCTAACTGGCGATAGACAAACTGTCTATTAGTATGATATCGCATTGCAGCACGTGTTACACCATGTTTAATTGCATATTCACATAAACGCTGGCGGAAACGCATTTCTTCGGTTATACTTTTCATGAGAGGACTCCTTTAGTACTTGAAAGTTTGTGGTAAAACCTATTGTACCAAAGTTCCTCTCTTTTTTTATTTATTTCTGTAACATATGTCTTATCACATTACACCATAAAAGTCACCTTCCTTTCGTTACAATGTAGCTTGAACAACCACATTATGACGCGAAGGTAATTTTTTTGTGTAACATTCGTTGCGCACCCACATAGCGGGTGGATTATACTTCGCACACATTGTGTGCTCAGCACGGACTATGCGCCCTACATTAAATCGCCACAGACATTGAATTCTCAATGTGTATGGCGATTTTTATCAACACTTTTTGTCCTATAGTCCTTTATTCGTTTTCAATAATTTTATCTAGCACTTTTCCCATTCTAGTTACCATAGGTACTACTAGTGCATTTCCCATACAGAACCTCCGCATTCTGTCAGGCATTCCTTCAGTCCAATTGTCATCAAATCCTTGCAATCTTTCACATTCAACGGGAGTCAATATCCTAATAGTCCCCGTGCCTGGATCTGCAACAATATGTGTGCTCCTGTTCTTTGTCCCTTCGCTGGTTAGCATTGTTCTACCCGGTTTGTTATGGTAGTCTAAGAACGGAATTGCTCCTTCAGAGAATGTGTATTTGTGTCCATCTGCAGTAGTTCGTTCTTTTTTCTTAGCGCCCTTCATTGTAACCCATGATGGTAAGTCAGAGCTGCTAACAAAATAATCCTCATTTTCGCATGGCTCTAGTATGCTTCCAAGTGTGATAGGTGGTTCTTCTTGCTCAACTACTTTACCTGTAATGATGTTTCCCTCTCTCATGACACCAGCATTTTCAAAACAAAAACTAAACTTATCTGATACATCCACAACATCATCGTATAGTTTGACTTCGCTAAATTTAGTAAGTTCCATTGATATTGGAAATGCATTTGCCATGAATCCATCTCTGTTTATTATATCTATCATTGGGATCTTAGCTTGTTTTTCTCCATACTTAGTATCATTCAAATATGCAAATATAAATGTACGTCTACGGCGCTGTGGTCCACCGTAATGAGCAGCATTGACTACACGCCATTCAACACTATAGTTCAATTCATTTAAGCACGCAAGTATAACACCAAAGTCACGTCCCCTTTGTTTTGCCGGTGATTTTATAAGTCTATCGACATTTTCTAGTAATATAAATGGCGGTTTCTTAGCTATTATTGTATCTCTTATTTGCCACCAGAGAACGCCTTTCTTGCCTTCTAGCCCCTTTGATGTTGATAAACTGTGTGCCACAGAATAATCTTGACAAGGAAATCCCCCAACTAAAAGTGTATGACTTGGTATGGAAGATTTATCAACTTCCGATATGTCAATTCCCGTTGTGACTTCACCATTAATATCCTTAGATTCACCGAAATGCTCAATGTAACAGTCGTGTGCCCATTGAGTTCTTGCCCCAGGCTCCCACTGGGAAAACCAAACAGTCTCCCATCCAGAATTTAGCCTTTCAAATCCAAGTCTGAACCCTCCTACGCCTGCAAATAGCTCTACTATTGTCTTATTCATATAAGCCCTCCAATTTCGCTTGTAAGACAGACCGAACTTTAAAGTTCTTACCTTTGGCAAATGCCAAACCATATGTCTGTGCAATAATAGAATTATACCATTTTATAATATTGTGATCAAGGGGCAGAGTTAATTATTTTCAATAACTGAAAGTATATATGAATTGTTTAGCCAAAAACACTGCTTTGGATATTCTCTGCCATCAATCAAAGGTAATGTGTCCTTTGAATCTTTTCCATGTGGTCTAACATGGCATACTGGATTATCTGTTTTCTTAGGAAATATTCCCTTATATTTACCATTAACTTGCTTTAATACAGAAGGCGGGTTTAGAGCTATCTGCTTTGTTTCCTCCCATACCTCTTTTACTTCTCCGTTAAGTGTTTTATATGGAATATTCCAAAATTGTGCATGATCAAAATTATATAGTCCATCTTCTCTCTCATGATATACAATAAATAAAAACTTAGTGCTACTTAGTAGTTCGTAGAATTCAGATTCCTCCCAATCCTGCTTAGTAATACTTATGAAATCAAAAGTAGGAAAAGACATATTTTCTTTGATTGTATTGTTCTTATCTATACGGATAGTCTTAACCTTTATATTAGCCTTTACGAATTCCTCAGCATTATTACTAGTTATCCCTAGCATTCTATATGCTAACATCGCATATAAATTCTTTGGGATTTTGTCGAATTCAATATCATAGTCTGCACATAATTCTGTTACAGACTTCCCCTTATGCTTGTTAATTTTATCCGTTATATAAGCCTCAATATCTTTTATATTGTCATTTTTTATTATCGATTCATATTTAGGCTTAGCCCCATGTATGTAGTGGTTTAGTACATACGTCATATATGAACTCTTGTACGCAAAAGCTCTTGGTTTCGCTGGTATATCACTATTAGGTTGAGCCCTAACAACTGATGAATCAGAGCTTTTAGTGCATGCTGAAAGGTACATTGTATCTGACTCAGAGAGTTCATGTGCGTATCCTGCTTCTATCTTTTCAATGATTTTAAAGTAATCATTTCGTATTACTTCGAGGTCTTCTTCAGATGGTGTGAATAAACGTGCATAGTCGATACGATAATCCAGTCTATCTTTAATCTCTTTTTGCCATAAATAATACACTAATAAAAGCCATTGAGATTTATACCAAAAATGACTACTATCAAATTCTTTTTCATTTATTACAGAATTATAGTCTATCATCGTAAGTACTAATCTTTCTTTTGCCGAAATAGATTTGTTCTTATTAATCTTATATGGTGTTACCTTAAGCTCAACTCCAGCTTCTTTAAAATCAGGCCTAGAATCACTATTTGCTTTATATTGAAAGAATCGTTCTTCAACAATTTCTCCTAATCCGCCTTTTCTTTTCTTATTCCCATGGGCAAGTGCATAAGTATTCTCTGACTCAATAACAATTGTGTCATTTAAGTCCTCTTTACAAATATCATTAAATGTTTTTCCGACTAATTTTTGTGCATATTTTTCTATGCTGTATTTATCTGTTTTATCATATAACATAATCAAACACTTTCCCTTGAATAATATAACTTAGCTTTATTATATCAAAATATTATTATCATATAAATAACTAAGTCTATTCGCTATAAATACAGCATTTTTGATCTACATATTTTCTCTTGATTCAACAATCAAATAATCAAACTCATCATTAAGGAGTCCCATAGAGTCATTATCCATATAAACTTGATATATTTTGTCTAATGATTCCTTATCATTAATTCCTTTTTCAAAGCTAATCAAAGCCTTTGTAAAATCCTCAAAATTATCATTTGCCATTTTCTCAAGTGTATTTCTCATTTCTTTGAAATCCATTATTCTACCTCCTTTATTTTCCTGATTGATCTATATAGTATAACTTCCCCACACAGATGTCTATAATAATTTCTGTTCTAGTTAAACGGATTCTGCTTATAAAAAACAGATATCCGAAGATATCTGTTTTTCTCTCTAATAAGCTTAGGCGGGACCGCCTTTGGTCGCCCGCATTTCTCGACCCACCATTTCGGTGGCGCGTTGGAGACGGATACTTTTCAACCTCTAAGCTTGTTACACTATTTGTACACCTATACTAGCTAATTGTCAAGTTTATTTTAGATGCTTTCGTCTATAGGGAATCGTTATGGATTAGTGTGCTCATATATGCACCCTTTTTGAAGAAGGATGTGCTTACGCCCCATGCGACTGCTGAGCAAGCCAGTTCGCCAGCGTGCTTTGCTTTGATACTTCTGATGTCAATAACTATTCCGTGTGGATATAGCTCTGCATCTAGGTGCTGCTTTAGGCTGTCTGCACTGCCGGACTCTACCGCTTTGATTGAGCGCTTTGGATTTGAATCCCACCACTCATCTGGCTTGCAGAATGAGCCGTCCGCTCTCATCTCACCAGATGACAGGCTTTGTGCGCAGATTTCTCTGATTCTCTCTAGCATTTCGTCATCGATTATGCCATCTTTGATTGAGTATGCATAGCATGCGCAAGCTACTCCGTCATCGTCTAGTTCTTTGATTAGATATAGGTTTGAAACTCCTCTTTCTGCGAACTTCTTCCACTTTGATGCCACCTTATTTAGGCGTGGATTTGTGTATATTGATGAGTTTCCACTCTCTAGAGCTGATTCGAGCTCAGCTAAATTTACATCTTTCTTTTCCCAGTTGTCGATAAAGTTAATTCTTAAATCACTCATTTGCTTTCCATCCTTCGTAATCTTCTTGCCAGCAGGCTAATGTATCATCATCAAACACGAGCATCGTGTCTCTGAACGGCTTTACATTTATCTCTGCAAAGAAAGGTCCTTTCTTGCTGTGATATGCAGAGACTCCTTTTCTTGATTTAATCGAAAACTGCACCTTGTAGATTCCTGCTGAGGCGAGAATCGATGGTGTTATGCGCTCTTCTGAGAAATATGCATCGTCCCATTTTTCGCCGTCAGTGCTGATCTTAACATCATAAAAGTCTCCGTATCCGTTGTTTATCTTTAGATATATTTTGGATAAGATCCTATCGCTTCTCATGCTTTTGATGGCCTTAAATGATTTCTTATACTGCCACTGCTTATAGCCTAGCCTTATCATGCTTAGGAAGAACAAAGCAGTGAAGACCGCAAAGATTATCCACGGCTTTTCTTTTATAAAGCTTAAAATATTCTCCAATCCAGTTCCCTTTCTTACTTAGCACTTGTATTTTATAGTGAATGTGCCCTAGTGTCAAACACTAGTCTAGGAGTAGCTTTTGTTCTTTTCGGCACGCTCTTCCTCGATATTTCTCTTAACGAGCTTTATCTTATTTGCGTACTTTTCCTCTAGTTCCTTTTCACCTGTTTTCTTGTATATTTCAACAAGTTCAGTCATTGCTTCGATGTTGCTTGGAGATAGCTTCAGTACCTTGCGAAATGACTCTTCTGCGCTATCGATATCATCGATATTCTTGTATGCAATGCCGAGGTAGTACCAGAGAGGCCACCAGTTTTTGAACCTTTCGCTGTCCTCGTAGGACGAAAGGATTTTGATGCCGTCAACAAACCTATTTGATAGGATACAGTTATATCCAGTCTCTATCAAAACGGGTTCCTCTAGGTCAGCGAGTCTTTCCTCGATTTCCTCCCTCATTGCCTTCTTTTCTTCGCTCTCGTCTCCCTCTATTAGCGCAAGGAAGTCCTTCCAGGTCAGCTGAGCTTTGATGTAAAGACCCATGTTTAGGTATGCGTATCCAAGGAAGTAGAATCCCATATCAAAGTCAGGCTTATCCATGGTCAAACGCTCAAACGACTCTAGAGCCTCAGCCTTGTATCTTCCAACATAGTCCTCGCCCTCGCCGATTTCGTAGGAGTCCTTGCAGGCTCTTGCGTAGCAGTAGAGCGCATCTGATGAATTTGGATCAATCAGGAGCGCCGCGCGAAAGAGTATGCAGGCGTAGTCGAAATCGTTTTTTGATGCAGCTTCAACACCCTCATTTATCAAAGGTTTAGCGAAGTCTGTGCCGAATGAACGCTTTATGTACTCGACATAGTTATCGCGGAATTTGAAGTTGATATCGCATCCGATGATAACTGCCATGTTATGTGCGATTTTGACATTTGTAAGGTTTGTCAAATCGTCCTTGCGAATAGGTACAGGCACGTTTGAAAGAATGTCGTAGAAGTTGTTTTTCTTCAGGTAGTTCTCGGATAGCTCATCAAAGATATAGTCCTTTGTATGGGGAAATAGAAATTCTCCTATTCTATCCTGAAGCTCCTGTGGCTCGCCATTTGCACTGGCCTTAGCCTTCGCCTTAGCGTCCTTTGCCGCTTTATCTTTTTGTTTATCAGTCATGGTTTAACTCCCATCCTTTTTTCTTAAATTTTTTAACTGCATCTGGATTCATCGTTCTGATTAAATCCTCTTCAATCAGGTGCTTTGCCTCGCCCGCCGGAAGCCTATCCTTGTTTTCGCAGACGAAGGCATAGAGAATTCTGTAGATATCCTCCTTGCTGTGCGACTGCTTTTGGAATCCCTTCATGTAGTAGAAATCTGCAAGCATTTCGTAAAAGTCGAAGGAGCTATTTGATATCGAGCGCTCTATAAACTCAATCGACCAAGTGAATCCCCCGCGGTTATAGTAGAGGTCTAGAACCTTTTCTATCATCTTAAGCCGCGCTAGCTCCTTAGCCGAGATATAGCTATTGCTTATTACCTCGTAAGGCGCCCTGTCTCTCCATACATATCCGTGCTGCTTGCGCTCATCGTAGGCCCTTGTTCCTTTAAGAAGCTTTAGGAAGCCGAGCTGAAGCATATCAGGTCTTAAGCTGTAAACACGGTTAAACGACCTTGCAAAAGAATGGTAATTCTCAAGCGGAAGTCCAGCTATCAAATCGAGGTGAATATGAATATTCCTTCCCTCCTGTAGCTTTTGTACATTTGACATTAGCAAATCTATATCCGTGTCACGTCCTATAGCCTTAAGTGTTACAGGGTTTGTAGTCTGCACGCCTATCTCAAACTGAAACTGTCCCTTTCGAGCTTTTTTGAGCAGATAAATCTGCCTGTCTGTCAGAAGTTCACCACATATCTCAAAGTGAAAGTTAGTGATACCATTATCGTTTTCTATGAGAAATTTCCAGATTTCATACGACCTAGCTTCGCTGAAGTTAAAGGTTCTATCAAGGAACTTAACCTGCTTAACCTTATTTACAAGAAAGTATCTGAGCTGTCTTTCGACCTTTTCGGTGTCTAGGATGCGAAGTCCCTTTTCGACCGATGAAAGACAGTAGCTACAGCGGTATGGACATCCCCTAACGCTTTCATAATATATGACTTTGTCGCTCTCAAGCTCAAGGTACTCGTATGGAAACGGAAGCTGGTTGAGGTTCATAGGCTTTGACAATTCGTTACATACGATTTCTTCGCCAGACCTGTAGCATAGTGATTTTACCTCCGCAAGTCCGCTTGCTTTCAAATCAAAGCTAGGCTCTCCATCCTGCATGACAAGCGCCTTACAGAATTCAAAGAATCCGTTTTCTCCCTCGCCTCGAATGACAAAATCTATCCAAGGGTTTACTCTCATGAGTTCCTGCGTCTCAAAGCTCACCTCTGGTCCTCCGAGTAAAATCTTCGTATCTGGACAGGCCTTCTTTACCTCACTTGCGAGGATTTTGATTTCCTCAATGTTCCAGATATAGCATGAGAAGCAGATTAAATCATATCCGCCTCTTACGATTTCCCCATAGACATAGTCACTATCGTTGTTAATGGTAAACTCCTGAAGGCTGATATCAAGCCCCGAGCCTACTGAAACGCCGTAAAGGTATTTCAGTGCTAGGTTGGAATGAACATATTTAGAATTTAGGGTTGTAAGCAAAATTCTCATCTTATTCCTCATCAAAGCTAGAGCAGCCTGAAGCGCTCATCCTTGAGCATTCCTCTATCCTTCATTGCTCTCTCAAGCTGAGCGAGCATCAAATCCCTATCCTCTGGCAAATTACCGCGAAGCGATACATAGTTTGAAGCGTGGTTGCTTCTGAAAACGCAGCTCTTCTTTGGGTTTGCGTGCTGCATTAGAAGGTATGTTTCTTCGACCACCTCTTCACCGCTCAAAACCTCAAATTCGCCTCTTGCTATCTCATCTGTTATCGAAGCCGACGGATCTAGCATCAATGTCAAAAGGCTCACATACGATGCGTCCATCTCGCTAATCATCTCGCCTGTCTCTATCGCGTGCTCTCTCCAAAGCTCCTTACCTCCAAGTCCAGAGATAAATGTAACCGATGTACGTATGCCGTTTTCCTCTGCCTTATGAACGGCAGCCACGGTGTCCGCGCGCCCAGCGCCCTTGTTCACCCTCTCAAGCACAAGGTCGCTGCCTGACTCGGCGCCAATGTACGCAATCCCAAGGCCCGCCGCCGCAAGCCGAGCCAGGTCCTCAGGACTTTTGCGAAGGATGTCCTGAGCGCGCGCGTAAATGCCTACGCGGCTTACCTCCGGGAACAAAGCCTTGATATTCTCTAAAATGAACATCAGCTTGTCCGTTGATAAGCACATCGCATCTCCATCGCAAAGGAAGATTTTTTCTACATGCGAGTAGACGCTTCGCGCCTCAATCAAATCCTCTATTACTTCTCTAACGTCTCTAACCCTGAACTGCTTGTCCTTGAACATGCTGCAAAAAGTGCATTTGTTGTAGGCGCAGCCTATTGTAACCTGAACGAGCAAGCTGTAAGCCTCGCTCGGCGGTCTATAGATATTCCCCTCGTATCTCATCTACATACGCTCCGGCGCTTTCATTCCAAGCAAACCAATTCCTGTAGCAATAACTCTCTTTGTTGCGATTACAAGCGCTATCTTTGATGTCTTCTCAACCTCATCATCTACGATGATGTGCTCATCATGATAGAACTTATTGAAGCACTGAGCGATATCGATTATGTGCCTTGTGATGATTGAAGGCTCATACTTTTCACCAGCCTGCTCAACAACTCCTGGGAAGGCATAGATGAGCTTTGTTAGCTCATATGCGCTATCCGACTTTGCTAGAAGAGCAAAGTCAACATTCTTAGGATCCTGCGCCTTAGCTACGATATCCTCTCCAGCCTTGCGAAGTAGACTTGCACATCTTGCGTGAGTGTACTGAACATATGGTCCAGTTTCTCCATCAAAGTTAAGAATCTGGTCCCACTTAAATGTGTAGTCCTTTATTCTGTTGTTTGAAAGCTCATTGAAAACAACAGCACCGATTCCAACCTGTGAAGTAATCTCCTCTAGGTTTTCGATATTTGGATTCTTCTCTTCGATAATTTCTCTCGTTTTTTCGATTGCACCGTTTAGAACGTCCTCAAGGAATACTACGCGGCCGTGTCTTGTCGACATAGTTCCTTCCTCGAGTCTAACCATTCCAAATGGCACGTGAACGCACTGGTTAGCCCAGTCGTATCCCATTAGCTCTATAATCTTAAATAACTGCTGGAAGTGAAGGTTCTGCTGAGTTGCAACAACATAAATATTCTTATAGAAATCGTAGTTTTCCTTACGGTAAACAGCCGCCGCTATATCTCTTGTAATATATAGCGATGAACCATCTGACTTCTTAATCAAAGCTGTTCCTAGCTTATACTCTTCGAGATCTACAACCTGAGCTCCATTTGATTCATGAAGAAGTCCCTTGTCTGAAAGTTCCTTCTCAAACCTAGGCATCTTATCAGAATAAAAGCTCTCGCCATTGTATGAGTCAAACTCTATGCCTAGCATATCGTAAACTCTCTGGAATTCCTTGAGGCTCTCCTCACGGAACCACTGCCATAGTTCAACCTCTTCCTTGCTGCCCTGCTCAAGCTTTGTGAATATTGCTCTAGCCTCATCCTCTAGCTCTGGATGCTCCTCAACCTCAACATGGAACTTCGTGTAGTATCCTAACAATGTCTTGATAGGTGAGTTTATAACATCTTCGCGGTTTCCCCATCTTCTGTATGCACAAATCATCTTACCAAACTGCGTTCCATAGTCACCGAGATGATTGATTTTGAAAACATCATATCCAAGTGCATCGTAGATCTTGCTTAGTGAATTTCCGATAACTGTCGACCTGATGTGACCGATGTGAAAAGGCTTTGCAATGTTAGGTGATGAAAATTCTACAATTACCTTCTTGTTTCCACCGATGTCGCTTCTTCCGAAGTTTTCCTTTTCTTCTAGAACCTCTGAAACAGTTGACTTCATCATCTCTTCTCTAGAAACGAACATATTCACATATGCGTTTACTGGACTAACTTCTGAGAAAAGCTTCTCTCCCTGAAGCTTTTCTGCAAGTTCAGCAGCAATTAGATTAGGAGCCTTTCTCATCGTCTTAGCGAGTCTAAAGCAAGGAAATGCGTAGTCACCCATGGACTGGTCCTGCGGAATTTCAATCATTGATTTGATTTCATCCTCAGTAAGCCCCTCTAGATTCTTAGCTATTATTTCTGCTATCTCTTTCTTAAAATCTATCATTTTACACCTCAATATTTCACTAATATCATTCATATTACTGCACTAGCACATAGCAAGTATCCTTTGCTACTGCTATGCCTTACTTCTTTTTCATGCGCACAAGGGTTACGCCTTCTCCACCATCATTATATGAAGCAGCGCCGTATGAATCGACATACTTCTTTTTCTTCAGCATCTGCCTTATTCCATCTTTGAGTATTCCTCCGCCCCTGCCGTGGATTATAGAAACCATATCTAGTCCTGCCATGTAGACATCGTCGAGATATTTCTCTACATCCGCAAGCGCGTCCTCTAGGTTCTTACCCATGACATTTATGCTAGCAGAAACGCTTGATGACTTTGATCTCAAAAGTGAACCGTACTTGCTTGAGCTCTTAGCCTGTGGCTTTCTGTCCTTACCCTCGTTGATGAGCATAAGGTCTTGCAGTCTCGCCTTTACCTTGAGTGCTCCGATGTTTATCATCAGATTTCCCTTCTCATCTGGCAGGCTCAAAATAGTTCCATTTTGCCCGATGGTTAACAGCTTAACCCTATCTCCAATCTTTAGTGTATCAGCCGAAACCGGTTCACTGTTCACCTGCTTTACGACTTTCTCTGAAACCAGATCCTCTGCCTCATTTATCTTGCGCCTACTCTTTTCTAAAGCTCCAGTGTTAAGGTTTGTATGAGCACCTGACTTTTGCAACCTTCTAAGGTCTTTTTGCACGTCCTTGACAGCGCTCTTTGTCTCCCTCAAAAGTTCCCTGGCCTCGCGCTTAGCTTCTGCGATTATGTCTGCACGCTTTTCGCTAATAGCCTTTTCCTTCTCCTCGAGCTTTTTAAGTCTTTCCTCAATTTCAGCTCGCATGCTCTCTGCATCTAGTCTATCAGCAGCAGCCTTGCGTTTATCGTCTTCAATAGAGCTTATGACATTTTCAAACTCCATATCGCCGTGTTTGATATGCTCAGATGCTCTTTCGATTACGGACTCAGAAAGACCGAGCTTCTTTGATATCTCAAAGGCATTTGACTTTCCTGGCACGCCTATCAAGAGTCTATATGTTGGCGTCAGCGTCTCTACATCAAACTCCATCGCAGCGTTCTCAACACCGCTTGTTGCAAGAGCATACTTCTTTAGCTCGTTATAGTGAGTTGTTGCCATGGTCAAAGCACCGCTGTCATAGAAACGCTCAAGTATTGCTATTGCAAGAGCCGCACCCTCTGTAGGATCTGTTCCTGCACCTAGCTCGTCCACGAGAACGAGGCTGTCGTAGCTCGCCTTATCTATTATGCTAACTATGTTCTTCATGTGTGATGAGAAGGTCGAAAGACTCTGCTCTATACTCTGCTCATCGCCTATGTCAGCAAAGACCTCTCCAAAAATTGGAAGTGTGCTAGCATGCGACGCCGGAATATGAAGTCCGCTTTGTGCCATCATTACAAGAAGCCCCGCCGTCTTTAGACTCACAGTCTTACCACCAGTATTTGGTCCTGTAATTATCAGAGTTCTATAGTCTCCACCTATTCTGATGTCAACTGGAACCGCCTTCTTATATTCTATCAAAGGATGCCTTGCCGATATCAGTCTAAGCTCTCCATCTGCATCTATCTTAGGCTCGCTTGCATGCATCTTACATGAAAGCTTTCCCTTTGCCATGATAAAATCTAGCTTGGTTAGAAGCTCTAAATTGCTTCTTATCTCCCTATAGTGTTCTGCCACTCTTGAGCTGAGCTCCGCTAGAATTCTTGCAATCTCTAACTGCTCTTCAACCTCAAGCTCACGTAGCTTGTTGTTAAGTTCGACAACGCCCTGCGGCTCTATGAAAAGAGTTGCCCCACCCTTTGATTGATCATGCACCATACCTGGAAAGAAGGAGCGATACTCCTGCTTAACTGGAATTACGTACCTTCCATCTCTCATGGTTACAATCGTATCCTGAAGGTAGGTCTTGTTGCTCGATGAGGTGATGATTCTCGACAGCTTGTTCTTTATCGCCTGATTTTGCTGGTGAATGCTTCTTCTTATATCCTTGAGCTTTGGCGATGCATTATCAGCCATCTCATCCTCAGTCAAAATGCACCTTGAAATCTCTTTTTCGAGCGCAGTAAACTCAACGATTAGATCAGCCATCTCGCCTATATACTTTAGCTCAGGGAGCGCATCATCGTGCATAAAAGCAACAACCTCAGAGCTTATACCAAGCACGTTTTGTACCTCAAGGAGCTGTCTCATTGTTAGACTTCCGCCCTTTTTGGCTAGCAAAAGTGCTTCTCGAATATCATAAAGTCCCCCCGTAGGAAGCGGGCCTTTACGCACAATAAGGTCAACCGCTTCCGTGGTCGACCTTAATTCCTCTTTTATTATTTTTTCGCTAGTAAGAGGAGTCAGTTCATCCGCTAGCTTTGCAGACGCGGCAGATCCCATCTCACGCTTCAATTGCGCAATTATTTTTTTGTATTCTAATGTTTCTAGCGCCTTTTGATTCATTTCTTTGCCTTAAGTTTATCGAGCTCGTTCTTGAGCTTTATATTCTCCATCTGAAGATCAAAGAAGCTGTTCTCGTACTCGCTGCACTTGTCACGTAGCTCCTTCATTCTTGCTGCATCATCTTTGATTCTGCCCTGAAGCTCGCTCACATTTTCCTTATTGTTCTGTGAGCTCTTCTTTGACTGTTCCCACATCTGCATGTAGTACTTCATCTCTTCCTTGAGCTTTTCATTATCAGCTCTGAGTCTTTCTACCTCGTCCCTTGCAAGCATAAGCTCTTCCGTAATATTTACGGCTGCAAGAAGTGCCACTGAGCCATTTGCATTGTCAAGACCAGCCTTGCCTATGATGTTCATCTGCTCATCAACATGCCCCGCAATTTTCTGGATGACTTCTTCACTGTAGTCTCCGGCAATCGTATAAACCTGATTATAAATTTTTACATCTACCTTGCTCATTTTGACCTCCTCGGGCAGAACTCAGGATTTCTAATTATCTCTGATGCTCGCACCCAGATTATTCTTTAGTGCTTCTACAACCTTTGCGTGCGCTTCTTCTGTCTCAACATCGGTAAGAGTTCTATCGTCATGCCTATATGTCAAGCTATATGCGACGCTCTTCTTACCAGCTCCTACCTGTATTCCTCTATAAATATCAAAGAGCTTAACACTTCTTAGAATCTCAGTGCCCGCTTCCTTGATTACCTTTTCTATCTCGGCAACCGGAGTGCTTTCACTAACTACCATAGCGATATCTCTTGATGTTGATGGATACTTAGGTGGCTTAGAGTACTGAATTTCTCTACTTGAGAACTCAATCAGTCTGTCTAGGAAGAACTCTCCGCAGTAAACCTTATCACCGATTCCGTAGTTTGATGCAACATCAGGATGAACCTCACCCATGATTCCAAGCTCAACTTCTTCGCCCTTTTCTGTCACTTTGACAACTCTTGCGCATCTGCCCGGGTGGTAAATTCCATACTCTGACTCTGCTATATAGCTAACATCCTTGATACCCATCATATCAAACATGCACTCTACCATTCCTTTGAGAGTGAAGAAGCTCTCGTCCTTACCGTAAACTCCAATTGAAAGATCAAAGCTCTCATCTGGAAGTCCCTCTGACTGAATGTAGTTCTTGCTGAAAACCTTGCCTATCTCAAAGGCTCTAACGCCCTCTACACTTCTGCTATAGTTTCTTGCTAGAACCTCAAGCATGCCCGGTGTAAGTATGGTTCTCATAGCAGCTGTATCTTCTCCCATAGGATTGATGATATCTACTGTATCTCTCTCCCATGACTCTTCGTCTATTCTGCACGCATCAAAGATCTTCTGATTGATAAATGAGAATGTCTGAATTTCATCAGCACCCATTGCACAAAGTAGATCTCTAAGCTTTCTTCTTGTCTCCCAGCTCAAGCTGTTCTCAGCCTTAACATCTAGCTTAGGAAGTGTATTTGGAAGGTTATCGTAGCCGTACATTCTAGCGATTTCCTCTACAAAGTCAACTTCCTTAAGGATATCTTGACGAACTGTTGGAGCTGTAACTATCATATCGTCTCCAGTTCCCTGAACCTTCATCTCTAGAGACTCTAGTATAGCTACCATCTCTTCTCTAGAAAGATCAGTTCCAAGAACCTTGTTGATTCTGCTAACTCTAGCGCTTACCACCTGTGGGTGCTCTGGACTCTTATAGATATCGACTGAACCCTCTAGCACCTTACCGTAGCCAAGCTCATCTATCAAAGCGCAAACTCTGTCAGCTGCTTCCTCACAGAGGTTAGGGTCTATGCCCTTCTCATATCTTGCTGAAGCCTCAGTTCTAAGTCCTAGCTTCTTGGATGTCTGCCTTACTGAAGAGCCAACAAAGTTAGCTGATTCAAGAACAACAGTCTCAGTATCAGGCTTGATTTCTGAATCAAGCCCTCCCATAACACCTGCAACAGCTACAGGTCCATTTGCATCGTTTATCATAAGCATGCTGTCATCAAAAGTTCTCTCAACTCCGTCAAGTGTTGTGAACTTTGATCCATCCTCTGCGACATCTACAACGATTTTTCCACCTGCTAGACTTCTGATATCAAAAGCGTGTAGCGGCTGTCCGTACTCCATCATTACGAAGTTTGTGATGTCGACGATGTTGTTGATAGGTCTCATTCCTGCTGCAATGAGCTTCTTCTGAAGCCACCAAGGTGACTGCTCTATCTTCACGTCTTTGATTACTCTTGTTGTGTAGCGCTTACAAAGATCACTCTTAACCTCAACCTGTATGTAGTCTGATGACTTCTCTGTCAAAGTGTTGCATTCTGTCTTAGGATATACAAGTTCTCCGCCGAATGTAGCTGCAGCTTCCCTTGCCATACCTATCATTGAAAGACAGTCAGGTCTGTTAGGTGTTATCTCAAAATCTACAACTGCATCCTTAAGACCTAAAACCTCATCGATATTCTCTCCGAGCTTATCTTCATAGTTTCCTGAAAGGAGCCAGATTCCATCCTTTGATACAAGAGGTGCACACTTATCAGCTATTCCAAGCTCCTGTGGTCCGCACATCATACCATCAGACTTAACTCCTCTAAGCTCACCTGCGCTTATCTTTACGCCACCCTCCTGCTTTGGCTGTCCGTGAAGAGGTCCTGGAACCACGCTTCCGTCAACTGCCACTGGGACATAAGCCCCAACATAGAGATTGCTTGCACCTGTTACAATCTGAAGTTTTCCAAGCTTGCCTAAATCCATCTGGCAAACTACTAGCTTATCAGCATCTGGGTGCTTATCTATGCTCAAAACCTTAGCAATCTTGACATTTTCAATGCCCTCACCAAGGTATGAGATTGTTTCTATATTCGATCCGCTCATGATCATGCGGTCACAGAACTCCTTGTCCTTCGGCCACTTGTCGAGCTTAACATAATCCTTTATCCAATCTATTGAAACTAGCATCTGCGCCTCCTATTTGAACTGCTCAATGAATCTTGTATCGTTCTCATAGAGCAATCTTATATCGTCAATTCCATACTTCAGCATAGCGATTCTCTCTACGCCCATTCCGACAGCAAAGCCTGTGTACTTGTTTGTATCAATGCCGCCCGCCTCATGTACATGCGGATGTGTCATACCGCATCCAAGAATCTCAATCCAGCCGCTTCCCTTGCACACATTGCAGCCTTTTCCGCCACACTTAAAGCAAGATACGTCCATCTCAGCACTCGGCTCTGTAAATGGAAAGTGATGTGGTCTGAACTTCGTCATGGTCTTAGGTCCAAAGAGCTTCTTTGCCATAAGGTCAAGAGTACCCTTTAGGTCAGCCATGGTGATATCCTCTCCGACAACCATCATCTCTATCTGGTGGAAGGTATGTGAATGCGTTGCATCTGGTGTGTCGCATCTATAACATCTTCCTGGAATAACAATCATGTATGGAGGTGTTAACTCCTTCTCAGCTCTAATCTCTGCTGAAGAGGTATGAGGTCTGATAACGATGTCCTTGCTAATGTAGAAGGTGTCGCTCATATCCCTTGCTGGGTGAGTGGCTGGAGCATTTAGCCCATCAAAAGTATTAAATACCGTATCAATGTCTGGTCCCTCGTAAACCGAATATCCCATGCTGCGGAAGATATCAGTAATCTCCTCTATAACCTGAGTTACTGGGTGCTTAACACCGATTTTCTCCTTTACGCCTGGTTCGGTCACGTCTATAGTCTCAGCCGCAAGTTTCTCCTGCTTCACTCTCTCTTTGATTGCATTTGCTCTCTCCTCAAGCGCAGCAGCAATCTTCTCTTTTACTTCATTTGCAGCCTTACCGAGTTCCTTCTTCTCCTCTGGAGCAAGCTTGCCCATCGAACGCAGTACTTCTGTAATTTGACCCTTTTTGCCCAAAAATCGAATTCTGATTTCCTCAGCTTCTTTTTCTGTGTTTGCAGCGCTAAGCTGCTCACGCGCTTCTTCGAGCATTTTCTTTAGTCTTTCCTGCATAGTTTAAACCTCTTTCATAATTTATTACACTGATTACTCAGCTTGTTTTCTCTGTCTCATGCTCTCGTACATGATTATTCCTGCAGATACTGCTGCATTGAGAGAGTCTATCTCTCCGCACATCGGTATCTTCACAATTTTGTCTGCGGCATCAAAGATTTCCTCTGAAACTCCGCCTCCCTCGTTTCCGATAACGAGAGCTAAATCGCTATCTAGCTTCTCATCAAAGTAGTAGCTATCCGTATCAAAGCCAGTTGCTACGAGCGAGAGCTTATTATCTCTCACGAGCCTTAAAAGTTCCTCATTGCTATCTAGCCTAATGATAGGAACCCTGAATAACGAGCCTGCAGCAGACCTTATGACCTTGGCAGAATATACATCGGCCGTTCCCTTCATGACTATTGCTGCCATGAATCCTGCCCCATCGCAGGTACGAATTATGGTTCCGATGTTACCAGGATCCTGAAGCCTATCTAGGACAACAATGTTGCTACTCCTATCACTTTGGATATTGCACGCATCACCTACACGTTCATTGGCGAAGCCAGACCTTTCCAAAGTGCACTTCTCATGAAACGACCTAGCGTCTCCCAGTGTCTCAAAGCCCTGCATCTTAACTACTGCAATTATGTCTCTTCCGTTCTCTGTATCCTGAAGTTTATCAAAAAGAATTTCGTTTAAGAAGAAAATCTTAGCGCCTGTCTTCTGTAAGGCCTCAGCTAACTCTTGCGAAATATATGAGCTAAGCTCATATCCCTTCTCATCGCTATAGCAGATTAGAAGTTCTTTAATCTTCGCGTTTGCCCCAAGAGCATCTCTCAAAATATTGCTACCCTCGATTAAATATTCCTGCTGCTTCTCCCTATATTTGTGCCTGAGAAGCTTCAACCATGCCTTGAATCTTTGGTTATCCGGCGATTCTATATAGTTTGACATAATTATCCTTAAATCACGAAAAAGCCGGCAAGGCCGGCTTTATATATTTTTTCTATTTCTTGAGAAAAGATGGAATTCCGAACAATGAATCCTCTTCTTCGTCTACAGATGGGCCTCTATCAAAGATATCTCCAAGAGTTACTTCTCTTCCTGTGAGTCCCTCTTCTGTAGTAACGCGCTTTTCGTCAAGACCAACGGTATTGCTTGCCGGTCTGAAGTCTACCTTATCCTGGCTCTTAGCAAAGCCTGTTGCAATTACCGTTATTGAAAGTTCATCTTCCATATCGTCGCAAACAGCAGCACCGAAGATGAAGATTGCATCCTCGTCTACCTTCTCCTGAACCATCGATGTCATCTCGTTAATCTCGAGCATTCCGAGGTTCTCTCTACCAGCGATGTATAGAAGAACGGCGCCAGCACCTGAGATTGTTGTCTCAAGCAGTGGGCTCTCGATAGCCTGAGTTACTGCCTCAACAGCTCTGTTCTCACCGTTACCACGGCCAACACCCATGTGAGCTATGCCTCTATCTGTCATAACCGACTTAACGTCAGCAAAGTCAGTATTGATGATTGCGAAGTCAGAGATGATATCTGTGATACCCTGAACACCCTGACGAAGTACATCGTCTGCCTTGCCGAAAGCCTCAATCATTGTTGTGCTCTTGTCGCTTATGTCGAGAAGCTTGTCGTTAGGAACTACTACTAGTGAGTCTACGAACTCCTTTAGGTAGCCTAGGCCCTGCTCAGCTTGCTTCATTCTCTTGCGACCCTCAAAGGTAAAAGGCTTAGTTACAACTGCAACTGTAAGAATTCCCATGTCCTTGGAAACCTTAGCGATAATAGGTGCAGCACCAGTTCCTGTTCCGCCACCCATACCAGCTGTGATGAATACCATATCGGCACCTTCTACAGCATTTGAAATAGCCTCTATAGTCTCCTGTGCAGACTCCTGACCCATTCTAGGGTTTCCTCCTGCACCAAGACCTCTAGTAAGCTTCTCACCTATCTGGATCTTATTCTCAGCAGCACACTTATTAAGAGCCTGTCTATCTGTGTTTACTGCGATAAACTGAACTCCCTTTAGCCCTGCTTCTATCATACGATTAACAGCGTTACAGCCGCCGCCACCGACTCCGATTACTTTGATTACAGCGGAATTATCCTTTTCCGTTTCGAACTGCAGCATCTCAATGCCTCCTTACCTTGCAAATATACTCTAATTTTACCATATACGCCGCCCTTTTGCACTCTTTTTCTTTGATAGAAAAGTGAATTTATGTAAATATTTTCTTAAGCGTCAATTTCTGGCGTGAAGGACATATAATCACTGCCTCCAACCTTGATTGTTCCCCTGTTTATCTTATCGTTGAAGAGGTTATTTACGACCTTCTGTAGCTCCCCTCTTTGAATGGTTTGCATGAGCTCCTTAGGAGTTCCTTTGACAGAAAGAGTGTCATAAATATATGCTCTTATGAGAACCTTTGATACATCAATTTTTTTGAAGAAAAGATCGCCCTTATTCATTGCCGAAAGCATCCTCAAAGTCATCTTCAGCGCATCTGATTCCTCAACCTCAACCTTCTCTCCGATGTTCATCTTGCTTATTGTAAGACCTGTCAAAAGTGTCACCTGAGGATCTACGGTTGCCTTTCTCAAAACCGTTCCATCTTCATCGATTACAACAAAGCTTTCGCCGTACACTATGGCCGCCGTCTGCCGTCTCTCCTTAACGCTTATGATAAGCTTGTCCGGGAGGCTTCTCTTTACGTAAATATCCTCAAAATATGGATTCCCCTTCAGGTTCTTTTTGATGTCAGAAAGTCCCGCATCAAAGATTAGATTAACACCCTTTTTTGCCTTTGCCATGGAAATGACCTCGGCATCTGTGTAATAGCTATTTCCTTCGACCGAGAAGCTCTTTATGTTGAAGTAGTTTGATTTTAGAAATAAAAACACGCCAGTTCCTATACATAGGAGCACGACAAATCTCAGGAAGTAATGTTTCTTCCTGTGCTTTTTGCGTTGCCTTTCCACATGTTTGAGAGCGATTCTGCGATATATCTCTTCGTCGAGTTCTTCTTCTGTAGTAATTTGCTTTTTCTCGCCATTATCACTCGCATTTTCACTAGGCTCAGGCTCAGTTTCAGCTTTTGCACTTTCAGAGACCTCTGTCTCCTCCTCTGCCTCATCTGAATTTTCTACTTGAGCTTCGGCATCTGCAGCGCCATCCTCTTTGTGCTCTTCCTCAAGCATTTCAAGTGCATCGTCACTTACATCTTCCCTCTTTTTTCCCTTGAATGCCTTGAGCTTACCCAATAAACCTTTTTTCATTAATTCTTTTCCATTATCTCATCAACTATTTTTTCACTTGCTCGCATTTGGCCAAGCTTCTTGCTGGCCGCTTCCATTTTTGCAATTCTATCCTTGTCTTTTGATAATTCTTCTATCAAATCACTTAGCTTTTCTACATCGACATCAGCCTGCTCAAACAGCAGTCCGCCTCCGCAATCTGCGACAACCTTGGCATTATAATACTGATGGTTGTCTGCCGCCCATGGATAAGGAATTATAATCGAAGCCCTGCCACATGCTGTTATTTCAGCAAGAGATAGTGCACCTGCACGGCAAATCACAAGGTCTGAAGCCGATATGGCATCAGCCATACCATCTATATACGGAAAAAGTCTAATTTGCCCATCTATAAACGACGTACCTGCTTCACCGATCAGTTTTCCTTCTTCCCTGGTAGCCTTTGATAGTCTATCCTTTGTATCATCAAAGAACCTAGTTCCCGTTCCGAAGATCAAAGTTCTCTTATCGCCTTTTTTTATTCTACGCGCGTAGGCCTCCGCCACGCCGTTTATCTCATTTGATCCGAGGCTTCCTCCAAAGGAGAATACTACAAAATCCTCATCTGCTATGCCTAGTTTCTTTCTCGATTCAGTTCTATCGAGATTCGTAAACTCAGCCCTTACAGGGTTTCCTGTATATGAGGTTTTTATCTTTTGCTTGAATACTTTTTCCGCTCCCTCAAAGCCAAGGAAAACCTTTTTGCAGTACTTTGATGTAAATCTATTTCCTATGCCGGGGTAGGCGTTTTGCTCGTGGATATAGCAGTTTGCTCCGCAAATTTTACCTGCAATTATGACAGGCACGCTGACAAATCCACCAGTTCCGATAACAGCATCTGGCTTAAATTTTCTTATCAGCTTTATGGACTTAAAAATGCCCGCAATCGTAAAGCTACACGCTTTGACAAACTCGCGCATATCGCTAAAAAATCCATTGCCTCTGTAAAACCATCTAGATGGAACTGCATGAAATTCATAGCCGTTCTTAGGCACAACTTCAGCTTCTATGCTGTCCTTACTACCCAAAAAAATGATTTCACTATCAGGCTGGACCTTCTTTATTTGCTCCGCGATTGCTATCGCTGGATATAGATGTCCCCCAGTACCTCCACCGGTCATCACAAATTTCATTAGATATCCTCTCTCTGCTGTCTCGAAACATTTAGCACTACGCCGATAAGGAACATGAAAATCCACAGTGCGTTACCACCGTAGCTTATGAACGGAAGTGCAACTCCTGTAGGTGGCATAGACGATGTTACAACTGCAACATTAAGAACTACCTGAGCCCCTATCATTATCGCAACACCCGAAGCAAGAAGGGTTCCAAAGCTATCCTTTGCATTTAGGCCAATACAGAATATTCTCCAAACGACAACTACAAATATCATAAGAAGGGCCGCAACGCCAACAAAGCCAAGCTCCTCACCTATGATAGCGAGTATAAAGTCATTTTGTGGTTCCGGTAAGTATAGATTCTTCTGCACGCTGTTTCCAAGTCCTCTACCTCTAAGTCCTCCCGTAGCAAGCGCAAGTAAAGACTGAACTACCTGAAATCCCCCTTCTAGGGAGTATTTAAACGGATTCAAAAAGCTTACAACTCTATCGTGCTGATAGCCTGAGCTAAAGAAGCCTAAATATATGCTTCCCAGCGATAGTCCACCAACTAAAAGTCCTATGTATCCCCAGTGCATTCCAGAGATAAAGGCTATCCCTGCCGAGATCAAAAATACCGTTATCGCAGTCGAAAGGTTTGGCTGAAGCACAATCATTCCGCACACAAATAGAGTGTAGGCAACTATAGGCGCAAGACCCATCATGCTCTTTGCTCTTTCCTTGCTCGCCGAAAAATATGCAGAGCCAAGGATAATGATGGTTGGCTTTGCTAGTTCTCCAGGCATGATGGTTATTCCAAGTTTTACCCATCTTCGAGCATTATTGACAGTTACGCCAAGAGGCGTAAATATCATAAATAGCATCAAAACCTCAATGATGGCAATTAGAACAGCAAACCGCCTATACTTATGATAGTCTATTAGTGAAGTAAACATCATTATGCCAAATCCACTGACCGCAAAGAATCCTTGCTTCCAAAGAAAAGCATATGGCGTTCCTGAAGTGTTTATTGCACTGTAGTAGCTGGCACTGAAAACCATAACCACGCCAAACACCGTCAATATGGTAATAAGGACGACAAGCACAGGGTCACAGTGTTTTAAATTATTCAGTTTTCCTAGCTTTAGCAATTTTTTCATTCCAATACCCTAATTTAATTCATTTGAGTTTCTCAACGCAGCGCTTAAAGTGTTCACCGCGTCTTTCATAGCTTTCGTACATATCCCAGCTTGCGCATGCAGGTGAAAGCAAAACAGTATCACCGCTTCTCGCAAGCGCATGAGCTCTTTCAACACATTCATCCAAATTGCTGAAGTTCTCGTATTCTGTAAATCCACATTTATCTGCAGACTCAGCTATTATATGAGCATCTCTTCCAAATAGAAGAAGTTTCTTTACAGCTCCATCAAAGTTTGATGTAAACACATCAAAGTCCTGCTGCTTTCCATCACCGCCAGCAATCAAAAGAACATTTTTCTTTATTGCTCTTAGTGCGGTTAGCGATGCATCTACATTTGTGCCCTTCGAGTCATTATAGTATTTAACGCCATCAATCTCTGCACAGAACTCTATTCTATGCTCAACACCGCCAAAATTTCTTATCGCTTCGGCTATGACTTCCTTATCTATTCCTGCAAAGTAGCATATGCCGACTGCCGCCAAAACATTTTCGACATTATGATCGCCTATTATCCTAATATCGCTCTTATCACATATGTAAACCTTGTCATTTCTATCATTTACATATATCTTTTCATCATCTAAAATTACGCCATAGTTAAGTTTTTCTTTTCTGCTAAAAGGCACGACTGTGCACTTAGCACTCTTTGCCAAATCAAAGCAAAGCTTGTCATCATAATTTATGATTAAATACTGACCTTCATCCTGATTTGCAAAGATTTTAGCCTTAGCTGCACCGTAGGCCTGCATGGTATGATGCCTGTTTAAGTGGTCAGGTGTCAGATTTAATATTGCAGAAACTAGCGGTCTAAATTCTTTAGTTGTCTCTAGCTGAAAACTGCTTACTTCCGTTACAAGCCAGTCATCTTTTGTTGCTTCGATAGCGGCACCGATTACAGCCTTACCAATGTTTCCGACAACCGAAGTCCTTCTCTTTGATTTCTCAAAGATTTCTCCAACTAGACTTGTGGTAGTTGTCTTACCATTAGTTCCAGTTATGGCAACGAAGGTTCCGTCACAAAGTCTATACGCAAGCTCTAGCTCTCCAATTACTTCAGCTCCAGTTTTCTCAGCCCTATGAATAAATTCTAGTTCAGGGCTTACTCCAGGGCTCATAATCACGTAGTCAAACTTTGTATCATCTGGATCCTGCCCTAGAAAGGCATGTTTACATGTCCTATCTATCAGCGCTACAAGAGCCTCATCCATGTCATTTCTAGCCTTGCTATCCTGAGCATAGAGCTCGCAGCCCTTTCCTCCTAGCATTTCGAGAGTCGCCTTTCCAGTTCTTCCAAGACCTACAACCAATATTTTCTTATTCTGTATCTTATCCAAAAAATTCATTTTACACCTAAATCATATATATTAGGTAAGCCAGCAAGCAGCAAAGCGCACTGACTAGCCAAAATATTAGAACTACAACTCTCTCGTGCAATCCGCACATTTCAAAGTGATGGTGGATTGGAGCCATCTTGAAGACTCTCTTTCCTGTTGATTTAAAGGAAACAACCTGAATGATTACAGATAGCGATTCCATCACATATATGAAGCCAGAGACTATGAGCAAAAATTCCATCTTAAGCATAATAGCAGCCGCTGCAAGCGCTCCGCCCAAAGCCATAGAACCTGTATCACCCATGAAAAGTTTCGCTGGATTTTTATTGAAAATCAGGAATCCGAGACAGACACCACTTAGCGCCGTGCAGAACACGAACGGTGAGTTTTGACCCATCTGCATTGCTATGATAGCAAAGAATATGGATACAATAGCTGTTACTCCACTGCAAAGTCCATCTAGTCCATCCGTTAGGTTTACACTGTTTGCCATAGCTACAACAACTAAAATTACAAATGGAATATAGAAAACTCCAAATTCTATGTACTGGCCGTAGAAAGGAATGAAAACCTTGGTTCCATAATCTGAGAACATGGAAATGTATATGCCTAAGACCGCTGCAAATCCAACCTGAAGAACTATCTTCTGCCAAGCCCTAAGACCTAGGTTGTGCTTTTTTGCAACCTTAATGAAATCATCAAAGAAGCCGATAGCTCCAAAGAGTAGCATGACGCAGATCATCATTAGGTTTTCTGCACCGAAGCCTCCAAAGATTAAAACTACCACAAGCTGCGCAAGAATCATGGCGATTCCGCCCATCGTTGGCGTTCCTGACTTCTTTTGATGCGACTCAGGTCCTTCCTCACGTATATACTGCTTAAATTGTTTTTTCTTAAGTAACGGTATTTCTACTGCCGTAAGAACCGCAGACATCGCAAGTCCTACTAGCAGAACCAGAAAAAATCGTTCCATAATATCAAGTTCCCTTCTTATAAATGCATCGGCATTTACTTATTTATGCTGTCAATCAGCTTCTCAAGCTCATAGCTTCTCGATGCCTTCAAAAGCACAAGATCGCCCGCTTTAAGATAATCGTTAATAACATCTGCTAGAGCGTCTCTGCTATCAAAATGAAGCATTTTACTCTTATCCATTCCCTCAGAAGCTGCTTCTTCTGCAATAAGTGAAGCATCGCTTCCTACGGTAATCATCAAATCTAGATCAAGCTTTGCCGCCTCTCTTCCCACTCTGCGATGAGATTCCTCGCGCACAGCCCCAAGCTCATTCATGCCTGCAAGAACTGCAAGCTTTCTTTTTCCTTCACTCTTAACTAAGGTTTTGAGCGCTGAAATCATCGACTCCGGTGCCGCATTATATGCATCGTCTATTATGTTAACCTCGCCAGCCTCAACAAATCTCAAACGACTTCCCGTCATCTCTATGTCCTGAAGTCCATCAATTATATCATCAAAATTCATACCTATGGATCTACAAGCTGCTGCTGCAAGCGCTGCATTTAGAGCGTTATGTTCTCCCATAATGCCAAGCTTCACATGATGCTTCTCACCTTCGCATACTAAATCAAAAGCGATTCCATCATAACCGAGGTTTTCCACAGCCGAAACGCGAACATAAGCATTTTCGGCCTTGCCTGCTCTAATAATCCTATATGGAACTTTATCCTCATCAATAGTCTCAAGCATGTCATCATCTGCATTTACAACGAGAATTTTTGATTCGTCAAAGCCCTCGACAATTTCCATCTTTGCTTTGAAAATATTCTCGCGTGTTCCAAGTTTTTCAAGATGCGAGTATCCGATGTTAGTTATAACTGCGACATCTGGTTTTGCAATCTCTGTGAGCCTGCTTATCTGACCTAAAGCATCCATTCCCATCTCAACAACAACTACATCCATACTGCCATCAAAGCTCAAAAGCGTAATCGGAAGGCCCGTCTCGCTATTTAGATTAGCCTTGCTAGTTCCGGCATTAAAGCCTTTTTTTAGAATGGCATAAATCATGTCTCTGGTCGTTGTTTTTCCAACGCTTCCAGTTACTGCAAGCTTCTTCATATCAAAACGAGCTATGTACCACGCAGATAATTCCTGAAGCGCGTACATCGCATCATCCGTAAGGATTAAAGCGCAATCCTCTGGTACTGTCTCAGCTGTTTCTTCTTTTGATATGAGCATCATCCTGCAACCATTATCGTAGGCAGATTTCATGAACCTATGTCCGTCATTAAATTCGCCCACCATGGCACAAAATAGGTCTCCGCTCTTTGCATTCCTTGAATCTATGCAGATATCAGTAGCTGCTTCATCTCCGTTTCCACGAATCAGCTTTCCTTTAACTGCATCTGCAATTTGTCTAGCTCTTAACTCTTCCATTGATTTTTCCTAGCTTCTGTACAAATAAATGATTTCTTTTTTATCTATCTTTTTTCCACCCTTAGGGTATTGGTCCACAATTGTGAAGTCTAGATCTTTATCCTTCTTCTCATCGTCTGTAAGTGCAGGTCTAACTTCATACTTTAGTCCATACTCATCTAGTATAGCTTTTGCATCCTTATATGAAGCATTTGTAAGATCAGGCACATAGGCTGTCTTCTGCTTCTCAGAGTCCTCCTTAAGATCGTCTGCTGCATTGACATTAAGATAAGGTAGCGCCTTTGTCAAAAAGTCCTTTGCGATAGGAATAGCTGTTATATCTGCATAATACTGATTTGGTGAGTTACAAACAATTAGTACTACAATCTTAGGATTGTCTATAGGTGCCATACATATAAATGAAGTATCCGTCTTTGATTGTGAGTATGATCCATTAACAGCCTTTGATGATGTACCAGTCTTACCGCCTATTCGGTAACCTGGCATTTTTGCAGTTTTACCACCGTACTTGTCAACCTGCTGCTCCATTATATTTAACATTTCCTCGCAGGTCTTTGAAGACAGAACCTTTCTCACCTTTGTTGGCTTAAATTCTACAACTGTCTTTCCGTCTTTATCAGTGAGCTTTCTAACAAAATGAGGCTTCATCATAACACCATCGTTTCCTATTGAAGAAACCGCAGTTATGAGCTGCATTGGCGTTATAGCTATACCCTGTCCAAATCCCATAGAGGCTAGCTCAAGCGGACCAACCTTTTCTAAATCTGTAACTATAGGATTGCTCTCTCCAGGATAGTCAATTCCCGTCTTTTCTGTTATTCCAAATAGCTCAAGATGCTTGTAGAATGTATCCTTGCCCATGTTCAGCGCAAGCTGCATGTGCACCGGGTTACAAGACTGTCCTACAGCCTGAGTCAATGTCTCTGCGCCGTGAGGCTTTCTATCAGCGTCAAAGATTTTGAGCCCTGAAACCTCATAAAATCCCTTACAATAGAACGGTGTATCTGGTGTAACAAGACCCTCTTCTAGTGAAGAAGACGATGTCAAAAGCTTAAATGTTGATCCCGGCTCATACACATCGCTGACAAGTGCATTTCCCCACATTCTATTTAGATATTCCGATTTCTTGGAGTTACTAAGCTTGTTGTAAACTTTTAGCGCATCCTCGCCAACTGGCTTTGTTGGATCGTTTGGATCAAAGGTAGGATTCGTAGCCATAGCTAGAATTTCTCCAGTCTTAGGGTCCATCACGATTCCGCTAACACGCTCAGCTCCAGTTTTTTTCATTCCCGTTGCAACAGCATTTTCTAGATAGTGCTGCAGCACTTCATCTATAGTTAGCTCTACATTAAGGCCATCCTTAGCCTCATAGTACTTGCTGTTTCCATTTGATAGCTGATTTCCGTTTACATCGGCTTCGATTACCGCACGTCCAGTCGTTCCGCTAAGATACTCGTTATACTGGTATTCTATTCCGCTTCTTCCTTCACCCTCGTCATTTACACTGCCCAGAAGATTTGCCGCGAAGCTCTTCATAGGATAAAAACGCTTTGTATCCTCTGTAATTTCGATTCCCGAGATATCTAGATCTGAAAGTTTATCTGCCGTATCCTTCTCAAGGTATTTTGCCGCCTTTATTAAAACCTGGTCCGACTTGAGCAAGTTCAAAACTTCTTCGCTTTCCATTCCTAGCACTACAGAAATTCTATTTGCTACTTCTGTGAGCTTATCACCAGGATAATTTTCTCTAATCTGCGAAGGTCTAAACCAAAGCGTATAGCAAGTTGCACTCGACGCGAGTTCCTCTCCGTTTCTGTCGTAGATAGAACCACGCTTTGCCTGGATTGGAATATCTCTCTTCTGCTGATCCTTTGCCATATCGCTGTATTCGCTTCCTCTTACAACTTGTATCCAAGCCATTCTAAATAGAAGCAGAATCAAAAGAAGTGCCATGGTTCCGAATACGAATATTATCCTTTTTTTGCTCTTTAAATTAGTTTTGGTTCTCTCTGCCATTTAGCAATCCCTTTACCCTTTATTATGAAAAAACCGACAAACTGCGATATTCAGTTGTCGGCTGTTTTATGCAAGCTGATAACGCCTTTATTTATATGCGTTTTCCTTTATTATACTCGCTAGATTTCCCTTTGGAGCAGCGGTCTTTGATAGATATATGCACTCGTTCTCGTTTGCGTACACCATGCCGAGTTTGCTTGTTGCCACAGTCTCTATGTGTTCTAGGCTATTGGCAGCTTTAATCTTTACATCTAGCGTATCTATCTCGTCCTGCAAAATCCTGTTGTTTCGGTCGAGCTGGTTATTAGTCATCTTAAGCTCTGCGCTATAAGCGGACAAAACAACCAAAAATATGCAAATCATTCCCACCAAAACTATACTAAACACAGTTTTATTTCTTATAAGATTGATCTTTTGTCTCTGACTCTTAACCATTTCCCATCCTCAATAACTTCTTTATCTCTTCCCAAGTTTTTCGCAAACTCTCAGTTTTGCACTCCTCGCTCTCGGATTTTCATCCTCCTGCGATTCGCTTGGCACTATAGGTTTCTTATTTACCTTCCTTATTTCAGGCTTCTTTCCACATATGCAGATTGGAATCTCAGGTGGGCATACACAAGGATTTTCCTTTTCTTTATACGCATCCTTTACAATTCTATCCTCTAGCGAGTGGAATGATATTATCGCAAGCCTCCCCTTAGGTGCCAATACATCTATGAAGTCATCTACTGCTCTCTTTACTCCTCCGAGCTCATCGTTAACTTCTATCCTTATCGCCTGAAACGTTCTCTTTGCTGGGTGCGGTCCATTTCTTCTTGCTGATGCTGGAACCGCCGCCTTTATTATTTCTACTAGCTCAAAAGTCGTTTCTATCGGTTTTTCGCGTCTTGCTTTGACTATGAAGTCTGCAATCCTACTCGCCCAACGTTCCTCACCGTAGCTTTTGATTATTCTATATAACTCATCCTTGGAATACTCATTAACTATATCGTAAGCTGTCATACCCTCGCTTCTATCCATTCTCATGTCTAGAGCAGCGTCGTTCATATATGAAAACCCACGCTCTGGATTATCTAGCTGATACGATGAAACTCCTAAGTCTAGAAGTGCTCCATCAATTTCCTCTATATCCAGTTCCCTTAGGATATTCTTGATATCCGAATAGTTTCCGTGAACAAAAGCCTTCTTGCAATCAAATCCCTCAAGTCTTTTCGAAGAAACTCTGAGAGCTTCTTCGTCTCTATCGATTCCAATCAGCATTCCATTTGGCGATAGTCTCTTGCAAATTTCGCTTGAGTGCCCCGCTCCTCCGAGCGTGCCGTCAACATAGATGCCATCTGGATTGATATTGAGACCGTCTATGCATTCTTCTAGAAGCACTGGTACATGTGAAAATTCCATATGCCCTCCTAGAAATTATATGCTGCCAAAGTCTGGTTGAACTCCTCTGTATCCATACGATTTTCGTTATCTGGAGCATTCCACTGTTCCTTAGCCCAAACCTCTATTTTTCTCATCGCACCTATCGTAACTAGTTCTTTATCGATATGTGCATACTCCTTGAGTTCAGCTGGAATAATTATTCTACCCTGTTTATCAAAGCCACATGAAACAGCATTACCACAGATATGCCTTACAAAAGCTCTGACCTTAGGGTCTGATTCTGGAAGCTTGTCTATCTTCTCAAGCAAATTCTCCCAGTCACTAATGTCATAGATATATAGGCATCTATCGATTCCCTTAGTAAGAATGCACTCCTTACCAAGCCTATCTCTATACTTAGAAGGCACGATCATGCGATTCTTAACATCTATGGAATTATTGTATGTTCCGATAAACAAATCCTGCCTCCTTTCGCCACTTCACCTATTATCAAATATTAACACTGTAATTATATACCACTTTCCCCCACCTATCAAGGCTAGTCCCCCACTTAATGGGTATAAAAATAGGCTATTTTTGCTTTTTTCTACATTGAAATAAAAAAAAATCAAGCTTCCACTATATTTTGTGGTCGCTTGATTAATTGTTATCAATATATTGTTTTAAAATTAGCTTTTCTTTAGCTGTTTTTTTGAGCTTTTTGATACTGAATTCACGCGATAGAGCCTCTCCCTTTTCTTCGTATTCTTCGTAGTAAACAAGCTCAACCGGAAGCCTCGTTTTGGTATACTTTGCTCCCTTGCCAGCATTATGTGTTTTCACCCTCTTTTCGAGGTCATTCGTCCAGCCTGTATAAAGACTCCCATCCGCACAGCGAAGTATGTAGACGTAGTTCATAATTCTCCACCCTACCAAATACATTCCTCTAAAGTCGATCGAGTAGGCCTATCCGTCAAGCCTTGTACTGCTCTTCTCAGCTTCAGCAAGATCAAGCTTGACTCTGTCTATATCATCGAGCAGATTCTTTAGGCTATCTGCATCCACGTGATTGTTCAAAAAGAGCTTCTCCAATTGTCTACTTGCCTTTGTTATCTCGTTTACAAAAGCGAGATAATCCTCGAATTTATGGCTACTTTGAGCTCTCTTGAATTTTTCAAGATCATTTCTTATATAGTCTATTACATCCTGTTCTCCAAAGAATCTTCCTAGAAGAAGTGGATATGGAGAAACACGAGATAGGTAGATGCTACCATCTTCACGAGCCTCATACATATAGCTCATCTTGTAGTCTTCTATCTCAAATTTTGCCACTGTGATATTCGCATGCACAGTCTTAACACTCGTCGCACCTAGCTGCTTGAGCATCATGTTTATAATGTCGTTAATTGTCCAATCCATATTAGCCTCCTGTTATATATATGCCTTAATAAGAAGTACTATAGTTGATACAAGTATTGAAAGTATCATAAAAGGAAATCCTACCTTCAGATAGCTTGCAAATGTAATAGGGTACCCATGCTTGTTACTGATATCTGATAGCACTACATTAGCCGAAGCGCCGATCAAAGTTCCGTTTCCACCTAGGCATGCACCTAGTGATAGCGCCCACCATAGAAGCTCTACATCCATACCCTGATTTTTCATTGAGATAATCAAAGGTATCATCGCAGCCACAAAAGGTATGTTATTTAGTACCGATGAAACAAGCGCCGAAGCCCAGAGTATTACTAGTATTGTAATTATTTCATGTCCTTCTGTAAAGCTGATTATTCCCTTTGATATAGCCGATATAACACCAGTCTTTTCCATTCCACCTACGATAACAAAAAGCGCTATGAAAAAGAGTATCGTCGACCACTCCACATCTTCTATTACATGCTCAGCTTTCTTTCCGCTAAGTAGCATTATAATTGTAGCTGCTGAAAGCGCAATTACAGCTGGCTGAACTCCTAGCTTATCATGAGCGAGAAATCCTATTATTATGAGTCCTATAAGAACTATACCTATCTTCATAAGTCTAGCATCTGTTATAGACTTATTCTCATCTAGTGCCATTACCTTTGCTCTTGCTTCTTCAGTTGCCACCGTAGATTTCTTGTAAAGAAACTTCATCATGATGATCTGAACTGCGATTACTAACACAACAGCAAGTCCCGTGTTCATCATAAAGTCCATAAAGGATAGTCCTGCAGCACTTCCAATCATTATATTTGGTGGGTCACCTATCAAAGTAGCTGTACCTCCAACATTTGATGAGAAGATAAGCATTAAAAGGTATGGTACTGGATTCACCTCTAGCATTCTTGCAATAGCAATCGTCATAGGTCCAACTAGAAGAACCGTCGTAACATTGTCTAGGCAAGAAGATAAAACTGCTGTAATAATCACAAAGATTATCATGATTTTCCAAGGGTCAGCATTTACCTTCTTAGCCGCTTTGATAGCTATGTATTCAAACATTCCAGACTGCTTTAGCACTGCTATGAATAGCATCATGCCAACAAGCACGCCTATCGTGTCAAAATCAACATACTTAATTGCTTCATCAAAGCTAAGCACCTTGGTGAGCAAAATCACTGCCGCACCGATAAGCGCTGAAAGTGTGCTATCTATCTTTCCCGTCGTTATCAAAACCATAACGCCAAGAAAGACAAGTATTGATATTATTTCCATTATTCCTCCTCCTGACAAAGCAATTATATACCTTTTTTATCAAAATGCAATAAATCAAACTAGCCCTATATATACGCTTTTATAATAAGTACGATCATCGAAACAAATACCGATGCAATCATGAAAGGAAATCCAACCTTGAAGTAGCTTTTAAATGTGATTGGATGTCCGTGTTTGTTACTGATATCAGATAAAACAACGTTTGCTGATGCACCTACAAGAGTTCCGTTACCGCCTAGGCAAGCACCTAGTGACAGAGCCCACCAGAGAAGCTCAACGTCCATGCCCTGAGCCTTCATCGCAAGAATCAAAGGTATCATGGTCGCAACAAAAGGTATGTTATCAAGTATCGACGAAATGATTGCTGACGCCCAAAGGATTACGAGAATTGTAAGAAGCTCATGCCCCTCTGTGAAATCAATCAAAGCCTCTGACATCGCTTTTATGATACCCGTCTTTTGCATTCCGCCAACGATTATAAATAGCGATATGAAGAACAAAATCGTAGGCCACTCAACATCTTCTATCAAAGACTCTACTTTCTTACCTTTCACAATCAGCATAAAGGCCGCTGCTGAAAGTGCAATTACCGCAGACTGTATTCCAAGCTTATCATGTAGCAAAAAACCTACGATTATGTATATGATTACGCCTATTCCTATCTTCATTAACCTTAGGTCGGTTATCGCCTTTTTCTCATCGAGAGCCATAACCTTAGCCTTAGCCTCTTCGGTAGCTGTAATCGACTTCTTATACATGAACTTCATCATAATAATCTGTACGATTAGAACTAGAACAACTGCACCACCTGTGTTCTTGACGAAGTCAAGGAAGGTAAGTCCCGTTGCACTTCCGATCATTATATTAGGTGGGTCACCAATCAAAGTAGCCGTACCTCCGACATTGGATGCAAGAATTTGCATGAGAAGGTAAGGCACTGGGTTTACCTCAAGCAGATTGGATATAGCAATTGTCATTGGTCCAACTAAGAGAACCGTAGTAACATTGTCAAGGCATGACGATAGCACAGCTGTAATTATGACAAATATAACCATCATCTTCCAAGGATCAGCATTTACAAGCTTCGCCGACTTGATAGCAACGTATTCAAACATCCCCGATTCCTTGATAACTGCGACAAACAGCATCATTCCAACCAGTACGCCTATGGTATTAAAATCTACATACTCAAGAGCTTCATCAAAGCTAAAAACCTTTGCAAGCATGAGCACTGCCGCACCAACAAGGGCAGCTGCAGTTCGGTGCACTCTTTCGGTTGTTATCAAAACCATTACACCCAAAAAAACTAAAACTGTTAAAAGTCCCATATATTACTCTCCTAATAAAGCATTAGTATATACCTAATACGCTAAAATTCAACCCCTTATATATGTTTATTTTTCAATGCATACACGCATTTAATTTTTTTATATCATTGTTGCAAATTGCACCAAAATATAATTAAAAAAGCCACACCTAACTTACAGTCTAAAATGGGTTCTACGCATCAAAGAAAAGAACGTTAAGTGTGGCATAAAGTTGTTAGCAAAACACCACTATCATCTGTATTTTATTCCGTAGTCATTTAATTTTTTGTATAGAGTTTTTCTAGCTATATTCATCTCGCGTGAAGCTTTAGTAACATTCCAGCTGTTACGACGCATAATTTCCATAATATATTCCTTCTCGAAGTCTTGGGTAGCTCCTTTTAGGTCTTCACTAAAAACTCTATTCATATCAGAATCTATCTCTTGAATTTCTAACGGAAGGTCATCTCCACTAATTTTTCCGTCTTGCGCCATAACCACAAGTCGCTCAATTATATTTCTAAGCTCACGTATGTTTCCTGGCCACGAATATTTCTTCAGCATTTGCATAACACTTACTTCTATAGAATCAATTTTACGTCCCATTTCTTTTGATATAGTCTCGATAAAATAGTTTGCAAGCAAAGGAATATCTTGTCTCCTTTCCCTAAGAGGGGGAATTTCAATAGGCAGTATGTTAAGCCTATAGTATAGATCTAGCCGGAACCTGCCTGCTTCTATTTCCTGTTTTAAATCAGCATTTGTTGCAGAAATAAGCCTAAAATTACTTTGAATAGTTTCGCTTCCTCCTACTCGCTCGAAGGTTTTTTCCTGTAAAACTCGTAGTAATTTTGTTTGCATGTTTAAGCTCAATTCACCTATCTCATCAAAGAAAATGGTTCCGCCATCCGCTAGTTCAAATCTTCCTTTTCTACGTTTTTCAGCACCAGTATATGCACCCTTTTCACTGCCAAAAAGTTCACTTTCTATTAGATTTTCATTAAATGCTGCACAATTAACAGAAACAAACGGTTTATCAGCTCTTTCACTACATTGATGAATTAGATGAGCCATTACCTCCTTACCAGTTCCACTCTCTCCCGTGATAAGGACCGATGCCATCGTTCTTCCAATCGTTATAGCCTCTTCTCTCATTTTTCTGGCTGCGTCGCTTTCTCCAATCAATTTATTGGTGGCTGATATTGAGCAGATATGTTGTTTTAGCTGACTATTTTCCATACGCACATTAGCAAGTTCCTGTGCTTTTATTACAGTTACTATCAACTCGTCAATATCTACTGGCTTAATGAAATAGGTATATGCACCTTTCTTTACAGCTTCAACTGCTCCTGGAATAGTGCCCTCCGCTGTAAGCATAATAACCTCTGTCATCGGCCACCTTTTCTTGATTTGCACGAGTGCTTCCATTCCATCCATTTTTGGCATTATAATGTCAAGAACAACAACTGTGATTTCGTGTTTTTCCATTATCTCTAATGCATAAAAACCGTTTTCTGCCGTCTTAACCGAAAATCCCTTTAGCTCAAATATCTTACGGTAGACTTTCAACAATTCTTGATCGTCATCCACCAATAAAATTGAATTTCTGATCATTCTTTTCACCTCATGTCTGTTCTACCACATTTAACTGGTAAAACGATTTCAAATTCCGTCATATTTTGATCATCTTCCAATACCTTAACACTTCCACCGAGTGCGTCCGTCAAGCGCCTCGTAATCCATAGTCCTATGCCATTTCCATCAGCTTTTGTAGTATAGAAAGGATCAAATATTTTTTCCCTGAGTTCGCTAGGAATAGGTTCTCCATTATTTTTAACAATCACTACTATGGTTTCATCTTTTCTGCCACAGAATATATCAATTAGTCCGTCCTCACTAATTGCTTGTATTGCATTTATGATAATATTTTGCAGTATTACCTTTAACGCTTCTGGACTTCCCATATTTATATAGCAATCGTCATCAATCATCTCCTTTACTTCAATGTTTTGCCTTATAAGTGTTTTTCTTGATAACAATAGAATTTGTTTTATTACTGTTCCAACATGGACCATTTCCATTTTTTCATCATCCCTGCTGTAGTCAAGCAGTGTATATATTACTTTTTCAGCTTCATCCGCTGCTCTTTCAATTCTATCAACCTCCTCTTTGATATCTCTACTTTGATTTGACATTGACAAAATATACACTGCGCCTTTTATTACAGCTAGATGATTTTTCAATTCATGAACTATAGCGGCAGCAAACTGGCCTATCCCTGCCATTTTTTCCATTTGCTGAACTTCTTTTTCTAAAAGTACACTTTGCGTTACACAGTTACTACTTACAACCATTTCCGTAAGCTTTCCTGCGCTATCACATATTGGATAGTATGTATTTCTATACACTTCTGTACCAGATACAATTTGTTCACTTTTAATTTGAGGATGTGCTTTTAGCCCCTTTAAGGTTTTCTCTATTATCTCAGGTGTAACCGCTACAGATTCTCTTGTCGCAACTACAATGGATCCATCACTCTTAACTATAAGGAGCGCTCCTTCAATTGTTTCTAATATCGTATTTATTTCCTGGTTTTTCTCAGATAATGACTTTGTATAACTGCCTATACTTGCATTCATTGCAGTAAACGCACGATTCAGTTCTCTCACTTCCAGTAAATCACTTTTAGTTTCTATTTCACATAAGCTATAATCCCCATTTGATATCTTATTAGCACGAGCAACAAGCCCCTGCATAGGTATTGAAAAGCTATGTTTAAGCCATGTTAGAAATCCAACTCCCATTAGAATTGCCGTTAGCAATAAAATCAAAAGCAAATTTGCATCTAGTGATTTCCCTGGTATAAATTCGCTCCTATCAACTTCAAATAATAAAACTGTATCCGTATCGTTTACTTTTGATGAGAATAGTATTTTCTGACTACCTTTAACCGTATACATATAAGTTGTAGAATCACCTTTTAATGCACTTTTCATAGCAGTTCTTTTGTCAGAACCCATCTTCTCTTCATCAAATATATTTTTTGAGTATAAACGCCCCTGATGTTCGTCGCCAGTCATCCCAGATTGATAATATATGTTTCCTTCCTTTGTTAGCCAGTATATTTTACCGGTTTTACCTATTGAAAAATCCTTAAAGTATTGCTCTCCTAATTTAAGTAACGATAAATCAATACAAACAACACCATAAAATTCGTCGTCTTTATTATAAATTGGATATGAACATGTAATTGTCCAACCAGTTCTCAGGTAATCAGAATATGGAGCTGTCCAGACTGCCTCACGTCTTGGATTATTCTTTTCATTTGCATCTATATAAAAAGGATCTTTTCTTTGGTCATGATCACTTGTAAATTGTGCTGTTAAATCACTATATGGCAAACACCTTAGTACATTATTTTTATCAATCAAATATGCCCATGTAACCATTCTATTTTCAACAACCTTGGCGAATGCATCATCCAATTCCTCAGAAATTGCAATATCACGGTATAGAGAAGAGTCCTCTTTTATGTTACTTGCAACATATAGGGCGCTTTGTTCTCCTTTACTTAAAGCTCCATTTTTTAATCTACTTATTGTTCCATTTTCATTCCTTATATATCCTTTTGGGAGTTCTTTATATTTTTCTTCATCAGAATTGATATATATTTTTTGATACCATATTCCTAAAGAAATGGTATTATCCTCTATTTGAGTAAAGCCTTCAGATATTAACTGGCTTTTTTCCTTTATAATCTCCTCTAAATTATTTATTGCATATTGTTCCGACTTGTTGCGTGTTTGATACGACGACAAAATAGCAAACAACGCCACATAAAAGATATTGCCTACTAGGAAAACTAAAATCAGTCTTGTAACCATCGAGTCCTTAAAATTCCGTCTTCCCATCTTGCACCTCCTCTATGTGGCGTATTTATTTATACAATATACTACCATACATTTGATGTAATAGTAGTAATATTGAACTAATTATAGTTACCAAAAATATAATGTTGTTACTGTGTTTTACTTACTTTGTTTATATCCAGCTAATTCAATACGTCTGTTTCATGCCCTACTGTATCAGGCGATATTGTAACTGGTTTCCATCCTTCAGGATCAGCTTTTTGCATATGTTTCATATATCCCCAGAATGCAAGTCCAAGAAGAACATATACTAGCATTACAATCCAAGCGCCAAGATTCATCTCTTTGATAGATACATACAGAACCCAGAAGCAGAAGCAAATTGACCATATTCCAAAGAATTTACCAAACTTTAATCTGAAAGGTCTTTCCCACTCATGGTGTTTCTGTCTTGTCTTTAAGAATGATATTGTTACTAGTAAGTATACTGCGCCAGCAGCTACTCCATATATTGTATAGATATAATTGATCCATGCATCTGGTGCAAATACAGTAAAGAATATTGATAGGATTCCAACAATCAAGTTTGCGAACTGTGGTTGCCCAAATTTGTTTAGATTAGTGAATCTTTGTGTTACTTGGTGTTGTTTTGCTGCACCGTATAGAATACGTGATGCGCTAAGCCAAAAGGATGATAGTGTAGTTATACATGTACCAGTACCCATAATAACAATCAAAAGACCTAACCAATGTGCCCCACAAATATCTGCGACTCTAGGATCAACGATATCTGTATTTGCAACCCATTCACTAGACACAACACCACCAACTGCTATTACAGCTAGTCCGTAAACTAAAACTGTACAACCTATAGAGCCAACAAATGCCTTCCATAAGTCCTTTTTAGGAAAATCGGATTCCTCTGAAAGCTGTGGAATGATGTCAAAGCCTACAAATTTCATTACTAAAAGTCCAACCGCTGCTGCCCAACCTGAAACTCCATGGGTAAACATAGGAGTTATAGTTGAGAGGTGCCATTTACCGCTAAGAATAAAGTATATATCTGCGGACAGAGATATAATTAAAGTACTCCAAAATAATATTGATTGTAATTTTGCTAGCACCTTAATTTCCCTGTTCGTAAGGAAAAACCAAAATATTATTATTGCAGCTGCGAGTATTTTTACTTGAAGTGTAGTAATTGGGAATATATATCCCATCATGCTCGCAATACCATATGCTACTGTAGGCATTGCCATAATATACAGTAGCATTATCATCCAAAATGCTGCAAATCCAGAGTTTTTACCGAGCGCATTCGATACCCATATATTCTGTCCTCCAGCATAAGGCATCATACTTGACATTTCTGAATATATAAAGCAGAGTGGTAAAATCAAAATTGCCAAAGTAAGTAAGGCAAACACAGATCCTGGGCCACTTAACTCATACCAAAGTTTTATCTCGACCATCCATGCTGCAATCATTCCACCTGCAGCCATCGTTATCATATTCGATAATTTCAGTTCTTTCCTTAATCCGCTAGGGCTATTATTATCTGACATTACTCTAGACCTCCTTACTGAAGATTCTTGCTGATGATATTAATTGTTTCGTCAGTACTTAATACATCACAGTAAATCACGTTCATTATTTTAAGTTCTGCATCATGAAGTTCCTGACTTCCTGCTGCACATGCATCTTCTACACAGATTACCTTTAGCCCCGCATCTGCAAGGTCTCTAACTGTGCAAGCAACACACTGGTCTGTAACTATGCCCGTAACAACTACCGTATCAATTCCCATAAACCTTAATAGCGTTAGATAGTTGGTACCATTGCACACGCTATCTGTCGTCTTATTTACAATAATTTCATTTTTTAGTGGAGCTAATTCGTCTATCATTTGAGCTGAATAACTATCAACCGGCATCAACATATTGTTCCAGCCTTCCGATTTTTGTACTGGGGATCTGTCTTCACCATCATCTCGCAGGCAGGCAATTCTACCATATGTAACAGCCATATTGTTAGCTCTAAAGAAATCCAACAATTTCTTATTATTAGGAATAACGATGTCATCCAATCTATCATGGAAAGGAATCCATCTTTCCCACTCGCCAGACGCTTTAAACTGCAATGCCTCACCAAAGTCTCTTAATACAAACTCATTTTGAAGGTCTACAAGAAGTAGAGCAGTTTTCTTTGGATTGATGACAGGTTCTTCGATTTCACCAATTGTTTCATAATAGAAATTTAGATACTTGTCTTTAATGTTCATTTTTTTACCTCCATTTATAAAACAGATATTTGATATTTGAACATATTTATTGCGATATCCGTGCCAACATTTAAGCGCGCACAAAACAAACTCTATCTTCTTTGATATTTCAACGATAATTTAGTTTGAAGTTTTATTAGTTGTTACCTTTCATTAATTGAGGTGTTACCTTTATGTAACGTTACCTTATGTGAAACCGTTACCTTTTAGTAACACTTTCACACACGAAAAAACCCAGACCGGAGTCTGGGTTTGATATCAACTATATCGTTATAAATCTGCAAAAGAGATTACTACCTCTATATTTGTCTTGCCATTTACTGTAGTTTTAAAGATGTAGCTTTCTGTTGCTCCACCCGCTACATCTATCGGCTCTTTAGCCTTTGCTCTTTTGATCTCTATTTCTGATCCAAGTGGCGCTTCTGCCCTGTGCCTGATTAGGAATGATGTCATTTTCTTCTTATCGACATCTGGAACATGATTCCATACCATATCAAGATAGTAGGTATTGTTCATGTGCATGTTTCTGTCGACCTCGCTGAACATAACTTGGTGCTTTCCACATAGCTCATAATCAAGGTCCTTTGGCAAGGTAAATCTCAAAGGAATATTCATCTCTAATGGCTCGTCAAACTCGTAGTCTGAAAGGTCAATCTCGTCAGTTCTGATGAGTTTGCCTGTATGAATATTTACTACAGCCCACTCACTATAGCCCCTAGCAACAATCTCCTCTCCTCGCTTAACTAAAAAACATCTGACAAAGGTTGCCGCCTTTCCTGTCGTCGCCCAGGTATGTACATCGATTTCATCATAACTATGAATCTGATCTACAACCTCATAGAGAATTCGCGTTGCAATAAAGCTTTGACCATTATCAAATAGCTCCTCATATGTAGGTCTTCTATCCCTCATGTTGTGATTTCCGGTTTCCTGCATAAGTCTCGCAAAGCTTGAAGGCTTTATATTGTTGTTTATATCCACATCATGTGATGATATGGAATAGTGCTCTATGTAAGTGCTCATTTCAGCTCCTTTGTCATCTGTAAATTAAATAGTCTTGGCTCCTAGAAGGTTGCCACCTCCTGTTCAGGTGGAAGACTCGCTACCACCTTGCTGCAGTAGAGGATAGGTCCCTCTTCACCATAAATATCTGTATACTCTAGCCTCACCTCAGCTACGATTTCTGCCCAGCTTCCGTTTTTGATCTTTGATGCATTCTTCCAAACGCATAAAAGTCCGGCAAACTGAATATCATCTGCACAGCATGTCATAACATGTCTTCCAAAGACTAGATTATCTTTTGGCAAACCTCCACCGGTCGCAAGTCTACCGAGAACTCTTACTTTTTTCTTATCGTATTTCTCAGGATTATCGTTTACATCACGGTACCACTCAGCAAAACAATCTTCCTCAATTTCGATGATTTCTGCATTCATATCAAAAGGCAGTTCATCGACTATGGTGTCTGGTTCTACATCGTCTGGGCCGTACTCGTAAACTATTTGACTTTTTCGGTTTGCAACCCTTACGATTTTGTGGAATTCTAGCTTATCAAAGCCATGCACGCACCTGTTGAAGACAACTAGGTCAGCTGTCTTTAGTTTATCAAAAACAAGCTGTCTCATATTCTCATTGTGGTTTATAAAAACACTCGCATCTGCAAATGTAACCTCCTGAGATATGATCCATTCTGGTGGCATATTACGGAACAAGTCCTGCATCATCCACATGCCATTATATTCAACTACAACTCTCTCAACACGGTGCTTTTTCTGTAGCTCCGACAGATGCTCTGGGTTTAGCTCATCCAAACTTTCTATATATTCGCAGAAGATATTATCCTTTGTAAAGAACTTGCTTTCATCAAGTTCCACCTCTCCCTGCTCACACATTAAAAGCAGAGTTCTCTCACCTGCATTGAAATCACTACCCTCGAGAATATCTTGAATGAATGTCGTTTTACCACTTTCTAAAAAACCTGTAAATAAATATACTGGAATTTCCATTTTGTCCTCTTTTACTTTTATCCTATAAAGCTAGTGCTTCCCTGATATTAGCTTCCTCGATATCAACACCGATTACGCATATCATTCCTGTAGTTGCGGCGCTTCCTGTTCTAACATCGGGCTCTCCTGGAACATAGTCAAAGTGAATCCATCCACCTTCTGCATTTTCAACAACACCCTTAGCTCTTAGTATTGTTCCAAACTCTGTAAAGTTTCCGAGCTTACCTAGGAAGTCATTAATCTCAGCCTCACTAAACTTATGACTTGTCTCCATTCCTATGCTCTGGAATACTTCGTCTGCATGGTGATGTCCGTGCTCGTGGTGATGTCCACATCCACAGCTTTCGCCATGCTCGTGGTCGTGATGGTGGTGCTCGTGCTCTTCATGCTCATGGTCATGTCCACAGCAGCAGCCTTCACCATGTTCATGGTCGTGATGGTGCTCATGCCCTTCATGCTCATGATGGTGATGGTGCTCGTGCTCTTCATGTCCGTGATCATGTCCACAGCAGCAGCCTTCGCCATGTTCGTGGTCGTGATGGTGCTCATGCTCTTCATGCTCATGATGGTGATGATGCTCATGCATTTCCGCTTTTAGATGCTCAAGTTCCGCATCGATTCCAGCTCTCTTTTCCATGGTCTGAAGTATTAGCTTGCCATCTAGCTCATCCCAGTCTGTTGTAACAATTTCCGCAGTTTCGTTATGCTCACGTAGAAGGGCAACGCAGGCATCTAGCTTGTCCTGGGCAAGACCAGCTGTATGGCTTAAAATAATAGCACTTGCGTTCTCAATCTGATTATTGAAGAATTCACCAAAGTTCTTCATATACATCTTGCACTTCTTAGCATCAACAACCGTTGTAAATCCATTTAGTACAAGCTCTTCATTATGCAGATTTTCTACTGCCATGATAACATCGCTAAGCTTACCAACACCAGATGGCTCAATCAGGATTCTGTCAGGATTGTATTTCTGAACTACCTCAGCAAGAGCCTTGCCAAAATCTCCAACAAGACTACAGCAAATGCATCCAGAGTTCATTTCATTAACCTGAATTCCTGAGTCCTTTAGGAACTCACCGTCTACTCCTATATCACCAAACTCGTTCTCAATAAGCACAAGCTTTTCGTCCTTATATGCTTCGGAAATAAGCTTTTTAATCAAAGTTGTCTTTCCTGCTCCTAAAAATCCTGAAAATATGTCTACCTTTGTCATATTACACTCCCTTCAATATATATTAAGTTCTATTTAATTTAAATTCTACATATCTATATATACCACTTTGATGTGTAAACAAAATGAAAATCATAGATATTCTTTGCAATATTATTGTACTTCACTATTCATCTTCTTCTACGATAAAGCTTCTAAAGATTGCCTTTTCGTCCTCGCTTAATTTCATTGTTACGCAAAGAGTTTCAATTACTTCAGCTGGTGGCACATGACCTTCCGTAGTACATAGCATGGTAAAATCATTGTGCGGCATGCCGAGGTTTTTGAAGACGATTTCTCCGCAGCTCACCTTTCTATCGTAGATTCTAAAAAATTCTCTCGCAAAATTCTTATTTGACATTTTTCTCCTTTTATATCACTATAGAAGTTACGAATATTTTGATTGGAGGACTATATGAAGGATAGATTCAAACAAGGCATGGTCATGACAATTTTCGCAGGAATAGCATGGGGCTTTTCGGGCAACTGTGCCGAAATTCTGTTTAAGAACTTCGGGATAACTCCTGTTTATCTATCTTCAATGCGCATGGTTTTTTCTGGTCTAATACTCACCATTGCAGCCCTACTAACAAATAGAGAAAACCTGATTTCTATGCTTAAAGATAAGCGTTCTGTACTTCAGCTAGTTCTATTTGCACTGTTTGGCATTTTGTTCAATCAAGTTTCTTATCTTGAGGCAATCAATAATTCAAACTCAGGAACCGCAACCATACTCCAGTATATAGGGCCTGTCTTCTGCATGATTACCGAATGCATACTTATCAAAAGACTCCCAACAAAGAAGGAAGTCAGCGCCATCATGCTTGCCATGATAGGCACATTTATACTTGCAACTCACGGCGATATTCACCGCATCTACATAACACCTCTTGGTCTAATGTGGGGACTATTTTCTGCATTTGCTATCGTATTCTACACCTTCATCCCTATCAAGCTGATAGAGAAGTACGGTGCGATTCCGGTAACTGGATGCGCTATGCTCATCGGAGGAGCTGTAACAAGCACCTATAGCAAAGCATTCTTACAGCCATTTAATACAGATCCTAAGTTCATCGCGCTTCTTGTTCTAATTATACTACTTGGAACTATAGTATCATATACTCTATATCTAATGGGAATAGACAGATGCGGTCCTGTCGTAGCCAGCATGCTAGCTAGCATAGAGCCAGTATCAGCCACAGTGTTTATGGTAATTTTACTAAATGTTCCATTCACTGGAATAGAAGCAGTAGGATTTGCATGTATATTTGTAACAGTCTTCATCCTCGCAAGGAGTAAGACATAAAATAGCAATAAATAGGCTAGACTTCATAATCGAATAAAATCTCATCTCTAGCTAGCTCATCGAGTTTGCTGAGTGTAGAAAATACTATTGAAGAACCATATCCGTAGGTTGATAACCTGCGGATTATTCTATTTCTAAGCTTTTCTGGTAGCCTGCCTTCTATATCCATTCCGCTTTGCCTTACAACTTTTAGAGCTACCGTAAGCGCTCTAGCTGCTTCGCTATTTACATCTTCAGCTTCTGCATTCTCAGCCTTCTCATCAAAAGCAATCGATATATCATCAGTGCTGAGCTCTCGCTTTCGGAGTTCTCTCTTGATTCTAAGCTCTCCCCAGCCTTTTCCCTCTCCATGAGCGATAAAGTCCCTGCAGTACTGAAGATCATCTAGATATCCGTATTCTATAAAACTTTCAATTACCGGCTCTATTTCCTCACTAGAGAAGTCCTTGTCCTTAAGATATTTTCTTAAAACTGAGGCGCTACATCTTGAGCGAAGCACCCTTGCTGCTGCAAGTTCACTTATTGACTTCATAGAAGCACCACCTTGGCATCTTCATTAGTCTCAAGACAATATGTGCACTTTATTTCAGGAAGAATATCTATTCTCTTTATATAGACCTTCTTTCCTTCATACACAAGGCTCTGTTTTAGCTCGTGGTTTTCACCAACCACAGATTCATTTGATGCAAAAAGTCCCTTCCCTGTATATTTTCCAAAAGCTTCCTTGGCTGTCCAAATATCAAAAAAGCCTTCTTCTCCCCAGAGCTTCACATACTCAAATTCTGCCTTGCTGAAATGCCTGCCAGCTATAGATTCGTGCTTGCAGGATTTTACCTCCTGTATATCGATTCCGCACGGCTTTCTATCAAATAGGCACATCCACATAGGGCCTGTATTTGATACTGAAAACTCTACATCTAAATTTGCAAAATATGGCTTTCCTTCTTTGTAAACTTCTATCTTAACACCATTTACAATATCGTCTATTTCGCCTATATTCAGTGATTCGCATTCTTGATTTTTTAGATAGCTTGCTAGTGCAGTTCTTATTAAGCCATGACTTTTCTCTCCATGCAAAACTGTTCCTTCTCTTAAATATATCTCTGGCAAAATAACCTCCATTATACTTATCCCAAGACAAACTATGGGGATTTTTAGCTATTAAAACAATAGGGTGCTAATGCACCCTAAACTATTTTTTCTCATTGTTAAGGCGATCCAAAACCCTGCGATATCCGTCCGCACCATAAACAATGCACTTGTTAATTCTGCTTATAGTCGCTGTCGAAGCCTTAGTCACCTTCTCTATTTCGTTGTATGTTTTCTTCTCCGAAAGGAGCTTAGCTACCTGCAATCTCTGAGCGATTGAGTGTATCTCGTTGATAGTACATATATCCTCAAAGAATCTATAGCAATCCTCTCTATCGCGCAATGTCAAAATCCCATCGAATAGTTCGTCAATATCTTCTCTTCTGTACTTTGATTCGTAAGCCATGGTCTCTTCCTTTCGCCTTAATAGTAAAGCATAAAACATCGAAATATTGCGTTAGAATTATATCATTTTACCGTGCTAAAGTCAATTAGCCTGCAAGTTCTATAGCCTTCTCTAGTTGTAAATCCTTGCCATCGCTATTCGTCACAAGATACTGAGGAGTAACTCCCACACCATGTATTTTTGTACCCTTAGGTGAGAAGTATTCCTTTACAGTAAGACTTACTGCTGTTTCATCCTTAAACAAGCGTGTTTCCTGAACGATACCCTTACCGAAAGTTTTCTGACCCACAGAAATCGCAGCATTATTATCTATGAGGGCTGACGCAACAATTTCTGATGCACTGGCAGAATTCTCATCTATCAAAAGTACTACCTTGAGTTTTGTATGCTTCTCATCGGAGTTAAAGTTTTTGACATTACCCTTCTTATCCTTTGTATAGGTAATCTTGCACTTAGGAAGAATTCTATCCGCTACCTCTGTTCCCTCATCAAAATATCCACCTGGATTTGAGCGCAAATCTATAATCACACTCTCCTTACCACTAGATTCAAAGGAATTTATAGCCTCATTAAAATGCTTAGCAGTATTGCTTCCAAATGAGTGTATCTTTACATAGCCTATCTTATCCGAAATTGAAGATTGCTCAACAGTAGATTCTTCAATCTCACCTCTGATAACCTTGATGTCCTTTTTCTCTGTTCCGCGCTTTATCTTAAGCACAACAGGATCTCCAACTTTACCAGTTATTGCCTTCCTTACAGAGTTTGTAGTGGTATATGTCTTTCCGTTAATCTCTAGAATTATATCGCCCGTCTTGATTCCGGCAGCTTCTGCTGGAGCGTCTTTCATGACATCCTTGACAACGATTCCTTCCTTTGTAATCTCAAAGCTTATACCTATTCCTGTAAAGCTATTATTTAGATTTCTCTTAAGTAGTGCAAGTTCTTCTTTGTTTAGATATCTTGAGTATTTATCTCCAAGGGAATCAAACATCGCATTGTATATGGCTTGCTCCTGCTTATCCTTATCATACTTAAAAAGAAAGTCTGACGATATAAATTCCTCTACACTTATAAGCTTACTATATTTTTCTAGAAGCTTGTTTTGCTCATCTAGTTCACTCCTATTTACCATAGCTGTGTCACTGATCTTTAGGTAGGAGAAAAATCCTGCCACTAAAATTGCCGATGTGATAAATACGGTGAATATTACTATCCCAAATCTTTGTTTTTTCATTAGTTCTCCATCTTTGCTGACTTCAAAACAAAATTCATATATTGTTTTCCGTTCCAGCTTGATAAATCCAGATTTCCAATCAAAGCTATCCTTTGCTTTGTCTTCACTGCTTCTTCTAAAAGCACTTCATTTGCATCAGCATTTGCAAAATCTACACCTCTAATTTGCTTTCCATCAAAGTTTGCTGTAAACTGCAGAAACTCAGGTCTCCTCTGCATCCTTGAAACGAAATCAATATTCGTATCAATTCTTATTAGCGGTACTTCATTGCATCTGCCAAATGGCTCAAGCATACTCTGCTGAGAGAAGAAATCTGCATTTAGATTAGCGCTCTGTAATTGAACGTCATAATCTGACATACTGTTTTCTTCTGCCTTAGCTCTGCTCTTTTGCTCTATCAAACCCTCTTCTAAGGACTGTCTTAAAAGCGGAATGTTTTCGTCTAAAATTGTGAATCCACAGGCTGCCGCGTGTCCACCAAACTTAACAAATAGCTCAGGTTTTCGATTTAATAGTTCAAACAGGCTTATTCCATCTACGCTTCGTCCTGTTCCCTTACTACATCCCTCGCCTATCTTTGTAACGATAAGACTTGGGACATTATATTTTTCCTTAAGCTTTCCTGCTACAATTCCTGTAACGCCTTCGTGCGCATCATCTAGCTCTACTAGAAGATATCCTTTATCTACATCTTCCTTTGATATATCGGTCAAGCAGCTCTTAAAAAGCTTTTCCTGGACACTTCTTCTAGTACTGTTAGCTTCTTTTATCTGCCCTGCAAGTTCCTTTGCTCTCTGCTCATCATCGCAGAGTATGAGCCTTGACGCTAGAGATGCACTTCCCATTCTTCCAGCAGCATTTATATGAGGAGCAATCACAAATGAAATGTTTTGTGAGCTTATCTCGCCCTGCTTTAGTCCAATTTCTGATAATAAAGCCTTAAGACCCACTCTCTTGCTTAGGTTTAGCGCTCTAAGTCCAAACTTTACAAGAGTTCTATTCTCATCGATAAGTGGTACTACATCTCCGACTGTACCTATTGCGACAAGATCAAGGTTTCTTGTCAAAACCTCCTTAGGAAGATTTGCCGTCTCACACAAGGCTTGAGCAAGCTTAAATGCAACTCCAACTCCAGCTAGCGCCTTAAATGGGTAGTTACAATCAGCTTGGCTAGGGTTGATAATTAAGCAGTCTGGCACTTCATCTCTAATCGTATGGTGGTCTGTTACAAGAATCTCAAGCCCTATTTCCTGAGCATGCATTACCTCATCCACAGAAGTTGAACCACAGTCTACAGTTACAATTAGGTCAGCTCCTGCTGCCTTAATCTTGTCAATAGCATCTGAATTTAGTCCGTAACCCTCATCAAAACGCGAAGGAATATAATAACTGACATCTGCACCCATTCTTCTTAGAACATCCATCATAAGAGAAACCGATGTCACTCCATCCGCATCATAGTCTCCATAGATACAGATTTTCTGTCCAGTCTCAACGGACATCATAATAAGATCAACACCTTCATACATATCCTTAAGCAAAAAAGGATCATATGTAAGGCTTGGCTTATCAGATAAGAACTCCGCGACATCATCTGCCGCGGAGATTCCTCTTTTATTTAATATTGTCTCTATTGCGCTGTTTAAATTCATTACTTCACTTTCTAGAAGGCAACATAATTACGAGGATTTACAAGTGTTCCGTTTACTCTAACTTCGAAATGTACGTGTGGACCTGTTGCCCAACCTGTCATTCCTGAGTAAGCGATAATCTGTCCCTTCTGCACATACTGACCTGGAGAAACAACAAGTGCGCTGTTATGTCCGTATGCAGTTACTATTCCATTTCCGTGGTCAATGAACACTCCCCATCCATATCCCTGCTGATACCAACCTGTTAGGTTCATTACTCTACCTGAGTCTGATGCAACTACTGGAGTATTCATTGGGCATGCAAGGTCGATAGCTCCATGGAATGTACCATATTGCTCAAGACCAACTCTGTTACCGAACTCTGATGTTACAACATAGTTTGATACTGGGCTTATCATTCCACCAGTTCCTACATAGCTTGCTCCACCACCGGAACTTCCACCACTGGAACTTCCACCAGCTGAACCACCACCGTTATTAACCGCTGCCTGCTGTTGCTGTGCTGCTAGCTCTGCTGCAATCTGTGATGAAAGAGATTCAGCTTGCTGATTAAATATTGCTAGATTCTCGTCTATCTTAGCTGCCTTAGCCTCAAGCTGTGCAGACACCTTGTCAAGCTCGCCCTTCTTATCCTTAAGTTCACTCTGTGAACTTGCCATTGCCTGCTGAGCAGCACTGAGTTCCTTCTTTGTATGGTTTAGCTCTTTGCTTATCTTCTCCAGACTATTTAGGGTGCTTCTATCGCTCTTATAGATTTTCTGAAGCATAGATAGATTGGATAGAAGTTCAGAGAAGTTCCTTGAATCTAGGATTATATCGATAAATCCAACAGAGCCATTCTTGTACATAGTGCGAAGTCTCTTAGACATTCCGCTTTTTCTATCGTCAATCTTAGCCTGCATCTCATCGATTTTGCCGTTTAGCTCATCAATTTCTGCCTGCTTCTTGTCTATCTCACTCTGTGCATTTGTGATTTCGGTGTTAAGGCTTACAATCTTAGTATTATATTGTTCTAGTTCGTTTACTATTTCGCCTTTTTCTGCCTCTGCAGCCTTCTGCTTTTCCTTTACGCTATTTAGCTCAGACTTCTTGTCTGTCGCATATATGCTTCCCGTATATGCAAGGCTAAGACTCAAAGCCATCATCAGCGATAATGATAATGCTATAACTCTATTTTTTCTCATCAATAACCTCCAAATCCTCTACTTCGTATCAAGGAATTTACGCATTGAAACTATGCTTCCACACGCACCTATGCTTACTCCGATTGCTAGGAATATCAAAATCAGATTGACTGATAGATATCCTGCCGGAACAAGCGGGGAACTCATAATAGTCATAAACTGCTTACCTACGAGCGATATGATTTCTCGATAGATGAAGAATGTTGCCACAGCAGAAACTGCTGATGAAATAACACCTATCAATATTCCCTCTATCAGGAACGGACCTCGTATAAACCAGTTGGTCGCTCCTATATACTTCATAATCTCTATTTCCTTCGCCCTTGCAAATACTGTGAGCTTTATCGTATTTGATACGACAACTATAGAAACTATGATTAAAAACACCATTATTATCATTGCAGCTAGCTTGAGGAAGTTTGTTATCTTGGTAAGTTTCTTAACTGTCTCCTGATAGTACTTGACGTCCTCAACGCCATCTGCTCCCTTAACCATCTTGATAACATTGTCTGCTGTTGACATAGAGTCAACAGTTACAACGATGGAGCTTGGCAAAGGATTATCGCCTAAGCTGTCGAGCAAATAGCTATTTTCTCCCCAACGAGCCTTCATTATCTTCATCGCCTCAGTCTTGCTGCGATATGCTGAAGACTTAACTCCTGGCTCTGCATTGATTTTTTTCATGATGTCTTCAGCATCTGACTTCTTGACATCATCATTTAGGAAGACCTCAACCTCGTTGTAGTTATTCTTTAGCATCTCCGTAAAGAGATTTATATTTACTGTAATTACGAAGAACAGTCCTAGTATGAGAAGCATGGCTGTTATCGCAAATACTGAAGCAGTTGACATACCCTTGTTACGCCATATCTGCTGGAGTGCCTGTCTGATATTATAGCCTATCCTCAGCATTCTGAACCTCCTCACTATCACTATATCCATAATCTCCGTATTCGTCTCTTACAATATGACCAGAGTCAATTGCAACTACACGCTTACGCATACGATCAACTATATCTTTAGCATGTGTAACCATTACGATTGTAGTACCTGTCTCATTAATCTCAGCTAAAAGATCCATTATTCCATTAGCTGTGTCTGGATCAAGATTACCTGTAGGCTCGTCACAGATCAAAAGGTCAGGATTGTTAATGATCGCTCTTGCAATAGCAACACGCTGCTGCTCACCTGCTGAAAGCTCATCAGGATACTTGCTTGCCTTATCTCCAATACCAACCATATCAAGCGCTACAGGGACACGGTTCTTAACACGCCTTGAACTCTTGTGAACAGTCTCAAGGGCAAAAGCAACGTTCTCAAATACAGTCTTCTTTGGAAGAAGTCTAAAGTCCTGGAAAACTATGCCTATCTTACGTCTAAGCATAGGAATTTCTCTGTTGCTTAGCTTAGTGACCTCTTGTCCGTCTACAACAATGCTTCCGGAGTCTGCGTTGACTTCCTTAAGGATAAGCTTGATAAATGTCGACTTACCCGCGCCACTTGGTCCTACCAAAAATACAAACTCTCCATCATTAATCTGGATGCTAGCATTTTCCAAGCCAACATTGTCGTTATATATTTTGGTAACATTATCGAATGTTATCATGATAAAACCTCTGTATCAAAAAATAATTTACCCAAATAGTATACTACAAAATAGCCATTTTGAAAACCGTTACAGAGCATTCTATCGCTTTATCTAAGTGAAACTTTTGTGAAAATTCCCCAAAACTGCTTGCGACACTCCTCATCTGCCCATGGATATGTGCATTTGTATTCGCAGGCATACAAATTTTGCACTCCTAGCTCATCTATAAACAACATATTGTCGTTTCTAAACACTCTCTTAATTTCTCTTTTGGATACTCCGCTATTCATGTGATTTATAACCCAAACTATCTTCATATGATCTGCCAAAAGTTTGAATTCCTTTATTCTCTCAGCCTCTCTTATCATCCTCGATGGTAATGGTGAAGCCACAACAAACAGTGCATCCATATCCTTAAGCATAAAATCAAAATCAGACGAGGAATCAATATCAAAAATATTGTAATCCCCTCGAGCAATGCTCTGAAGCCTTACAAAACCTTTTTCATCAAGCGTCATCCCTTCTTGTATATTTGTCGGAGATATAAGCCTCCAGTCAATGGATCCAGAGCCCAGCTTGTTCCCCTTGCCTGCGAGCACATCTCTTTTCTGTATATTTTCACCAAAAGCTAAACTTTCCACATTCGATATTCCAATCACTCTTTCGCTCTTAGAAATCAATTCATAAAAATCGACAAATCCCTTTGCAGAAAATCTTTGGTCCATTGCAAAGCTGTCATACAAAAGAGCAGTTTTTTCTCTCGGTACTCCGACCTCTGTATAACATATATCAAAACCTAGGCTAGCCAAAAACCCAGTCAGCATAACAGCGAAAAGACTTGCTCCAACTTGCCTTCCTGTGCCAGTCACTCCAATATTACTACCAAGTTTAATTCCAAATCGTTTCTCAAAATCAACTTTACTATATTTATTTGCGCCAGCATCCTCGCGAATCCGCTTTCCGCCCAGTCTGATTGCCATGTTAATCCCCTTTTCAAAGCCTAGTATCAGTAGACTAAGCCCAAAGTATGGGGAAATCAAGCCTATTTATATGGGGAATTTACTTTGACACAGCAATAAAAAATCCCCTTTCTTTGAGGTTGACGGACTCTAAAATATCGGGTTGGTAAAAAATAACCCTTCTCATATAATGTATTTAACCACAATACTCTAATTACGAAGGGGGGACAACATGATTCCTCATACTGAGTTTATCACAACTTTTCTCAATATCCGAGATTCCGATCTGGAATATTTCTTTGTTTCTACAGAAATATGATGAATTTGCATCCATATTAGTAAAATGGAAAACTGAGATACTTAATTCTTTCAGAAGACCATATGAAAACAGAAAACTTTCCAATGCTTATTCTGAGAATATCAACGGAAATCTCCGAACATAAATAACTGTATCCAGAGGGCTTGGCAGCTTTAAACGGTTTAGATGTAGAACGCTCTTCGCTTTAAATCCAAAAATATACTTTGCAATATCGGACAACCTTAAAACAAACAAAAGGATTGGACGAAAAAGAGGTCCATACAACAAAGAATAGCAATAAAAAAAGGACATTTTCACATGAATTTCATACGAAAATTGTCCTTTTTTATTCATAGTCACCAACCCGATAGTTTAGAGATGGATTTTTCTGACCAACCCGATAATTTATACTATCTAAATAATCTTCTTTCTACATTTTTATTAAATTTTAGTTCGAAGGATATGGATAATGATATTATAATCTAAATATATCATCACACTCTTTTAACAACTCTTCATCATGCGTAGCAACTATAACCATTACGCCCTTACTTGCCCTTTCCTTCAAAAGATTTACGACAATTGTTCTATTTTCAATATCTAACGAGGCTGTTGGCTCATCTGCATAAATAATATCTGACTTTTTATAGATTGCACGTGCAACACCAAGTCTTTGTTTTTCTCCGCCCGACAGTACTTCTGCATTATCTTTAAATCTATTTGCAAGCCCCACATGTGACAATATCTTTTCGATTGTATTTTTCTCTTCCTTAGAAACATTACTTTTTAGCGATACATTATAGCCAACACTTTCTTCTCCTATAACTCCATAGTCTTGAAATATAAATGACGCTTGATTTTTCCAAAAGTTAGCTCTTTTATTTTCTGTCCAATTATTAGTTACTTCTTGATCCCAATATAGCTTTCCCGATGTCGGATCCGTTATCAAACCCAAAATATTCAGCAATGAGCTTTTCCCTGAACCACTAACACCTGTTATAGCAGTAACTTTATAAGGCTCAAATTCATAGTTAATACCATCAAATATAGTCCTATCACCGATTTTATATCCTATAGAAGAACACCTTAGTACATTCATGCCTATTCCTCCCTTAACGCAGCCTTTTCAAACTCTTTTCTTACTCCTTTTCTAAAAAATAAGTACATGCTTGTAGCATAGATTACTTCTGTTATAAATACAGCAAATGTAGCATTTTTAATATCGCTATATTTACTTATTACTAATGTTAAGACTGCTCCAAGTATAACTATAATACAAGACATCATCATATTTTTTTTAAGGACTTTCCCATACAATTTATCAAAGGAATTACCATTAATAGCCAATATGTAATTTCTTTTTTTATTTGCTTTAGCCCAAACATTGACATTTTGTCTTGTGGCGAACATTATCATAAATAGTACTATGATACTTGATAAGAGATATTGCAAACCTGTCAAGGCTAAATTTTGACCGGCAGTCATAGCACTGTTCGTTACAGAATCAATTGATAAAATACCACCATATATTGAAGAGGATTCCAATTCATTTTTTATTGCATTTGAATCCATAAAAAACAAATTACCTGTTGACGTGACAGGGAATAAGAAACCTGAAACATTTAATACTTCAACTGGATTATCTATTTTTATTACAATAGCAGAACTAGGATATGATATTTCGCCCCCCATAAAAGCATTTTGTTCTAGAGCCATTAATTCATTACCCTTATAAGTATAGAGACTCATACTTTGTTCTATATTTGAATCTTCATTAAAAATAACATCTAACTGATTTCTCAAGAATTCACTACAGCTTTCCGGCAATTGCTTCAGGGTTGTTTTTTTTAACGAACCATCTTTTAAGTCCATTTTGTCCATGAAGTTATCATTTACTATCAAAATTTTCTCATATCCACCTAAATCGCTTGAAGATAATTCTATTACAGAACCCAAATCCAAATTAAGAATTAAAGAATTTATTGGTTGATTTCTTAACACCTTTTCAAATTCTTTTAACCCTTCTTTTGATTCTACTAAGTCACTTGCATTAAAAGAAACTGAAACCGCACCATTAAATGCTTGTAACAACTTCGCCTGATTATAGTTTCTATATGAATTTCCCATTAGTTTTATTGATGGAGTAAGTGTTAAAACTGCCAATAAGATTGCTACAAAGCACACCATTATATTTGAACGATAGTATTTTCTTGCCGAAAACTCTCTTTTGCTTATTAAATCTCTCGTTGGTTTAAATATGACTGACAATGCTAATGTTCCAATTAGAATTAAAGCTAGGATTGTTATCAGTATGACAAGTGATACCTTTGAAACTAGTACAATATTCTTGAAATTCATTGTAAAATACATATAGATGAGAGAAAGAAATGCACCAAAGAAGACACCACTAAAGATATATCTGCCCACTCTTTGCAACAATTCCAAATGAATGCTTAATACGCTCTTGCCATTTAATAATTGTATACAGCGAGTTCTACTTCTATATATAACCCAAGATAAAACTAAAGATATTGCTAATAGTATACTTGTTATAAGTCCAACCATCGCTCCATTTCCAGATAATTGTAACATCCAAAAGCTTAGAGCTGTTTTAGACTCATAGTAATTAACATTTACACCACTCTTATTAGACCATTCAATCAAATCATTTTCTACCGCTTTATTGTCATTGACATAGTAATTACCAGATAAAGGTGTTTCTTTTATATTATCTGATGGTATTAACTTGCCCTCCAATTGATTAAAGAGCCAATAAATTTTATCTCCTTTAACTGCCATTAGCTTTGATTCTATTTTTTTATCACCAAAAACATAAATGTTTCTTTGTTCGTTTATATCATCGGCGGTCGATGATTGTAAAAAAAATAAGGAATCATTTTTATTCGCAATGTTATTTAAGTCGGAAATTATTTTTTCTTTACTGTATTCGCTATCTCCAAGTGATATATGGAACATTGCATTTGTACCAAGTGGATTATTAAACTGATTGTAATTGATATAACCAATCGAAAAAAGAACGCAAAGCACAACCACTATAACACCTGATAATCTTATTAGTTTTGACACGTTTCATCCCCATCCTTTATTTTAATTTTTAAAAAGCAGGAGAGTTTAGTCCTCTCCCGCTTTTAAATTTATAAAATATGCTATTTTATTAGTTGCATACTCTGTAATAGTAATGAGGATCAGCACCCGGATTGTTAATTCCCCAAAGTTCAGCAATAGAAGTTTTTCCAGACGCAGTATCAATACTGCGCGATTTTCTATCGCCACTTATAACAGTACTGCCATGGCATTTCTTAACCGTATAGTATGAACGATACTTAGCATCCCAAGAACCATATACCCACGTTCCACCTTGACTAGGATATTGAAAATTCATTCCTGGTGATACCCAAGTTGGCTTCATCATTGAACTTTCAATTCCCTCTAATGTTACTTTTAGAGTTTGCATATCATTTTCTGCGGCAAATACATTCATTGGCAATAACGCACTCACTGATAACAAAGTGGCAAGTCCTACTCCTAAAATTTTCTTTTTTAACATATTACTTCCTCACTTTCTAAAAAATTTTGCTATATTCCCTTTCAAAAGGAAATCAATCTCCATTCTTATACCTCTGAGGATTATTATATTTCATAACTTTCACCTCCTATTACTCAATGTAATCCTACATATTATTGACAACAATTGCGACTATAACACTTATATGTTTCTTCTCCGTCCAAATCGAAAATCTTATATACGCAAACACCTAAAGCATTTGCAATATCATTTGCAGTTTTCATACTTGGCATTGTTTTTCCTGTTTCTATTTGGTTTATACTTATTCTTGATATCCCAATTTTTTTACCTAATCTATGTTGTGATAACCCTAATGGTTTTCTATATTCTTCAATTCTATTCTTCATTATTTAGCCTTCTTCATTTGGTTAATTATAGTTTACCATATCTTTTGTGAATGTCAATAATATAAATCGCAATTTTCCGTCTATTATTGTTTTTTGATGTATCTTTCCTATAGATATAATATTGTTTACCTATAGAGCTCCTTCTAGTAAGATGAATTTTAACTGTCTTTATTTTATCCCAAACCTTCGAATCAATAATAAAGGTTCTTCCGTTTTGAAGTTTACCATAAGCCACTGTTCTATCATCTGAAAAGTTAATTACTGTTTTAATCACCAGCAGTCACATCCATCATATTTTGGGCTTGTTCATAGGTGTACTCTTTCCCATCTCTTCAGGTGTCCACACTTTGTTATTACCTGAATGTTTTAAAGCGTCTGGTCCATTTTGTTCTTCGATACAAACCCAGTATCGAATCATTTTACGAAAATTTGTTGTTTTTATTCCTTCTGGTGTTTCAGTCCATATTCCTTGTCTATATAGCTCAATACACTCTAACTTATACTCATGACTGTAACGCATAAAAATACCCTCCTTACTAGGTGTCCAGTAAAGAGGGTACATATCAGATGTAAGGGGAAATTTGAACTTTACTTATTTGCAGATTTTCTTAACAGCTTCTACGATATGTTTCGCCGTCATTCCATATTTTTCTTTTAGTTCGTCTGGCTTTCCTGACTCACCGAAAGTATCCTGCTGGCCAACCATAGCCATCTTTGTTGGAAGCTCTCTCGAAAGAAGTTCTGCCACAGCACCGCCGAGACCGCCTATAACTGAATGCTCCTCAGCTGTTACAACTAGACCAGTCTTCTTAGCACTTTCGATAATTGCCTTTTCATCAAGCGGCTTGATTGTGTGGATATCGATTACCTCGGCATCTACTCCATCATCCGCAAGGCTCTTCGCTGCATCCATAGCCTCTGAAACCATGATGCCAGTCGCAAAGATTGTAACATCCTTACCCTCTTTAAGAACCTTAGCTTTTCCAAGCTCAATCTCGTCGTTTTCGCTATAGAAAACAGGAACCGATGCTCTTCCAAGTCTAATATATGCAGGTCCATCAAAGGCAACTGCCTGTCTTATCAGCTTCTCAGCGCTTACACCGTCGCATGGATTGATAACTGTCATCCCTGGAATAGTTCTCATCAAAGCAAGATCCTCAAAGGTCTGGTGACTCGCTCCATCCTCACCTACAGTTATACCTGCATGAGTTGCACAAATCTTAACATTAGCTGATGTATATCCGATTGAATTTCTGATAATCTCAAAAGCTCTTCCTGCTGCAAACATCGCAAAAGTAGATGCGCAAACAACCTTTCCTGAAAGCGCTATTCCCGCTGCTGAGGCGTATAGATTCTGCTCTGCTATTCCCATATTAAAGAATCTTTCAGGATAAACCTTAGCAAATTCTCCTGTCTTAGTTGATCCTGAAAGGTCTGCGTCCATGACAATAAGGTTTGGATTTTCTTTTCCTAGCTCAACCAGAACCTTTCCGTATGCCTCTCTTGTCGCCTGTTTATTTCCCATTACCACTGACCTCCAAGTTCTTCAACTGCTTGCTTTGCCTGCTCCTCGTTAGGTGCCTTGCCATGCCATCCGGCATTGTCCTTCATAAATGAAACACCCTGCCCCTTATGAGTGTGAGCTATGATTACCGATGGCTTATCAGAAACCTTCTTAGTCTCATCCAAAGCAGCAAATATTTCATCAAAATTATGTCCGTCAATGACCTGAACATGCCAGCCAAAAGCTTTGAACTTCTCATCAATTGGCTTTACCGTCATTACCTTGTCATTTTCACCGTCTATCTGAAGCCCATTCCAGTCAACAAAAGCGACTAGATTGTTTAGCTTGTAGTGACCTGCAGCCATAGCAGCTTCCCAAACTAGACCCTCCTGAAGCTCTCCATCTCCAAGGAGAGTGAACACTCTGCTACCGTCATCATCCAGCTTTGATGCTAGAGCCATACCCACGCATACAGAAAAGCCCTGTCCTAGTGAACCTGTTGACATCTCAACGCCTGGTACCTTATGCATATTAGGATGACCCTGGAATTCGCTTCCGAGCTTTCTCAAAGTCATTATATCTTCAACAGGGAAATATCCTCTTTCTGCTAAAGCTGCATACTGTACTGGAGCAGCGTGCCCCTTTGATAGAACAAATCTATCTCTTCCCTTTAGCTTAGGATTCTTTGGATCTATATTCATCTCTCTGAAATATAGAGCTGTAAGAATATCTGCTGCCGATAGACTTCCTCCGGGATGTCCTGATCCCGCATTGTACACAGCCTTGATTACGTCAACCCTAATCCTAGCTGCAATTTCCCCATAGTTGATGTTTTCCATTCTTTCCCTCCATATATGACAAAACAATAGTTTTGTAAACCTATTTATTTTAATACTTTACAATGACTCAATGGCCTTTGGTATGTGTTCAATTATATCTCTAGCCATCATGCTTATTTGACCAAGTTCAAAAGCAGCTTCATCGCCAGCCTTTCCGTGCAAAAACGCTCCGAGACATGTCGCGTCAAAGAGCTTAAGCCCCTGTCCTGCAAAAGCAGTAATCATTCCTGTAAGCACATCACCTGAGCCAGCAGTAGCCATACCTGGATTTCCGCTCGTGTTTATCGCAAGTCTTCCATCAGGGCTAGCCACACATGTATTCTTACCCTTTAATAGGCAGATTGCATTATACTTCATCGATATAGTCTTGCAAAATTCCATGCGATTTTCTACTCTTATCTCGCTTGGCTCACACTCTAAAAGTCTAGCCGCTTCACCCTTATGAGGTGTCAAGCAGACATTCTTTGCATCTTTAATTACATCAGTCAAGTCAAATCTTTCATCAGCCAAGGTGTTTAGCCCATCTGCATCAATTACTATAGGTCCCGAAAATTCCTCACATACTCGCCTGATCAGACTTGCGGTCTTATCGCTGACACCCATTCCTGGTCCTATTGCAACAGCGTCAAAAGAAGCAAGATGACTAAAAGCTTCATCCTCGCTCACGCATATAGCCTCTGGCAAAAGACACTGCATAGGTATAGTTCCTAAATCAGTCGTCAATACTCTGACTAGACCTACGCCGCTTCTCAGAGCCGAAAAGCTGGCCATATATGCTGCCCCAACCATACCAGAAAAGCCCGCAATAATCAGCACATTCCCGCAGTCAGACTTCGAAAAGTCCTCTTCTCTCACCGGAAGCAAGCACTTGCAGTATTTTGAATCAAGCATTATCGCATTAGTGTCTTTATCCTCAAAACTCATAGGACACGTCCTTATAAACAATTAAAATACGAAGATTCCTGCCATCAAGAAGTAAATTGATAGAGCAACGGCATCCGATACAGATGAAATTGCTGGATTTGCGATAAGTGCAGGGTCAAGATTCAGCTTCTTAACGATAAGTGGAATCATACTTCCCAAAATCTTAGCAAACATAACTATACCAATCATTGAAGTACATACAGTAATTGTCTGTGAGAAAGGCACTCCCTCTAGGAAATAAATTCTTGCGAAGTTGATAATGCTCAAAATCGTACCGAGAATAATTCCTACTCTTATTTCCTTCCAAAGTATCTTTAGGAAATCCTGTGGCTCAACCTCATCGGTCGCAAGTCCACGAATAATCAAAGTCGCAGCCTGCGAACCTGTATTTCCTCCTGTACCCATAAGCATAGGCATATATGTTATCAAATTAGTATAATCCGAAAGCTGTCCCTCGAAGTTACTTATGATCTTACCCGTGAACACATATGCCACCATCAAAATCAAAAGCCAAGGCAGTCTGTTAATCACATGCTGCCAAGGTGACATATCAAGATAGGTTCTGTCGGATTTATCAAAGTCGATGACACCGTTCATACGCTCGATATCCTCAGTAGCTTCTTCTTCGATGACATCGAGAATGTCGTCAAAGGTTATGATTCCGACAAGTCTAAACTCATTGTCTACTACTGGAATAGCCATGAAACCATATTTCTTAAAATCTGCCGCAACATCTTCCTGGTCATCGTATACATTCTCATATACGAATTCCGTATGCATTATATCGTTTATCTTGGTATTGTCATCTGAAACAACCAATGTCGAAAGCGAAACTATACCTATGAGCTTACGCCCTCTATCCTTTACATAACAAGTATAGATGGTCTCGGCATCTATGCCCTCTCTCTTAATGTGGTCAAGCGCCTCTCTAACAGTCCAGTCCTTTTGCAAACTTATATAGTCAGGAGTCATCAGACTTCCGGCACAGTTATCTGGATAGTTAAGGAAGGTATTGATTAGCCTTCTCTCGCTCTTAGGCGTCTTTTCGAGTATCTTGTCAACAATGTTAGCTGGAAGTTCCTCGAGAATATCGATTTTATCGTCGAAGTCCATCTCATGAACGATGTAGTGAATTTCTCTATCGGTAATACTGCTTACAATCTCAACCTGATCATCTGATGGAAGCTCAGAGAAAACATCTACAGAAACATCCTTTGGCAAGAGCCTAAAAAGAATAACGGCAGCCTGAATACCAACATCCTCCATGACTTCTTCTAGAAGCTCAGCAATATCAACAGCGTTATATTTGAGGAGCTCATCACGTGCTAAGAAGTATTTTTTCTCCAATACTAGCTCGATAATTTTCTCGAGACTTTCCTCCATAGCTAAATCTCTATCCGCTATTGTTAGGTTTTCCATTGCACCCTCCTCTCTCTATCAAAAGTAATAACATCTGTACTCTTAAATTCCATACTAAACGCCCTTGCGCTTATCAAACATCCATCTGCTCGGTTTATACAGCAGCTTAGAAACAGGCAGATCAAATTCACCTAAGTACTCATGAATATATGGATTGAATGAGCTCTTAAATTCCTGTAACCCATCATCTTTGTAACCCGATATGCCGCCAAGGTTTACATAATTGCATCCTCTTTCGAAGCTTGTCTCCATAGCCGAAAACCAAGTCTTATACGGAGCCATAAGTCTTCTAAAGTCATTGTCTGCACCAGCATATAAAAGTTCTGCCGTCTCACCAAATATTATGCTGAGAGCACCTGCTATACACTGCTTGTCCCCATACTTTGCTAAATTAGCCTCTCCTTCGTTAACTCTACGAGTGTATGAAGCGAGATTTTCCTCGAGCTTAAACCTCTTCTTTGGTGCAGTCTCTGGACATGCCTCAAGATCAGCAAGGCATTTGTCATGGAGCAAAGCAGCCTCCTCGTACTCACCTTTAATATCCATATAAGTAAGTGTCAAAAAAGCACCTTCCCCATATGTATCTAGCAATAGCTCATAGTACTCTCTATCTCTTAGAGAAACGCCCTGACGATCAGCCGTGCAGTTCATTACCCTCTCAAAATCATCAAGTCCCGATTTATCAACATATACTGTCTGTAAAAACTTATTTTTTACTGCAGTTTTATAATTCTTTTTTCCCTTTTTGCTCAGATAGTCTTCGCCGAATTCATCCTTGCAGCAAACCATGTTAAATCTAGGCTGTATCGTTGCTGACATACCTACTGTAAAGCCAATATGTTTAAGTCCTGCCGCCTCTAGATGCTCTAACGCCTCAGAGCCTGCATCGAATATCACAGGAACACCTAGCTGCTGATAGCGACCTCGTAACACAGGCGGATCTACTTTAACAAAAAGACATCTATGCTTCTTGGACCACTGCTTTAGTTCTTTGAAAAAAAACTCAACTAGTTCATCATTGCTATAGTCAAGTATAGGTCCTCTAGGAATGTACATCATCGTAAAGCCAAGAGGTAAATGCTTAATCAAAACAAGACAAGCTGCAATCTGATCATCTCCATCAAAAACTCCAACTCTAGCATGGCCCCAGTTACTCTTAATCTGACTCCATCTGCTTGACTGAAGAAGATTTCCTAGCTCTGACTGCGATATGAAATTGTCATGCGTATTAGCATCTACATTATCTCTGAAAATATACATTTCTACCGCCTATTTATAATCATATTCCATAACATTATAAGCCACCTAAAGGCTCTGTGTCAAACTGCAAGATGGCTTAGGTGTCCAATAAATTTAATATCAAAATCTATAGCTTTGATTATAAAAATATATCCCTATAACACAAGGATTTTGCATCAAATTTGTGCTGGCGAACTATCAGAAAAATTAAATTAAATTAGTTCCCCTTTTGTCCCATTTCATATTGACGAAAAAATATCAAAGTGGTATATTTAGGTTAGATGCTTGTGTATACACAGCATTGCATAAAAAAACTAAAGCACAGTATGTATTTAAGAAAAGAGGAGATCGAAATGGCAAATTTAGTTCAGAAGTACATCGACATAGCTATCGCTAAGAATCCAGGCGAACCTGAATTCCATCAGACAATAGAAGAAGTTCTTACTTCTATCGAGCCTGTTCTAGAAGCACATCCTGAATATGTCGAGGCTGGACTGCTTGAGAGACTTATTGAGCCAGAAAGAACTGTAAGCTTCAGAGTTCCATGGGTAGACGACAGCGGCAAAGTACAGGTAAACAGAGGATACAGAGTTGAGTTCAACAGCGCTCTTGGACCTTACAAGGGTGGTTTGAGATTTGCACCAAGCGTATATCCTGGAATCCTTAAATTCCTAGGATTTGAGCAGATTTTCAAGAACAGCCTTACAGGCCTTCCAATCGGTGGTGGTAAGGGTGGTTCAGACTTTGATCCTAACGGAAAGTCAGACGCTGAAATCATGAGATTCTGTCAGTCATTCATCACAGAGCTTTACAGACACATCGGACCTGACACAGACGTTCCAGCTGGAGACCTTGGTGTAGGTGGAAGAGAAATCGGATTCATGATGGGTCAGTACAAGAGAATCACAAACCGTTACGACGGAACTTGGACTGGTAAGGGAACAACAAACGGTGGTCTTGCTGGAAGAACAGAAGCTACAGGATACGGAATCGTATTCTTTGCTAGAGAGATGCTGAAACACTGTGGCGAAGAGCTAAAGGGTAAGACAGTAGCAGTTTCCGGATTCGGTAACGTATCATGGGGAACAGTTCAGAAGCTAAACCAGCTTGGCGCTAAAGTTATCACAATCTCAGGACCAGATGGATACATCCTTGATGAGGATGGAGTATCAGGCGAAAAGGAAGATTTCCTTCTTGAGCTAAGAAATTCAGGAAAGAACATCTGCTCACCTTATGCTGAGAAGTATCCAAATGCTAAGTTCTTTGCTGGAAAGAAGCCTTGGGAAGTTAAGGCTGATCTATATATCCCATGCGCAACACAGAACGAAATCCGCATCGAAGATGCTAAGGCAATGGTTGCTAATGGTTGTAAGTACCTATGCGAAGGTGCAAACATGCCTACAACTAACGAAGCTATCGAATATCTACAGGAAAACGGCGTAGTTATTGGACCATCAAAGGCTGCTAACGCAGGTGGTGTAGCATGCTCATGCCTAGAGATGAGCCAGAACGCTCAGCACATCGTATTCTCTGAGGAAGATGTTTACAGACAGCTAGAGGGAATCATGGTTAATATCTTCAGACTATCAGCTGATGCTTGCGCAAGATACAACCTAGGATTCAACCTAATCGCTGGTGCTAACATCGCTGGATTCGAGAGAGTTGCAGAAGCTATGATGCTTCAGGGTATTGTATAAACGATACTAAAAGTGAATATTAAGCGATAAGCTTATACATGACAAAGCCCCTATGTTACCATAGGGGCTTTGCTATATCTCGAATTCTGTCTAAACCGATACTTAGCCTAAAAGGGGTTTCGTTTGATTAAGGATGATTTACATCATCCCTAGGCTTGGGAGAGTAGGCCTAGACATAGTTACGAGCACTATTTAGTTAGCTCTTCTCTTACGCATTGCAGTTAAAGCTGCGCATGCTCCGATCAGAGTAATTGTGTAAAGCGCGAAGTTTGCTACATCGCCTGTGTTAACAGGTTTCTGTACCGCAGCACTAGCTGGGCCATTAGCACTTCCGCTTCCTGTAGCAGGCTGGCCACCATTTGCATCTGAGCCAGGTAAGCCTGTATTCTGAGCAGCAACACTAAATACATACTCACCAAATCCAGCTGTAGTATTTATTCTCAGCGTGTGGCTTCCTGATCTTAGTGTTCTCAGATATCTTGTTGCTAGAGAAAGCTTTATGCTTCCTCTCTCTATTGTAAAGTCAGCATAGTCTATTTCCTTCCCGTCTATAGTTACTGATAGGAACTTATCAAAATCAGCATCCTTTGCGTATAGGACTAGACCCTTTGTCTTACTTGCATCAATTACTAGACCTGATGGTCCAAATGTGTTTCCGAAGCCTCTATTCATATCTTCTATGTAGACGATATCAAAAGCAGCTACATTCTGAAGCTTGTCTAAAGCCGCAAGCTTCTCATCAAGTACTTTCTTGATTTCCTTAGCCAGTTCTTTCTGTGCCTCAGTCAGCTTATCAAACTCAGCCTTAGCCTTTTCTATAGCCGCTTTACTTTCTGTAGTAACCTCAGCTATAGCTTTTACTTTATCTTCGAAGTTCTTGACTGCATCATTGTTCTTTATATTTTCGTACTCTGCAAGTGAATCATCAATTTTATCTGTTTTTACTATATCTGCAGCATAAAATACTGGGATTCTATGGAACCACTTGCTTGAGGCTCTCTGAGCTAAATCAAATGTCTTCTCAAGGTATGGAAGAGGATATTCAAATGCATATGCCTGCTTTCCTTCAGGATTTGTTCCCTCAAATAGTGGCTTGATAAGCAAATCTTTCTTATCAGCTTTTTCAGCCTTATCGGCTTCATCAGCAGATCCCATGAATATGAGGTACTGTCCCTTGCCTGGTAGATATGCTACGACGCTCATTTTACCGTCTTTTGCTATGATGTTCATGCTAACCATTCTAAATGTGCTGAACTTAACGTTGCCAGTGTACTTATATATTCCATCCTTCAAAACAAGCTGGCTCAAAGCAGTCTTTAGTTTTCTTGCCATCTTTGTCTTCGCAACTTCACTCTTGCTTGAATCTGCGTTTACAGCCTCAGCTTCTTTTTTAACCTCTTTCAGCGCCTTTACACTATCATCGGTAAATATGCTTAAGTCGCTAGGAACAGCTGCTATAGCCTGATCTAGAGTGTAAGGATATAGGTCTCCATCATCCTCTATCTGTTCCTCTTCCGGTTTTTCTACAACTTTTCCGCTGTCAATTTCTTTAATAGCATCATTAACAATCTTGTCCAGATTTGCAATATTCCTCTCTTGATTGATAGCCATAATGCAGTTTTTCTTTGCGGTCTTAATAACATCTTGATCAATATTCTTGCTAGGCACATAGGCATTTATCTTAGCGATAGCTGCTCTCTTTGCCGGTAGTTGTTTAAATGACTCCTTAACTGCCACCTTTACAGCATTCCAAGAGAATGTTGCAGAGGTAATAGTATCAACCCCATCTATTTTGGATTCATCAAGTCCATTAAATGCTTCTACAAAACCCTTCTTACCGTTAAGGCCATTCTTTGCATTATTCCAGTAGGTTATGTTCTGGGCCCCATCATAATCTGTCTTATCATCTGCAACCGAAACAATCTTATTATTCTTGTCTACTGTTACTGATAGCCTTGCCGTATAGTCAAAATATTCACCTTTAACAGGTGCTTGACCATATACAGTGACATTCTCAGATCCACTTTCTGTATTCGTCTCTCCTGCATATACATTCATAGTAGGAATTACCACTCCGGCTGCTACTATTAGACTCAAAACTCCTACAGAGATTTTTCTCAATAACTTGCTCATTTTTCCTCCTCTTTGATTAAAATTGAAATAAAAAAGCTCATCGAAAAGATGAGTCTTGCCGCATCATTCGGCTCGCATAATCGTCATCACTCGTAACAAATAGCTTTTCTGTGGGTAGTTATCTGGCTAGGCATTGCCTTACAGTTGCGGGACAGCGGAGTTTGGCTCACTTCCCTACCTCTTGATAGCTATAATTTAGGACCATCAGTCACAGAATCAATATAAAGTTTAAGAGTAAAACTATTATATCACAAGTACTTAGTATTTGTCATTATTTAATCTAAATACATAACAAAAAATAATTAATACATATATATCAAAATAGGCAGACGAATTGTTTCGTCTGCCTGTACATGCTTTTATGCATTGTTATATTCAATTATTTAGCGTTTTTCTTTCTTGCTAGACCAAAGCTTACTACAGTTCCAAGAAGCAGTATTCCTGCATATAAAGCCATATCATTTGCATCATATGTGTTAGGAACCTTTGGTGTAGGAGGTGTCTTAGGAGGCTGCGGCGGAATATCCTGTGTATTCGTAATCACATAGCCATTAGCACTATCCCCACTTATTGCGGTGCTGTAACCGGAAACGCGTTCTTCCTTTACTTTATATTTAATTTCATCAGCACCCTTATACTTGCGAAGGTTAGTAAAGCTTGCAGTCCATGCATTTGCTTCGTTTAGAGTAAGCTCCTTGCCTGTGTCAACGCCATCTGCATATAGATGAACCTTGACCGAAGGTTTCTTCTCTCCAACCCATAGCTTCTTAACATTTACAGAAACCTTCATAGGTGCATTTTCTATTGTCTGAAGGCTTACAACTCCGTCCTGAACAGTAACAAGTCTTTCTTGTGTATCAGCTTCATAGCCAGCAGGAGCCTTTGTTTCAACTAGTTTGTACTGTCCTGCACGAAGCCAGCTGCTCACTGCTTCACCATTAGCATCCGTTTTTAGAGTATATTCTCTGCCATCAGATACACGGGTAATTTTGAACTCTGCGTCTGCGAGTTTAACCTGGTTATCATCTGCATCAACCTTAACGATTTTGATTTTGTTTGCTAGCGTACCTGTTCCCTGTCCACCTGAATCAGCAAACATATGAATTGCGTAAGCTCTTTGAACTTTCTCTGTTGCTGTTAAAACAACATCGTTCTTAAGAACTGTACCCGGCGTATATGTTGAGCGATATGAAAAGTCGTACTGATCACCATTCATATCAGGAAGGTTTAGTGTAAAGCTACTTCCATCTGGTGAAATAGTTAGACGACCTGTCAAATCTAGTTCTTCTAATACATTAGTAACATATCCGTATGCATCATAGACAACCCTGCGTACCTTGAAGCTTCCTGGTACGTATTTCTCGCCTGGTTGATCAAGCTTGTCTGTCATAACGACATTGTGAAGAGTATCTCCCTTGTGATTGATACGACCTCCCCACTCAACGAGATCCACATGTCCAGTTACCTTGGATTCCCATTTCTTTATACCTTCATCTGTGACTAAAGTCGGACCTTCTACATAAACACTTGATGAAACTCTCTGACCGTTAATTTCTGATTCAAAAGTGTTCTGAGAGTCTCTTGTTACAGTATTGATATTAAAGTTAGCGCTCATGTATAGGTTACCCTTGATATTGTATCTACCATTTACGTAGTTAGTGAACGTAACCTTAACCTTGCCACCACTTGGTGAGGCAGGCGTAACATGTGCGTTTGCAATTACTGCACTTGGATTATCCTTATCTACAATCTGAAAATCTACATTGTGGGAATCGCTTGGAAAAACCATTTTCTCTGGTAAATCCACATAAAAGTAATCTCCCTCATTTAGGCTAACTCCATTTCCACCAGCATCCCAATCCATGCTTATAAAGAAACGACTTCCCAGACTAATTGATACAGCCTTTTGATTTAGCCAGTTGTAAATTTCGAACTTTGTAATGCGAGTGTCTACCTCTCTTGGCGTACCACCAGCTGCATAAACCTTTGCTGGAGCACTTTGGAAAAAACATCCTAGTACCAAAAAAAGGCACAAGAACAACCCTGTTATACTCTTCTTCTTCATTTTCTCCCCCTTTTACACAGTTTGATTAAAGCGACATATTCCTTAAAAGCGGGTAATATGCGAGAATTAAATCTCTACTGTGAACAAACGATGTTTTCATTTTTAAGTATAGCAGTACTAGATGTAAATGTCTACTGAATAAATTATATTATTTTATAATATTTATACCTTGTAATATTTTTTTGTATATTAACAGACATAAAAAAAGGATGCTCATTTGAGCATCCTCTAATAATATGCAATTCTTAGCCGATGTGTATGTAACCCATTAGGTTTGCGCTACAGTATACTGGACCAACTCCTGTTGTTCCACCATTCCATCCACCGTGAACAGCTGTTCCACCACCTGCATAGATAGCTACGTGTGTATCGTAGATTACTATGTCTCCTGGCACTGGGTTTGAAGTCCATGAGCCAAGTGAAGCGTACTGCTGTGGCCATCCGTGGAAGTAGATTCCTGCTGCTGCAAGTGAATTACTTACAAGGCTTGTGCAGTCCTGTCCAACTCCAAGCTGTGAATAAGCTGCAGAAAGAACTGTGTTTCCGTTTGCTGAATATCCACTTGAACTTGATCCTGCGTAGCTTCTTGAGCTTGAAGATCTGCTTGAGTTTGAGCTTGAGTTTGAACTTGAGTTTGAACTCTGAGCTGCTGGTGTTTCCTTAGCCTTAGTTCCTCTTAGAACCACTGCACTCTCAGGAGCCTTAACAGTCTTAGCTGATAGAACCTTAGTTGAAACTACTGCTCCATTAGACTTTGTTACAACTTCTGTAACCTTTTCTGTTCCCTGAACACCTTCAGTCTTTACTTCTTCTTCACCTTCGTAAAGTGCATCAGTATCTTCGTATACTGTGTCGAACTCTACTGCTCTCTCAGATGTAACCTTCTCCTTAACTGTTACAGTTAGAAGTGAGCTCTTGCTTGAGAACTTGATTACGTCTCCTGGCATTAGGCTTTCTAGACTTACATTAGGATTAGCTGCCAATATAGTATCTACATCTGTTCCGAAAGCTGCTGCTATATCCCATAGCGTGTCGCCATCCTGAACTGTGTATGTTTTGCTAGCTTTTTCGTCACCTAGTAGCTTATCAACAAGCTTCTTTGTGTCTTTTTCCACCTTTGGCTGTTCATCTGACGCCTTTACTGTGATCTGATCAACTGTCAAAGCCGGATCAATTTCAACTGCCTCAACATTAGCACCCTTAGCAACATACTTTGCCTTAACCTGCTCGATTACATTCTTAGCGTCTGACTCGTTATCGAAAACTGCTACAGTCTTCTTGCCGAGCTTTAGCTGCCAGTAATCTACTGTATTGCTGCTAGCGGTCATTGCCGACGAAATAATCGTAGTTGATAGAACTAAGGTTACTATCAAAGCTAATATCAGCACTGAATCCTTTCTTGATTTAATTTCCTTGATGATACTCATGTGTTGTACTGTTCCTTTCCGTACTGATTAATCTATCAGCACTCGGTCAAGGGACCGAAGTATTCCCGTGAGTTAATCCATCTTAGATGAATCATGAACTCTTGTGGTTTAGTTTGTTTATGTGTATTTCTTAACCACAATACGTATATTAGATTATATACATCACTTCGTCAACCCTTTTTTGAAACTTTCACAAGACTATCACTTAAGCTTTTCGAGATGATGTTGATATTTCAACATTTTATATTCTTAAGTTTTCTTAATTTTTCTTAAGAAAATAGGTTTGTGTTGTGTATTTTTATGCTTTTATATTGTATATTCGCCTTTTTATATGCATTTTCTATACATTTTATGCAATTGTATGGTCATTTTATGGTAAATTCTTTGCTTTTCTTAAGAAATGGGTTAAGAATTAGCTTAAGAATTAGCTTTGCTCATATATATAGTTGTTCAATCATTCATTTTAATGAAGTGACCGCTAGATAGTAGGTATATATAAGCTTCACATGAACCAGATTCGCCCGATTTTGATAATGCATCGGCATATATATCCACCTGTTTTCTATATTGTTCTGCTATGCGCTCCTCATTTTCTGCAAGAGCTATTTCAGATACATAGCTGCTCTTATAGTCTATCAAAACCGTCTTGCCTGGCTCCCTAAAGTAGCAGTCGATAATACCCTGCACGAGAATATCGCTTCCTCTATATAACATTTTGAGCGTGAAAGGCTTTTCCTTAAATAGCTCGCCCCTCTTTGATGCTTCAGCTGCCCTTGTGCCTATTTCAGTATCAAAGAAAGCACATATTTTGTTTAGATCTATCTGCGCAAGTTCCTCTGCAGTGAAGAAATGCTTTTCCACACATTCATTTGCGATTTTTTCTACATATATATAGCCCTCGGTTTTAGCTATATTAAAATCTATAACCTCCATTATCTTATGGTATATGGTTCCTAGCTTTGCAGCCGAGACCTTACCCTTAGGTTTTGGAGACTCTTCCAAACCTTTGCTAAGCTCCTTAAGTTCGTTCTGAAGCTTTCCTATATTATATGTAGCTTTTGAACTAATTTCTAATTCGCCACCCTTGTTGATTTCAGAAACGGAGTACTTTGATTTCAAATCTGTGGCAAGCCTATGCGGATATTTGTAAGCTAGTCTAGCTTCTATACTCTTTCTTTCGTCTTCAGAGATATCGCTTGTATCAAGCGCGTCATTCCACGAAAGACTTTTCTTTCTCTCAGCCTCTGCATGATTTATATTAGGCACTACAATTTTGGCATCTACATAAGGAGCAACCATGTCTAGGTAACTTCCGGCCTTCTTAACCTTGCTAGCACTCTTGCTCTCATAAGCACTTTCTTTATCGACAGTTCCGACTAAATAGAGGATGTCACGGGCTCTTGTTAGCGCAACGTAAAGTATTCTTTCCTCCTCATCCCTTTCCTTTTGCCTAATCTTTCTTCCTATGAGCTTCTGCACAAGCGTCGTCTTCTTCCAGTGCCCCTCTAGGCTCTTTAGAGTAAGCCCCACACCAATATCCTTGTGAATCATGAGGTCTTCCTGATTTGAATACTGAAGCCTTCCATTCATGCCCGCAACTATGACCATCGGAAATTCAAGACCCTTACTTTTGTGTATGGTCATAATCTTAACTACATCGTCAGCCTCTCCGAGCATTTTTACCTCGGAAAGCTTAACATCTCGCTTTTTAAGAGAATCTACATATCTAACAAAGCCGTATAGGCTAGATTGCTTGTCATCTGAGAATTTATCAGCATACTCGACCAAAGCTCTCAAATTCGCTTGCTTTTGTGTTCCTGCAGGCTGCGTTCCCATTATCAAATAGTATCCGCTATCTATCATGAGTTCCCAGATAAACTCCGGCAGGTTCATTATGCGCGCACGAAGTCTCCAGCTGCGCAGAGTTTCCAAAATTTCAAAACTTCTATCTCTTAAGTAAGCCGGTTCGCTTTCTTCACACTCAGCAAAGCTCTTAAGCGATTCATAGAAAGATCCCTTTCTGTAATCAGCTCTTATTCTCGCAAGCTCCTCTGCTGAAAGCCCAAAGATTTCACTGTGAAGAATATTTATCAGAGCAACATCCTGCTGCATATTGTCTATAACAGAGAGCAGACTCATGAATACATTGATTTCTATAGTATCAAAATATCCCTCGCTATCATTGATAAAGCTGTCAACCCCCTCAGACTGCAAAATATCTCTTAGAGTGCCTCCACGACTTTTAACGCCTCTCATCAAAATAACTATATCTGATTTTTTAAGTTCTCTAACCTTGCCCTGCTTGCTATCAAAGAACGGAGTTCCAATGCTTTTTTTGATTAGTTCAGCTATGTACCTGGCCTCAACCTCCGACTTCTTTAGCCTTTGGATAGCCTTATCAGATTCATCCTCCTGCTCTGCAAGATCCATGGCAAGAACGTGAAGCTCCGGCTTATATTTAAGCTCTCCGTCATAATCAAGCCCCTTGTGAAGTGCGGCTCTATCGTCGTAGCCCCTCATAATAGGCTCGAAAATCTGATTTACATAGTTTAGGATTTCCTCCTTGCTTCGGTAGTTTTTATTTAGGTCAACCACCTTTGATTGCTCGGATTTACCCTCGCTATAGCTTTGGTACTTGTCCTCGAAAATCTGTGGTTCAGCCAGTCTGAAGCTGTATATGCTCTGCTTGACATCACCAACCATGAAGACATTACTCTCTCTTCTTATCTTCCCTATGATTTCCTCTTGGATGAAGTTAGTATCCTGATATTCATCAATGAAAATATGAGCGAACTTGTCTCTAAAGAACTTTCTCGCTTCCTCGTGCTCTAAAACCGCAAGGCACTTATGCTCTATGTCGTTAAAATCTATATATCTCTTTGCAGCCTTTGCCTCACTATATCTTCTATCAAAATCCTGAACCAGTCTAAATAGCGTCTTTACGCATCCTTTTGTCGCGTTAATATCAGCGATTTTGTCTTTAAGGCTTATATCTAAAAGCTCAGACTGAAGTTCCTTTATCTCCGCCTTTGCAGACTCACGCAAATCCTTAATCATTCCCTTAATTGGGTCGTAGGCATCCTTTTCGTCCTTTTTCGCCCTTAGCTGAGCATTATCAAGGGCTATGCAAGGAGCAAGTTCCTCTATAATAATGCTAAGAGGTGTAGCTTCGGCCTTAAGTTCTGCTAGTTTTTCTCTTGCGCTTCTAACCTTTGCAAGCTCTGCATCTTCTATCAAAGTCGCCATGCGCTCAAGGCCTTCAGCCTTCAGGTTTTCTACAGCAGAATCAAGGCATGTATATGCATTTTCTAGGGACTCAGAGATGTAGTCTAGGTATTCTCTAGCAAGCACGCTGTTTTCGAATTCTGCATCCGAAAGGCTTAGGTTTTCTAAAACTCCATCCATCCATGCCTTTGGATAAGGCATAGCCATGAGATGGGTATATAGCTTAAAGATTAAATCTCTTACCTTGTTAGGATTCCTATCACTGCTTTGCGCATCCATAAGAACCTTGAAATCATCCTGAAAATTTTCAAATTCATCATCGATAAGTTCATCCATCATATCCTGCTGGATCAGTGTCGCACTAACCTCATCACAAATTGCAAGACCTGGCTCAATATCTATTAAATAGAAGAATCTTCTTATAACCGTTAGGGCAAAAGCATGGAAGGTGCAGATGTCAGCCTGTGGAAGGTCTGAAAGCTGGGCTTTGATGTATTTAATCTTTTCTCTTGCTTCATCATCAAAACCTGATGCGCCTTGGCCACTCTTTGATAGACCTCTTTGCTCCTCCTGAAGAGCCTTGAGTTCCTGGCTTAGTGACTTTCTTATCTTTTCCTTCATTTCTGCTGCAGCAGCCTTTGTAAAAGTAACGACAAGAAGACTGCTTACAGGAACATTTTCCTCGCAGACAAGTTTTCGAATTCGCTCAACTAAAACCGCCGTCTTTCCGGAGCCTGCCGCCGCCGCAACGAGCACGTTTTTGTTTCTTATATTTATCGCTTCGCTTTGCTCTTTCGTCCAGTTCATCAAAATTCTCCTACATTTATATCTTCCAAGCTCAGATATGTTGATTATACCAAATTTCTTGTTATAATTGAATAAGAGGACTGTAATAAGGAGATATATATGGAGATAAAACACAGACCGACAATGCTGATGATTTTAGACGGCTTTGGTCTAAATTCTAATAAAGAGGTAAATGCTATTGCAAAGGCTAGGACGCCTCATTTTGATGAGATATTCAAAAGCTACCCACACACCGAGCTTGCAGCAAGCGGACTTGCAGTTGGGCTTCCAGAAGGTCAGATGGGTAACTCCGAGGTTGGACACACCAATATAGGTGCCGGAAGAGTTGTTTTTCAGGAGCTTACTCGCATAAGCCAGCAGGCAAGGAGTGGAGAGATTTTAAGAAATTCTGAGCTTGTGAAAGCAATGGATAATGCCCTCAATAATGGCAAAAGCCTTCATCTAATGGGACTACTTTCTGACGGTGGAGTTCACAGCCACATAGAGCATCTTAAGGCTCTGCTTTCGATGGCAAAATCAAAGGGACTTGACACCGTTTTCGTGCACTGTTTCCTCGACGGAAGAGACGTTCCACCAAAGAGCGCACAAAAGTATATAAGCGAGCTTGAGGACTTCATGGCAGAGCTTGGACTTGGTGAAATCGCAACAGTATCAGGAAGATACTATGCCATGGATAGAGATAATCGCTTTGATAGAGTGCAAAAGGCTTATGATGCTATTGTAAATCGTAAGGCAGAGCTCTTTGACACTGCAAAGCTTGCCCTTGATACTGCATATGATAAAGATGAGACCGATGAGTTTGTATTGCCATGCTGCATCAAAACAAAAAGCTCTGAAAACGGCAAAAGCCAAGGCAATATTTGCGATGGCGACAGCGTAATAATGTTCAACTTTAGACCTGACAGAGCAAGAGAGATAACAAGAGCAATAGTAGACCCTAACTTTGATGGATTCGATAGAGGTGCGGTTAGAAATAATATCACATATATCTGTATGACTCAGTATGATGCTTCGATTCCTAATGTTGGAATTGCCTTCCCACCTCAGTCGCTTTCTAACACATTTGGAGAGTACATCTCTGCACTTGGACTTAAGCAGCTACGCATAGCCGAAACAGAAAAGTATGCACATGTTACTTTCTTCTTTAATGGAGGAATAGAGGAAGCTTATCCAGGCGAGGACAGAATCCTAGTGCCATCACCTAAGGTTGCGACATATGATTTACAGCCTGAGATGAGCGCTTTTGAGGTAACGGACAAGGTGGTAGAGGCGGTAGAAAGTGCCAAGTATGACTGTATAATTCTAAACTTTGCAAATGCAGATATGGTCGGACACACGGGAGTTATGGATGCTGCAATCAAAGCCATTGAGGCTCTTGACACATGTGTAGGCAGAATTTCAGACGCTATACTTAAGGCCGATGGTCAGATTCTCATGACTGCAGACCACGGAAACGCAGACGAAATGCTTGACGAAAACGGAAACGTGATGACAGCTCACTCGCTAAATCCAGTGCCACTAGTACATATAGCAAGAGAGCCTCTAGCCCTAAAGGATGGCGGAAAGCTCTGCGACCTAGCACCAAGCCTTCTTGATCTTATGGGAATTGCAATTCCAGAGGAGATGACCGGAGAGAGTTTGATAAAAAGAGATTAGGTTAATGGTATGGGGAATTCTCTATCTTGTACTTCTTGTAATTGAATGGCCGATTTACCTTTTAACTAGACGTAAACACTAGTTCAGAGGGCGAAATATACTTTAGAGCTACAGATTATAGCAAGATATGTTACATGAATATTGCAAAATCATGGGATGTAATTATAGAAAAAAATAAAGCGATTTTGGCCGGCGCTGTATGCACTCACCAAAATCGTTTTTAATTTTTGATATTAAAACAATGCCTAAAAACATCATATAGTATTGAATTTATTATATGATATGGCATGATATATCATTTACTTTTCTTATCTTTTCTTAACATATATATTCCTATGCCTGTCATTATAATACCAACTGAAACATCAATTAAATATATCAAGGAGAACGAGACATTAGGAATACGTCTCTCCTTTAAAAATAGATTTATTATATCTGCGAGACCATTTCTTATTAGAAAGTTTAAAATATATCCAACCCCAAAGAATACTAGTATCCTTCCTATTCTTTTTTTATCTGACATATTTGTTCATCCCTCATCTTTGCATTATGATAGTTAGTTTTTTATTTATTAACTGTTCCAATCATAGTATTAGATACAAACAACTTCATGAAATCGATACATTTGTATTAGCGATTGAACTTACTTACGCTTTTATAATAACTCACAATTCTTAATAATCAAGTCTTTTGTTTTATCTGATTATATGATATAATGAAACAATTACATGTATATGAACATTTTGGATCTAATTAAGTTCATCTTGCCAATTGATATGGTGTTCAAATGAAGTACATTATTTAAAAATAAACCTATATAGTATGTACTCTTACACTAATTTGTGTAATTAAAGAAAAAAATGAAGCAATCGGTTTACGCGGGAGCCATGTTCCTCCAAGGACACTAATTCTAAGGAAGATATACCACGTTTTAACATTGAAATTCCAATATTTTAAGGAGTTTTCACACACACTTTTTGTCCACCCTTAATATTCTTTCAAAAAAAGATTAAATCGCCACAGACATTGAATTTTCAATGTGTATGACGATTTTTATCAACACTTTTTGTCCTATAGCCCGAATTTGAGGTTTATATTATGCTCAAAGACCACTTCAGCATAATATTTTTCACCATTGTTAGTTACTTCCCTATTTTCCTTGAGCAAATCAAGGGCTTTTTTCATGTTTGTTTTGACATATGGTAGCTCATGATTATCTATATAGTTTTGAAATGCCGTAGTAAGTTGTTCATGCGTTCCATATCTAAGCAAAAAATTAATCGGTACTATGAATCCTGCGTCATATACAGCTTCGTCCGAAAATACACAAAATCCCTTCTCTGCAACTTCCTGTATAACAAGCTCCAGTTCAGAGTCCATTCTTCGGATAAAAGGTAAAAAATGATGTGATACAAGCTCTTTTATTTTCTCAATCGAATTTCCGTATGACTCCTCCCCGTAAAAATCCCACCATGAAAGAAAATCTTGATTCTGGTTTGAATGAGGAATTCCCTTAGACCAAAAGCATTCTTTTCCTTCCTTGTCGAAAATAGAACAGGTCAATATAGCTTGTACCGTTTCTCCCGCTTGATTATTACGGTTGAACTGAGTTGATATAGAAAATGTAAAGTCAGAGCGCTTACGAATTTCCAGTTTGCTTTTGTAGAAACGAAAGCCGTCCGGTTTCAGAAATTCGGCCAGTTCTGTCATTGCAAAGACAATGATTTCTTTTGGTGATGTATCAGTCTTAATATCCATAGCTTTATTCCTTAGGCATGCTTCTTATGTAAATTTTACTAACTAGCAATTTACCGTTATTTTCCTCGATGCTTACCTGCCCTGCAACATTTATCCTTTCCCCGCTAGTCTTTTCCTTCAAAATCATCTTGAATTCGTAGCTTCCGCTTACATCTGCCTCATCTCCAGACTTAGTAAGCTCTATGTCAGTAGGCTGATACGCTAGCCCATCCTCAACGCACTTCTTATCGTACTTTAGAGGGTTTCTGCTGGCCATCATATCATCAAGGCATTCCTTGCTTGCCATTTCCTCAAAAGCTTTGTAATACTTTTTCTGATCCTTGTCCTTAACAAAGTCAGTATAGCGGTTTTTGTAGTCTGTCTCAAAGAAAATCTGACAGAACTTAGTCATTAGCTTCTTGCCTTCTGCTGGATCTGTAGCTTTCTTGCTGCCACAACCCGCACATAGCACTAGAGAAACTAATGCGATTACGCAAAAGAGTTTTTTCATGGCTACCTCCAATCATAAAACTAAAGCCTAGCTACTATATCCTGTCCGCACTTCATACCTGTTTCCCATGCGTGCTGCAGGTTAAATCCTCCGCATGCTCCGTCAAAGTCCACAATTTCGCCTGTAAAGTACAGTCCTTTAAGTTTCTTAGACTCCATGGTATCAGGGTCAAATTCGCTTACCTTTACTCCGCCCCTAGTCACCTGTGCTTTGTCCCAGTCGCAGAGCCCTGCTATATCAAAACTGGTGCATTTAAGCGCACATGCAAGGTCTAGAGTTTTCCCAGATATGACCTTTATATAGCCTGCAAGCTGTGGCTTAAGTATTGAGCAAAGACTTCCCTGTGATTGCTCTAAAAAGCCCTCCACTTGCTTTTCATCAAACTCAGGAAGGAAGTCGAGTTTGATGCTGTAATCTGAAAATCTGCCCTTTATGACATCTTCATAGTCTATGAATCTTGTCATATTGAATATGCAGATTCCCGACAGCCCGTAGTCAGTAAACTGAACTTCGCCTGACTCCTGCGCGAGCAGATCGCTGCGGCGGGTGAGGCTGACTAGTGCTTTCTGCCTCACCCCGGAGAGACCGAGCTTTTTCATGTTTTGCTCGGTCTTTATGCCGCAGAGCGCCGGAACCGGCTCGCGCACTGCGTGCGCGAGCTGCTTTGCCAAGGCAAAGCCATCGCCGCGGGTCCCGAGCTGCGGCGCTGCGGTTCCGCCGCAGGCTAAGACTAGACGCCTTGCTTTGATGCTAAAACTCTTGGGCTTTTGTTCCTTTAGAGCATGTTTTGATTTTGCCCCCTTGCCCTTTGATTTTACACTAGGCGCGTCCTGTCTTGCTGCGGCTAGAAAAACGTCCTTGGCGTATTTGACAGATGTCAGTCTGCACGAAAGAAGCCAGTCTGCAGACTCAAGTTTACTTGTCAGCGCCTCTACAACATCTGGCGCATATTCTGAATAGGGATAAATTCTTCCCTCTTCATCGCTCTTTGTCAATACTCCCAGATATCCAAAAAAGGCTGAAGCAATGCTCCAGCCCTCGCTTTTGATATTCGATAGATTGCATTTTCCATTTCCGGAAGCCGCAATCTTTCTGCCAGGTCTGTCCTTGGCATCGACTATGAGAAGCTTGCAATCAGGCTTTTCTCTTAGGATTACATTGGCCGCCATAAGACCAGATGCACCTGCGCCTACAATGCAAACATCATAAAGCTCTTTCTCTATATTGGGATTAAATTTAAAATCCAATCTCTTCTCCTATATTACAATCAGTGTTCCGAAGGGACTATGATTAGCTCAACCTCCTTATCAAGCTTAGCTCTAAGCTCTGCAAGAAAGTTGCTAGCATTATCGACAGCTTCTCCTGATGCACCTACTACCATCTTTGTAATCTCGTTATCCTTTGCTAGTGAACAAAGGGTGAAAATCGTATCATCTGATTTTAGTACAGTCAGGTCAGCTCCTGCTTCCCTCGCCTTTTCGTATAGAAATTCTAAGGCTTTGTTTTCCTCGGAATCACCTAAAAAATTATAATCTGAGCCCGTTACATGTATTATATGTATCGTATCATCGCTACCCATCAGCGTCTTGCCATAGTCAATAAGGCGCTGGCATGTACGCTGCTTAGTTACGCAAACCATTATATTTTCCATATGTTCCTCTTCCACAAAACTATTATTTATACGAGTATAACATCCTATTTTGTTAGTTTATCAAAGGCTTCTTGATATTTGGATATAGTTTTGTCTATGACATCCTGAGGAAGAAGATAATCGCTATCTGGATTTGCCTTTAGCCAGTCACGAACGAACTGCTTGTCAAATGAAGGCTGTGATTTTCCTGCCTCGTAGCCTTCTGCAGGCCAGAAGCGTGAGCTATCTGGAGTTAGCATCTCATCGCCGATTACGATATTGCCATCTTCATCTACACCAAATTCAAACTTAGTGTCTGCGATGATGATTCCGCGCTCAAGAGCATAATCTGCGCACTTTCTATAAAGCGCAATAGTGCAGTCCTTAATCTTCTCAGCGTACTCTCTTCCGTGTCCAGGGAATTCGCGTTCGATTACATCTATGCTCTGCTCAAAGGATATATTCTCGTCGTGATCTCCGATTTCTGCCTTGGTGCTAGGTGTGTAAATAGGTTCACTTAGCTTCTGTGACTCCTTGAGTCCTTCCTCTAGCTTAATACCGCAAACCTCGCCTGTCTTCTGATAGCTGCTCCAACCACTACCTGTGATATATCCTCTTACGATGCACTCTACTGGAAGCATATTAAGCTTCTTGCACATCATAGATCTTCCCTCAAATTTTTCATTTTGGAAGAACTCTGGCATATCCTTGGTATCAACCGAAAGCATATGGTTTGGAACTATGTCCTTTGTCAGATCAAACCAGAACTTTGACATCTTAGTCAAAACTTCTCCCTTGCCGACGATGAGGTTCTTTAGAATCACATCAAAAGCTGATATTCTATCGCTTGCGACCAAAATCAGACTGTCACCAATATCGTAAATCTCGCGTACCTTACCCTCTTTAACAGGCTTAAACTCCTTCATAAAAATCTTTCGCACTCCTTATATTATCATGTACTACTCTGATAAAGCAGCTTCTAGAGCTTTCTTAGTTGCTGCCTCAATAACCTCATAGGAATCCCCAGGTGATGCCTCAAATAGCTTCTCATCTCCAATGTAATATGTTGGCACATGATAGTAGTTGAGACTTGCAATTCTATCTGGATTTTCGCTCTCCTCTACTGCATCTATCTCTACCTTCTTGTACTCCTCATTAGCGTCTAAAAGTGCATCAAAAGCTTTCTTCGCCTTCATACAATATGGGCATCCTTTTAAATATATAAATGTCAACTTTTTCATAACATACCTCCTCTTTATTATCTAAATTTTACCACATTTGACCGCTTCTCTCAATCCAAAACTCAAAATTCGCATTGCTCTAAGCATCATCTTTAGCATCAAAGCGAGAATAAGCATAAAAAATAGCAGGTACGCTCGCGCATACCTGCCACCTATTAGGTTATTTATTTCTTTCTTACCTTAACAGCTGTTCCGTAAGCCATAACCTCTGATGCACCCTGCATGATTGCTGATGATGCATATCTAAGTCCTACTACAGCATCTGCTCCAAGAGCAGCTGCTTCCTCAGCCATTCTTCTTGTCGCAAGGTCTCTAGCTTCATTCATCATATCTGTATAAGCTTTGATTTCGCCACCTACGATTGTCTTAAGACCTGCACCGAAGTCACGAATTGCGTTCTTTGACTGAACTATACCACCCTTTACTACTCCTAGCATTTCGAGCTCGTAACCCTCGATGTATTCTGTGTTTACTACTAGCATGGTTTCCTCCTTATCTAATCTGACCATTACCATAAATTATATACTTAGTGGTCGTTAGAGCTTCTAGACCCATAGGACCACGAGTATGCAGTTTCTGTGTACTGATGCCGATTTCGGCTCCAAATCCGAACTCAAAACCATCAGTAAATCTCGTCGATGCGTTTACGTATACTGCGGCCGCATCTACCTCATCAAGGAATTTCTGTGAATTCTCATAGCTATCTGTAACTATGCTCTCAGAGTGTCCCGTATTGTACTTGTTAATGTGAGCTATAGCTTCATCAACTCCTGAAACGACTTTGATTGACACCTTAAGATCTAGGTATTCTCTTCCCCAGTCATCTTCTGTGGCAGGAACTGCCCCATCTATCAGCGAGCAAGCCTTACCATCTGCATGCATCTCAATACTATGTTCTGCAAGCTTTTTACCTAGCAAAGGTAATAGCTCATCGGCTACTGCCTCGTGCACAAGAACTGACTCGCAGGCATTGCAAACGCCTATTCTCTGAGTCTTTGCATTCTCAATTATATCAACTGCCATATTTAGGTCAGCCGATTCATCAACAAAGACGTGGCAGTTTCCGGTTCCTGTCTCAATTACCGGTACGGTTGCATTCTGCACTACGCTTTGAATTAGCCCTGCGCCACCTCTTGGAATCAGCACATCAAGATAGCCATTCATCTTCATGAACTCAGTTCCAACCTCATGCGAAGTATCCTCAATTAGCTGAACTGCATCTTCCGTGATTCCACAAGCCTTAAGTGTATCCTGCAAAACCTTAACGATAGCGATATTAGAGTTTATCGCATCGCTTCCACCCCTCAAAATAACTGCGTTACCCGACTTAAAGCAAAGTGCAAAAGCATCAGGTGTCACATTAGGTCTAGCCTCATATATCATTCCGACTACGCCTAGCGGTACGCGTTTCTTACCTATCAAAAGTCCATTAGGGCGCTTCTTCATGTCGAGTACCTCGCCCACTGGATCATCTAGCGCAGCAACTTGCTCTAGACCTTCAGCTATCCCCTTGATTCTCTCCTCGGTTAGCATCAGCCTATCTACAAGTCCTTCGTTCATACCCTTTTCGCGGCCTATCAAAACATCCTTTGCGTTTGCCTCAAGTATACTATTGCTCTCCTTTACTAGTGCGTCTGCACATGCAATAAGGGTCTTATTCTTAGTTTCTACATTCATCTTTGCAAGGAGTACCGAAGCAGCCCTTGCTTTTATTCCAAGCTCTGATAAATTCATATCTTCTCCCATCTATTTGCTCAGATATTCCTGAAGATCAAAGTTAGCATCGTGCTTACCTAGGAACAAGGTTCCAAACTCCTGCCCCTCAAGAATCCTGTGAATTACATGAAAATCACTGCCGCTGGCTATTATCATATCTATGCCGGAGTTTACGGCAATCTCGGCAGCTGCAATCTTTGTCGCCATGCCACCAGTCCCTACTCCAGTTCCCGTCGTCGCCTTGCCCATTGAAACAAACTTATCGCTTAGCGATTCCACAGTGTCTATGAACTTAGCATCTGGGTTTCTGTGCGGGTCATCTGTGTAAAGTCCCTCGACATCCGAAAGGAGTATCAAAAGGTCTGCACCTATCAAATTAGCAACGACCGCCGAAAGTCTATCATTATCTCCAAATACAGGAACTTCATCAATCTCCGATGTGGCTACGCTGTCGTTTTCGTTTACGATTGGAATTACGCCAAGCTTCAGAAGTTCCTCAAATGTATTGCAGACATTCTCACGGCTTTCACTATGTAAAACCGTGTTCTTTGTCATCAAAATCTGACCAGCAATCTGATTGTACTCAGAAAATAGCTTCTGGTAAATCATCATAAGCCTTGCCTGTCCTACAGATGCACAAGCCTGCTTGAGCTGTATCTTCTCAGGCCTTTCCTCAAGTCTTAGAGCGCTTCTTCCCGCTGCAATAGCAGCTGATGTAACAAGCACCACATCGACATTGCGGTTTCTAAGGTATGATAGCTCTCTTGTCAAAATCTCCATCTTAACAAGATCAAGCCTTCCGCTCTCCGCATGTGTGAGCGAAGAAGATCCAACTTTGATGACTATTCTCTTTTTCTTACTTAATTCTGGTCTTCCCATATATTCCTACTTCTTCTTACTATTTCCGTTCTTATAGTTTATCTCAATGTCTGGCTGTACATTATATATAAATACATTAAAGCTAATCTCATCGTCCTCTACCGACTGAGCCTCCATCTGCACTCCTCTAGCTACAAGGTCCTTCTTGTAGAAGATAGGCCTTACTCTGTAAAGCACGTGATGGTCTGTAGCTTTGATATAGTTTGCTACCATATCCTCAAAAGGAAGCATTCCCTCAACATTTAGATATCTTGTTCCCGTTATCAGGTTCTTTCTATTTGCATTCTCTCCGCTAAGTTGATACCCAATCAAATGGCAACGATTGTAAAGGTACTTATCTGCGATGAGTTTATCATATCTCTTGGTATGCCAGCCGCTAGGCTTTATCATACCTATGCTGCCTCTCTTTTCGGTCGGCATAAGATTCTTCCCTAGCATAGCCGTAGCTGGTCTACATCTCCCTAGGTGGTCTAATTCTCCATAGCTTTCAAATTCGGGGCTTGAAAGTTCCTCCTCAGTGAAGCTCGGCATATTATCATTCACTACGGCAAAGCTATACTCTGCATTATTTGGAAATGTATGTATGACATCGCTTGCTACTAGCTTTTTCCCTTTGCTCCTTATCTGCTTGCTATTAGCTACTTTGAGTCCATCGGGAAGCTCGCCAGGCTTCGCTGGATTAACTTTCGCATTTACGCGTCTATGTATGCTTTCCCTGCCTGATGGCTCCATGCCGAGATATTCTCTCAGCGGCTGCGGTAAATCAGCTTTAAAAAAGCTTAAGCTGGCTATGAGCAACGACAGGACTAAGCCTGCAATCATCTTGCTATTTTTCTTGCTATTTTTCATATAAGTATATAATAAATTATTCCCTTTGTTTTGTAAATGACTTGATTTCTTAGATAAAAACGCGGCATAACTCTAAGATTAGAATTATGCCGCTAAATTTAAGTTAGCTAATTACATTTACCCTTGGTGCATTCTCTTTGATGAATACACGAGCAGCTATTAGTAGCTCTGTGACATCGATTCGATGATGCTATCTGCTAGTGAATCTAGCTCGCTTTCTGTCATCTTTGATACTGATGATAGTACAGAAACTTCTTCGTTTAGAACTGTCATCTGCTTCATCTCGTCAAGTGTTTCGTTGATCAAAACGCTTGCCTGTGGAGCCCATGAACCGTTCTCAACTACTGCAACTACTCTCTTCTGCAAGTTAAGTCTCTTCATGTCCTGAACGAAGTTCTCCATTGCTGGGAATACGTTTAGGTTATATGTTACTGAAAGAAGCGCTAGGTGGCTGTACTTGAAAGCCTCTCCGATTAGGTATGATACGTGTGTCTTTGATACATCGTACATGTGCACGTTATGCATTCCTTTTTCGTGTAGCTTTGTAGCTAGGATGTGAGCTGCATTCTCTGTATTTCCGTACATTGAAGCGTAGCATAGTAGCACGCCCTTCTCCTCTGGTGTGTATGTAGCCCAGTGGATGTACTTGTCTAGAATGTATCCGATGTCCTTACGCCATACTGGTCCGTGAAGTGGGCAGATAATCTTGATATCGATTGTCTGCGCCTTCTTTAGAAGATCCATAACCTCTGGTCCGTACTTACCTACAATGTTTGTGTAGTAGCGTCTTGCTTCGTTAATCCACTCTCCATCAAAGTCAACTTCGTCAGCAAATAGTGCGCCGTCAAGTGACTTAAATGAACCGAATGCGTCTGCACTGAAAAGCACTCCGTCTGTTGTATCAAAGGTTACCATTGCCTCTGGCCAGTGAACCATAGGTGCCTCTACGAAGACAACATTATGCTTACCAAAGCTCATTGTATCTCCCTCAGCAACCTGAATGAAGTTCTCGTCAACTGTGTAGTTAAACTGGTGCATTAGCATTAGCGCCTTCTCTGTTGATACAATCTTTACATCTGGATATCTGAGAATAATCTCTTCCATTGATGCACAGTGATCTGGCTCCATGTGGTTGATTACCATGTAGTCGAGCTTTCTTCCGTTAAGAACATACTCTACATTTTCGATAAACTGACGTCCTACTGACCAGTCTGCTGTATCAAAAAGAACTGTCTTTTCATCTAGCAATAGATATGAGTTATATGAGACTCCATCTTCGATAGGATGAATGTTTTCAAAGAGGTGAAGCCTTTTGTCATTTCCACCGACCCAAAATAGATCTTCGGTTACTTTTCTAACACAATGCATTATTTTTCCTCCTTCTTAGGCTTTTCTACTTTGATAAAGCCTGTCTTCTCTTCTCCGCAAAGTGGGCAAATCCACTCTTCTGGTAGTGATTCAAATGTTGTTCCTATGCTTACTCCACCTTCTTCGTCTCCCTTTGCCGGGTCGTATTCATATCCACATCCCTTACAAACATATAGATCCCATGGTGAAGGCTCCTTGAGTACTGTTGCCTTTCTCATCTTAACACGTGGTGGCGCTGGCTTCTTCTCCTCGCCATTATCTAGTGCCTTTGTGAGTAGTGGCAGAATCTCCATTACATCTCCTACGATTCCGTAGTCAGCGTTCTTGAAGATAGGTGCATTCTTGCTCTTATTGATTGCTACGATTGTTGTAGCTTCCTTAATTCCCTTTAGGTGCTGTCCAGCTCCTGAGATACCACAAGCGATGTATAGGTTTCCTGAGAACTTCTGTCCTGACATACCTACGTATCTATCTAGTGGAACATACTTAAGTGTCTCAGCTACTGGTCTTGATGAACCTATTGCTGCTCCTGCCTGCTTAGCAAGATCCTCAATAAGCTTCATATTCTTCTTTTCTCCGATACCCTTACCTGCTGATACTACTCTGTCTGCATCAACGATTGGTGTATTAGGATCGATACCTACTGTGAAGTCAAATCCGTCTGACTTAAGTGCTGAAACAAGCTGATCTACCTGTTCCTGAGCACTTCCTGAGAACATAATCTTCTTTCTCTGTCCTGTGATAGGGCCCTTCTGAGCTGCTGGTGCCGCCTGCTGTGGTGCCTTACCTAGGATATGTGCTGCAATTACGACTCTCTGAATTTCGTTTGTTCCTTCATAGATAGTTGTAATTTTAGCATCTCTGTAAGCTCTCTCAACTTCCATACCCTTGAGGTATCCTGTACCACCAAAGATCTGAAGTGAATCGTTACAAATCTCAAGTGCTGCGTCTGAAGCATACTGCTTAGCCATAGCTGATTCCATTCCGAATGGCTCGTGGTGTTCCTTTAGCTCAGCTGCTGAGTAGATAAGGAATCTTGACATTCTTAGCTTTGTAGCCATGTCAGCAATCTTGAATGAGTTAATCTGCTGGTGTGCGATTGGAATACCGAACTGGATTCTCTCAAGCGCATACTCTACAGCAGCCTCGTAAGCGCCCTGTGCAATACCTAGCGCCTGTGAAGCGATACCGATTCTTCCACCATCTAGTGTTGAAAGCGCAATCTTGAATCCCTGACCTTCCTTACCTAGTAGGTTTTCCTTTGGAACCTTTACATCGTTGAAGATGAGCTCAGCTGTTGATGATGATCTGATACCCATCTTGTCGTAGTGGTCACCGAACTCAAAGCCTTCCCAGCCCTTCTCTACTATGAATGCGCTGATACCCTTTGCTCCGATGTTTGGTGTAGTAACCGCAAATACAACATATGTGTCTGCAATTGGAGCGTTTGTGATAAAGATTTTGTTACCGTTTAGTAGGTAGTAGTCTCCCTTTAGCTCGGCTGTTGTCTCTGTTCCACTTGCATCTGATCCTGCGTTAGGCTCTGTAAGACCGAAAGCACCAAGCTTCTCACCCTTTGCTAGTGGAACTAGATACTTCTGCTTCTGTTCCTCTGTACCATATGCAAAGATAGGATATGAACCTAGTGAAACGTGTGCTGATAGAATTACACCTGTACCACCGTCAACCCTTGAAAGTTCCTCAACTGCAATCGCATAGCTTATTGCGTCAAGTCCTGCTCCGCCGTACTTCTTTGGATATGGTGTTCCCATAATTCCAAGTTTCGCCATTTTCTTTACGATGTCGTGCGGAAATTCATTTTTCTGATCTAGCATGAATGCAATAGGCTTTACTTCTTCCTCTGCAAATTTTCTAATTTTAGCTCTAAACTCTTCATGAGCTTCAGTTGTCTTAAAAAGCATGTTAATTACCTCCTTGCTCTAAAACATTTACCTTAATTCTTATTGTACCCAATTTATTTTTAGTCAGTAGTGACATTTGCAACTTTTTGTAATATAATTTGATTAAATAGTGAAAAAATATTTCAGGAGTTAATTTATGGCCAAGACACAAATCCTCGATAACATTTCGGAGAAATCCCTAGCAAGCATATTTCCATGCTTTAATCCTATATATAGAAACTATAAGCGCGGTGAGTTAATCATGATGTATCAAAGCTCTCAGGCAGAGCCAAGGCAAGTAGCCATCGTGAAATCAGGTCAAGCAAGACTTGAGTTTCTCAACGAGTACGGAGACCTTTATGTGCTTGAGCGCTATAAGAGCGGGGATTTATTTGGCGAGCCATTTTCCTTGCCACTTTCGGATTTTGAGTACATGGTTACTGCAGAAGAAGATTGCAGAGTTGTTTACTTAGATTACAAGCATATAATAACGCCTTGTGAAAAGCTATGTGAGCATCATAGCCAGCTAATCAGCAATCTCTTTGTTATGTCTGCCCAAAGAGCTCAGGAGTTATCTTTTCATCTTTCTATAGTTAAGCAGGGCAGCATCAGAAATAAGCTTCTTGCTTATCTTCAGTATGCGCGTATGGCAAATAGAGTCGTTTCAGAAGCTAAACCTCCTACATCGACCAAGGAAGTACGTGACCTCAAAGCCTCGCTTAAAGATAAATCTAACAATGAATTCTTCGAAATTCCGATGAGCCTAGCCGAGCTTGCAGAATACATCGCAGTCGACCGCTCTGCAATGATGCGAGAAATAAAGGCAATGAAAAACGACGGCATCATAGATAGCCGTCGCCGTGAATTTAAACTTTTGATATAGTATATTTAGACGCCACGCACATCTTGCGTGGTGTTTTTATACATCTATCTTCATCTGAAGATATGAAGAATCCTCATCTCTGTCGATCACAAAATCCTCGTGCTCCTCAAACTCCGGAAGTTCTTTGATATTCGTAAGTCCAAACTGCTTAAGGAAATTGTCTGTCGTTGCATAAAGAATTGGTCTTCCAATTCCTTCTGACCTTCCCTTTTCGCAAATCAAGTCCTTTTTCATAAGGCCTTCTATAATTCTATCGCTCTTGATTCCCCTGATTGAGTCGATTTCTGACCTGGTTACAGGCTGCTTATATGCCACAATGGCAAGTGTCTCTAGCGCGGCCTGAGTCAATTTCTTAGTCTTAACCGGCCTGCAAAGCCTTTCTATTGCATCTGCATTTTCAGCTCTAGTTGCAAACTGGAAGGAATTTTTCACGCGTCTAATCATAATCCCGCGTCCCTCCTGCTCATACTCTTCCATGAGCTCCAGAAAGCACTCTAGTGCCTCTTCTTTTGTTATCTCTGCTGCATCAGCAGCATCCTTTACATCAAGAGGCTCTCCCCATATATACATTAATGATTCAAGCGTTGACTTTGCTCTTTTTTTACTGTACATCGATTGCCTCCTTACTCTCATCTGTTCCCTCGGTACTGATCGAAATCTCTCCATACATCTTATCTTGCTCAGCTCTTATCTGCCTATCCTTCATCATTTGAAGCACTGACGCAAAGGTCACAATCACATCGTACCTGCTCTTTTTGTTCGGTACTAAGTCTTTTAGCGATAGCTTTTTGATACCGCCTTTTATCGCATTTTTTATCTTATCCTTGATGAAGCTTATACGGCTTTCGATAGAAGCCTTCTCGCGCTCCACCTTTTGATAGTGAGACTTAACTACAGCTACGCGTTTTTCTCTCTCGAGGAATAGCTTAAATGTACTAATGAAGCTTTCCATTGATAGATTGAGCACTTCGTCTGGATTCTCAGTGTATATTGAAATATCCTCAGTAGGCTTTTCATAAATCAAGCAGTTTTCCTCAAACCTTCTGCCAAGTTCATCTGACATCTGTCTGAAGCGCTTGTACTCTAGGAGTCTTTCGACGAGCTCATTCCTTGGATCTTCTATCGTAGCATCTATACCCTCCTCGCTCATGCGCGGAAGAATCATTCTTGATTTTATCTCTATCAAAGTTGCCGCAAGCACCATAAACTCAGCCGATACAGCAATATCAGCTTCTTTCATGTCATTCAGATATCTAACATACTGCTCTGTAATTTCAGAAATCTGAATATCATATATGCTCATTTTGGCGCTTTCTATGAGGTAGACCAAAAGGTCAAAAGGTCCCTCAAAGCTCGATAATACTACTTTATAACTCATTACCCTCTCATAAGCCTCGCTAGGTTCTCCTTGTACGGAGGTCTAACTATACCCTTTTCGGTTACTATGGCAGTTATATATTCTGCCTTTGTCACATCAAATGACGGATTATATGTCTTGATTCCGCTTGGTGCCATATCCTTTTCGTACCACATCTTGTAAATCTCATCACCCTTGCGAAGCTCTATTGGAATATCCTCGCCTGTCTCCGTCTCAAGATCTATGGTTGATGTAGGAACAAACATGTAAAACGGTATGCCGTATTCCTTGGCGAGAATTGCAACTGCCGATGTTCCGATTTTGTTGGCCCCATCGCCATTTGCTGCAAGCCTGTCGCAACCTACTACAACAGCATCTATCCAGCCGTTTTTCATGACTATTGATGCCATGTTATCGCAGATTAAAGTCACATCTATGCCGGCCTTATCTAGCTCCCAAGCTGTAAGCCTAGCCCCTTGAAGAAGCGGTCTAGTCTCATCAGCGAATACCTTAAAATCATATCCCCTCTCATGTCCTAGATAAAGTGGCGCAAGGCAGGTTCCATACATGGCTGTTGCTATGGTTCCGGCATTACAGTGGGTCAAAATTCCCATGTTCTTATCTAGCAGACTGAGTCCATGCTCACCCATGGCCTTACAGGATGCAATGTCCTCATCCATGATAGCCTTTGCTTCTTCCGTCAAAGCTTCCTCTAGTTCTGATAGAGCAGTATCGCAAAGCGGAGATTCTCCGTCAAAATCATTTAGCTTTCCCTCTAGCCTTTTCTGCATTCTTTTGATCGCCCACTCTAGGTTTACTGCCGTAGGCCTTGAAGAAATCAGGTAATCGCCTATTTCCTTTGATACTCCTAGGTACTCAGCTGCGCTACCATTAAAGTTCTGCGTCTCTAGCTCTGCTCTTAGCGAAACCAAAAAACCAAAAGCTGCAGCAACGCCTATCGCAGGTGCTCCTCTAACTCTGAGCGAGTGAATAGCCTCCCAGACATCCTCCTTGCATTTTAGCTCTATGTAGCGTTCTTCTGCCGGAAGCAGGGTCTGGTCAAGTATATAAAATTTTTTCTCCTTATATTCTATAGGTGAAATCATAAGGCTCTATCTCCAAAATTATATTCTGTAGTCAAGATATCTCGGATGTGGATTTTTGTTATCGTAGAAATGCCACCATTCTGTAGGCGATGCGCCAAAACCGGCAGATTCCATCACCCTGCACATATATGCAGCGTTCTTATATTCTTCAGTTTCTGGGTCGTTGTTCTTTAGGGCCGCAATTTCTCTGAAATCATCAAAGCATGTCGGCATCTTAAGCTCGTTTCCCTCCATGTCGGTAAGCGTTATATCGACGCACTGCCCATTCATATGAGTTGATCTGAAGCTAGTCATAGTCTCCATATCAGGAGGTCTTGCCACGAAATTATCGTCAGGATAAATCTCCCAGAAGCGCTTCTGCGCACTTATAGGTCTGTAGGCATCCCAAATTTTGACACGGTAGCCGTCTTTCTTGAATACATCCCTTGCTTCTATGAGCATCTTTAGAGTTTCTCTATCTATGTAGCACTCTGCCGATTCGTAGACTCTTTTGCCTGTGAAATTATCTTCTGTGGCATATCTTAGCTCGATGATAAAGTCATCGTCTACATCTAAAAGCTTAACTAGATTGCCCGAATCACAGTCCTCTTTGGGGCTGTTAAAAGTCATATCAGCCCTGTTCATTTCCTTCTGGTTTTCTCTCAAGTGACTCATCTCCCAAAATGAATTTATTCTTCTGAAGAAGCTTACCAAGTCCAACGCCTAGGATGCAGCATGATACTACTTCACCTGCACCAACTGTGAGCATCATAAACGGAATTGGTAGCGGAACAGAATACGCATATTTTAAAACAAAAGGCACTACTAGCATGTTCACCACAACTGGTGGAATGGATGCTATCAAAAGCCCCTTGCCTCTAAGCTTATAGCTTATTACTGCTGCTACAAGCGTAGCTAGGCTACCGAAGATGATATCTGGAAGCACTGCGCCTCCCAAGATGTTACCTATCAAGCAACCGATGAATACTCCAGGAATCGCTGCCGCTGTAAAAACCGGCATGATTGTTAGGGCTTCCGATACCCTAAGCTGAACCTGACCAAAGGATATAGGGGCAAGCACAATGGTTAAAACCACATACACCGCAGCTATCATCGCAGCCTTTGTCACGAATAGTACTGTTTTGTTTTTCATATTAAGTTCTCCTTAGTTTTGTTTTACGAGTGGATGGTTTCGAACACTCGGGCTATATTATATCATTTCTTGCCTAATCAGTAAAGAAGACGCAAAAGCGAGCCTGCATGTGCAGGCTCGCTCTTTAATTTTAATTGATTTTGATATGATTTTAGTATTATCTACCCATCATTACCTTTACAGCTTCATTTGAAATTACATCAGCACCGCCCATTACTATGCTTCTCTTTGCTCCTGTTTCCTTTACAAATTCTGCAACACCTTTGATGTTATTTCTATTTGCAAGGAGTAAAGGTGCATTGTTTGCTATTGCTGTTACGCTTCCTACAAGGCCGTCTGCAAAACCATCACCTGTAGCAATTACTACTGTGCTTGATGTCATGTCAAAGAACTTCTTTGCAACATTTAATGCCGTCTCGTATCTGTCTTCTCCTGAAATTCTCTCAACGCTTCTCATCGTTTCTAGCTCAGCTTTGACTCTATCAGAAACAACATCGCTTCCGCCAACTATATAGAACTTAGCTGGATTGATTCCTGCAAGATATGCCTTTTGCTCCTTTGTGAGTGCCTTTCCCACTAGCATTACAGGTTTTCCTGTTGCAGCAGCTGAAAGCGCATCCGCATATCCAAGTCCTGAGCAAATCATTACCTCTTCGTTATTTACATTTGCTTCCTTTAAAACTGCTAGGTTTGTTAGGAATCTATCCTCACCTTCTAGACGCTTTACATCGTAGTCTGACCCGAGTATTGTTTTAATTTGCTCTGGAAGGACATCTGCTCCACCTACTAGGTAAACCGTCTTACCCTTTGTTACATTCTTTCTGATATAATCAACAGTTCCATTAACCTCTCTTGCCTCTGAGAGTAGTAGTGGTGCATTCTTAACCTTTGCAAGATATGCTGCAGAAAGTGCATCTGGATAGTTTGTTCCACAAGCTACAACTGCAGAATCGAACATCTCTAGTCCAAGCTGCTTCTTGAGTGCATCTGCGTTCTTATATGCTGTATCGTATCTAGTATCTCCAGATATTCTTACATCCTCTTCTTTAACTGCAGGCTTTTCTTCGCCTTTTACATTAATCTCTGCGTAAGGTGCGATGAAGAAAGCGTGTGTATCTCCCTCTGCGAGAGATTCCATAACCGCAACATATTTGCCTGGCTTGCTTACTTTGAACTTCAGGATTCCGTTTACATCGCTCTTTGCTTCGGAAACCACCTTGTTATTCTCGTCCTTGAGAACTACCTTTCCGCCCTCATATGGCTCACCCTCTTCGCTTGGTGGAACAAATGTGCTCATTCCATTTAGCTTAAGTGTGAACTCTTTGTCAGTTTCAGCTTCTAGCTTAACCTTATCAAAGCTCATGAATAGAGCATAGTAGTCTTTATCAAAGTACTTAAATATATTTAGTCTATCGCCATTTTCAAGAACGCTATCGTTTGAAAGAGTTGTTGTAGATCTGTTGTTTATAAAGTATCCAACATCTGATGTCTTTTCACCGAACATCGCAAGAATCCATCCATTAGGGGCAGCCTCGAGATATTTCATTGGATCTGCCTCAAAATTAGCTCCATACATGTCGCGGTGAATCGCTACCATAGCATCTAGAATTGTAACCTTATCTGCATAATCAGGTCCCTTTGTATAGCCATACTTTTCAGCTTCATAAGGGCTTACCTCTAGCTCCATATAAGCCTTTGTATATGCATTTCTATCAGCCTGAGCTAGTGCGAATATCTTAATGCTAGGAGCTGCAGGCTTAATGTTTACCTCTGCGTAAGGTGCGATAAACTGTTTGCTTGAAGTTTCGTCTTCAGCTAGAGCAGTAACTGTTGCACTGTACTTTCCAGCCTTTTCAACAGTAAGCTTAGCTACTCCGTCCTTATCAGTAACAGCCTCTGCTACAACATTACCCTCTGCATCTTTAACAGCTACCTTTGCACCAGCATAAGCATCTTTCTTCTTGCTCCAGTCAGCGAGAGTCTTTTCACCCTTAAGAGATAGAGTGAACTCCTGAGCTGTTCTAGCCTCGACCTTCTTCTGATCAAAGCTCATGTAAATAGCTTTGTAATCCTGGTTAAAGTACCTGAATATATTTAGAACATCGCCATTGTTTAGAACTGTTGTATTTGCTACAGTTCCCATTCCTGTACCATCTACAGGATACACATTGTTTACATAATATCCTAAATCACTTGTAGTAACGCCGAAAATCTTTGATATAAATCCATTTTCTGGAACTACGAGATAATTTTCTGGATTTGCATCAAAATCAGCACCGTACATCTCGTGGTGAATTGCTACAAGAGCATCTAATACTGTAGTTTTGTTTGCAAAAGCCTCTGCCTTGAAATATCCGTGCTCTGTAGCTTCCTTAGGGCTGACCTTTAGGCCATCGAAGACATTTGTATATGTATTGCTCTCATTCTGAACTATAGCTGAGATTGCGATAGGGTTTTGTGCATCATTTGCTTCCTTCATCGCAGCCTCAAGTGCCTTGATTGCAGCCTGAATTTTATCAGCATCTGCACTAGCATCACTGCTTACTGCTTCTGCATCAGCGATAGCCTTCTGTAGCTTAACCTTTGTTCCCTTAGCATATTCACCGGCCTTATCACCTTCGCTAATCGCAGATACAAGGTTCTTTGCTTCGCTTATCTTAGCATTTAGAGCATCCTTATTGCTGCTCTTTCCAAGAACAGTAAGCTCCACTGAAACTTCCTGCTTTGACAGCTTCTGAAGCTTAGCATTGTTTGGATATTTCTTTGCAAGGTTTCCATATTTAGCACTGCTTAGCCATGCTGTAACTGTAACCTTTGTATTTTGCGCAGGTCTTGTAACTATCAGGTTTTGATGTGTAATGACATTTGTATTTGATGATTTAAAAGTATCATAGCCGTTTGTTTCAGCATGCCAACTTGAATCGAAAAAGCTTACTGGAACGATACCTCTTCCAGTCTTCTCATCCATTCTGTAAACCCATACAGGATTTTCGCCATCAAAATGGAATTCAAAGAATGCGTGTAGGTCTTCCTTTACGGAGTCCTTGGATGCATTTGCTCTATCGTTGATTCCGTCAAAGAAATGTGCCTTAGCATACTCCATTTCCTTGATTTCTGCATCAAGCTCTGCATCTGTTATCACAGCAATCTTTAGCGGAATCTTCTTTGTTACAGTAACATCATCTCTCTTGAATGTAACAATAAGATTTACTGTTTTTTCGCCTGTCTGGAAGCGATCCACATTTGCTGCGTATCCGTTTACCTTGATTGCGTCATCGTCAGTGCTGTATGTAATTTCTTTGTTTGCAAATACTAGCTTGTTGTCATCACCTTTGATCTTTGTATATCTTGGAAGCAGGATATTTCCAATTACATGATTAGGATCAAATTCACCATCTTCCTTGCTTGCATATTTCAAAAGTTCTGGCGTGATGTACTTGTCTAGCAAAGCCTGAAGTTCCTCTGCAGTAGGACCAACTTTACCACTTCCCTTTACAGTCAAAGTGAACTGCTTTGTTATAGTATCAAAGTCATCTTGCTTTTGAATATTTGGATTTAAAATACTAGTATTTACCTTTGTCTTAGCAGTTAGAGTAACTACTGTATCCTGTTTAGGCTGCTTAACTTCTGCCTTTTTAGGAGTATTTAGACCAGCGTACTGATTTGCATCTTTAATGCTCAAAACATCTGGATTTGATGATTCCCATACTGTATTTGTCCATGCTGTTGAAACACTAGTTCCATCAATCTGAGGAAGAGTTAAATCAGAAACGATATTGTCTTCTGCAGTGTTTGAGCCCTTAATGGTATCAAATGTTATTCCATCAGCCACAGCCTTTATCTTTTTATTGATATGTGGAACATCCCATCCAACCATTACAGTTCTTGTAGCAGTCTGCTTCTGTCCGTTATAGCTGAACTCAAATGTACATGTTACATTTTCATGATTTATTCCGTAAGCTGCTGTCTTATCTTTATTTACATAACTTACGCTTCCATCATTTGTAATTACAGACTCTTTACTTGATTTTATAACCTTAACAGTAATTCCATCTGAGTCAAGATCATGATATGATTTGATTTTCTCAAGAGCTAGGTCAGCTGCATTGTTTGTAGTACCATATTTTGCAATGAGTGCACCAAACTCGCTTTTAAACTTATTTACAACGGGTGTAAGCTTATCCACAGGTGCTGGTGGAGGTGTTACCTCAGCATTCTTCTTAAGAGTTATCACCTTTTCGAAGTCTTCCTTTGAACCATCTGGCGTAAACTCCTCTGTCTTTGGCTCATATCCATCCTTTGACACCTTTACTGTTGTCTTTCTGTTCACATAGAGTTTATACTTGCCACTTGCATCTGGCGTTACCTTAACAACCTCTTTAACAGTTTCCTCTGCAAGGTCATCGTAGCTTTCATCCAAATACGACACCTCAACCTTTGGGTTTTCAACAGTTGTTCCGCTCTCATCCACAACCTTTACAGTCATCTTTGGATAAAGCACCGCTGCATGTGAATTCATAGGCAAAGCCATGCTAGTCATAAGCATTGCCATAGTCAGTACGATTACGAGCAATTTACTGCTCAGTCTCTTCACACTTTCCATTTTCTCTCCCTTCAATAAAATAAAATTTGCCTCAAAAAATGGGCTGTGAAATATCACAGCCCGTTTTTCCATGATTGATTGCCTGATTCCGTCTCTCGCAGTATCAGGACCTTCCTTGTAGCTACCTGACTCATGCTCTAGCATTCACAGTGGCGGGACCGTCCAGGAGTTTAACCTGATTGGCATACAAAGAATCATATATTGTCACCTAAATTATATCTAAATCAACTGTATTTTGTCAATAATCAAAGTCGTATTTTCGGCTATTTTTCAATGTATACATTGATTTACACATTAATAAATAACTCGTATATATTTATCAAATATTCTGCATGGGAGATTTCTACCCTCTGCATATTCTTTTGATACTGACTCGTTGAAGTTAAGCATAAGCTCCCTATCGTCTTCACCTATCACTTCATCATCTGAAGCATATACAGCTCTATCGTTTACTGCTATGGCTTCAAATAGTAATCCTGCTGAATTAGGGAAAGCTTCTTTGATTTCACTTACGCTTTCTTTTATGAAAGATGTATCAAAGGAGTCTACCTTTTGTGAAACAAGATAGATGCTATAACTAAAGCTCTTCTTAACTGCGATTCTAGCATTATCGGTTTTAAGGCTTCTTAGGAAGCGTCTTAACCTATACCTTCTGATTGCAATTATGATAATCAAAATGAGAATTGCCAAAAGTATTCCCAAAAGCACGAGAAGCTTCGCATATGTGAACACTAGAGTCTGGCTATTTATAGGGTTTTCAATATCCTGATTAGTGTCCTTATTCTCCTCGTCTTTCTCAGAGCTATCGCTTGAGCTTCCTTCGGCACCCTTTCCACCACCGAGTTCTGATTTTAGAGCGTCATCGGTCTTAGTAAACTTAATCTCGCCTCTATACTTTGGCGTTACATCAAAAGGTACCCAGCCTACTCCATCGAGATAGTACTCGCACCAAGCGTGAGCGCTCTCTTCTGTTACTGTTACGCTTGCTGGCTTTGATACGGAATCCTTATCATCTGAGCTACCATCTGCAATCATTTTTTCTGTGATGACATAGCCTTCGACATATCTTGCGGGAACGCCGTAATATCTAAGCATCTGAGTTGCTGCACTTGCATAAAGTTCTGACTTTCCAACTCTTGAGTTAGTTAGAAAATATCCTAGCTCATCGCTTTCCCCAGAAGATGATGTGCTATCATCGTACTTTAGGTTTTTGTTTACAAAGTCAACTATTTTTAGCTTAGCTTCGCTGGTAGAAAGCTTCTTACTATCACCTAGTAGCTTCTTCAGTGTCTTTTTGTTTGATGCTGAAATCTCAAGATAGTTCTTATGTGCGAAGTCCCTATATACTGACTCCATGTTCACTAAATCAGCCTGATCCCCTGCACTAGACACTAGCTTTTTTTGGTTTACATAGGCTTCTTTGACGCTGCCCTCGCTATAGCTTAGCTTGTATGATTTAGTCTCCTTACTATTAGCTTCTATAACAGAGTCACCTATCCTTGAATCCATGTACATACCCTTCTTTTCCTGAAGGAATGAGTATGGCAGGTACAGGTTCTTACGATCTGCATTTACGAGCTTTATGCTGAGCTCTCCAATATTGTCTTTTCCATTTATCTCGAGATTGTTTTTCGCTAGTAATGACTCTCCATAGACTCCATTTTGTCTGAGCCAGTAGAATTTGTCTCTAGCTTCTGATAGACCCGTTCCCCTGAGATTAACCCACTTATTACCATCTAGATATTCTCCTACGAAGCCGCGAAGATACATAGGCTCAGCCTTTGACATAGTGATATCTAACTGAACTCTTTTATTCGGTTCAAACTCTCCAATTGATGAGAGATTTCCCCTTGCAAGCACTTTTGTTCCACCGTAGATTTTTCGGTGCATAGCTGACTTTATCGCATCGTTTGTCTTGCCTGCCGCCTTGATTGGAAGTACATCCGAGCTTATAAACGGTGCTATCGCAAGTAAAAGTATCAGAACTGTAGCAACCACGCTAGAAGCTAAGGCTCTGCCACCTGAAATCTTTAGCGTGCCACTGTTTCCTGCTAGCATGGCCCCTGAAATCAGAAGCACTATAGATGCAGCAAGGCTCGCTGAAACTGTAAAGATACCTAGGCCAGCTAGACAAATTTCAACAATAACTAGTGCTATAAAGGTGTAAAAGGCAGCCTTTCTTATGCTTAGAAGCACAAGTTCAAAGACCGCAATTGCAAGCATGAGCGTAAGAAAATGAACTCCTATCTTTGATGCCTGGCCCTCTATAAAGTTATCGTGTATCCTTCCCTGAGACTCGGTCATAGTCATAGATATTCTTTGCATAAGCGCTCTAAGACCCTCACCGAAATCTCTATGAATAATCAGTGTTGTTATAAGAAGAAGCACTACTAAAACTAATACTCCATATTGCTTTAGAACTGCTTTGATACCTGACAATTCCCCATCTTCGCTACTTGAAATCACAATTTCTATTGTAGCTATTAAAACCAAACTGATTATAATGGCAATCATAGAAAATCCAGCCTTTTGTAGGGATAGGCTTACAAAGGCGAGGTTCAAGATTGAAAGTGAAATAAAGAAGCTCAAAGCCGTCACTACAAGTTCCTTAGCAAAGCCACTATTAAGTTCCGATATTTGTATATTAAGTTTTGATTCATTAGCTAACTTTTTCAACTTAAACTCCTAAATCTAATAAAGAATAAGTTCTCTATTATTCTGTCTATATTCCTCATCAGATGCATCTATCAAAATTACCTTGCCGCTTGTAAACTCCTTGTCGAAGCTTGTCTTGCCAATAGATATGTAAATTATGTGCGTTGCATCGCTACTTCCATACATAGAAGTATAGCTATTTGCACATGTTATATCTGACTCTAGAAGCCTAGAGCCTATTATTTGAGATATAGCATCTCCCATATCTTCACTGAACTGCATGTCCTTGACCCAAGCTACATTCTCAGCCGGCTCGTTCCAAACAAGGACAAACTCAAGCTCGCTATCTATGAGGCTTTGGCATACTGATACGGCAAGCTCTGCGAGTGCCTCCTTCTGCTCCGATGAGGTCTCTCCCTTGAGACTCTTATCCACGAAAACCATAAGCTTCTTATCAAGCGGTAGCGACGGATCCCTCACAATAAGCTTGTCAAGCTTACCTGATAGCTTCCAATGTATCTGCTTTAGGCTATCCCCCTGCTCATATTCTCTGATTTGATAGGTCTCTGTCAGGTCCCTTCCCTTTTTGTATGGGGAATAGCTGTCGTTATCAAAGCTATCACTTTCGTGAAGGTCATAGCTTATAACTACATCAAAGACCTCTGGCAACATGGTCATGGCCTTTTCAGCGTGGACATCGCATTTAACATTGAATATGCCGAATATCCCTTCTAGGCTCATTTTCTCAACGCTACACCTAACTTTTCCGCAGTGATCGCTAGCTAGGTTAAACAAGATTTTCTTTTTCTCTCTTGCGCTTAGCGATAGATTGAAAGTCTCGTGCTTTTCATCACCCGTATATAGATTTACTATCTTAAGCTTAATCTTTAGCGAGATAATTGGCATCCAGCTGTCATTTCTAACTTCTAGGATTCCCTCTGCAGTTTTGTCCGTTCTTCCACCTGTGTTTATAAATAGTCTTGCCGACAGTTTACTTCTAATTGCAAAGTCTATCGCGCATGCTACGAGCATCACAAGAACAAAGGCGAAGAGAAGAGCCAAGGAAAATCTATTCGTCTCTACGATATTCAGTATGATTAATAAAATTAAAAGTGTAAACGAAATAGCTCTTTTCATCTATCTCTCCTACAACATTTTCTTAAATGACTCAGCAGCTGGCATCTCTACATCTTTGATGATATCAGCGAGAATATTCTCTGCGCTAAGCTCGTTTAATCTAGCCTTTGAATTTAGCATGAGTCTGTGTCCGCAAACATCTGCAAAGACAGCTCTTATGTCGTCTGGTGTAACAAAGTCTCTTGAGTTGACAAAAGCATAGGCCTTAGCCATCTGGCAAAGTGAAAGCGCTCCACGAGGGCTGACGCCAAGGCTTACCATTTCGTGCTCTCTAGTTTTCTGAACCAGTTTTGCTATATATTCGTAAACTGATTTTGCAATATATACTTCGTTCGCCTTCTGAATCATTTCCTTTAGTTCTTCATCAGAGACAACTTGCTCAACCTTATCAACTGGATTTTCTGTATGTCTATCAGCTAGAATCTCTGCTTGGCTTTCTACATCTGGATATCCTATGCTCAGCTTAACCATAAATCTATCGAGCTGTGAATTTGGAAGCATCTGAGTTCCTGCAGAACCAGCAGGGTTTTCGGTTGCGAGAACGATAAACGGATCTGGCAAAACTCTTGTTACGCCGTCAACTGTTACCTTTTTCTCTTCCATCGCCTCAAGAAGAGCCGCTTGAGTTTTACTTGAGGTTCTGTTGATTTCATCTGCAAGAAGAAGATTTGTTACAATAGCACCTTCCTTATAGCTAAGCTCTCCTGTCTCCTTATCGTAAACAGAGAAACCGATTATATCTGAAGGAAGCGTATCAGGTGTGAACTGTACACGCTTAGTATCTAGACCCATAGCTCTTGCAAAAGCTAGCGCCATTGTTGTCTTACCTACACCTGGAACGTCCTCTAGAAGGACATTACCCTTTGCGAGCATGGCCATCATAACCTTGGAGATAACCTCGTCCTTACCCTTGATTACACCCTTTACCTCATTGCTAATTTTTTCTATATGCTGATTCATCTTTTGCCCTTTCTATAAGTTATTATTAAAATCGAAGAATTTACCGTTTCCCTTTTGTAATAGTCTCAGTGCTGTAAGTGCTGAAATCGCCTGTCTAGTTGCCAGCACGTTCGTCTGCTTTCCTGTGCCAGAAGAATCTAGAGCCGTATCTATTCCGCCGTCCTCTGTCTCAAAGCTTAGAAGCGCACTTACCGGATCTCCACCATTTTTGATGAAGCGCTCATCTTTTGTTGGATCTATTCCAAGTGAGCAAAGTGCGAGAATAACCTGCGAACCCGAGTCTGAGCTATAGTGATTCTGAAAAGAAAAATATCCTCCGTCGCTTTGTTTCTCTGAAAGATATGTGAGCGCACTATCTATCGCAGTCTTTACATCCACGCTCTTTCCTGCAGCATTAGTGTAGACATCCTTTTTATCTATGTACGGAGCAAGTGCCTGAATTGCCATCGAAGTAATGTCTAGGTCGCTTCCTCCTTTGTTTAGACCAAAACCACCATCTTCCATCTGGTAGGCGATAAGTTCCTTTATGATGTCATTTTCACTGTATCTTGCTCCATCTGGTGTTTTGTAGTCACCGGCTTTGATGCATAGAAGTGAATATATCAAAGCATTGCTTCCTTGATAGTCTATTTTCTCTTCCTGACACCAGTTGAATATGCCGTCATTCACTAGGTCTATTGGCGTTCCGTCAGCTTTCTTTGCAAAGTTTCTCGGATCCTTTCCGAATGCGAGAAGTACCAAAATCATTCTGTGCCACTCTGTCGACTTATACTGGTCTAGCTTTTCATCGCTTTCATATGCCTTGCTTATGTATTTTTTTAGGTTTTTGAGGTATCCCTCTTCATCAAAGTTCTTATCTAGCCCCGCTCTCTTTTCGACTATTACCATCCAGTCGCTTATAGGGTCTCCCGCCTTGAAATAACTAGCATTTGTTAAAGATTCATCCGCCTTGATTCCGCCAATTTCGTGGCAGGCTGCATCCCATCTTTTGCTTATCTTCTCATAGTTTGTTTTATCATCACCACAGGCACTCAAAACAATGCTCATGACGAGAATCATTATAAGCGCTAGAGCAGTTACTTTTTTACTTGTCTTTCTTATCATGGATTAGTCCCCTTTGGTATAACATCTCTACGAGTAGTTCCACACACCTTACACTTGTACTCTATATATCCATCTTCCGTTGCCGTTGCTTCTTTCCTAGAAGTCTCTACCCATTGATGTTCAAGTTTAGGAATAACCTTCGTTTCCTTCTCACCACACACACTGCAAACTCTCTCTTCAAGCCCCTCTTCATCACAGGTAGCATTCTTTACGACCTTCCAGTCACCAAATGTATGCCTTGGCTCGTATCCTCCATTTATCCAGATTCCACAGTAGCTGCTAAGTTTTGTTGGTGGATAGGTTACTACAAGTCCTAAATCCTTACCATAAGCAAGAGTAAATCTAAGCGTGATATGGTTATTTCGTCCATTTAGGAAGTACTGCGACATTCCCTTTCCTGGATAGTTAACTCCATCTATGGTGTACATCCATCCCGAGCCACTTGAGTACTGGAATTCTAGAATTGAGTCTCTTACAACCTTTGCGAGTTTAGTGTAGTTTGAAAGGCCATCCTCAACAACCTTATCAGCAAGATTGCTAGGCACTGATGCTCCATCAGCGATTCCGCCCGCTCTAATTCCATTTAGGTAGAAGCCTGCATCCTTTGTCCCTGAGAAATCAGCCTTAAATCCATAGTAATCTAGTGCAGCAAGTATCGCATACGAAGCAGGTTCATCTTGCTTTACATCGTACTCAAAGCCATCGCCTAGAATTCCGAGTCCTATTGTTGTTGCATCAACTGTAACATAGCACTTACCGATTACATCGCCTGAATCGACAAAGTTATATATCAGGTCGTATTTCTTAAACGTAGAGTTACCCTCGTCATCCCAGGCAGTTACAGTTATAGTGTGATGTTCTGTGTCTCCCACCTTAGGATTTTCTAAAAAGAAACTGTACTCATATCTGCCGTTTCCTGTAGGTGGATCAGCAGCTCTTCCATCAAAGGTAACCCTCATATTATCATATGGAAGTGACTTTCCCTTATATGTTAAAGCCTGAAGAATCAAAGTGAAGTTTCTATTGCTAGTCTCAATCTTTGTTCCTTCAACTGCGTCTCCATCGACCCAAGCCTTGATTGTAGGTGGATGTTTACCAATGGTTGGATTCTTCTCGTCAGCCTTCTTAGCCATCAAATTGATAAGGAAGCTAACATGGTGAGTCGTCTTACCCTTCTCCTTGACAATCAAAGTGATAATGTTTTCGCCTCTAACGAGATGGGCCTTGAAATTCTTGCCATCGCCCTTTAGAGTCTTTCCGTTATCTCCCGTTGTGGAGTTTCGTATCCTTACTCTTAGCTCAGAGTCTTTCCCGCCATTCTCAAGATATGCGTAAAACTCAAGGTCATCGTTTTTGAACTGATTGTCAGTCACATCAGCGTTTTTCAGATCTGTCATAATCTTGAGCTTGCCGTCATTTTTCTGAGGGATTATAGTCGATTTTCCGATATTACCATTTCCCTCTTTGTCAGTAGCTCTATCGCTATTGGTAATGCCATCTAGACCACCCTTGCCCTTTTCAACACTAATGCTGTTGTTAGGCTTCTCCTCTTGCTTCTTATCCTTTTCCTGCTCCTTCTTGTCCTCCTTGTCAGATTTCTTGTCGCTCTTCTCTCCATCCTTAGTCTCACCGGAATTGCTCTTTCCGACTGAATTTTGATCATCATCTGAGCCATCTGCCTGCGAAAGCGCCATCCTCTCAGCCTTAACTGCAGTCACCTTAACATCAGGTCTAGAAAAACCTATAGGTTTGACAAGTAGTGCCCATGCAAGAAATCCTGCAAGAAGTAGCAGTATTGCAATTATGTATATTAAATTTTTCCTGCTGTCTTTGAAAAACTTCATCTAATTTACCCTATTTCGTATCGTAATTTTCTTTATCGTAGTCGACGGTATAGAACCAAAGTATCTCGTCACCGTCTTTAAGCTTGACCTCTGATGCCATGTAGTTTGGCAGCTTTCCGTTCACCTTGTACATCCATCCGCTCTTCTGTCCCGCTGAGAATTCATAGAGGTAGTTTATGCCTTTGACATAGCCCTTCTTGTCCTCAATTTGGACATCCTTCTCCTTGCAGGCCTTTTGGAGAACGTCCATGACGGTCGTCTCATCGCTCTTTATCTTGAAGCTAGATTTCTTGACGATAATGCCATCCTTTGGAACATAGTCTACAAGCGCCTTATCTGTAAGCATATCCATATTTGAGCTTAACTCATCGCAGCGTATCTCTATGGTCACCTTCGCATCTTCTGGCTTTTTGTCCTGTGCCTTTAGCTTTCCTGCAATCGAAAAGCCAATCGCAGCTATTGCTACAAGCGCTAGGCACAGTAAAATAAGGTTTTTCTTCAGTTTCTTATTCTTTTGTTTCCTTAAAAAATCCTGTTCCATATCTCTTTCCGTCCTCTATTTATATATTCCGTATTTTATCTTGATTCGCTCTAATTTGTTCACCATCGGAGTGCCTATTACAAACACACAAATTGCTGCCGTGAGCGCGTGGTAAAAGTCGTAGCCGACACCACTGACATATAGAGCTTTGAGAGCTTTAACTCCAATGCCTAGAGAACCTGGCTCGTTCATCGATAGGCACATTGCAGCAAAGTTCATAATCCCGCCGTATATGACAAAGGTTACAACAAAGGTAAATACCGCCATTGTTATATTATCAGCCTTGAGCTTACCCTTTTGAAATATTACTGCTAGTAGCAATCCAATTATCCCAAATAGATAGACTCGCCATCCGAAGAAAGTCTTATCGTTTCCTGGCCATACCAGAAAGCTGATATATGCAACCAGTTCCGAGAAAATAACACATAAGACTGGAGCCATCATCTTCTTGAAATTGCCAATGCTGTTTTGTTTGCTAATTTCACGATTGAATGCAAGTCCTGCAAGAAATCCTAAAAGTCCCCAGCAGAACATCTGCCACGGAGTCCAAGCTCCCTGCCCCATATAGAAATTGCAGACAAATCTCGACATTGCACCTATCAGAAAACCAGCTTCTGGTCCGAGTGAAATTCCTGAAATTATCACCATTGCTGTCCCTATCTGAACAGGAAAAGCTATGTGAAAAAATGTATGAGATGCAACTGTAAGAGCACTCATCATGGCTATCAAAACAACCTCTCTTGCGCGAGGCTTACGCCTTTCAAATATCATGAAGAACGGTGCCATAATCATCACCAAAATTAGAAGAGAAAGTGGCATGTATAGTCGCTTGCTACCTAGGAAAACCGTCAAAGCTATCAAAGCTGGGATGACTAGAAATATCAGCACAGCTGTTAGTGCAAGTCTCTTTCTTGCCGCCGCCATGTAATGGCTTTCGTTCTTTTTCTTCAGCTCATCAAAGCTTGTAACTAGAGCAGGCTCCTTATCCATGTTCTAGCCTCCTCTCCAGTTATGATACCCTCGCACCACTTTCTTGTCAGTTTGTTTTCAACCGTGGTATAGAAGTTATTTCCTGAGAAGAATTCCTTGGCGCTACCGCTTGTCGCTATTTCTCCATCAAAGAACATAGAGCAGCAGTCTCCGAATTCAGCGCAAAACTCTATATCATGGCTAACCATGAATATGGTCTTGTTCTCCTTGCAAAGGCTTCTGAGTATTCTTCCCAAAGTTTGCTTGAAAAATGGATCAAGTCCCTTGGTTGGCTCATCTAAGAGAAGAATATCTGGATTTGAAACCATGACCTTGGCAAGCGCAAGCCTTTGCTGCTCGCCACCCGAAAGATCATAAGGGTTTGCCTTTCTAAGATGCTCTATTTCCATAAGCTTAAGCATCTCCTCGGTTCTTTGAACCTTCTCCTCAATCTCAAGCTTTTGATAGCACATCCCCTCGAGAACCTCTTCCTCACAGCTAATCTCTGTGAATAATGCCTGAGGATTCTGAGGAACCATAGCAGCCCTACAGTTATCAGCAATTTTAACCTTGCCAGACTGAGGCTTTATTATTTCACAAATCGCCTTAAGCGTTGTACTCTTTCCGCTTCCGTTTCCACCAAGCAAGCAGTGAAGCTTGCCCTCTTCTATCTCTAGATTCAGTCCTCTTAGGACGTCATCTGCATTCTTTGCATATCTAAAATATAGGTTTTTAAGCTTTATAACAGGCTTTCCGCTGTTAGCTTCTTTTTCTTCAACTAGCTTTTGCACTCCAGCTTCCTTTAGCGTGAGCGTTCCATTTTCGAAGAGCTTCTCCATCAAAATTCGCCCTTCTCTCAGCGTCATAGGAAGGCTATCCTGCCATCTCACAAGCTCCTTTGGAAACAGCTTCATCACAGGAGGCATGCCGTAGTACATAGGATGTACCGATTCCTCATCGCCACTTCCCGCAAGCTGTATCGCAACTTCACTAGGCTTTGCATTTGCAATTATCCTGCCTTCGTCCATGACAATTGCCCTATCTGCAAGAGGGAAAATCTCTTCTAGCCTATGCTCAGAAATTACAATGGTTACTCCAAGCTCCCTATTGAGCCTGTGAACAGTGCTAAGAAAATCCCTTGCTGCAATCGGATCAAGCTGTGAAGCAGGTTCATCCAAAATCAAAACCTCAGGTTGCATAGCCATAACGGACGCAAGGTTCAAAAGCTGCTTTTGACCTCCAGAAAGCTCGCTGACTGACTTTCTAAACCAGGTCTGTATTCCAAAGTAGGAAGCCATCTCGGCAACCCTTCTCTTAATTACGCTATTGCTATATCCTAGGCTTTCAAGACCAAAGGCAAGCTCGTGCCAAACTTTGTCTGTGACGAGCTGGTTGTCAGGGTTTTGCTGAACATATCCTATTTTGCTCGCCGCATCCCTGTCGTTCATCTCCTCTATCTCTTCGCCATCAAAGCACACGCTTCCAAACTTATTTCCATAAGGATTCATGCTCTTCTTGAGATGCCTTAAAAGCGTACTCTTGCCACATCCAGATTTACCGCAAAGCACGACAAATTCCGACTCTGGAATACTCAGCGAAACACTGTCTAGAGCCAGCTTATCCGAGCTTGGATAACTAAAGCTTAAATTGTCGACCTTGATCTTTTCCATTTTAATTCTCCGAATAAATCTATTGCTAGCGGCATGATTAAAAGCGTCATGAAGGATATGAACCCTGCAAATTCAAGCCACTTAGGCTCGCTCTCAACCACTTTTATAACAGGATAATAGTAGAGTTTGTTTACTCCGACTGCATAAGATACCGTCGTAATTCCTCCAAGCACTATGCTTGCAAATAATGCCAAAAGGTCTGCGGACCTCAGTTTAAATAGATTATAGCTAGTTCTACCTTTGAGCCCGTAACCTCTTGCTGCCATGGAATCTGCACTTTCTATAGAAGATTCAAGCGACCATGAGACTAGAATCGACACCTCTTTACCTAGCTGTCTTATTTTGCCAATAAAGCTCTTTTCATCTCCTGCGTAGAGCGCTCTTTGCCCTTCTCTAATAAGCTCAAAACGAGTTCTCAAAAGTGGTACAAAACGAAATATCATAGAAAGCGTAAGACCTAGGACTGGTGCAAATCTGCCGAAAATATAGATAAGCTTTTCTGATGTCATGACAACATTGAAGCTCGAAAACCAAATCATCACACCGCTTAGCATCAGCGCCATAACAAATCCATAGCATGCCGCCTCAAGTGTGACCCTGTTATTTCCCAAATAGAAAAGCACCGTACTGCCATTGTGAGTAAACAGCGCATTTATAAGTACAGTCAAAAAAGACATAAATAAGATGATAAATAGGTTGTTTCTCAGGCTTTTGCTTCCCTTTAGCAACATATCATAGCTCATTCCTATGATAATTGCGCTTATGAGAAATAGAGGGGAGTTTGAAAACATCAAAATTCCGATGACGATTGTATAGTATGAAGCTGTCACCACAGGATGCATCAAAATGAAACGCCCTGTCTCTCCTATTCCTTCTCTAAACATCAATTTATCCTAATTTATATTCCATATTAAACTACACAGGCATACATAATAAGTATAGTTAAATCATGCCCTTTAGTCAAATATTAAAGGCCCTGCAAATGCAAATTTCACATTCACAAGGCCACTGATTTTACATTAATCAAAGTCCGATTTCCTTAGAATCAAGGATGATGGTAAAAGGCCCATCATTTACAAGCGAAACCTTCATGTCTGCACCGAAAACTCCGGTCTGAACCTTCCCATCTACCTTTGATTTAATATCTTCTACTATGTAGTCATAAAGCGATTCTGCCATATCAGGCGCGCCCGCATTCACAAAGCTTGGTCTATTTCCACGCTTGCAGTCAGCATATAGCGTGAACTGCGATATCAAAAGAAGCTCACCGTCAACACTCGCAAGATCTAGATTGGTCTTGCCATTTTCATCATCGAAGATGCGCATATTTATAAGTTTTTTGATCATCTTATCAGCGATTTCTTTTGTATCCTCATTTGATATTCCTATCAAAACGAGAAATCCCCTAGAAATCTCACCTGAGACCTTTCCATCTATTCTGCACGCAGCCTCGGAAACTCTCTGTATTACAAACTTCATATATTATCCTCTCTTCTTGATTTCGCCCCTCTTTTCGTAGAAATCTAAGCACCTTTCTGCCATGATGTCCATAGGGTCAAAGTAAAAGCTTCCAAGCGAAAGCTCCTTCCTAACAACTGAAAGCTCAGTGCAAGCAAGGACAGCGGCTTCGCAGCCCTCATCCTTCACATATTCCTCTATTTTTTGCCATATTTCTTCGTCAGCAGGCTTGCCACTCTTTATACATTCGTAGATTTCGTGCATGACTAGAGCTTGAACTTCGGCCTTTGGCGTAAATGCAATTACTCCACGCTTTGATAGCTCATCTTGGTAGAGCCTTGTCTCTATAGTTCCATCCGTAGCAAGAACGGCTACCTTCCTAGCACCAAACTCGCTAGCCACTGCCTCGGCAGTCTCTCTGATTAGATGAATAAAAGGAATATCAAGCTCATCTTCTATCATATTTACAAAGTAGTGAGCAGTATTGCAAGTCACCGCTATCGCTGTACAGCCTGCATTTTGGAGGAACATCGCATCTGCGAGAAGCTTTGACCTAACTGCTTCTATCTGCGCTTCATCCTTTGATAGAATTGCTCTAGTCCTATCTGGCATCCCTGCGTGACTCAGTAAAATCAAATTGAGATTCTCCTGGTCGCAGCTCGCATCTGTCTTACTACTTATCATGTCGTAGAAAACTGCCGATGCCATAGGGCCCATTCCGCCTATAATCCCTAACACAACCGTCTCCTTAAATTATATAAATTCTCTTAGTCCGTAAACGAGCTTGCCGCGAACTCCCCGGGTTGTCTTCGCATGGTAGAGCGAGCTTATGATGGACTCTTCTAGCGCTTCAACCGCTGGCTCAAACACCTTGTCTATCGCATCCTCATGAATAGCCTTCATCTCTACAAACTTTTCATCACTGTAGTGAGGCATTCTGTTTGCTGTTGAAAAGGCAATGGCTATATCTCCTGACCCGTTACCCATGTAGGAGCCCGTTCTGCCAAGTGCTATCGCTGCTCTATTTGCAATTCTCTCAAGCTGGCGAGACGAGAGCGGTATGTCCGTTGCTATGAGCATTATGATTGAGCCCTTATCTTTTGCAAGAGAGTCGTCTATATCAGACTTTAGCCTTTCTTTAACCTTTGGCAAAAGCTCGCTTCCGTAGTGTCTTCCGCCTATTACTAGATTTCCCTCTTCACCAAAATTTGAGAGAACCAATGCTCCAATCGTATATTCGCATCCATCCAGCTCTACGCATCTAGACGCAGATCCTATTCCGCCTTTGAACCCCAGGCAGCACATTCCTGTGCCAGCACCAACTGCGCCCTCCTCAAAGTCAGGACTACTTTCTTCTGCAAGTCTAAGAGCTTCTCTAACATGTTCTTCTCTTACATGAAGCCCTCTGATGTCGTTCAGCCTGCCATCATTACACTCAGTCACAAGCGGATTCACAGTTCCCGTACTTACGCCTATGTCCTCGTTTTGCTCTAGGCAATACTTTGTCAAAGCAGTCGTAGCCTCTCCTACGGACAAGGTATTTGTCATTATTATAGGAGTCTCTATATTTCCGAGCTCCTTAAGCTGAACTATGCCAAGGCTTTTTCCAAAGCCGTTGAGTACAGAAGCTCCAGCTACCACCTTTGATCTAAAGATATTTCCCTCATGAGGAAGTATGGCTGTAACCCCTGTGTTTATCTCATTATCCTGTATAGTCACGCTAGCGACCTTTAGGCCCTTAACATCTGTAATCTTATTCAGCTTTCCTCTTTTCCATTTGTGGTGCAATTCAAGACCGCAGTCTTTTGGAAGTCCCATTTAGATTCTCCTTATGATTTAAAATTGATGAGTATTCACTAGCTATCCCTAGTGCATGAAGTCATAGGCTGTAATGTATTCCTTGAAGCTATCACACCTATAAACCACCGTATGTGCATCTACTAGCTCTGCTCCGATATAGTTTGCTGCATTGCTAGCATCCTTGTGCTCCTTGAACATAAACTCTAGTTCAAAATGCTCAGGCATATCTATGCACTTAATTTCACCCTTCTGCAGGCGTTTAACTGCCTCATATGCCTGTGCCTTAATCAAATCACAAGCATCTAGCGGATGAAGGCTGAAAGTAGCTCCGCCAATTCCTTCTTTGACTGCAGCCACGCAAACGCCAGGAAGTTCTGCCTCTGCCTTATCGCAAAGGGCCTTGTCCCCAGCAATTAGTCCAATTGGAACACCATGGTTTGCACATATCAAAACATTATTGTCCATCTCTGATATAAGCTTGCCGTTTAGCTTTGTCGCCATTAGTCTCGCATATGTCATTGTGTGAGCTAACGGGTTCTTGTTGCTATATCCCTCTGAGTGGTATCCGACCATGAAAGCAAGGTCGAAGTCTCTATCCACAAGAGCCATCATCGAGTCTGTCGAAGCCGCCCATCCGCGGATAAGCTTAACCCCCCTTGGAAGCTTGTCAGGAATTAGGTTTAGTGCACTGTCGTGGCTGTCCTTAACAACTACTTCATCTGCTCCTGCTTCTAGCGCTCCAAGACAGGCAGCTGAGACCTCTCTAGTCATCTGCTCGCAGGCCCACTCGTATCCAGTTCCGCCAATTCTCTCTGTCTCTGTCCAGTCAGTTACATTTGTAACGCCTTCTATATCTGCACTTATGTATACTCTCATCTTGTCCTCCTATATGTTATATCAAAATTAATTTTTCTTGGGTTTGGGCTCATGCCCTTAGCGATATTCTACCATAAAAATTAATCTTATAGAACCGTTTCCCCTAATGTATGCACGCTGATATTTAACTTTGATATGCCAGCTCATCTGCCTATCTTCTCAGCTTGAAAATACCTTGCTCAAAGGGTATAATTAAACAAATAATCTAGGCGGTAAAATCGCTATTACATAATGCAGAAAGGAGCGAGGGCTCGCCCTCAGCCATATAGATATGAATGTCAATTTTAATGTAAAAGAAAAGGTTGATAGCATCTACCCAGAGATTGTAAAAATTAGAAGGCAGCTTCACGAAAATCCTGAGCTAAGCCAGCAAGAGAAAGAAACCTCAGCACTTGTTTGCAAGGTTTTAGATGAGCACGGCATAAGCTACCAGAGCGGTATCGCAGGATATGGTGTTGTTGCCCAAATCGGTCATGGTTCTAGAGCTGTTGGAATTAGAGCAGATATGGATGCTCTTCCAGTATGTGAAAACACCGGGCTTCCTTACGCATCAAAGGTAGAAGGCGTTATGCACGCCTGCGGACACGATATGCACACAGCTATCCTACTTGGTACGGCCATGCTCCTCAAGGAGCTTGAGCCTGAGATAAATGCAAATGACAGCGCTGTGAAGCTATTTTTCCAGCCAGCAGAGGAAACCATCGGAGGAGCTAAGCAGTTAATTGAAGCAGGCTGCATGGAGAATCCTAAGGTCGATAAGGTCATAGCCCTGCACATAGATCCTAACTACAAAGCTGGCACTGTGGTTCTAAAGTACGGTCCTATGAATGCGGCGACTCAGGAATTTGAGCTTACTGTAAACGGCAAGGGATGCCACGGTGCTCACCCTGAGGGAGGTGTCGATGCGATAGTTATGGCAAGCAACATCGTCACATCAGTTCAGACCATATCCTCTAGATTTAACGCACCGACGACACCTGTAATCGTGACAATAGGTAAGTTTCAGGCAGGCGAAGCTCCTAATGTAATCGCAGGAACCGCAAAGCTCAGAGGAACCATGAGAGCCCTTGAACCTGCCGTTATGGATTCAATCAGAAATAAGTTTGCTCAGATTGTTGATGGTATTTGCGCTGCCTATGGTGGAAGCGCTGATATATATTGGCACAATGATGGATATCCTGCTTTGATTAATAGCGATTCAGTATGCGCGCTTGTCGAAGGTGTTGCTAGAGAGCTTTACGGAGATGAGGCAATTGCAATAATGCCTGAGCCTAGCCTTGGCGCTGATGATTTCGCCTATTTCGCCATGGCTGCAGATAGCTGCTATTTCAATATTGGTGTCACTCCAGAAAACGAAGATAGCTATCCTCTGCACAACGAGCACCTTGCTCCTAGCGAGGAAGCAATGAAGGTCGGAATTGCGGTTGAGACCTGCTCAGTACTCAGATTGCTTTAATCAAAGTTCAGCTCTTTTGATTAGCTAGACCACTTCTGATAGCTTAAGTTTTTATGTACAAGCATATCTCAGAGTGATATAATTTTATATTGAGTATAATTTAAGTTTTAAAGAGAAAATATATGTCAATAGAAATTAAACCCATTACAATTGAAGAATTTGCAAGCAGGCAGTACGACTTTGACTGTATGAATTTTCAGCAGTCTGCGGAGATGGCTTTATGCCAGAGCGCAAGAGCTGTTTATTTAGATACCGAAACTGTAAAGATTCTTAAGGACGGTCAGTTCATAGGCCAGAGCATTATAAATTACAGGAGCATATTCAGGTTTTTCAAGGAAGCCTGCATCCTAAACGGACCACTTCTCGATTACTCATCCATGAGCAAAGATGAGCTCAAGGAAGTCTTCTCTGCACTTCAAGCTTACATGAGAAAGAAGTGCGATGAGATAAGGATAAATCCACCTCTAGTTCATTTTGTTCTTAATGACGCCTTAGAAACAGAGGAAACGCTGAATGAACACGTTAAGTTAGCATTTGATGAACTCTCATTCAAAAACTTTGTAGACAGAAGCTGCGCTGAATCCATAGACCAGATTTTCGTTAAGTCCCTCAAGGGCTACGCTTCCTTTGATGAGATTTCAAAGGAGCTATCAAGCGCGTTCAGAAGTAGTATCAAAAAATTCTCTGAGTCATGCGTAAAGGTTCGCGAAATGGATGAAAGCGAAATAGGCGACTACTACAGAGTCTATTCTGAGACAGCAGAGCGCAAGAGTTTCGCACTTCAGACCGAAGAATACTACGTTCTTCTTAAGAAAAACTTCGGTGACAAGGCTAAGATTATGGGAGCATTCCTAGATTGCAAGGAATACGAAAACTATATTGCTTCTAATATAAGCATGTTCGAGGATAAGATTGCAGAGTTAAATCAGCAGGCACAGACCAAGAAAACCAAGGGTCAGCTAAACGATGCAAACGATAGACTTAGAAGCTTTATCAAGCGCAAAGAGGACTACGAAAAGCTAGGTATAAGCGAAGATATTGTCCTTCTTTCATCATATGTCCTCGTATGCTACGGCAAAGAGGTAATCATAATGAGTGGTGGTTCTATCGAGAAATACCTCAATTTCGGAGGTTCAACTCTCATCAACTGGGAGATGATTAGGTATGCTTTTGAGAATGGCTACGAAAGATATAATTTCCATGGAACTATAGAAACCGACCAGATTACAAAGGCCAAAGGAAATTACCACTTCAAGAAAAATTTTGGAGGCAACTTGCAGATTTTGCTAGGAAGCTTCATTAAGAATGTAAATCCTATACTTTCTTTGATAAAACGCGTCAGAAAGGCTCATTAGTCACTGACAAATACACGGTTAACACCTTATTCAAAAGGAGAAAATATGTCAATAGAAGTCACACAAATAAGCTTAGAGAAATTCGAGCAAAGACAGCTTGATTTCAGTAGGTCTGATTTCATGCAGAGCGCAGCCTTTGCACGTACTCAGCTTGGGATGGGAAGCTATGTGGGTCTTGAAGCCGTCGAAATCACCGATGGAGATAGGCTTATAGGACAGAGTATTATAACATATAGACCGCACATGAAGTTTTTCAAGAAGGCATGCATATATCAGGGCCCTTTGATGGACTATAGCGATCTTGTGCTCGTCAAGGCTGTTATATCAGCTATTGAGCTCTATGTTAAGAAAAAGGCGCAAATTCTAGAGTTTCATTCCTCAATAGAAAATCTCATATATAACGATAAACTAGAGGTTGAGGAAGAGAAGAACAAGGATCTTTTTGATATGATATGTGATCTCGGTTTCAATAGAACCATTGATCGCACAGGTTCTGGCTCAATCGACCAGATTTTTGTCAAGAGACTTGAGCAGTTTACTGATGCCGAAGATATATACAAGAGCTTTTACAGCTCGCTCAGAGGAAGCATCAAGAAATACAAGGAATCTCACATCAGAATCAAGGAGCTAAACATGGATGAGCTTCCTGAGTTCTACGACATACTCGAGAAGACATCCGAACGAAAGAGCTTCTTCATCCAGCCACTTGAATATTTTGAGACGATTAAGGCTGAATTTGGCGAAAATGCCAAGTTCCTAAAAGCATATATCGACTGTGAGGAGTACACAAAATATCTCGATGATAACATCGCTTTGTTTGAGAACAGAATCGCAGAGCTATCAGAAAGAGGACAATCCAAGAAGACCAAGGGTCTCATCACCGATGCCAAGGACCAGCTAGGAAGCTACCAGAAGCGTAAAAGAGAGTTTGAAGCGCTGAATATCACTACACCTACGGTAAACCTTTCATCCTACCTCTTCATGTGCTACGGAGATGAGGTAATCTTCCTCTTTGGCGGTTCCTATGCCGAGTACATGCATCTAGGTGGTGCAACTATGCTAAACTGGGAAATGATAAAATACGCCCACATGAACGGCTACCCTAGATACAACTTCTACGGCACAATAGAGACAGATCAGGCTATAAACTCAACAGGCAACTATAATTTCAAAAAGAGCTTTGGCGGAAATCTAATCCTGCTAGGTGGTTCATTCACCAAAACCCTTAGCCCACTAGTGAAATTCCTAGACAAGATAAGAAAATAGAGCAAAACAAAACCGATGATTTTGGTACCCCATTCTCATCGGTTTTTTCGTCATCAATATATGCTGTCAAAAGCGGATTATCAGAAAATAAAATACCCCTCTATTTATCTTCTACTCTGATCTTATTCTTCTGACTTGCAATGCTGTCTCCGGCTCTTCTCGCCGTGCTGTGGTTATTCGCTGCCGGTACCATAGTATCTAACACGGAACGGCTTTGATTTGGTTTATCCTTTTTCTTAAAAATATTCTTAAGCTTCATCTCAATTCCTTTCCTCACTTATAAGTCTTTAACTAACAATATCGCTGTTAATACCATTATACCTTCTAAAAAGCAAAATACAACAGATTAATTTCTCTCTATCAAATTGTCGCAATATGCACAGCGTATTTCCCCATTTGCTCCGGTCTTAAAACGCTGAGGAAGTTCCTGCTCGATTTGGGAAATGCACTTAGGATTTCCGCATTTGCAGCCCTTATCATCCTGCGCCACAGTCTTATCTCTAAGAGTTCCTGCACTTCCCTCAAGAAGTGTCAAAATAAGCGACATCCTCATAAACTTTCCATATAGCGCCTGCTTAAAATAGCACGCTCTCGGATCATCGTCAACATCAACGCTTATTTCGTTTACCCTAGGTAGCGGATGCAGAACGCTCATGCTTTCCTTAGCGCTAGCTAGCTTTGCTCTTGTCAAAACATAGCTATCTTTGAGTCTTTCGTACTCATCAAGGTCATCAAAACGCTCCCTCTGAATCCTCGTCATATAGAGTATATCAAGCTTTGGCATAGCCTCCTCTAGGGATGTCGTTTCAACAAAAGGCACATTATTTTTCTCTAAAACCTCTGTCTTTATATACGCTGGAAGCGAAAGCTCCTTAGGTGATATGAGAACAAAGCTAACCCCTTCGTATCTTATCATCGCCTTTATCAAGGAATGCACAGTTCTTCCGTACTTTAGGTCACCACATAGGCCGATAACCATATTATCGAGTCTGCCGTGCTCCCTATATATGGTCAAAAGATCTGCAAGGGTCTGTGTTGGGTGTGCGTGACCGCCATCTCCTGCATTTATAAGTGGAATTGAAGCACTTTCTGCTGCGACAAGAGGCGCTCCCTCGTATGGATGTCTCATTGCGATTATATCTGCATAGCAGCTAATCACCTTTGCTGTGTCCGAAACGCTTTCGCCCTTTGATACAGAAGCACTTGAAGCCGATGAAAAGCCTAAAACATTTCCGCCTAGCTCCATCATCGCTGCCTCAAATGAAAGCCTTGTCCTTGTCGACGGCTCGTAGAAAAGTGTCGCAAGCTTCTTTCCTTCACAGGCATTTCTGTACTTTACCGGGTTTTCCATAATGTCGCAAGCTTTTTTGATCATGGCATCGAGTTCTTCAACGCTAAGCTCGTCAATGTCTATGAGACTCCTTGGTTTTTCATTTGATATTAAAGCATCTGAAAACTTTAAATCCATCATTATTTTATCCATCCTTCGTCGCTTGGATTATTTCTGAAAGCAATAAGTCTTTCCCTATCCTCTGGTCTTATGTAGCTTTCGTCTACGGCAACCTCGCTGATTACATCAAAGTTTGTCAGTGAAATATTCTTTAGATTTTCCTGAGCCAGTCTATCTAGACCCTTCTGCATTCCGTAGGTGAAAATGCTCACGATTCCAAGAACCTCTGCGCCTGCGTTTCTAAGAGCTGTAGCCGCATCGATAACGCTTCCTCCAGTTGAGATTAGGTCTTCAACTATTACAACCTTATCACCCTTGTTAAGCTGACCCTCTATCTGATTTCCTCTGCCGTGATCCTTTGCCCCAGAGCGAACATAGCCCATAGGAAGTCCAAGAATGTGAGCTGCTATAGCCGCATGAGCGATCCCTGCTGTTGCAGTTCCCATAATTACATCAGCCTCAGGATACTCTTCCCTGATTACATCTGCGATGGAGTTTTCTATCAAAGTTCTAACCTCTGGTGCTGTTAGCGTAAGTCTATTATCACAGTAAACTGGGCTTTTGATGCCGCTCGCCCATGTAAATGGCTCATCTGGTCTAAAGAAAACCGCTTTGATTGAAAGCAAGCCCTTTGCTACATCTTTTTCTCTCATAACTTTGCTCATTTCTTCCTCACTTCCTATATCTATCCGATAAACTCCTTGCAGCATCTCTCGTATGCTGAAACAACGTCCTCAGCCTGAGTAATAGGCCTTCCCACAACTATGTAGTCAGAGCCGATTTTATTAGCCTCAGCAGGTGTCATAACTCGCTTCTGATCTCCCTTTTGTGAATCAGCAAAGCGAATTCCCGGAGTTACAGTTACAAAATCATCTCCGCACGCGCCGTGTATTCCCTCAGCCTCCTGAGCAGAGCAGACAACGCCGTCAAGACCAGCCTCTTTAGTCATCTTAGCATAGTGTAAGACAACATCAACAAGTGGCTTTTCTATCAAAAGGTCGTGCTTCATGGCCTCTTCATCTGTAGATGTAAGCTGAGTTACCGCTATCAGAAGTGGCTTATCAGCCTTCTTTCCTTCTCTTTCACAGAAGCTCTCGTAGCCTTCCTCAAGTCCAGCCTTAGCAGCCTCCATCATTCTCTTTGTTCCAGCTGCATGTACATTGACAATGTCTGCGCCTAGTCCACCTAAGACTCTCATCGCACTTGCCGCAGTATTAGGTATGTCATGAACCTTTAGGTCGACGAATACCTTGTGCCCTCTAGCTTTTAGCTCCCTGACCATATCAGGTCCCTCAGCATAGTAAAGCTCCATGCCTATCTTAACAAAGGGACGAAGCTCCCCGAATTTCTCTAGAAAATCTAAGGTCTCACGCTTGCTTGAAAAATCACATGCTATTATTACATCTCTTCCCATTAAATCGCCGCTCCTATTATTTCATTCAAATCTTTTATTCCGTACTTTTCCATAGCAGAAGGTAAACCTTCAATGATTTCCTTACATGCAAAAGGATTAACCAAATTTGCTGCACCAACCTCTACAGCCGTTGCACCTGCCATCATCATCTCAAGCACATCTTCACTTGTAGTTATTCCACCCATGCCTACTACAGGAATCTTAACAGCTTTAGCGACCTGGTATACCATTCTTAGAGCTACTGGAAATACCGCGCTTCCCGAAAGACCGCCCATGACATTTGCAAGTACAGGCTTTCTAGTCTTAAGGTCTAGTCTCATAGCTTGCAGAGTATTTATCAAAGCAACCGCATCTGCACCAGCATCCTCACAAGCCCTTGCAATCTCCACAATATCAGTTACATTCGGCGAGAGCTTCATAATAACTGGTTTATCACTCACTCTCTTAACCGCTCTTGTCACATCAGCAGCACATGAAGCATCAGTACCAAAGGACATTCCGCCGCCGTGAACATTTGGGCAGCTGATGTTAATCTCAAGCCATCCTACCTCATCCTGAACAGCCATCTTTCCCGCAGTCTCTACATATTCGTCTATTGAAAATCCGCTTACATTCGCTACAATTTTCTTATCAAAGCATTCCCTTAACTTCGGAAGTTCCTCTGATATTACCCTATCAACACCAGGGTTTTGAAGACCTACGGAGTTAATCATTCCGCCTTCGGTCTCAGCAATTCTAGGAGTAGGGTTACCAAACCTTTCCTCGCCTGTCGTTCCCTTACATGAAAAGCTTCCGAGTATGTTTATATCATATATCTCTGCGAACTCATATCCATATCCAAAGGTTCCACTAGCAGGAATTACCGGGTTATCAATCTCTATGCTGCAAAGCTTAACTTTTGTATTTACCACAGTATTTCCTCCTTTCTCATAACAGGACCTTCCTTACAGATTCTCTTATTACCTGTCAAAGTCCTACATGAACAACCCATGCAAGCACCAAAGCCGCAGCCCATTCTCTCCTCAAAGCTAAACTGTCCGCTTCCGGGACTTGCAGCATATACGGATTTTAGCATCGCCTCAGGACCACAAGTGTAGATATAGCTGTGCTTTATATCTGCGATAGGCTTATCAACAAAGCCCTTAATTCCGTAGCTTCCATCAGCTGTCGTAATTACAAGCTCATCAGCAAGCTTTGAGAACTCGTCCACATAGAACATATCCTCAGCTTTGTTGAAACCAAGCAGAACCTTTACCTTCTTCCCCTCTGAAACCAGCCTCTTCGCAAGAAGGTAAAGGGGCGGAATACCGACACCTCCGCCTATCAAAAGCGGCTCGCCTCCAGCCTCCGAAAGCGAATATCCATTGCCTAGCCCAACGAGAACGTCTAGCTCCTCGCCGGCCTCATACTCGCTGAGCTTAGCTGTTCCTCTACCCATTATCTTGTATATTATAGTCAGCTCGTCCTCTCCGAGGTCGCAGATTGAAATCGGTCTGCGTAGGAAAAATCCCTTGAGCTTGATATTTATAAATTGTCCTGGAGCTGTTATAGCCGAAACATCGCCTGCGAGTCTCATTCTATAAATGCCCTCGCTTAGCTTCTTGTTTTCGACTATCTTCAAAATCCTTTGCTGCATTTTATACCTCATATACTCTTTGATCTTGCATATATCGGGTCTTCCTAGGGGCACGCCACCGCACCCCTAAGACCCTCATATTTTCATCAAGGAGTGTAATTACGCATCTATCGTTGAAATCGTCAGTGTCATTTCCTCAAGTACATCGAGCAGAACTCTAACTGTATCCAGTGAAGTTAGCATGGTTACATTGTTTTCCGTTGCTGAACGTCTAATCTTGTGACCATCGCTCTCCTGTCCGAATGAGCCGATATCCTTAGTATTCAAAACATATGCCATGTGGCCCTGATGTATTGAATCTAGTATCTCGTGGCTTCCCTCACTGATTTTTCTCAGCATTCTCGTTCTGATTCCATTTTCCTTTAAGTAAAGAGCAGTTCCCTCAGTTGCCTCAATATTGAATCCTAGGTTATAGAATCTCTTTATCAAAGGAAGTGCCTCATCCTTATCCTTATCAGCAATCGTTGCAAATACAGTTCCGTAGTTCTGAAGGTGCATTCCCGAAGCCTGAAGCGCCTTATATAGCGCTCTGTTTAGCTTGTTATCGTATCCGATTGCCTCACCAGTAGACTTCATCTCAGGTGAGAGGTAAGCATCTAGTCCCTTTATCTTGTTGAATGAGAATACAGGTGCCTTTACATAGTATCTCTTCTTCTCCTCAGGATAGATATCAAAGAATCCCTGCTCCTTGAGGCTCTTGCCCAATATAACCTCTGTCGCAATGTCTGCAAGGCTATATCCAGTTGCCTTTGATAGGAAAGGTACGGTTCTTGATGAGCGCGGATTAACCTCGATGATAAATACATTCTCCTCTTCATCTACGATGAACTGAATGTTATAAAGTCCTATGATTCCAATGCCTAGTCCTAGCTTCTTCGCATACTGAAGGATGATTCCCTTAACCTTATCGGATATGCTAAAAGTAGGATATACGCTGATTGAGTCTCCTGAGTGAATACCTGTTCTCTCAACGAGCTCCATTATACCTGGGACGAAAACATCTCTGCCATCGCAGATTGCATCTACTTCAACTTCCTTGCCCTGGATGTACTTATCTACTAGAACTGGCTTGTCATTGTCTATTTCTACTGCAGTCTTTAGATAGTGTCTGAGCTGATTTTCATCTGCAACTATCTGCATAGCTCTTCCGCCAAGAACAAAGCTTGGTCTTACAAGTACTGGATATCCAACAGCCTCTGCAGTTTTGATACCCTCTTCGATATCTGTTACAGCCTTTCCTCTTGGCTGTGGAATATTTAGATCTACGAGAACTCTTTCAAAGCTGTCTCTGTTCTCAGCTCTTTCGATAGCCTCGCAGTCAGTTCCGATAATCTTAACACCTCTATCCTCTAGTGGCTGGGCTAGATTAATAGCTGTCTGTCCACCTAGTGAAGCGATAACTCCTTCTGGATTTTCAAGAGCGATTATGTTCATAACATCTTCAGGTGTCAAAGGCTCAAAATAGAGCTTATCAGCCGTTGTGTAGTCTGTTGAAACAGTCTCAGGGTTATTGTTTATGATAATAGCCTCATAGCCTTCTTTTCTTATGGTCTGAACTGCGTGAACTGTCGAGTAGTCGAACTCTACACCCTGTCCAATTCTTATAGGACCAGCACCTAGCACGAAGATTTTCTTCTTATCGGTTACTATGGAATCGTTCTTTCCGCTATATGATGAATAGAAGTATGGGATATATGCTCCTGTGTGGCATGTATCTACCATTCTATAAACAGGGAGCATTCTGTTTTCCCATCTTAACTTGAAAACATCAAGCTCTTCCATGCCCCACTGTCTAGCAACTTCGATGTCTCCAAAGCCCATCTTCTTTGCCTCAAGAAGTACATCCATATTGCCCTTGTTTTCTGCAAGCTTTCTCTCCATCTTAACCATATCTGCAAATGTTTCTACAAAGTATGGCGTAATCATCGTGATTTTAGCAATAGTTGAAACATCTATATCTCTTCTTAGAAGCTCACAAACTGCAAAGATTGCATCGTCTCTAAATGTCTTTATGTACTCGAGCATGTCCTCATTTGACATCTCAACAAACTTATTCATTCTGAAATGGTCAACACCGATTTCAAGTGAGCGAACTGACTTGAGAAGACACTCTGCAAGGTTTGAACCTATACCCATAACCTCACCAGTTGCCTTCATCTGAGTACCTAGCTCATTTGATGCGCTAGCAAACTTATCAAATGGGAATCTTGGAAGCTTTGCAACAACATAGTCGAGCACTGGCTCAAAAGCAGCTGTTGTATTTGCTACCTCTATATCTTTAAGGAGCATTCCCATAGCAATCTTTGCTGTAACCCTAGCAATTGGATATCCGCTGGCCTTTGATGCAAGAGCTGATGAGCGAGATACGCGTGGGTTTACCTCTATCAAGAAGTACTTGCTCGAGTTAGGATCTAGAGCAAACTGTACGTTACAACCACCTTCAATCTCAAGTTCTCTTATAATCTTTATAGCACTGTCGTTTAGCATCTTTAGGTCGTGGTCTGAAAGAGTCATGATTGGTGCTACAACCATAGAATCTCCGGTGTGCACACCCACAGGGTCAATGTTTTCCATTCCGCAGATGGTAATCGCATTGTCCTCAGAGTCACGCATTACCTCAAACTCAATCTCCTTGTATCCCTTAACACTCTTTTCTATCAAAACCTGATGAACCGGTGATAGCTTAAAAGCATTTGTTCCAAGCTCGTCTAGCTCCTCTTCATTATGAGCAAAACCGCCGCCTGTTCCGCCGAGTGTGAATGCAGGTCTTAAAACTACTGGATATCCAATCTTCTTAGCCGCTTCCTTAGCCTCATCTAGATTATAGGTGATTTCTGATGGGATTGTTGGCTCTCCAATTGACTGACAGAGTTCCTTAAATAGCTCTCTGTCCTCAGCTCGTTCAATACTTCTGATGCTCGTTCCTAGAAGCTTTACATCGCACTCCTTAAGCACGCCCTTTCTGTCTAGCTGCATGGCAAGATTTAGTCCTGTCTGTCCGCCTATGGCAGGAAGAATTGCGTCTGGTCTTTCGTAACGAAGAATCTTTGCCACATATTCCAGTGTCAAAGGCTCCATGTAAACCTTGTCCGCTATCGTCGTATCCGTCATTATAGTTGCAGGGTTTGAATTTACTAGAACTACTTCGTAGCCCTCTTCCTTGAGCGCTAGGCAAGCCTGTGTGCCCGCGTAGTCAAATTCAGCAGCCTGTCCGATTACGATAGGACCTGAACCGATGATAAGTACTTTTTTGATATCTGTTCTCTTTGCCATTTTATACCTCCAAAAATATATATGAATTTGAATTATTTACTCTCTAGTTTGCCATGCTATTATCTGCAATATGCTATCTTGCCGTTGCAGAGCGTAAGCATGCACTGTCCCTTAACCTTTTCTCCCTCAAAAGGCATCGCTCTTCCCTTTGTCAGGAACTCATCTGAGCGAATCTCATATTCCTTCTCAAGATCAAAGATTGTAAAGTCAGAAGCCGCTCTCTTTATTCCAAAGCGCTCACGCGGAGCCTTAGTCATAAGCTTTATCAATTGCTCTAAGCTCAAAACTCCCTCAAGCACTAGCTTCGTATATAGCAGTGGAAACGCAGTTTCTAGACCAACTATACCGAAGTAGCTATCCTTAAGCCCCTTGTTCTTCTCATCTAGGGTATGGGGCGCATGGTCAGTTGCAATCATATCCACGCTTCCATCTAGGATTCCTTCTATCAAAGCCTCCTGATCCTGTCTTGATCTGATCGGAGGATTCATCTTATACCAGCCATCTTCCTTTAGGCCCATGTCATTCATTATCAAGTAGTGAGGTGCTGTTTCGCATGTAACATCCACGCCGCTCTTCTTTGCATCTCTTATGAGCTCAACGCTCTCCTTACTAGAAATATGGCAGGCATGGAACGGGCATCCTGTCTCATCAGCCAGCTTGATATCACGCTCAACCTCACGCCATTCACTCTCGCTGCAGATTCCAAGGTGATTATTCTGCCGTGCATACTCACCATCGTGAATATATCCGCCTTTAACTAGGCTCTCCACCTCGCAGTGTGCTACTAAAATCTTACCTAGCTCTTTCACCTGATACATAGCCTCTCTCATGAGAGACTCGTCCTGAATTCCTCTTCCATCATCAGAAAACGAAATTGCATAAGGCGCCATAGCTTCCATATCCGCAAGCTTCTCACCCTTTTCTTCAACGCTTATAGCTCCGTAAGGATGAACATTTATTACTGCATCTCTTTTGATGATATCTAGCTGCTGTTTAAGGTGTGGCAAACTGTCTGGCACTGGCTTTAGGTTTGGCATTGTGCAAACATCTGTGTATCCGCCTGCAGCTGCCGACCTGCTTCCCGTTCCTATAGTTTCCTTATATGAAAAACCCGGCTCACGAAAATGCACATGCACATCGCAAAAACCGGGAAAAATAGCGTAGCGAGAATCATCAAAAAGCTCGCAGTTAAGGCTACTATCAGCAGTCTTTTCTACAGCTTCTATTACTTCTTCTTTATTTAGCATATATAGCTTTGTGTTATTTAGAGTCATTGGTCTTCCTTTCGATTCCTAACCCTTGGAATATATTCTATTTTGAAACAAACCCTTCGTCTTGCAATAAAAAAACCTTGCCGACGACAAGGTGAGTATACAAAAACATCATGCACAGGGCACGTTATGAGTATATATATTCCAATCTTGCCGATCTCTCTGTATCGTATTAAAGATTATAGAAATACTAACACAAAAGCATTTTAATGTCAATAATTTCGAAGTAATTCGGACTAAAAAAGCCCAGATTTCTCTGAGCTTTATCTTGCTGATTATGATATATTTTATTTGGCATTTTACAGACCTTTTTTAACATGTAGAAAGTATGAGTATCCTAATGGAATCAGATTTCCTATAAGCACAGCCGCAAGGAAGCTATAGAAAATATCAAACATTCCTATAGCTGCATTTATAATTACTAGAATGCCTATAATTATATTTATCACACCTGCTAGCCTATTAGTTTTATTCCAATTTTCCTCGTTAGCATATGTCCACGGTAGTAAACAACCGATGGTATAATTCTGCCTAGTCTTAGGTAGGTAATTTCCTATGATTATGTATGTAATTCCTAAAAATATGCCTAAAAACAAACTAATATTAAAATGTATCCCTAGATTATATATATAGATAACGGCAGTCAAGGCTAATGATAAAGATGGAAGAATCCACATATTAATCCGATAAACTTTGCTACTGATATTTTTCTTGCGAGAATCTGCAGCTATTATCATTGCCATAATTAGATGCACTGCTAATAGAATAAATGGCGCTATTATAACTGCAAACCATTTTTCTCTATAGCCATCTGCTTCATTATCAAAATTAAAATGTACAGCCATAGAATCAGGAAGCTTATTCCAAAGCAGCATTCCTACTAAAATAGGTAGTAATATAACAATACTTGTCAGAATTAAAGTCTTTTTATTCGTCTTCATATTTGACATTTGATCCGTCCTCCTTCAAATTCGTTATCCACAACGTAAAGGATTTATAAATTCTTTTTAACATGTAGGAAATATGAGTATCCCGCCGAAACTATAATCACTAGAAGTATAGCAATACCTATAATCGCTGGGCTATCAGGCAGATGTATAAACCTTCTCATAATCGTATACATTCCTAATAACATATATAGGATTCCAGCTAGATGATGGGTTCTATTCCAGTTTTCTTCATTTGCACATGTCCATGGAAACTTCATCCCTAAAGCACCATTTCTTTTGATCTTAGGGTAATAATTTCCACCAGTTATGAGAAATACACCGACCAATAGGTCCGTAAGTAAGGACGGATCTATTTTAATTCCTAAAATATATGGATATATAATATACGATATCCATATAGATATTAATGGATCTACGCATATGATGAGAGTATACATCTTTCCAATAGCCTTCCTACTTGGTGACTTAGATAATTGTATTGCCAAAAGCAAATGGAAAAATAGAACTGCAAGTGGCATTACGATAACTCCCATAAATTTATCGCTAAAGTCTACGGTCATAAAATTTAAATCTACCGAAAAAGCGATACTGCTTGCATGTTTATTCCATGATAGCAATCCTGCTAATAAAGGTAGCAAAATCAATATACTTGTCAAAATTGTGGTTCTTCTATCCCTTACTAACATTTGATCCGTCCTCCTTCAAATTTGTTATCCAAAGCATAACTTCTTCCAGAATAGATACGTTTAATTGATAGTAGATATAGTTTTTTTCTTTAGTCTCAAATATCAGATCTGCCTTTTTAAGCACCTTCAGGTGATATGAAATGGTTGCTCCAGTTGTATCAAAATTTGATGCTATCTCACCTGCGGACATGGGCCCTGCTTTAAGAAGCTCTAGAATTTTTCTTCTTTCTGGATCTGATAAAGCCTTAAAGGTCTCAGCAAAAGCCATACTCCAACCACCTTCCTTTCTATTATTTAGATAATTATCTAAATAGAATATAGTCCTATCAAATACAAAAGTCAATAGCTATTTAGAAAATTTTCTAAATAGTTTTATTCATCTTCTTGCTTTGATGCAATAAAAAATGGCCCCGCATATGCTGAGCCATCTTATATATAGTGTTTATCTTAACTTTATTTATTTAAACAAATTTAAGCCGAAGAAGCTGTCCATCTGTCCGGCTAACACGAGAATCATGATCGGTGGAACTATCCATTTTAGACAGAACTGGTAGTAGCCCTTCATTTTAAACTTCTTCTCATTGTCCGTTCCCTTATTTTCGATTTCTGCATCGAGCCAGCCTGGCTTAATCCATCCAAAGATTACAGCTGTAAGTAGTGCCGCTATAGGCATAAATATACCCTCTGAGAATAAATCAAAAAAGTCAAGCAAGGAACCAAGTCCTAGTGGATGTGGAAGACTACTCTCTCCTAGCGAGTCAACTGCTACAAGAGCTCCCTCTAGAGCTATGAAGACACCTACTGCAAGGCTTATCTTAGTTCTATTAACTGGTTTGTTCTTCTCGATTGCTCTATCCATAATAGCTGAGCTTACTGCTTCAACGAGCGATATGGATGAAGTTATTGCTGCTATGAATACAAGTCCATAAAAAAGTGTTCCAAACACCGGACCGAGCGAACCCATAGCTGAGAACACTGTCTGAAGTGTGATAAATAGAAGTCCAGGACCAGCTGCTGGATCCTGACCTGAAGCAAATACTGCAGGCATGATTGCAACACCAGCCATCACTGCAATTAGCGTATCTGCGATAGGGATTATAACTGCATTCTCCTGTAGATCCTCGTTCTTCTTCATATAAGAACCGTACGTAACCATGATAGCCATACCAAGCGATAGTGAGAAGAACATCTGTCCACTAGCGCTAGCTAGCACGCTTATCCAGCCTGTTCCCTTGAATACATCAAAGTTAGGCTTAAAAACAAACGCAAGTCCTTCAGATGCACCTGGTAGGGTTACACTTCTTACGATAACTATGCAAAGCATTACAAAGAGCGCTGGCATAGCTATAGCTGAGAATTTCTCTATTCCCTTGGATACTCCTACACTTGTGATTAAAACTGTCAGGAATACGAATATTACTGTGAATGCAACTGTCTGAACAGGGTCTGTGTAAAAGCCCTTAAAGAAAGCTGCAGAATCAGCCCCATTTACACCCCATGAAGCGCCAAAGAAGTCACCGATGTTTGCTATTGTATATTTGATGCAGTAGCCTCCAAGCATCGAATAAAAGCCCAAGATTAGCACTGGCGAAATCCATGACATCCATCCGATGAAAGTGTACTTTTGGCTGATTCCTCTATAGGCTGCGATAACGCCCTTACCTGTCTTTCTACCGAGAGCTAGCTCTGAAAGCAAAATTACTACACCTACTAATGCTACCATTATTAGATATATGAACAAGAAGGCAAATCCGCCACCCTTACCCATTACATAAGGAAACTTCCAAAGGTTTCCTAGTCCAACAGCAGAGCCTATCGCAGCCATTAGAAAGCCGAACCTACTGCCCCACTGTCCCTTTTCGTTTTGATTCTCCATGTGATATTTCTCCTATATTTCATCTATTGCTAAAACAATCCTAGTTTAAAGAATGAATCTATCTGTCCGAGCAGAATGAAAAGCATGAATACCGGTGCTATGTACTTTAAGCAAATGTGCACGAAATTCTTGCTCTTATAACTGCTACCCTTCTGTATTTCGTCATCAATATATGTTGGGTAGCACCATCCGAGGAATATGGCCATGAAAAATCCTCCAAGTGGCATCAAAAGTCCTTCGCCGAATAGATCAAATGTCTCTAGCCATGTCTCAAAGCCAAATAGGTGCTTAAGGCCACCTGTTCCAAGTCCATCTGCTGCTACTAGTAGTCCGCCTAATGATGTAATGATACAAACTATAGCAGTTATTTTTCCTCTTCCTGGCTCCTTGCCTTTTTCGATATTCATATCGATGAAAGATGCAACTCCGCCTTCTAGCATAGCGATTGAGCTAGAAAGTGCTGCAAGGAACACTAGTAGATAGAACGCTGTTGCAAACCATGGTCCTGCTGCGCCCATTGACTTGAATACCATCTGAAGAGTTACAAATAGCATGCTTGGGCCCTGTGCGGGCTGAAGTCCAGATGCGAATACCGCAGGGATAGTTGCTACACCTGCTAGAATAGCTGCAAGCATATCAGCAACTGGAACGATAAAAGCATTGCGCTCTAGATTTTCCTTGTCATCAAGGTATGAACCGTAAGCAATCTGGCATCCCGCTGCAAGTGAAAGCGAAAAGAATAGCTGCCCCCCCGCTAAAGCTAGGACACTGATCCAGCCTGTTCCCTTGAATACCTCGAAATTAGGCTTGAACATGAAGGCAAGTCCTTCAGATGCTCCAGGTAGCGTAATGCTTCTAATAACTACGACAATAAGCATTACAAAAAGCGCTGGCATAGCCACTACCGAGAACTTCTCGATACCTCCGCCAATTCCCATTGTTACAATTACGAATGTCATGAGCATAAATAATAGCGTAAATATTATTGACTGTGTAGTATTAGAAATGAATTGTCCGAAAAACTGCTCACTTGCCCTTTCGCCTACACCCCATGAAACACCTAAAATATCACCAAAGTTAGCTACAAGGTACTTGATACAGTAGCCACCAAGCACTGTGTAGAACGGCAATAGGAAGAACGGTGTAAGTGTTGCAAACCAACCATTGAAGGCAAACTTCTTATTAATAGCCTTGTATGCACCTACTGGAGCCTTTCGCGATTTACGGCCTATGGCAAACTCTCCAATCATAAGGCAGTATCCGATACAAACTACCATGACAACATATAAGAGCAAAAAGGCAAAGCCGCCGCCTTTTCCCATCTTATATGGAAAACCCCAAAGATTACCTAGACCTACGGCAGAGCCGATAGATGCCATAAGGAATCCGAAGTTCGACTTAAACTTTCCTCTCTTTTCAATATTGTCCATTAGAAACCTCCAATTTTTACCTGTGTTTTCCATAAAAGTTTGAACTCATAAACCCTTCCAAGGCTCTAATCCGAGCCATCACAAACTCTTTGCAAAAACACCAACGAATTTTATTGATCCTTAAAAAAAGAATCTTGTCCCATTATATATTTTCACAATCTTTGTGTCAATACCTAAATTTGATATAATATAATTTGTGTTTTATCACAAATTATACCTTTAATAATGAGTAAATTTAATGTTAATAAAATAAAAAAGAAGCATATCGCATAATTGACTTTTTGGGAGCTATAAACTCCCTTAATTCTGCAATAAGCTTCATATAAATTTGCTAATATTTCAGCCTTTACTAAATCTCTCTTCTGCCCTCTAGAGCCTTGAGAAGAGTAACCTCATCGGCATACTCTAAGTCGCCACCAATAGGGATCCCATTTGCAATTCTGCTCACCTTAACCCCAATAGGCTTAACCAATCTAGCAATGTACATAGCAGTCGCCTCACCTTCGATGGTTGGGTTTGTCGCAAGTATAATCTCTTTGATTCCCTCATCCTTTAGGCGCATAATGAGCGACTTGAGATTTATGTCCTCAGGGCCTATTCCGTCCATAGGTGAAATAGAGCCGTGAAGAACATGATATAGACCATTGAACTCACGGATTCTCTCCATGGCAATTACATCGCGAGGATTCTCAACTACGCAAATAACATCCTGCCTTCTGTTCTTATCACTACAGATTGGACACGGATCACTTTCCGTCAAATTTCCACAAATCGAGCAGTAACGCATAGAGTTCTTTGCTGCAACTATGGAATCAGCAAGCGCCTTTGCTTCATTATCATCAAGCGACAAAATATGAAAGGCAAGCCTCTGAGCTGTCTTCCCACCGATGCCTGGAAGCTTTGAAAGTTCTCCAATCAATCGTCCTAGCGGACGCGGATACTGTGCCATCTCTTAGGCTCCTACATAAGTCCCGGGATGTTTAGACCTCCCGTAACCTTGCTCATCTCTGTCTCTGAAGCCTCATCAATCTGACGCATAACCTCATTAACTGCAGCCATTACAAGGTCCTGAAGCATTTCCACATCATCTGGATCCACAACGTCCCTATCAAAATTCAAAGCAGTAAGTTCCTTCTTGCCATTTGCTGTTACGGAAACTGCACCACCACCTGCCGTAGCTGTGAACTCTTTTTCCTCAAGCTCTGACTGAATCATAGCAAGCTGTCTCTGCATAGCCTGTGCCTGAGCAATCTGCTGCTGCATGCTTCCGCCGCCACCGCCTCCTGGCATCTTTGGCTTAGACTTCTTTCCTGCTCTCATACCTTTTCCCATATCTGTTCCTCCTATTCGATTCGTGGCTTAATGTTAAATGAACTTTCGAGCGCTTCAGCGATTTTCTTCGCTTCCTCATCCTTGCTAGAATCAGCAGCTTTTACAGCGGTCTCTTCTAGATCAGCTGTATCATTTGCACTCCTCAAAATCATCTTTAGCGGTCTTCCGACCTCAGCTGCCACGGCCTTTGTAATAATTTCTGTATTCTTTTCGGCTAAACCCCTTACAAAATCACTGCAAGCGATTACCTTAAATTCTCTTTCATTTATACCAGCAAGACTTGTGTTCATACGAACCATGGAAATGCTTCCGTGTTCAGGAAGTCTATCCCAAACTCTTTCCCAAAGCTCATCCATCTCGTAAGATGAACCCGTGCTACTTGATATGTTATCTTGGCCTACCTTAGGCTGCGTAGCTACCTGTGCTTTCACCTCAAGTTCTGAATCCTGTACTTCCTGCGAAGCCTCTGGCCTTGCTCCTTCATCAAAATCCTCCCATGGAGGAATCTCCTGTGTTTCGCTAGACTCAAACTTTGATGGAATCTCAGCTTGTAGCTTTTCGGGCTCGCTAGGTTTAGCCGCCGTCCTATCCTTTATCTGCTTACTAGATTTTTGTATTGGAGAACTAGGCGTGCTTTCAATAAAAGCAGTAGGCGCTGCTCCTCCATCCCTTATACCATTTGCAAGAACTACTATTGCAAGCTCCATAAGAGTTCTTGGCTGAGTAGAGTATCTCGCATCGTTTATCGTATTTGCCAGTGTCAAAATCGAGCTATTTATTGTAGCAAGATCCATCCCCTGACTCTGTCTCTTTAGCTTTTCTATGTTCTCACTGGACATATTCAGTAGATTCTCTGCATCTTTGATATACTTTGCTATCAAAAGTGATCTATAATGTGCCATCCAGTCATTAAGTAGCTGCTTAACATCCTTCCCCTCGGCAAGAACTTCATCTAATAGAAGTAATGCCCCAGAGGTGTCGCGAACGCAAACCTTTTCGGTCAGCTCTAGGAAGAATCCCTCTGATACGGTTCCGAGAAACTCTAGCACAGTCTCTCTATCTAAAACCTTGTCGCTTCCTGCTAGGCACTGATCGAGCAAAGATAGACCATCTCTGACAGAACCATCAGCATTCGCTGCAAGAAGTTTAAGTGCAGAATCTGTGATTTCCACACCCCTCTTTTCGCAAATTGCCTTCATCTGTCCTGCGAGCTGGTTTTCGGAAACACGTCTGAAATTGAACCTCATACACCTTGAGAGTATTGTCTGCGGAAGTTTCTGCGGATCTGTAGTCGCAAGTATGAACATGATTCCCTCAGGCGGCTCCTCAAGAGTCTTGAGCAAAGCGTTAAACGCAGCCGTCGAAAGCATGTGCACCTCGTCTATGATATAGACCTTGCGTCTTCCTACGGAAGCAGGATAATTTACACTATCCCTGATTTCTCTAACGCTCTCTACACCATTGTTTGACGCTGCATCTATCTCTATCATATCTATGAAGGTCCCAGCTTTGATAGAAAGGCAGTTATCACAACAACCACAAGGTTTTTCACCATCTGAAGTACAGTTCACGGCCTTTGCAAGGAGTCTTGCCATAGTCGTTTTACCCGTACCTCTCGTACCGCAAAACAGATAAGCATGTCCTATGGTGTTACTTGCTATTTGATTTTTCAAAACACGCACTATGTGTTCCTGGCCTATAACCTCATCAAAGGTCTCTGGCCTTTCGGTGCGATAAAGCGCTTTATACATTCTGAAGGCTCCTAACAAAATAAAAATCGCCCTTTGATAGCTCCGCGTGACGATGAAGAAGGCTTATCTGCGGCACATAAGAGCTTCCGCTTATTGCTGCTTCCTTCCGGACCTGACAAGGTTCACGGCGTCCTATTGCGCAGGACCCAAACCATGCCAAACGAAGCTATTAAAGGGCGATATAAAACTACCCTATATTATATGTTGTTTGTGAACTTATGTCAATTCAACTTTGGCTTAGTCCACGATTTTGTGAGCGAATTCCTTTACCTGCCTGTAACTCTGTAGAGTTCATCTGTTTTAGGAGGATCAATTTCTTCTATATTTCCATCTGATTTCTTTAGCATTAGGCCTTCATCAGCCCCTGTAACTCTACCGATCTTGCTGACCATAACGCCGTTATGACATAGTTCAGCGCATATATCATCAGCTTTTTCGGGGCTCGCTACGATTATCATGCAGCCACTTGAAATAAGTCTCTTCCAGTCAGCGGAAAAATACTCACAAACTTTTTCGGTCACTTTGCTAACTGCAATCTTATCTTCATCTAGCAAAACACCAAGCTTGCTTATATTGCACATTTCCCATACTGCACCGAGAATACCACCTTCTGTGACATCATGCATACCGTGAGTTCCAATCTTGCCTGCGATTACGCCTTCCTTTACGACGCTTACATCATCAAGCATGAGCTTACCCTCTGCAAGCTCATCAGAACTTAAGACATTGGATAGCTCTTCCTCGTAATCTGAGCAGATTATACCAGTTCCTTCAAGGCCTGCCTGTTTGGTCATCAAAATGACATCTCCAGCGCGCATATCCGATGCCGACTGAGATTCACCCGCCACAACCTTACCAAATGCTGTAGATACTATAACAGGCTGGTTTACCGCTTCGGTTATTTCTGTATGTCCACCAACAATCTCGACTCCGACATCTTCGGCACTTTTTGCCGCCTGCGCCATTATCTTCTCAACATCATCTTCAGTAGTCCCTTTCGGAAGCATCACCGCAAGAGTTATGGCAATTGGCTGCACGCCATTGCTTGCAATATCGTTACATGAGATATGAATTGAAAGCCTACCAACATCGTTTATTGACGATGTTATTGGATCTGTTGAAATCACGCAATCGTAGTCACCGTAGCCTACAACAGCACAGTCCTCACCAACGCCTGCTCTGACCTTTACATCCTCGCTTTTGTATTTAATTTTGTCTATTACTATCCTCTTAAGCACATCGCTATCGAGTTTTCCAACCGGAAGCATTCTTTCCCTCCTGAGACTAGTCCATTAGCAAAGATAAATCTTCACTTTCTATACAATTCTTTATTTTCTCTTCATCTATGACTGCGATGCCAAGCTCTTTCGCCTTCTTGTTCTTTCCTGAAGTCGATGCAGTATCGTTATTGATTAAATATGAAGTCTTTGCACTTACCGAGCCCGAAACCTTACCGCCAAGTGACTCTATCAAAGCCTTAAGCTCATCTCTATTCGCATAGTGGTTGAGCGAACCAGTAATTACAAATGTTAGGCCTTTGAGCAAAGCGCCAGTCTCTTCAAAGCTCTCATCTATATCAAGCTCTGCCTTAAGGCGGGCAAGCTTAGCCTTGTTCTCTTCGTCATCAAAGAAGGAGACATAAGCCGCTGCCATAACATCACCGATTCCATCTATCTCAAGCAGCTCGGACTTTGATATCGATTCAATCTTGTCCCACTCGGCCTTGCATGCCTTTGATATAAGCTTTGCATTGGCAACGCCAATCCCTGGGATTCCAAGCGCATAAAGAAGTTTTTCAGGCTTAACCTTTCTCGAAGCATCAATTGCCTTTTGCATATTATTAAAGGATTTCTCTCCAAAGCCCTCAGTCTTAACAATCTCATCCTTATGATTCTCTAGGTGGTAGAAATCTGCTAGCTCCTTTAGGTATCCAGCATCTGCAAACTTCTCAATAGTTGCTTCAGATAATCCGTCAATATTCATTGCATCGCGAGAAACGAAAAGCGTTAGACTCTTGATTCGCTTTGCTGGGCACTTAGGGTTTGGACAATTTATCGTCTTTACTCCCTGCTCGTTTTTGATTATCACTGGAGTGTCGCATGCTTGGCAGGTCTTAGGTAATTCTAGATTTCCACTTCGCGTTAGATTTGCTGAAATCTGAGGGATAATCATGTTTGCCTTGTATACCTCTATCGTATCTCCAATTCCAAGAGCAAGCTCCTCAACTATGCTTAAATTGTGAACTGATGCACGCGAAACCGTCGTACCCTCTAGTTCAACAGGGTCAAAGACAGCAATCGGATTTATAAGGCCTGTTCTTGAGGCGTTCCACTCAATCTCCCTCAAAGTAGTCTTCTCAGTCTGGTCCTGCCACTTAAATGCAATTGAGTCCCTAGGGAACTTTGCCGTCGTTCCAAGGCTTGCACTATACTCAAGGTCATCAAAGGCCAAAACGAGTCCATCTGATGGAATTGGGTTTTCGTGAACCTCGGACTCAAATAAATCAACAGTTTCAATTATGTTATCAGCGTTTACAAGTCTTTCTTTAACAGTATCAAAGCCCTGATCTTTTAGCCAATTAATCTGCTCACTTCTCTTCTTGAAGTTAATATCCTCAGCACTCACAAGCGTAAATGCAAAGAATCTAACCCTGCGCGATGCAGTAATTTCACTATTTAACTGTCTTACTGAGCCAGCGCAAAGATTTCTAGGGTTCTTGTACTTGCCAGCGCCATCCTCAATTTCGCTATTGATCTTATCAAAGTCGGCATAGGAAATAACTGCCTCACCTCTTAGCACAAGAGCTCCCTTATATGCAATTTGATGTGGAAGGTTCACAAAGGTCTTCGCATTCGCAGTGATTACCTCGCCTACATCGCCATTTCCACGAGTAACAGCCTTAAGCAGCTTTCCGTCCTCATATGTCAAAACTATGGTTAGACCATCTAGCTTCCAAGATAGAATTCCTTGATGATCTCCAAGCCAGTCCTTGAGTTCTTCCCTGCTCTTAGTCTTATCTAGCGAAAGCATCCTCGAAGGATGAACCTCCTTAGGAAGCTCCGAAAGAATTTCATAACCCACCTTCTGAGTTGGACTTCCCGCAAGGATTATTCCACTTTGCTTTTCGAGCTCGACAAGCTCGTCATAGATTTTGTCGTACTCAAAATTGCTCATGATTTCCTCTCCACGCGCATAATATGCCTTCGAAGCCTCATCGAGCACCTTTATCTTTTCCTGCATCAAAGCCTTTACATCAGCCATTACCTAATCTCCTATATCAAAGCTATAGCTTCTTTAAAACCGCAATACCCTTTGCCATCTTCTTAAGTCCGACCTCATCAAAGATGATCGAAATTGTCTTATCATCCGCTTCTATAACCATACCCTCGCCGAACTTGCTGTGCTTAACCCTGTCACCAGATTTAAGATCATCGCCACCTGCTGCAACCTTCTTGGTGTGTGCCTTGGAATAGCTCAGCGAATCGAAAGGCTTGTAGCCAGCCTTATTGGAACTCATGTATCCATCAAAACTACCTGTGGAAACACCTGGCCCTGTAAACTCATCGCCAAGGAAGCTATCGCGCTTCTTCTCAAATATTGCATCTCCCATAAGAAGTTTCTTATCTATTTCTCTAAGGAAGGTAGACTCTCTCTGATATTCAGTTCTTCCGTAGAGCATTCTCCTTGTCGCACCTGTAAGGAAGAGTCTCTCCTTTGCTCTAGTCATGCCGACATAACAAAGCCTTCTCTCCTCTTCCATTCCCTCTGGCGAATCAAAGCTTCTTGCCCCTGGGAAGAGACCATCCTCCATTCCCGGAAGGAAAACAACTGGAAACTCAAGCCCCTTAGAACTATGCATGGTCATGAGAACAACCGCATCCTGAGTCTCATCGTGGTTGTCAACCTCTGACATGAGGCTAAGTCCTTCCATAAATTCCTCAAGACTAGGCTCTGCACTATCGTTTTCGTAGTTTTCTATAACCGACTTGAATTCCATAAGGTTTTCTATTCTGCTTTCGGCCTCGACAGTGCGCTCAGCCTCTAGAGCACTAAGATATCCCGTATTAACCAGAAGCTGGTCGTAGATATCTGCAACACTTAGTGAGTCAGCCTCTTCACGACAAAGCTCAATAGTCCTTGCCATTCTCTTTACGTCCTCAAATGCCTTCTTAGGAAGAGTGTCCAAAACCTCATCTTCCCAAAGAGACTCCATAAGGCTCTGACCCCTTACCTCAGCAAGAGTAAACAGTTTCTCAAGTGTCTTAGCACCGATTCCACGTTTAGGCTCATTGATGATTCTCGTCAAAGCAAGATCATCCTTAGGATTGATCACAAGCCTCATATAGGACATCATGTCCTTAACTTCCTTGCGGTCATAGTATCGCATTCCGGAAAGAACCCTGTAAGGTATGCCTCTTCTAGCAAAGACATCCTCAAGAGATCTAGACTGCGCATTAGTTCTGTAAAGAACCGCAAAATCGCTGTACTTGAGGTTTCCATTCTTTAGGATGTTTATCTCCCTTGCGATGAAGTCAGCCTCATCCTTTTCGTCCTCTGCCTTGAAATAGGTAATCTTCTCGCCGGCCTCTTTATCCGTCCAAAGCTTCTTCTGCTTTCTTCCTGTATTATTGGAAATTACTGAGTGAGCCGCAGCGAGGATGTTACCCTTTGATCTATAGTTTTGCTCAAGCTTGATTAGCTTAGCATTCTTAAAGTCCTTCTCAAAGTTTAGGATATTTGTTATGTCAGCACCACGCCATTCGTAGATACACTGGTCGTCATCTCCAACAACGCAAATATTGCCGTGTCTCTGCGAAAGCAGTTTCACAAGTTGATACTGGATGTGGTTCGTGTCCTGATACTCATCCACCATTATGTATTCGAATCTGTCGCTATACTCAAGAAGCACGCTCTCATCCGCCTTGAACATTCTCAGAGTGTTGAGCAAAAGATCATCAAAGTCCATTGCATTGTTATCCCTCAAAGCCTTCTCATACATCTGATACGCCCTAGCTAGAAGCTTATTCTTCATACCTATGGCATTCTCGGCAAACTCCTGTGGTGTAACGCCCTGCTCCTTCTTATCGCTTATAACCGATGCGATATACGCAGGCTTAAATTCCTTGCTATCTAGGTTAAGCTCTTTGCAAATATTCCTCACCAATGTCTTCTGGTCAGCAGTATCGTAGATTACGAAATTCTTGTCATAGCCGATAACTCCTGCGTGCTTTCTCAGCATTCTAAGGCACATAGCGTGGAAAGTCATCACCCACATGCCATGAATCTCACCACAAAGTCCCTCTATTCTCTCGCGCATCTCATTAGCCGCCTTATTAGTAAAGGTTACTGCTAATATCTTGTACGGACTTATGCCTTGCTCAATCATATAGGCAATCCTGTGAGTCATAGTGCTTGTCTTACCTGAGCCAGCTCCAGCAATTATCAAAAGCGGCCCATCTATACATCTGACCGCCTCTTGTTGTTTATCATTAAGTTTGTTTAAATCCATCTTATTCTCCCGCATTTATTTTATCATATCTGTATGGGGAATAGTATTAAAAAAGTTTTCCAAAAATATAGCGCTAGGCTCGCTCTCTCTACTCTCCACGGTAAATGTAACATCATCTCCGCAACAGCTCAAAATATGCAAAAGTATGCCCTTCATGTCCATATCCTTGCTATCAAGCCCTCCGTGCTGATCTGCAGTTCCGTCATTTGTGTGAAGATGAAAATGTCCAAGCACATCCTTTAGAACATCTATCCACTCGTAGATATCATACTTTGATTTTATTGCGTTAGCATGTCCAACATCTAGGCAACATTTGATGTTTTTCCTGTCCGTTCCTTTGATAACATCTCGCATAATATATGGATCCTCATCAAAGACATTTTCTACATAAAGCGTAAACCCTTCAGGAAGTTTATCCGAAATCCTCTGCCAAAACTCAATTGAGCGAGGCACATGCCAGTCTCTATGGTACATCAAAGGTATAAATCCACTGTGCACAACCATATCCTTTACACCAAAATGCTCGCAAATCTCAATGCTTTCCATATACCTATCCATCATTAGCTCAATTGCCCTTGGATCCATCGCATCCGGTGTCAGCTCTGTAAAAGGTCCGTGCATAAAGAGTTTTCTTCCATTTACACCAGCCTCAGCAATTTCATCCTCTATTCGCTTAATAGTTTCCTCTCTATTCTCAGGGTCTAAATTGCTCGAAATACAAAGATCATTAATCTCTAAGCTAAAACCGTATTTATTTGCAGTCTGAGTAGCACAATCTGAAAAAGTCGCAAAAAAAATTCTATCCCTAAAATCTCTCATAGTCTATCCTTCTATAAATTTATTACGTCCCTTGCTTTTATGTATCTAAGCTCGCAAAACATTTATCAAAAAAGCAAAAAAGCAGGGTGACGAAGCCTGCTTCTTGCCAATTATGAAAAAGAATGAAAAGCCGGCTCCACAACTAAAAAGAGCTGTGGCATGCCCCACAGCCCGTATTTGCTGATTGTTATTTTTCCCCATCACGGTTCACCGCCGTTTAGGAAGATTCTATGCAGGTCTCCTGGCTCGCAGCTTATCATATATAACTACCTTCCCGGACGCTCCAGTGGCTCACCTTACGATGAATGCTATATAAATACTGCTTACAGTGGCGGGACCGCACAGGCTTTTACCTGTTTCCCTCTTAGCCCAAGACAAATGCCTCAGGAACATAAAATCATATTTAACTACAATATTATTATATATTCCGCAAATATATAAGTCAACAGTCAAATCCATAAAACATAAGGGCTTAAGCCATGTATTTTAAAGTTTTTACAACAAAGTTGAAATTAATAAATAAGTTTTATGGTTAGCTTTAACTAACTTGTGGTATATACGATTTGTATATGTTAAACGTACAAATCTAGACCTAAGGTCTAATGAAAAAAGGAGAAAAAAGATGTCATTAATTAACAAGGAAGTTTCCGATTTTAAGGTTAATGGTTATTACAATAATGAATTCAAAGAATACAAAAAGGAAGATATTCTAGGAAAGTGGAGTGTTTTCTTCTTCTATCCTGCTGATTTTACTTTTGTTTGCCCAACAGAGCTTTCAGACCTACAGGACAAGTATGAGGAATTCAAGAGCGCTGGCTGCGAAGTATATGCAGTTTCATGTGACACTCACTTTGTTCACAAGGCTTGGCACGATAGCTCTGAGCTAATCAAAGAGCTAACATACCCAATGCTTGGCGATCCAACTCATGCACTAGCAAAGGACTTTGATGTATTCATCGAAGCAGATGGAATTTCTGAGAGAGGAACATTCATCATCAACCCTCAGGGAAAAATTGTTTCCTATGAGGTTAATGCAGGAAACGTTGGAAGAAATGCCGAAGAGCTTCTACGTAAGCTTCAGGCTTGCCAGTTCGTTGCTGAACATGGAGATGAGGTTTGCCCAGCTAGATGGAGACCAGGAGCAAAGACACTAAAACCTGGAATCGACCTAGTAGGTAAGCTCTAGAAGATGCTTTTAAACGAGTGTGGATTCACACTCGTTTTTTTATACGGGCAAATACGACTACTCGTTTTCTGTTATTTCATTTTTTTCTGTTAATGATTGAATTCGTAAAATTTATATGTTATATTAGAAATGCCTACTACATATATCAATCTCGATAAAATACATGTAACAATAATTGAAAGGAGTCGGTCATGGATTTAAAACCCCTAATGCAATTTGCAACTGATCATCAAAAAACTATTTTAATGATCTATATTTTAATTCTTATTGTCTCCGCATTGAATTTTGTCTGCATTATTGTCGCTAGTAAGAAGGCAAGGTCTTTTAACCCAGCATCGCCAATACTTGCTATAACAAACGCCTTTCTAGCTATGGCCTCAACGCTTTTATTAGCGGTTTGTGTCCTCTTTTTGGATACTTCTAAGGCTTTGTATGATAGCTTTGATTATCTCGTCTCAGGGGTACTTTTGCCAATTACAATAGTGATAGACGTAATTGGAGGAATTGGAATTTTCGTGCTTGCCTTTGTGGTATTGCATTACAGAAGGAAAGCATAACTATATTTAATTAAGCATATAAAAAGAGCAGGGACACAAGTTCCTGCTCTATTTATTATCTTATACGAGCTCCAAGAAAACTACTTCAGCACCATCGCCACGGCGAGGTCCTAGCTTTAGGATTCTTGTGTATCCACCGTTACGCTCAGCGTACTTAGGTGCGATCTCTTCGAAAAGATTATTGACTACTGTTTCGTCAAATATATATGCCAAAGCCTGTCTTCTGTTATGAAGATTGTCAGTCTTTGCCAAAGTGATAAGCTTTTCAGCAGTTTTTCTGGCTTCCTTAGCTCTACAATCAGTTGTCTGAATTCTGCCTTCTCTGAGTAGATCAGTTACAAGGTTTCTCAGCATTGCTTTTCTGTGAGCTGTAGGCCTGCCTAGTTTTCTATATCCTGGCATATCCTTCTCTCCTTATAATTCTTTCTATTCTTCGCTTGGTCTAAGTGAAAGTCCAAGCTCAGCTAATTTTGCTTTAACTTCGTCGAGTGACTTCTTACCGAGATTTCTGACTTTCATCATCTCTTCTTCGGTACGAGCTGTCAACTCTTCAACAGTATTGATCGATGCTCTCTTTAGGCAGTTGAACGAACGAACTGAAAGCTCAAGCTCTTCGATAGTCATCTCCAAAGCTTTTTCCTTCTGATCTTCTTCCTTCTCTACCATGATTTCAAGATCATCTGCAGCATCATCAAGCTTTACGAACAAATTGAGGTGCTCCTGCATAATCTTTGCACCTATTGATACACCTTCCTCTGGTGAGATTGAACCATCTGTCCAAATCTCTAGGATAAGTCTATCAAAGTCTGTAACCTGCCCTACTCTTGTATTCTCTACTGTGTAGTTTACTCTTCTTACCGGAGTAAAAATTGAGTCAACCGGAATCACTGAAATCGGTGTGCTCTCATCCTTATTCTGCTCTGCTGGAACATAACCTCTGCCTCTAGCAAGGTTTATTTCCATAACCAAAGTAGCATTTTCTTCGAGTGTAGCAATGTGCAATTCAGGGTTAAATATCTCTAGCTCTGAATCTCCGATTATGTCTGCTGCTGTAACCTCCTTAGGTCCAACTGCATTTATAATCACACGCTTGCTGTCATCACCGCTTAGCCTTAATGCCAGCTTCTTGAGGTTGAGTATGATTTCAGTAACATCTTCTTTGACGCCTGGAATCGTCGAAAACTCGTGTAGAATTCCATCGATTTTAATCGATGTTACAGCTGCGCCTGGAAGTGAGCTGAGAAGAATTCTTCTCATGCTGTTTCCAAGTGTTATTCCGTATCCTCTTTCTAGAGGTTCAACAACGAATTTGCCGTATGTACCATCCTCGCTGACTGTCTTTGATATTGTCGGTTTTTCGATTTCTATCATTGAAAACCCTCCTTTTCATCCAATCAATAATAGCGACTGTAATATAGTTTCTATTATTTGGAGTACAACTCGACGATTAAACGCTCTTCGATAGGTGTGTCAATCTGATCTCTAGTTGGATCAGCTAGAACTTTACCCTCTAGCTTGTCTCTATCTACTGAAAGCCAAGCTGGAACACCAACCTGCATCTCTTTGATTTCCTTAAACTTAGGAGAGCTCTGGCTCTTTTCCTTTACCTTGATTACGTCTCCAGCCTTTACGATGTATGAAGGAATGTTTACCTTCTTACCGTTTACTGTAAAGTGGCTGTGAACTACAAGCTGTCTTGCTTCTCTACGTGTTGTAGCAAGTCCCATTCTGAAAACAACGTTATCAAGTCTTTCTTCTAGCATGATAAGAAGGTTTTCACCTGTGATACCCTTCTTTGATGCAGCCTTCTTGAATGCTGTTCTGAACTGTCTTTCCTGAACTCCGTAGATAAACTTTGCTCTCTGCTTTTCACGAAGCTGAAGTCCATATTCACTCATCTTCTTGAAACTCTGCTGAGGCTTTCTATTGGATTCTTTGTAGATACCCATGTGGCTTGGATCCAACTGAAGAGATCTACATCTCTTTAGGATCGGGTCTTTATTTACTGCCATTTTCTTTGCTCCTCCCTTCTGCTATACTCTTCTTCTCTTTGGCGGTCTGCAACCGTTATGAGGAATAGGTGTAATATCTTTGATCAATGTGATCTCAAGACCAGCAGCCTGGAGTGCTCTAATAGCAGCTTCTCTACCTGCGCCTGGTCCCTTAACGTAAACTTCAACAGTCTTAAGTCCGTGCTCAAGAGCTGCCTTTGTTGCAGTCTCAGCTGCACTCTGTGCTGCAAACGGTGTTGATTTTCTTGAACCCTTAAATCCAAGTGATCCTGCGCTTGACCATGACAGAGCGTTTCCGTCCATATCTGTAAGTGTCACCAAAGTATTGTTAAAGGTGGACTGGATATGAGCCTGGCCTTTTTCAACGTGCTTACGGTCTTTTCTCTTTTTTCTTACTGTTTTCTTTACAGCTTTAGCCATTTTATCCTACCTCCTTCTTACTTTTTCTTTCTGCTTACAGTCCTCTTAGGACCCTTACGCGTTCTAGCATTAGTTTTTGTTTTCTGACCTCTAACAGGGAGTCCTCTTCTGTGTCTGATTCCTCTGTAGCTTCCGATTTCCATGAGTCTCTTAATGTTTAGAGACACCTCTCTTCTTAGGTCACCTTCTACTGCATAATCTGCTTCGATGATTTTTCTGATTCTACCAGCTTCATCTTCGGTCAGATCTTTGACTCTAGTATCTGGATTGATTTCAGCCTTTGCAAGAATGTCTTTAGCTGTATGCTTTCCGATACCATAGATATAGGTTAGACCGATTTCTACCCTTTTTTCTCTTGGTAAGTCTACACCGGCTATACGAGCCATACGTTTCCTCCTTCTCCTATCTTCCGTCACCTTGCCGGGGGTGATATAGACAGGCGATGTACAATAAATAAATTTTTACAGATAGCGGCCCGGTCTCGCTACCCAATTATTAACTTTTATTTAGCCTTGCTTCTGCTTATGCTTTGGATTTTCGCAAATAACCATCACTTTGCCATTTCTCTTAATGACTTTGCATTTTTCGCAGATTGGCTTTACTGATGCTCTTACTTTCATTTTTTCCTCCTCATCTACCTTTGATTCTCTCTGTATGTCAAAGGCTGGGCCTATTTATCACGCCATACAATACGTCCGCGAGTTAGGTCATAAGGTGATAGCTCAACCTTTACCTTGTCCCCCGGGAGAATCCTAATGTAGTTCATGCGGATCTTACCCGATATATGCGCAAGAACCTCAAATCCGTTCTCAAGCTTTATCTTGAACATTGCATTAGGCTGTGCATCTACAACAGTGCCCATTGCTTCTATGGTGTCTTTTTTCGCCATATCCTCTACACCTCTTCTTCGACTAAAGTTAGCACTTCCGGCCCATTCTCAGTAATTGCTACCGTGTTTTCGTAATGAGCTGAAAGCTTTCCGTCAGCAGTTACTGCCGTCCAATTATTCAACAGTGTTTCTGTTTCGTATGTTCCGACCGCTACCATCGGTTCAATTGCTAGGACCATACCTTCTACAAGTCTTGGACCACGTCCAGCCTTTCCGTAGTTAGGTATCTGTGGATCCTCATGCAATTCTCTTCCGACTCCGTGTCCAACAAAGTCTCGGATTACTGAAAACCCTTCCCTCTCGGCCTTCGCCTGCACTGCATGCGAAATGTCTGAAAGTCGGTTTCCTACCTTGGCAAACTCTATTCCCGCAAAGAAGCTATCTCTTGTCGCATCTATAAGACGCTGTGCTTCCTCGCTGATTTTGCCTACAGGATATGTTCTTGCGGCATCGCTTGTATATCCTTTGTATGTCGCGCCAACATCGATGCTGACTATGTCACCCTCTTGAAGAATTCTCTCGCGATCCGGAATTCCGTGCACAATCTCTTCGTTGAGCGATACGCACACATTTCCCGGGAATCCACCGTAACCCTTGAAGGTCGGTGTCATTCCGTGCTGCTTTATAAATTCGGCACAGAAGTTATCGATTTCCCATGTGCTTATTCCCGGCTTTATGAACCCAGCAAGCTTGTTTAGTAGCTCGCCTGTAACCTTGCAAGGAACACGCAACAATTCAATTTCTTCTTTGGATTTGATTACTATCATGACTATTCACCTAGAACTTCTACAATTTCAGCAAAACACTGATCAAGAGGTGTTGAGCCATCTAGCGTAGTAATGTTGTTAGCCTTTGTGTAATAATCAATAAGCGGCATAGTCTGTTCTTTGTAAACGGTAATTCTGTTCTTTACCGTCTCCTCCGTATCGTCAGCTCTCTGCACTAGCTCTCCTCCGCATCTATCGCAGATTCCTTCTACCTTTGGCGGGATGTTGACTACGTGGAAGCTTGCTCCGCACTGCTTGCAAACACGTCTTCCTGTGAGTCTGAAGATGAGCAAATCATCGTCTACCTCTAGATTGATAACGTGATCAATCTTTCCACCGTGTGCCTGCATGAATTCATCAAGCTTTTCTGCCTGATAAACCGTGCGAGGAAAACCGTCAAGAAGGAAGCCCTTCTTGCAGTCGTCTCTCAGCAATCTGTCCGTGGCGATTTCAATTACTAAATCGTCTGGAACAAGTTCGCCTTTATTCATGTATTCTTGAGCTTTCTTACCGAGCTCAGTTTGCCTCTTAATATTGTCGCGGAAGATGTCACCCGTTGAAATGTGTGGAATTCCATACTTTTCAACAATGCGTACTGCCTGAGTTCCCTTTCCTGCGCCTGGAGGCCCTAATAGAATTGTTCTCAGCAATTTTCTAACTCCTTCTATTTAAGGAATCCTTTGTAATTCCTCATTACCATCTGATTTTCTAACTGTCTCATTACATCTATTGCAACTCCGACTACGATTAGTAGCGAGGTTCCGCCAAAACGAATGTTTAGACCGGTATACTGGCTGATCAGCGTTGGCAATGTAGCTATTATAGCAAGGAACAGTGCTCCTACTATAGAAATTCTACCCATCACTTTCGCAAGATACTCAATTGTAGCCTTACCAGGTCTAATGCCCGGAATGAAACCACCGTTTGATTTCATGTTCTGTGCAACTTCGATTGGGTTAAAGCTTATTGTTGTATAGAAATAGTTAAATGCTATGATCAAAATGATATTGAATATAGCGTACACCCATACACCAGGACTTCCACTTGGTGATAGCCACTTCGTTACGAATGCAGTGAAGCCTGAATCCGACTTTAGGAAGTAGGTAATTGTAAGTGGAAATTGCAGCAGTGATACTGCGAAAATTACAGGAATAACACCTGCCTGGTTTACCTTTAGCGGAATATGTGTTGACTGACCGCCGTACATCTTTCTACCTACTACACGCTTTGCATACTGTACTGGGATTCTTCTTGTACCCTGCTGGATAAAGATTACTCCTACAACTACAAGCAGTGCAAATGCGATGAATAGGATTAGTGTGATGATGTTTATAGCGCCTTCCTTATACTGAAGAGCGATACTGCGAACATCTGAAGGGATTCTCGCAACGATTCCAGCAAAGATCAGAATTGAGATTCCGTTTCCAATACCGTTTTCGTTAATCTGCTCTCCAAGCCACATCAGGAAGGCTGTTCCTGCTGTTAGCACTAATATTATTACTACTAAGCTGAACCATGTCTGGTCAACTACCGCACGTCTGAATAGACCGATGGTCAATCCGAACGCTTGGATGAGAGCGAGGCCCACAGTCATGTAGCGAGTTATTGTCGCCATCTTCTTGCGTCCCTCGTTGCCCTCTTTTGCTAGCCTTTCAAAGTACGGAAATGCTACTGTTAGTAGCTGTACTATGATGGAGGCTGTTACATATGGTGTGATACTTAATGCGAAGATAGTAAAGTTACTGAAAGATCCTCCGGAGAACAAGTCGAACAGGTCGAATAGTCCGCCCTGATTCTTGAACATGCTCGCTAGCTGAGTTCTATCGATTCCTGGAACTGGTATGTGTGAGCCAACACAAAAGATGACTAACATCATGACAGTAAAGATAATCTTAGCTCTCATTTCCGGAACTTTAATTGCCTGCTTTACGGTCTTTAGCATATCCATATCAGATCACCTCTGCCTTTCCTCCAGCAGCGTTGATTTTTTCAGCAGCAGTCTTTGTGAACTTAACTGCCTTTACTGTGAGTGCTCTATCGAGCTCACCATCACCAAGAATCTTAACTCCGTCAATAACCTGCTTAACAAGTCCAACTTCTCTTAGAAGCTCTGGAGTAACCTCAGTGTTTGCCTCAAATCTGTTGAGGTCACCAACATTAACTGTAGCGTATTCCTTCGCCCACTTATTGTTGAAGCCTCTCTTTGGCAATCTTCTATATAGTGGCATCTGTCCACCCTCGAATCCGAGTCTAACTCCGCCACCACTTCTTGAATTCTGACCGTTCATACCTCTACCAGCAGTCTTACCCTGTCCAGTAGCAGTACCTCTGCCCTTTCTCTTGCGGCTGTGTGTTGAGCCAGCAGGAGCTTTTAGTTCATGCAGTTTCATTAGCTTGCACCTCCTATCCTACAGTTCTTCGACAGTAACAAGATGAGTTACTTTTGCGATAGCACCACGAGTCTGAGGTGTATCTGCCAATTCGACTGAATGATGCAATTTTCTAAGTCCTAAGGCCTTTACAACCTTCTTGTGCTTAGGAATAGCGCCAATAGTACTCTTTGTTAAAGTAATTTTCAACATTTTTGCCATTTCGCTGCCTCCTAACCCAATATTTCTTCAGGCGTCTTGCCTCTTAGCTTTGCAACCTTCTCAACTGTAAGCATTCCCTTAAGACCTTCGAGTGTTGCAAGAGCCATGTTTCCTGTGTTACTTGAGCCAAGTGACTTAGCTCTTACGTCCTGAATACCAGCTGACTCTAGTACTGTTCTTACTGATGAACCAGCGATAACTCCAGTACCCTGTGCAGCTGGCATGATTAGTACTCTGCCTGCTCCAAAGATACCTAGGTTTCTGTGTGGTATCGTTGTTCCTACGATTGGAACATATATTAGTTTCTTCTTAGCATCTTCTGTAGCTTTTCTTACGGCTTCAGGAATTTCCTGCGCTTTTCCGAGTCCTACGCCGACATGACCTGCTTTGTCGCCTACAACAACGGTAACGCTGAATCTCATATTTCTGCCGCCCTTAACAGTCTTAGCAACACGTCTGATATTAACGATGCTTTCTGTTAACTCGAGCTTTGATGCATCAATAGTGTTACGCATTATTTTTCCTCCTCCGTTAGAATTTCAGTCCGCCTTCGCGGGCACCCTCAGCTAGTTCTTTGACTCTGCCGTGATATAGGAATCCGCTTCTGTCAAAAGAAACAACTTCTATACCCTTAGCTACAGCCTTCTTAGCTACTGCTTCACCAACTTTTTTAGCAGCCTCTTTGTTGCCACCATATCCGATTTCAGAAGCAATATCCTTGTCAAGTGAAGATGCTGATACAAGTGTTACCTTGTTAACATCATCAATAATCTGGCAAGAGATATTCTTGTTTGATCTAAAAACGCAAAGTCTTGGTCTTTCAGGAGTTCCGGTTAAATTTTTTCTGACGCGTGCGTGTCTTTTAACACGTCTGTCATTTCTGCTCATCTGTGCCATTCTACTTCACTCCTTTCTTACTTAGAACCTGTCTTGCCTTCTTTACGACGGATAACTTCATCATCGTATCTGATTCCCTTACCCTTATATGGTTCAGGTTCTCTCCACGCTCTGATCTTCGCCGAATAGTTTCCTACAAGACCCTTGTCTATACCTTTAACTACTACTGTAGTAACGTCCTCTGCAATGGTTTCGATGCCATCAGGATCTGTCATTACTACTGGATGAGAGTAGCCAAGATTCATTACCAAATCCTTACCCTTCTTCTCAACCTTGTATCCTACGCCCTTGAAGATAAGCTTCTTCTGGAAGCCCTTTGTAACACCTTCAACCATGTTGTTTACAAGTGCTCTTGCAAGACCGTGCTGTTCTCTGTGACTTCTGTGGTCACTATTTCTTGTGAAGACAACCTCGTTGTCCTTCACTTCGATATTAATATCTGCGCTTAGCTGTTCCTGTAGCTGACCTAGCGGTCCCTTTACAGTGATAACATGATTGTCATCAACCTTAACTTCTACACCGGCTGGGAGTGCAACAGGATTCTTTCCTATTCTTGACATACTGTTTACCTCCTACCAAACATAGCAAATAACTTCGCCGCCAACGCCTAGCTTTCTAGCTTCCTTATCGCTGATGATTCCCTTTGATGTTGAGATGATAGCGATACCGAGTCCGCCAAGAACGCTTGGAACCTCGTTAGCCTTAGCATAAACCTTAAGGCCTGGCTTTGAAATCTTCTTGATTCCGTTGATAACTTTTTCTTTGCCGGCGCCGTACTTCATCTGTACCTTGATTACGCCCTGCTTGTTGTCTTCTATGACTTCGAATCCGCCAATGAATCCTTCGTTTAGTAGAATTTCAGCAATTGATTTCTTCATGTTTGATGCTGGAATTTCAACAGTCGCATGACCTACTGTATTGGCATTTCTGATTCTTGTCAGCATATCCGCGATTGGATCTGTCATTGTCATTACAATATTCTCCTTCCTCTTGCACAGTTTCCCTCTTGGGACTTGTGCATTAGTTCTTGCCTCAGTTTACCAGCTTGCTTTCTTTACGCCAGGAATTTCTCCCTTGTATGCAAGCTCTCTGAAACAAATACGGCATATTCCATATTTCTTCAACACTGAGTGTGGTCTTCCACAGATGTTGCATCTTGTGTAAGCACGTGTTGAATATTTAGGCTTTCTCTGCTGTTTGACTTTAAGAGCTGTCTTAGCCATAATAACCTCCTACTTCTCAAACGGCATTCCGAGAAGTTCAAGAAGCGCTGCAGCTTCCTCATCTGTCTTAGCCGTTGTTGTGAATACGATGTTCATTCCCTTTACAGTTTCAACATCATCATAGTTGATTTCTGGGAATATAAGCTGCTCTTTGATACCCATGGAGTAGTTTCCACGTCCATCAAATGAGTTCTTGCTTACACCCTTAAAGTCTCTTACTCTTGGAAGAGAGATGTTGAAGAACTTATCAGCGAACACGTACATGTTGTCGCCTCTAAGTGTAACCTTTGCTCCAACTGGCATTCCCTGTCTAACCTTGAAGTTCGCGATTGACTTCTTAGCCTTTGTAACAACAGGTCTCTGTCCACTGATTAGGGCTAGCTCCTGGATTGCAGATTCCATAATCTTTGAATTTTCTTTTGCTTCACCAAGTCCCATGTTGATTGTAATCTTTACAAGCTTTGGTACTTCGTTGACATTTGCATAGTTGAACTTATCTTTAAGTGCTGTGAATACATCACTCTTATATGTTTCTCTTAGTCTTGCTGTCATTATGCTCTCCTCCTTTCTTAGTCGATTTCTTTACCAGTTTTTCTGTCGACTCTGACCTTCTTGTCTCCGTCAACCTTATAACCGATCTTTACAGCCTTCTTGGCTTTTGTATCATAGTACATTACATTTGATGCATCGATTGGACCTTCAACGTGTCTAATCTCTGCAGGTGCTGTACGTGTCTGCTTCTGATGCTTTGTCTGTACATTAACGCCTTCAACAACTACGCGGTTCTGCTTAGGAAACACCTTGCTTACCTTGCCTGTCGCGCCCTTGTCTTTACCAGCGATGACAATAACTGTATCATCTTTCTTGATGCGCATTCCAGTCACCTCCTATAGTACTTCTGGTGCTAGAGATACGATCTTCATGAATCCGTTTTCACGAAGCTCTCTAGCTACAGGTCCGAAAATACGCGTTCCAACTGGAGTCTTATCAAGCTTATCTTTGATGATTACAGCTGCATTCTGGTCAAACTTTACATAGCTGCCGTCTGCTCTTCTCGCACCCTTTTTGGTTCTAACTACTACTGCCTTAACAACGTCACCTTTCTTGACAACGCCGCCTGGTGTGGCATCCTTAACAGCGCAAACGATTACGTCTCCGATATTTGCATAACGACGACTTGTTCCGCCTAGGATTCTGATGCACAGTAACTCCTTTGCACCTGAATTATCAGCCACTTTTAATCTTGTTTCTGTCTGAATCATTACTTGGTGCCTCCTTACTTAGCTTTTTCAACAATGTTGACAAGTCTCCATCTCTTATCTCTTGAAAGAGGTCTTGTCTCCATAATTCTTATTCTATCGCCGATGCCAGATTCATTATTCTCATCATGAACCTTGACCTTCTTAGTTCTCTTTACAGACTTGCCATAAAGGGAGTGCTTTACGAGGTCTTCTATCGCAACTACGACAGTTTTATCCATCTTATCGCTGACTACAACGCCAACTTTGGTTTTTCTTCTGTTTCTTTCTGCTGCCATTTTTCAGATCCTCCTTTCCTATGCCTGAGCTTTATCAAGCTCTTTTTCCCTGATTATGGTTTTAACTCTTGCGATGTTTCTCTTAACTTCTCTCATTCTTAGAGGATTTTCTAGCTGTCCGGTGACATGCTGGAACCTAAGATTGAAAAGTTCTTGTTTCATTTTGTCGAGCTCAGCTCTGAGTTCAACATCTGTCATCTCTCTGATTTTATTTAGTTCCATTATGCTTCACCACCCTTTGCTAAACTCTCTTTAGCAACAAATTTTGACTTAACCGGCAGCTTGTGCATTGCAAGTCTCATAGCTTCTCTAGCCTGAGCCTCTGTAACCTCGGCAATTTCAAACATTACTCTGCCTGGCTTAACAACTGCAACCCAGTATTCAGGAGCACCTTTACCGGAACCCATTCGAACTTCTGCTGGTTTCTTTGTTACTGACTTATGTGGGAATATATTAATGTAAACCTTACCACCTCTTTTGATAGATCTTGTCATAGCGATACGAGCAGCCTCTATCTGGTTAGAAGTGATCCAGCCACATTCTGTTGCAACAAGACCGTACTCACCGTAGGCAATCTTATTACCCTTGGTAGCAACGCCCTTCATTCTACCTCTGTGAACTCTTCTATGCTTAACGCGTTTTGGCATTAACATGGCTTAGTTCCTCCTTCCTTCTATTCTTCAGTCTGCGGAGCTTCCTCAACCTGTGGTGCTTCTGCTTCTACTGCAGGAGCTGGCTTTGGTGCTCTAATTCTCTTGTTTGCAGCCTTTGGAATTGATGGCTTTCCATCACGGCTGTTTCTATCGTTTCTTTCACGACGGTTATTGTTCTTGCGACGATCTCCATCTCTTCTGTCGCGTCTGTTACCCTTGCGCTCAGTCTTCTCACGCTTTTCTTCACGAATTGCACTCTGAAGACCCTTGTCTAGGATTTCGCCGTGGTTAATCCAAACCTTAACACCGATCTTACCGTATGTTGTATCTGCTTCAGCAAATCCGTAATCGATGTCAGCTCTGATTGTGTGTAGTGGAACGTTACCCTCTGCGTACTTCTCGCTTCTAGCGATTTCTGCACCACCAAGTCTTCCTGAACAAAGGATCTTAATTCCCTTTGCGTTAGCCTTCATGGTTCTCTGCATAGCCTGCTTCATAGCTCTTCTGAAAGAAACACGTCTCTCTAGTGCCTGAGCAACACTCTCTGCAGTTAGCTGTGCATCAAGCTCAGCTCTTCTTACCTCTACGATAGAGATGTCTACATCCTTACCTACTAGCTTAACAAGTGCAGCCTTGAGTTCGTCGATTCCGCTTCCCTCTCTTCCGATTACCATACCAGGGCGAGCAGTAAGGACAATTACCTTTACCTTATTCTCTGCGGCTCTTTCGATGACAACCTTTGAAACGCCTGCTGCATAAAGCTTTTTCTTTACGAATGATCTGATTTTATTATCTTCAACAAGCATATCAGCAAAGTTTGCTTTGCCGGCATACCATTTTGAATCCCAGTCTTTGATTACGCCCACTCTTAGGCCGTGTGGACTAACTTTCTGACCCATTCATGAACCTCCTATTCTTCGCCTTTTTCCTTTAGAGTTACACTTACATGGCTCGATCTCTTTAGGATCATTGACGCTCTGCCCTGAGCTCCTGCTCTCCATCTCTTCATTGTTGGACCCTGATTGATCTTAATCTCTGCAACATATAGATTGTCGCGGTCCATGTCAAAGTTGTTCTCTGCGTTCGCTGCCGCTGATAGAGCAACCTTCTCGACGATTTCGGAACCCTTGCCAGGAGTGAACTTGAGGATAGTCAATGCCTCGTTCAAGTCTTTGCCTCTTACCAAGTCAGCAACAGGCTTTAGCTTGATAGGAGACATTCTTACATATTTTGCAATTGCTTTTGCTTCCATTTGATTATCTCCTTTTCTTATCTAACCTTAGATGATTTATCTGCGGCATGACCCTTGTATGTTCTTGTCGGAGCAAATTCTCCGAGCTTGTGGCCTACCATGTCTTCTGTGATATATACAGGAACATGTTTTCTGCCGTCGTGTACCGCGATAGTGTGACCTATCATCTGCGGAAATATGGTCGATGATCTTGACCAAGTCTTTAGGACTTTCTTGTCGTTAGCTGCGTTCATAGCCTCGATAGCCTTAAGCAACTTCGGTGCGACGAAAGGGCCTTTTTTGATCGATCTGCTCATTGTCTATGCTCCTTCCTTATTTCTCATTTCTTCTCTTAACGATATACTGGTTAGATGGCTTGTTCTTCTTCCTTGTCTTGTAACCAAGAGTTGGCTTACCCCAAGGAGTAACTGGGCTCTTACGTCCGATTGGCGAACGGCCCTCACCACCACCGTGTGGGTGATCATTAGGGTTCATTACAGATCCTCTTACGTGAGGTCTTCTACCCATATGTCTTACCTTACCAGCCTTACCGATCTGGATGTTAGCGTGATCTTCGTTACCAACTTCGCCGATTGTAGCTCTGCAGTTGATAAGAATCTTTCTAACTTCTCCGGATGGTAGTCTTACCTGTGCGTACTTGTCTTCCTTAGCCATTAGCTGAGCGCCATTTCCTGCTGATCTAGCAATCTGTGCGCCCTTACCAGGCTTCATCTCGATACAGTGGATAACTGTACCTACAGGGATGTTTGCGATTGGAAGTGCATTTCCGACTTTGATATCGGCCTCTGGACCTGAGAAGATCTTGTCTCCTACCTTTAGTCCGCTTGGTGCGATGATGTATCTCTTCTCACCGTCTGCGTATACTATCAAAGCGATGTTTGCAGTTCTGTTAGGGTCGTACTCGATAGTAGCAACTCTTCCTGCGATATCATCCTTGTTTCTCTTAAAATCTATGATTCTGTACTTAGCTTTAGCTCCGCCACCTCTGTGTCTTACAGTAATCTTACCTCTTGAGTTTCTTCCTGCGTGCTTCTTAAGAGCAACTGTAAGTGACTTTTCCGGCTTGGATGCTGTGATTTCCTCAAAAGTTGAAACCGTCATTCCTCTCAAGCCAGGAGAGGTCGGATTATATTTTCTGATTCCCATATTATGCCTACCTCCTATTACAAGCTCTGGAAGAATTCGATTTCTTTGCTATCAGCAGTTAGCGTTACGATTGCCTTCTTATAAGCTGCTCTTCTGCCTTCGGTTCTTCCCATTCTCTTGAGTTTTCCGTCCATGTTCATAACATTGACTTTCTTAACTTCTACACCAAAGATTTCTTCAACTGCCTGCTTAACTTCTGTCTTGTTAGCATCAACAGCAACTTTGAATGTGTATTTCTTGTCCGGTGCAATATCCATGCTTCTCTCTGAGATTACCGGCTTGATTATTACGTCGTATGGAGTTTTCATTATTTATATACCTCCTCGATCTTTGCAACTGCATCCTTTGTTAGAATGAGGCTACCGTGATTTACGATTTCATAAACGTTCATCGTATTTGCTAGAACCGTTCTAACTCCAGGGATGTTTGCAGCAGACTTTACAACATTGTCGTCCTTCTCTGCTGTTACGATAAGTGCCTTCTTGCCAGCCTTGACATTTGATAGCACCTTTACCATCTCTTTTGTCTTTGGTTCGTTCATCTTTAGTTCATCTAGAACGATTAAATCATTGTCAGCAACCTTAGCTGAAAGAACTGACTTGAGAGCCAATCTCTTTAGCTTCTTAGGAACTGCATATCTGTAATCCCTTGGCTTTGGAGCGAATACGATACCGCCTCCGATCTGTGAAGGATCTGTGCTGCTTCCCTGTCTGTGACGTCCTGTTCCCTTCTGTCTGAAAGGCTTTCTGCCGCCGCCTCTGACTTCTGATCTTGTCTTTGCAGACTGTGTGCCCTGTCTCTGGTTTGCTAGGTAGTTAACTACTACTGCATGCACAGCGCTTTCGTTAGGCTCGATAGCGAAGATTTCATCTCTAAGTTCTAGAGTTCCTGCTTCCTTGCCTTCCATGTTGAGCATTGTTACTTTAGCCATTGTGTGCTTCCTCCTTTCCTACGGTCCTATTTGTCCTGACCCTTGACAGCGTAGCGAACTCTTACGAGGCTTCCCTTGCCGCCTGGAACCGCACCCTTGACCAGTAGAAGGTTCCTGTCAGTGTCGATCTTTACTAGTTCGACATTCTGTACTGTAACTGTTTCGCGTCCCATTCTTCCTGGGGATTTATTTCCCTTGAAGACTCTTGACGGATAAGTAGCACCGGCTAAAGCACCAGCCAATCTCTTGTGTTTGGAACCATGAGTCATAGGACCTCTGTGATGTCCATGTCTCTTGATGTTACCCTGTGTACCCTTACCTTTTGATGTTCCGGTAACGTCTACCTTCTTGCCAGCCTCAAAATCAGCAACTGTGATTTCCTGACCTAGCTCGTAGTTCTCACCTTCTTCGATAGCAAACTCTGCAAGATACTTCTTAAGTGGTGAACCACTCTTAGCGAAGTGACCTGTTAGAGGCTTGTTAACTCTATGAGCAAGTGTATCCTCATAGCCAACCTGCACTGCATTGTAGCCATCTGTCTCGACAGTCTTAATCTGAGTTACTACCTCAGGTCCTGCCTGGATAACGGTAACAGGAACAACTTCTCCTGTCTCCGCGAAAATCTGTGTCATGCCGATTTTCTTTCCTAAAATTGTTTTCATATCTTTCCTCCGATTCTTACATTGGACCGCACTTATGTGCGTTCTTCTAAGGGGAGTGTCCCTTACTTGTTAATTGTTACAGCTTGATTTCTACATCAACGCCAGCTGGAAGATCGATTCTTGTAAGTGCATCAGCCGTCTGTGGTGTTGCATTTGTGATTACGATCAAACGCTTGTGTGTTCTCTGCTCAAACTGCTCTCTGCTGTCCTTATACTTGTGAACAGCTCTTAGGATTGTTACAACTTCCTTCTCTGTTGGAAGTGGAATTGGTCCTGATACATCAGCACCTGTTTTCTTTGCTGTCTCTACAAGTTTTGCAGCTGATCTGTCAAGCAAAGCATGATCATATGCTTTTAGCCTGATTCTGATTTTCTGAAGTTCGCTCATTTTTTCCTCCTGTTTTCTTTTGTACTGTTTTCGCTATGCTTGTACAAGGTGTTCTAACGCCGGTTTTTCCAAGGCGTACAATCTTTTTGCTTACTTTATACACGCCTCCGTGCGTTTGTTTAGTTTTTACGCAAATCAAATCGGCGAACGCCTTCGCCCCCTTCTTGAGGGGACATTTCTCAGCAGAAATTACCTGATAGCTCAGCAACTTCCTGCGTCTTCGCCCAAAGCAAGCCATATTATTGTATTATACTTTGATTCAAATTACAAGTCTTTTTTCGAAAAAGTTTTAGCTATTTTTCATTATTTTTCTATAGATCAAATCTTGTATTTTCAACGCTTGTAAGTTTTGATTTATGTCCACGCATATTGGTGTTTGTTACAGTGCATTATTCAGGGTTTAATATATTTTGTTATATCAAAAGCTACTATTAAAGGTATAGCACTCTAAATTATCGTGTGGGTGCAAAAAATCCCTCCATAGGATATGATTGATTTGCAGTCACAATATATCACTATGAAGGTAGGAATTTATCATTCCAAATATTGATTTTACCATACTTATGCTTGATGAATTACACAGCCGGGAATTATCAAGACGTAATTCAAGTTATCTTTGTATATTAGTAGATAACGAAAGACGAACCGTTTGGGATATACTTGATTCAAGAAGCAAAATGACACTTTCGCTATTCTTCTCCAAGATTCCTAGGGAAGAAAGAACAAAGGTGAAATATGTTACTATTGATATGTGGGAACCGTATAAAGATGTCGCAAGAACATACTTTCCTAACCGCGTAGTAGCTGTAGATCCTTTCCATGTCATAAAGCACCTTACCCAAGGTTTTGAACGTCTTAGAATAGACTTAATGAACATGTCACCATATGGTTCAAATGCATATTATCTGCTTAAGAAATGGAGCCATCTTCTTACAAAAGATAGTGTATACCTTGATAATGACAAGGTATACAATTCACGCTTCAAATGCAAACTTAACAGAAGGGACTTAAGAGAAATGATATTCAAGACTTTTCCTTAATTATCTAAAGCATATAGCCTTAAAGAGCTTTATCGAAATATGAATAAAGACTGCTCATATGATGAAGCTATTAATGTTTATGATGATATGCTTAAAGCCTTTAAAACATCCGGAATTAGGCAGTTTAATGAGTTTACAGAGATACTCATTAACTGGAGAGAGAAAATCCTAAACTCATATCTTAGACCGTATGATGACAGAAAACTATCTAACTCATTCACTGAAAATGTTAACGGAAAACTGCGTACTTACCTATCAGTATCGAGAGGAATTAGCAATTTTACACGCTTTAGAAAGAGAGTTATCTATTCCCTTTCACGAGATGTTCAATATGCACTAAACGATAGTCTACATAGTGATAGTGTTCCTAAAAGAAAAAGAGGTACATACAAGAAAATTAGAGAATGAGCATTCAAAAAGCACTTCAAGCTCAAATACTCGAAGTGCTATTGATTTTATTGGTACTCACACGATAATTTAAAGTACCAATAATTATTCTAAGTTACTTTTTCTATTGACTGTCCTTAAGAAATAAATGATTTACTTTATATGCAATATCCCAAAATAAAAATCTGTAAGTCAGGATGTAGCATAAAATAATCGGAACCATATACTCAAAGCTAAAATATTCATACTTATTAAAAACATAATAGAAAGTTATTAATAGTAGCGAGCTAAATGAATCTATAGAATTAAAAAGCCCTACTTTATTATAAATATCTTTAGCTTTTCTTATGTTGAATACATCTTTTAACTCATCCGATAAAAAACCTTTTAATATTGCAAATCCCACAACATATGAAATGTACAATAAAAATGCACTAATATTCATTAGATATGACACTACACATACTATTATAGTGAATAAAACTAACATTCCATGCATGCCTCTATCAATTATGGTATATAGACATTTCTAGACCACGACACGACTGGAATATCTTTACCAACGGGAACTGTTTTTAGATGATTTTTTACAGCCCAAGCAACAATACCTCCAACGGAAGCAGAAAGCGCTGCTGCTACGCCTGCTGCCCATGGGCCTGCTTTAGCAAGTTCCTTTAAATGCCACCCTACAAAACCTGCCGCAAAAGCACCAGCCGGAACTGCTGCCATCGACCTTACTTTTGGACCTAATTTTAAATATATACCTACAAAACCAAATGGCTGAATAGATGGAGTGTCTGTATCACTAACAACAGTAGCATCCTCACTAATAACCAAACTAGAATCTAATTGTTCAGCAAAACTATTCAATTCATCAGAAGTGAATGATGTCATTATTTCTGCATCTTTTTCAGATATTCCTAAAGAAATAAGCTCAGACTTAGTAGCAGTGAAATGTATATCACCATTGCTATCTTTTGTAAAATAATGACTGATATCTGAAGAAAGTCCATTCTGAACTTTTGCTTGGTATGAATTTGAACTTTTCATATCTGCTGCAAATACACTGGAAGATGATATGAATATCATACAACACACCAATAACATTGATATTATCTTTTTCATTCTATTGCCTCCTATCGTAATCAAGTTTCTAAATTCATAAATCATTTAAATCTACATAGTATGGTAGCAAAACGCTGGAATTTTTTAAATTCTTTATTATCTTGCTTTTTTATAAAAGTGCATTGATATAAATATCTCCATTTCTATACCTTTGAGGATTGATATAATTCATAAATTTTCACCTCCTTATATACTTATATAATTTTATATTTTAGATTTTGAATACTGTTTCAGCTAGTATTAAGCTAATTATTACAACATGTACGCCTATACATACCCGTACTATCTAAATCAAAAATTGCATACATACAAGTTCCTATAAGCAGTAGCTATTTCATTAACTACTTTTAGCGATGGCGTTTCATCACCCACCTCTATTAAACTTATATACTGCCTTGTAATGCTTATATTTTCTACAAGTTTTGCTTGTGTAATATTTTTCATTTTCCTAACTTCTCTAATTCTATTTCTCTTCTCATTAGTCATCTCTAACTCTATTTAATTGTAGTATAACTTATTCGAAAGACTTTTACAAGTATATATTGCCGAATTTATTTTATTTTTTTCTCTATTCCCGTATATCCTAAATTTTGGAATATCTACTTTTATTCATATTTTTCCGCGATTAAGGAAATAGTATGATATAATATTTTGTATCAATGAGATTATCTGTTATGAAGTGTAAAATAACCTTACAGGAACGCTTAAAAGATTTAAGAGTTGCTCATAATTTGAATTTAGAGGAATTAGCTAAACTAACAGGTATTTCAAAATCTGCTTTAGGTAACTATGAAAATGATGATTATAAAGAAATCAATCATGGTAATTCAGTTACACTTACACAGTTTTATAATGTTTCTACCGACTATTTACTTTGTCTTACAGAAAATAAATGTACTCTAAATTATCGTGTAGGTGCAAAAAATCCCTCCATATGATATTATTCATTTGCAGTTACAATATATCACTATAGAGCTATTATTGTATGTAACAATAAAAAATTATTGTTTTTAAGCCATTTATGCAAATAAAAGAGGCTATCCTGCATTTGCAAGATAGCCCTTCTATTAAGCTATTGGTTGAATTTCTCTTCTATTTCCTTTGCGACATCATCTGCTCCGTGGCAATGACTACAAGAACATCCGTCACCACCTCCGCACCCTGAACAGGTGCTCTCGCCTCTGAGCTGTTTTCTGATATTTCTTACCACAACTCGTCCGCTAAAGAAAACGATGACGGCGAGTATTCCAATCGCAATTGTATATCCTAAATATGGAGACATATCTCACCATCCTTTCTTCTACCAATACTCGGTAGAAATTTATTTTGCGTCTGCAGCCTCAACTGCAGTAACTGACTTGCTTGAGTGTTCTGGCTCTGCGCCCTTTCTCACTAGCAGGTATACTATACCCGCAATTAACACTAGTGAAACTATAGGACCTACTCCGAAACCGGACTCTCCAGTTATGACACCACCAATATTGTATGCGATTAGAGATATGCAATATGCCCATCCAGTTAGCCATCCGATTGCAGCCCATGTCCATTTACCATTACCCATCTCACGCTTGATAGCACCGATAGCAGCAAAGCAAGGAGCGCATAGTAAGTTAAATACTAGGAATGCCATTCCAGCAGGACCACTATAATCCTTTGCTACATTTGCCCAAATCTGTTCACCATTATCTCCGAGTGCTTCCTTAGAGTCGTCGTAGTTATATAGCACACCAAATGTACCTACAACCTGTTCCTTAGCAACAAGACCTGTTACTGTAGCAACAGTTGGTTTCCATGATCCAAATCCTAGAGGTCTGAATATAGGTGCAACTGTATCACCAACGCTTGCAAGAAGCGATGCGTCCATAGGGTTAACCTCATCTAGGCTTATATGTCTCTTCTGAGCTAGTTCCTTCTGGTATTCAGCTGTTGCAACATCCTTGTCCTCGAACAAAGTGGCAACCTTACCGAACTTACCATTTACAAATCCGTAGCTCGTTAAGAACCATAGGATTATTGAAGCAATAAGGATAACTGATCCAGCTCTCTTAATAAATGAAAATGCACGATCAAATGCAGTACGAAGAATGTTCTTAACCGATGTGATGTGATAAGCTGGAAGCTCCATTACAAACGGTGCTGCATCTCCTGCAAAAGCCTTGAATTTCTTTAAAATTATAGCTGATAGTATAATTGATACTATTCCAATGAAGTAAGCTGATACAGCAACATAAGCTGAGCCATTGAATATAGCACCTGCGATAAGCGCTATCATAGGAAGCTTTGCTCCGCAAGGCATGAAGGTTGCAGTCATAACTGTTAGCTTACGGTCTCTTTCCTGCTCGATTGTACGTGAAGCCATAACGCCCGGTACACCGCAGCCTGTTGCAACCATGTAAGGGATAAAGCTCTTTCCTGAGAGTCCGAAGTGGCGGAAGATTCTATCCATAACGAAGGCTACACGAGACATGTATCCGATATCCTCAAGTATTGAGAGGAATAGGAACAGAACGAACATCTGCGGAATGAAGCCTAATACAGCTCCAACACCTGCGACGATTCCGTCATTTACTAGACCGAAGATCCAGCTTTTGTCTGAGATGCCAAGAGCTCCAAACAATGCTTCAAGGCCCTTAGGAACCCACTCCGCAAAGATTACATCGTTGGCATAGTCTGTCATCTTCTTACCAATTGAGATTTTCCAATCACCCATTGATATAGCATAGACAAAGAACATTATCAGAACAAATATAGGCAGACCAAAGATTCTGCTTGTAACGACCTTATCAATCTTATCAGATGTGGTCATATTGTCCTTTGTTCTAATCTTATGAACCGAATCTGCTGTTATATTTGCAATGTATGAATATCTTTCATTTGTGATGATGCTCTCTGAATCATCATCCTCAGCTGTCTCACATGCCACAGTAATCTGCTCGATTTCATCAGCCTTATCGCCAAGTGAAATAGACTCCATAACCTTAGGGTCTCTCTCGAAGATCTTGATTGCATACCAGCGCTCTAGCTCTTCAGGTACGATTCCCTTGATGTCAGCTTTAATCTTAGCAATAGTTTCTTCTATTGCATCAGCAAAGTTTCCATCCACGTTAACCAGCTTATGCGCTTCAGCAGCTTTAATTGCTAGCTCTGCAGCTTCCTTGTGACCCTCTCCCTTAAGAGCACTGATTTCAATAACAGGGCAGCCTATGCTCTTACTGAGTGCATCTACATCAATAGTGTCACCGTTCTTACGAACAAGGTCTATCATGTTGACAGCGATAACTACAGGAATACCAAGCTCAAGTAGCTGTGTCGTCAAATATAGGTTTCTCTCAATATTTGTACCATCAACGATGTTCAAAATCGCATCAGGTCTCTGTGTTACGAGATATTCTCTCGAAACAACCTCCTCCAATGTATATGGAGAAAGCGAATATATACCTGGAAGGTCCTGAATAACAACATCCTTGTTACCCTTATATCTACCTTCCTTCCTCTCTACTGTAACGCCTGGCCAGTTGCCGACGTACTGGTTTGCTCCAGTTAAAGCATTAAAAAGCGTTGTTTTACCACAGTTAGGGTTTCCAGCTAACGCAATTGTAATTGCCATTATTTACTCCTTTCGATTAAAAGTTTTGTCCTAGAATTATTCTTCTACTTCTATCATTGCAGCATCTGCTTTGCGAATAGAAAGCTCATAGTTTCTTATGTTGAGCTCCATTGGATCGCCTAAAGGAGCTAGCTTTCTAACGTAGATTTCTACTCCCTTTGTAATGCCCATGTCCATGATTCTTCTTTTAACTGAACCCTCACCATGAAGCTTTATTACCTTTGCGGTTTCGCCAACTGGTACATCGCGTAAAGTTCTCATAATTTCCCTCCTTAAATTAAAGCGGATTTACCACTATTTTATTTGCCATTTCCTTAGTGATTGCTAGTTTGGAATCCTTAACTTTAACAATTAAGTTTCCGCTCTGTGCCTGTATAATATCAATCTGAGTTCCCTCTACAAAACCCAAATCAGCCAGTCTCTGTTTGACCGCTGGCGCACCACCGACCCTTACTACTACCACAGTTTTTCCTGTCTCTACCATACTTAGTGGCATATTACTCACCTCCACGATCTCTAAAATCCATTTTTTCGTTTACATCTTAGTTTATACTAACTAACTAGTATTTGTCAATGCTAACTAATACACAAAATTTAAGGACCTCTAGCAATTTTTTTTAACTTAACCGAGGTCCTTTTTATTAAAATTTAGTTTGCATTAGAAGAGTTTTGATTCTACAGATTTAACCACATATTCCTTGTCTTCTACAGCCTTCTTCAGAATATCATCGGAAACTTCCTTTGATAGCTTAACAACAGCTACACCCTTTTTGTGGTTAACATCTGCGTTCTTAACGCCATCCACTTCCTCCAAAGCCTTCTTTACAGTAGCTTCGCAGTGACCGCACATCATTCCTTCAATTTCCATCTTCTTTTTCATTTCACTTTCCTCCTCAATGAAATCGTTTGTATTATTGAATTTTATTTTTTTATCCTTTGAAGCGCTATGCACATCAAAGAGGTTTAATCTTAGCGCATTTGATACAACACAGAAACTTGATAGGCTCATTGCTAGTGCACCGAACATCGGGTTCATTGTCCATCCTGTCAAATGAATCCACGCACCTGCCGCAAGCGGAATTCCTATTACATTATATATGAAAGCCCAGAATAGATTTTCATGTATGTTCCTTAATGTCGCCCTCGAAAGTCTTATAGCTGCAGAAACATCGCTGAGCTTACTGTTCATCAAAACCACATCGGCTGCATCTATAGCTATATCCGTTCCTGCACCAATGGCGATTCCCATATCTGCCCTCGTCAAAGCTGGAGCGTCATTGATCCCGTCTCCAACCATCACGACCTTGCCTCTTTTCTTTAGATTTGATATAACTTCTTCTTTGCCGTCAGGCTTAACACCAGCGATTACATTTTTGATGCCTGCCTGTTTTGCAATGGATTCTGCGACTAGCTGATTGTCGCCAGTAAGCATAACAACCTCAATTCCCATGTTATCGAGTTCTTTGATAGCCTGAGCGCTTTCCTCCTTAATCGGATCTGCCACAGCTATGACACCTGCTAACCTTCCGTTCTCACAGAAGTATAGAGCAGTTTTTCCTTCCTTTGATAGCTCGTCTATTCGTTTTGCAAAGTCTTCGTTTATATCCGCGTATTTCTCTATAAAATCACGATTTCCACCTGCGAGCTCTATTTCTCCTAACTTTCCTTTGAGGCCGTTTCCGGCAACCGCAGCAAAGCCTGTCAGTTCGCTTGACGAGAGATCCACACCCTTGCCTTGCACATAGTCAGTGACCGCCTTTGCTAGAGGATGCTCGCTGTATTTTTCCAAGCTTCCTGCGATTTTGATGAGCCTCTCTTCATCAAATCCATCTGCAACAACAATATCCTTTACCTTAGGATTCCCTTCGGTTATGGTTCCAGTCTTATCTAAAACTACATATTGAGCTTTTCCTGTTTCTTCAAGAGACACCGCAGTCTTAAATAGTATTCCGTTTCTGGCCCCGACACCGTTTCCGACCATGATACTAACTGGTGTTGCAAGTCCAAGCGCACAAGGACAGCTGATTACAAGAACCGCTATTCCTCTAGCTAGCGCAAAGCCAGGTTCTCTTCCGACTAAAAGCCATATTACCATAGTTACAAGTGATATTGCGATTACAGCAGGCACGAATACTCCTGAGACTTTATCTGCAATTTTTGCAATTGGAGCTTTTGTAGCTGCAGCATCGCTGACCATACTGATTATCTTTGATAGCGTTGTGTCTTTTCCTACCCTAGTTGCTCTACACTTTATGTATCCTGCTTGATTTACAGTTGCTGCAGAGACCTGATCTCCAACCGTCTTATCCACTGGAATGCTTTCTCCTGTCAAAGCAGATTCGTCCACAGAGCTTTCGCCCTCTTCGACAAATCCGTCAACTGGGATGCTAGCTCCAGGCTTAACAACAAAGATATCTCCTATTTTAACTTGTTCAATAGGAACTTCCTTTTCCTCGCCATTCTCAAATAGTATCGCTGTCTTTGGTGCAAGCTTCATTATGCCTTTTAGGGCGTCGGTAGTTTTTCCTTTTGATCTTGCCTCTAGCATCTTTCCTACAGTGATTAAAGTCACTATCATAGCGGCCGATTCAAAATAGAATTCGTGCATATATGCTTCGACTTGAGCAGTATCTCCGGCAAGCTGTGCGCCTGTCATCGCAAGAAGTACATAGCTGCTCCAAGCAAATGAAGCCCCTGAGCCAAGCGCTACGAGCGTATCCATATTAGGCGCTCCATGAATAAAGGACTTAAAACCACTTACGAAGAACTTTTGATTTATGACCATGATGATTCCCGAAAGAAACATCTGCACTATTCCCATAGCTACATGGTTTCCATCCATAAATCCTGGAAGTGGAAAGCCCCACATCATATGTCCCATAGATACATACATCAAAACTAATAAAAATCCGAGCGATGAAATCAGCCTTTTTTTGAGCACTGGAGTTTCATGATCTTCGAGAATGCTCTCATTTACACCTGACTGAATAGCAGACTGAGCATCTTCTTCGTCTGCTACTTGAAGCTTTGCTCCATATCCCGCATCTTCTACAGCCTTTATTATCTCAGCGCTGGATGCACTTCCATCAACACCCATTGTGTTGGTCAAAAGGCTGACAGCACAATTATCCACACCCGGCAGCTTTGATACAGCCTTTTCCACTCGAGCCTGACACGCAGCACAGCTCATTCCCGTTACTATATATTTTTCCATAGCCTATACCTAGCTCCTTCCTACATTACCTCATCATCTTCTGTAAGGTATTAACGAGTTCATCTACGACCTCGTCCTTACCATCTCTTATATCATCAACCACACAGCTTTTTATGTGATTGCTAAGAAGCACTCTGCTGAAACTGTTTAGCGCAGCCGCAGTTGCACTTGCCTGAACAAGAATATCTGGGCAGTATGCATCGCTTTCTATCATGGATTTGAGACCACGAATTTGACCCTCTATCCGGCTCAAGCGATTTATCAAATCCTTATATTCTTTTTCATCCCTATGCTTTGTTTTATGACAACACGTCTTGCATACCTTGTTACAATCAGTCATCTTCTTCCTCCGACTCTATATATCATACTTAGCATTATATACCCCCTAGGGGTATATTCAAGCATTTTCTACAAAAAAAACGACGGAACTAGTCCGTCGTCCTTTACAAATATTGTTTTACTCTGATTTTTTGCCCTGCTCAAGTTCTAGTAAAAATACTTTCTTATCTAGTCCTCCACCGTAGCCCGTAAGCTTTCCATCGCTTCCGATTACTCTATGGCATGGAACTATTATAGAAATATCGTTATGTCCAACTGCTCCGCCTACAGCTTGAGCAGCCATCCTCTCTATTCCTCTTTTGCGAGCAAGTTCCATAGCAATTTCACCGTAGGAAACCGTCTTTCCATATGGAATTTCTAAAAGTCTTTTCCAAACCTCTAAACGAAAATCAGTTCCGATGAGGTGAAGCTTTGGTGTAAAGCCAGGTTCCCTTCCATCAAAGTAAATATCTAGCCAGGTCTTAGCCTCCTCAATGAATTTAGCTGCATCGCAATCTTGCATTTCAGCTGGCTTATGCCTAGCATCCGCACTTTCGCCCTCAAACCAAAGACCCGTAAGCCCTTGATTATCAGCGCATAGCACTATATCGCCAATTGGCGATACGTATTTTCCGCATACTTGCATTTGCAAATTCCTACATTTTGGAGAGTAGGTAGTATACGCAGAATCTTACGCCTGCACCTGTTCCACCAACGTGGTTATACCCCCAAGCTGATTCTGCATACGCAGGTCCAGCAATATCAAGGTGAAGCCACTTATCCTTGTATTCAGGCTTAATAAATCTATCTAGGAAGAGCCCTGCAGTGATTGCACCACCACTTCCACCTGAAACCGAGTTCTGAATATCAGCAACCTTTGACTTAATCAAAGGCCTTAGATGTCTATTGAACTCCATAATTGAAAGTAGCTCTCCGCTCTTTTCGCCATTCATCTTGAAATCATGTTGCAAGTGTACATTGTTTCCGATGATTCCAGTTGTATAAATTCCGATACCAACACTGATAGCCCCAGTTAAAGTTGCCATGTCAAAGATATAATCAGGCTTGATCATGTCCTGAGCCCATGATAGACAGTCAGCAAGAACGAGTCTTCCCTCTGCATCTGTGTTTGTAACTTCAATAGTCACCCCTGCACGTGTTCTAATAATATCATCTGGTTTATATCCTTTGCCACCAATCGCATTTTCTGTACATCCAAGGACCGCATGAATCTCAAAAGGTAGCTTCATCTCAGCAGCTGCCTTAATCACACCTAGAGCAGCCGCAGCTCCTCCCTTATCTGACTTCATTGTTAACATTGACTGACTTGGCTTTAGTGAAAGTCCTCCTGTATCGTATGTCAATCCTTTTCCGACAAACGCGTACCTACCCTTGCATTCTCCACTTGGCTTGTATGTCATATGCACTAGCACTGGATCATGTGGCGAAGCTTGATTTACCGCAAGAAAGGCGTTCATATTCTGCTCTTTTAGATAATCCTTGCCGAAAACCTCACAGCTAACGCCTTCTAATTCAGTTAGAGCCTTAGCGTCCTCCGCCATCTTCTGTGGTGTATAAATCTGTGGAATTTCATTGACTATGTCACGAACATAGTTAGTAGCACCAGCAATCTTAAGTCCTCTGTCAAGGCCCTTCTGCGCTGATTCTAGGTCTGAATCTGCAAGCTCACATAGAACAACTTCCTCTAGAGTTGATGCCTCTGCATCGCTCTTGTACTTGTCAAATGAGTACATTGAAAGCTCAAACCCCTCAACAAATGCAGCATAAGTATCCTCAGCTGAAACATCGTTTGCAAAAAGCTTAGTCTTTAGACTCTTAATCTTGTGCGCCTTAATTTTGCTAACAACCTTTGCTAGAACAAGTCTTAGCGATTCTAAATCCTTATCCTCAAGACTAGCATAAACTCTGCGTGATGTTGGTACATCCATTACATCTCCTTCGCTGAACTTACATAGCTCAAGAACATCCTTATCCGCTAGATTTTCTATCTTGTCTCCTTCTACAAAGCAAAGCTCGTAATCACAGCTTAGCTCTGAAAGAGGCTTATTTGATAATTTGTACTGCATATTATCATCCTCCTTTAGTTAAATTTAGTTTTAAGAAAGACTGTGCACATGACCAAGGCCCGCACACAGTCCATTTTACATTAATTAGTGTTTTTGGTTGAACGCTTCAAGTCCTGCATACTTTGCATTCTCGTCAAGCTCTTCCTCTATGCGAAGTAGCTGGTTGTATTTAGCAACTCTCTCACTTCTGTTAGGAGCTCCTGTCTTAATCTGTCCTGCGTTAAGTGCTACTGCAAGATCAGCGATTGTTGTATCTTCAGTTTCTCCAGAGCGGTGTGAAACAACTGCTGTATAACCTGCCTTCTGAGCCATCTTGATAGCCTCGATTGTCTCTGAAACTGAACCGATCTGATTTAGCTTGATTAGGATTGAGTTAGCGCAACCCTGCTCGATTCCCTTGTGGAGTCTCTTAGTATTTGTAACAAATAGATCATCGCCGACAATCTGAAGCCTATCGCCGAGCTCTTCTGTCATCTTCTTCCAACCTTCCCAATCCTCTTCATCAAGACCGTCTTCGATTGAAACGATAGGATATTTATCAACCAGTGACTTCCAGTGTGCAACTAGCTCAGCTGATGTGAATTCCTTGCCACTCTTTGGCTGCTTGTACTGGCCCTTAGCACTGCCCTTCCACTCACTTGCTGCTGCATCCATGGCGAGAACGAAGTCCTTGCCTGGTTCATAGCCACAATCCTTGATTGCCTTTAGGATGTACTCTAGAGTTTCCTCGTCGCTTGATAGGTTAGGTGCATATCCACCCTCATCACCTACTGATGTAGCATATCCTTCTGCCTTGAGAAGCTTGCCTAGCTTGTGATATACCTCAGCGCACTGACGAAGACCCTCTGCAAAGCTTGATGCTCCAACAGGCATAATCATGAATTCCTGTGTATCAACAGTGTTGCTTGCGTGTGCACCACCGTTTAGGATGTTCATCATAGGTACAGGAAGAACGTTTCCGAACTGTCCTCCTAGGAATCTATATAGCGGAATGTCTAGTGAGTTAGCTGCTGCCTTAGCACAAGCAATAGAAACCGCAAGAATAGCATTCGCACCAAAGCGTGACTTATCCTCTGTTCCATCAGCCTCTATCATCGCCTTGTCTATAGCGTAGATATCTGAAGCATCCATTCCTAGAAGAAGCTCATCGATCTCATTGTTGATAAAATCAACGGCCTTGAGAACTCCCTTGCCGTCATATCTGCTCTTATCACCGTCTCTGAGCTCGAGCGCCTCAAATTCACCTGTGGAAGCTCCACTTGGTGCAGCACCTCTGCCCATGCTACCATCCTCTAGATATACTTCAGCCTCAACAGTAGGATTGCCACGTGAATCCATAATTTCTCTACCTATAACCTGTACGATTTCCAAATAAGCCATATCTCTCATTCCTTTCAGTTACTTGAATTCGTTTCATAATTAATTCAATATACGGCTGCATCTTGCAGTGCGTTATATATTCTTTTCGATAGGCATTAAGCCTACATCCCTATTATAGTTTATTCCCCAAATCTATGCAAATACGAAAAACTTATTTTTCTTGTTTTGATGAGAAATAGTTGTAGTATAAAAGGCCTGCTACAACGACTGCACATCCCATAATCTCCCACTGCGTTGGGAACTGTCCTAGGAATATGATGCTCAGGATAATTGCAAACACTGATTCTCCAGATTCCCAAGCAGATACATAGAGCGAATCGACATAGCCGAAGCAGAGGTTAAACACTGCATGTGCACCTATCTGGCATACCAAAGTTAAACCCAAAATCAAAGCATAATCCTTGAGTGAGTAGCCTAGCACTGGTGTCTTTGTTGCAATTACCCCTATGGTAAAACAAATCCAGCAGGCTAAGAATACGAGAAATACATATACTTTTCCACTAACTTCCTTTCGGACTTCGTTTCCAATTGCAAAATATAGTCCCATGAAGATTGCTGCAAGAAAAGCAAGAATATCACCAATGAAGTTTCCCTGCGAAAGCTCCCTGTAATCAAAACCAGCAACCATAGTTCCACCCAGCAAGGCGAGAACGATTCCAAGAATTTGTCTCACGCTCACCTTACGCTTAAACACGAAAACCGTTAAAATTATCACTACGAGCGGATGAAGCGCTGCTAAAACGACTGCACTACCTATGTTCGTGAGCTTAACTGCATTGAACCAGCAAAAGAAATGTCCAAACAGAAATGCTCCTGCAAGGAAGGTGCTTATGTGGTTCTTCTTTGATACAGAAACAAGTTCTTTTCGCTCTTTTATAAGCACTGGTATTGCAAAGAATGGAAGCCCTAGTGTGAGCCTCCAGAAACCTATGGCCATTGAAGGCGCCTCAATCGCTCTACCAAAGATGCCCGATGACGAACCTGCAATCACGGCTAGCACTACTATTATTTTTACATACTTTTCTAAGAAGCTTGGTCTTCCGCTATCTAGCTTAGATATATTTTTCTCTGTCATTTCCTTATTATCTTTCTCCTATATATTTAAATTCATATAAATTCTTTCTCTTTGCAAGAATAGAATATTGATATATACTTTACTCAGATAAAAATCTGAAAGTGAGGATATCCTATGAAATTTTTCATTGCTGACGCATTCAGCGATACACTCTTTGGCGGCAACCCAGCAGGCGTTGTGCTTCTTCCAAGTGGCACAGACTTTCCGTCAGATGAAACCATGATAAAGACCGCAGCTGAGCTTCGCTACTCAGAGACAGCATTTATAAAGCAGCTCTCAGATAACGAGTTCAATGTTAGATATTTTACTCCAGTTGCCGAGGTTGACCTCTGTGGACATGCCACAATTGCAGCCTTCTACTGCTTGATGAGTGCAGGAGTAATCTCTGAGAATTGCCAGTGCCTAAACCATACAAAGGCAGGTGATATCAATATTGAAGTCAAGGATTCCTTCGTAATGATGGAAATGGCTGCACCAAAGTTCATGCACCTTATGGATAACCCACTTGAACTTGATAGGATTTATGAAATAATGGGCACTGAGTACGATGCAAGCCTAGAGCTTCGCCCAATGATCATCTCAACTGGTCTTCCAGATATAATGCTGCCGGTTAAGACAAAAGAAGAACTTGAGGCACTTCAGCCAGATATGTTCCTTTTATCAAAGGTATCTGAGGAATACAAGGTTACAGGAGTTCACGCATTTACCCTTGACTCAGAGGATGGCGTTACCGCGCACTGCAGAAACTTTGCACCTCTTTACGACATAGATGAGGAAGCTGCAACTGGAACAGCAAGCGGCGCTTTGACCTACTACCTCTACCTGAACAGATGCATTGGTGCTAGTGATAGCTGTAACCTAGTTCAGGGAGAAGCTATGGGAAGACCATCAGCCATACTCACTGAAATCAACGCTGATTCGAAGGCTGGCGGCTCAGTTGACTGCAAGATCAAAGTTGGAGGCAAGGCAGCTCTACTCGCAAGTGGCGAGATAATGCTATAAATTAGATATCAAAGGCTTGTGTGCTTCTTGGAGCTTGCACAAGTCTTTTTTGATGCAACGAGCTTAATCTATAGATTATCTATCATCACATTCATCCATTTTTTGGATAGATACCTCTTAAATACAACAATGAATTTCACTATCTCTTCCGTCTTTACCAAAATCACAGCTAAATAAATTGGAAGATGCCACCATATCGCCGATGCAAAGGCGAGTGGTACTGCAACCAGCCAAACACATCCTGACTCAGCAAGCATGGCAAAGCGTGTATCTCCACCCGCACGAAGAGTACCAGTAATCTGTATTCCATTATGCAGATTGATGGACATGAATGCACCATGAATCAAAAGTATTAAGAAAGTATAGTACTTTCCGGTCTCCGATAGGTTGAACAGTTCACTAAGTGGCTTTGATAGAAGCATCATTACAAGCCCCGTAACCGCGCCAAGAATTACTCCCACCTTAAGCAGATATTTAGAAGCTCTCCAAGCCTCTTCCTTATTGTTTTCTCCAAGTCTTTGCCCTATCAAAGTCAGACTCGCATCCCCTACACTAAAGGCTGCAAAGAAGAAAATACTTGTAATCGAAACCGCTGCCTGAAAGCCCGCAAAGGCAGTCGTTCCAATGCGATTAAACGCGGCCGCATACATAGTCTGTCCAGCACCCCAGAGAACCTCATTTGTGGTAGTTGGGGTTGCGTTTTTGACGATTCTTTTCACAAGTTCTTTATTGTAATCAAAGTAGTCACGTATTGGCCCCTTAAACATATTGCTATTTGAGAATAGAAATCCCGTAACAATCAAAACCTGCATGAGCCTTGCAATCACTGTTCCAAGAGCAGCACCTTGAACGCCGAGCATAGGCATTCCAAACTTTCCATAAATGAAAAGATAATTTAGGAAGGTATTCGTGGTAAATACAACTACACTGACCACCATAGGAACCTTCGTCTGTTGTGAAGTCTGAAAGCCCATAAGTACAGGAACTGAATATGCTATAAAAATAAACTGAAGACTGTTTGTCCTCATGTAAATCACAGCAAGATCAAGTACCTGCGGATCATTTGTATAAAATGATAGTATTTCTCTAGTAAAGACATTGCCCAAGATAAAGAAAATGGTGCTTACTGCAAGCATTGCAGTCACTGAAAATCCTATGCACCTTCTCATATTCTTTTTGTCATTTGAACCATAAAACTGCGCAACAAAGGTCGCTGTTCCGCTTGTCATTCCATATATAAGCATGTAATGAATCATGAAGATTTGAGTTCCGACACCAACGGCCGCAAGCTCAACCTCACCTAGAAAGCCAACCATCAAATCATCCACAAGCCCAAGGGTCGTAGACACTACTCCTTGAATCGCAATTGGCACTGCGATTTTAATAAGCTGCCTTCGCAGAGCCGCTTTCTCGCGTCTTTCCGTACTGAGACGTTCTGCCATTTCCATGTTTTTCTCCGTATCCCTATATCAAAAATAGCGCTCGCTTTGGACGAGACGCTAATTTATTGCTATAACTTTGTGCCCTATCTCGCAAAATCATTTATTCGCAAGGCACGTTCTATTTCTCTTTTGCATCAAGCTCTTCAGAAACCTTTGCTCCATCGCTTTTGAAGTGCGCCTTCTTCTCCTCCTGAGCGATGTTAACAGCCTTGATGCGAGGCATCTTATGGTTTGGATCTGTTAGGAACACATATAGATATGCACCTGCTATGAGTGCTAGAACCACAGCATCCTTGTAAAGCTCTCGGCTGATTAAAACAGCAGACATCCCCATAATCGCGCTTATGCCGTAGAGCATGATTACAGTGCGTCTCTGTCCATATCCATATGCCATGAGTCTGTGGTGTAAATGTTCCTTATCTGCTCCCATGATAGGCTTGCGATTAACCATTCTTCTCAAAATCGCAAATGAAGTATCAAAGATAGGAATTGCGAGAACCACTACAGGAACAACAACCGCAATCATAGTCGATCTCTTAAGAGGACCTACAACTGATAGAATTGCAATCATAAATCCAAGGAACAAAGCTCCGCCATCACCCATAAAAGTCTTTGCCGGCGAGAAATTAAAAGGCAAAAATCCTATGCAGCTTCCAGCAATAGCAACCATGGCTATACAAACTATTGGCATTCCTGCTATACCGCCATGAATGTAGGCTATATAGGCAATGCAAAGTGCTGCAATAGCTGAAATACCCGCAGCAAGACCATCAAGTCCATCTATAATATTTATTGTATTTGTGATACCAATTATCCAAAGAACTGTAACCACAAAGCAAATAGCTGTATTGAAATGCAGTCTTCCCTCGCCAAGGTAATTTGCTATAAAAGATATCCTCATATCCATAGAAAACATTAAAACTGCAATTGCCGTCTGGCCTATGAGCTTAACTATAGCCGGAAGATTCTTGAGGTCATCGACCACACCAAGCAGGTACATTAGAGCTCCTCCGAGCATAGCAACCCTAATCTTCGGCTCATCCCACTGTAATACAGCAAGAGTTACCATTACACCAGCAAATATAGCAAGGCCTCCAAAACGAGGAATTGGCCTCTGATGCATCCTTCTCCAGTCCCTAGGCACATCTATTGCGCCTATTAGGTGAGCAATCTTGATGCTTATTGGAGTAAACACAAAAGCAACCACGACTGACATACCAAAAGCCGCTAATATTTCATATATATTTAGATCTACATTTGAATCCATATCTACTCCTGATCAAATAAATTCTCAAAATAGATTTCTGCTAGGTAGAGCCCGCATGGTGGTGCCGTATGACCCGCTTGCTTCCTATCGACACTTGAAATTATTGATTCCATATCGCTCGGTGCTTTTTTCCCACTGCCAATCTCAACCAAGGTTCCTGTGATAATTCTTACCATGTTGTAGAGAAATCCATCACCACAGACTTCTATCTGCACCTCTGAGCCGCCCCCAGCCTTATCAATTCTGCTAGTTTTCGCAGCACTTATAGTCCTCACTGTAGTCTTGCGGGGATTTCCTCCAGCCGACTGAAACGCAACAAAATCATGAGTTCCAACTAGATACTTGCAAGCCTCATTCATAGCATCAACATCTAGCTTCTCATCTACAAAGTAACAATAGTTGCGTTCAAATACGCTGACGCCCTCATCGCATACCCTATATATGTACTTCTTCCCCTTGCAGTCAAAACGCGCATGAAAATCTTCAGATTTTTCTTCTGCTGATAAAACTCTAATCGCACTGAGCTTACTACCAGCACCGTATCTCCCACCTGAAAGCATATTGTTTACGGCACGCGCGATTCTGTCTGTAGGTATCTCAATATCCTCCTTGAAATTGCAACACTGAGCAAGTGCATGAACCCCCGCGTCAGTTCTGCTCGTTCCCGAAACCTTAATCGGTTTTTGGCACACCAAACTCAGTGCTTCCTCGAGCTTTCCCTGAACGGTTATCTGTCCGTCCTGCTCCTGCCAGCCATGAAATAGGCTGCCGTCGTATTCCAATGTCAAAAGAATATTTTTTTCCATAAACAACATTATATCAAAATTGCCACTGTACAGCTATATAAAATATTATATAAACCTAATGTCCCAGAAGAATATAAGGTAAATCGCTGTGATAATCGCTATGTACGGTGCCATAGGAAGATATTTCTTTAGCTTGTACTTGGGCTTTGCTGCTGCATATACAAAGAGAAATATCGCATGAAGCGCAAGTAGCATGTAGCTTCCCATCAAAATAAAAAAACTACCAAAACTTCCGCAAATAAGACCAATTGCTGTAAAAAGTTTGATATCTCCACCGCCCATCGTATTCTTGCGATAGCACAGCTTTCCCATCAGTGCAATGACAAAGATAATCACAAATGCGATTAATCCACCAGACAAGATTTCCCAAACTCCATCCTTATATGGAATAAATCCGATGCTGCAGACAGCAAGTAAAATTATCAGTTGGTCTGGCAAAATATTGTATTTCACATCAGCGATAGCAAGTTCAAGAAGAAGCCATAGCGTAAAACTAGAAGCTAATGCAAACTGCAAGTCTTCCCTTATCAAGGTCATATTTAGGATAACAAATAGCATACTGAAAATATACTTCCACGGCATGCTCTTAACCCTTTGCACATCCATGCTCATAAGCTCCTCAGGCGGATCCTCGTCGTAGTCACAAAGCCATTCTGCCGGCATTCTATTAAACAAATACACCGCTGCATTGCCCTGAAAAATCGATAAAAACACTGCGCATCCATATATAAAAATTTTAAAAATCAAATCTGTATTCATCAAAATCTCCTCAGCAATATGTTAACATGTATCACCATGAGTTAAAAGTAAAACCAAAAAATCCCCAAATGCAAAAACCCGCATCCACTAAAGCGTGAATACGGGTAATTTAATCTATCTACAAATTTTACTCTGTGAACAACGGAGTTGAATAGTAGCGATCTCCACTGTCAGGAAGAAGCGCAACTATTGTCTTTCCTTTGTTCTCAGGCAGTTTTGCAAGTCTTAGCGCAGCGCTCAAAGCAGCACCAGAAGAAATTCCAACAAGTACACCTTCTTTATGTGCTAGAAGCTTTGCAGCTTCAAAGCTCTCATCATTGCTAACCTTAAGAACCTCATCAAACACTGACTTGTCAAGTGTATCCGGAATGAATCCAGCTCCGATTCCCTGAATCTTATGAGGACCAGCTGCCTCCCCAGAGATTACAGCTGAATCTTCTGGCTCAAGAGCAACTACCTTTACACTAGGCTTCTTGCTCTTAAGGTATCTTCCTGTTCCAGAAACTGTTCCACCAGTACCTACACCTGATACGAAGACATCTACCTCTCCATCTGTATCTTCCCAAATCTCAGGACCTGTTGTCTCCTCATGAGCCTTAGGATTTGCAGGGTTCATGAACTGTCCTGGGATGAAGCTATTCTCAATTTCCTTTGCGAGCTCCTCAGCCTTTGCGATTGCACCCTTCATTCCTTTTGATCCATCTGTCAAAACGAGCTCTGCTCCATAAGCCTTAAGTATATTTCTACGCTCAACACTCATGGTCTCAGGCATTGTCAAAATGATTCTATATCCCTTTGATACTGCTACTGAAGCAAGCCCGATTCCTGTGTTTCCTGATGTTGGCTCAATGATAGTGCTTCCCTTCTTTAGCAGACCCTTAGCCTCTGCATCCTCTATCATAGCTCTTGCGATTCTATCCTTAACACTGCCTGCTGGATTTAGATATTCTAGCTTAACTAAGACTCTCGCCTCAAGATTTTCCGCCGCCTCGATGTTCTTTACCTCAAGCAGTGGTGTTCCTCCTATAAGCTCTGTTACATTCTTGTAAATCTTTGCCATGTCTACACCTCCTGAAATAAACATTTCATGTCATAAATTATATTAAATAGTTATAAGTAATTAATACCTAATATTGTCTTATAGTGAAAATATTACCCTTTATTTTTTTGTTTCAATCACACAAAAATAAAATTTATCCTATTTATTTCTACGAACTCTTGTATCTTTTAAGTCATAGTTTTATAATTATTTTGTTAAGTTAGCCTATGCTAACTTTGGTGCACAGATATTGCAAAATCCTCTTTTGATGTATGTAAACTACGCTATGTATCAAAATTGGATTGTCATAAAACTTTAGGAGGACAGTAATGTTTTTACAAATTGAAGAAATCAACAAATCCTACGGCTACGGCGACAGCCTTGCGAAGGTTTTGAATGGTATTAGTCTGGATATAAAGCGTGGTGAGTTATGTGTTTTGCTCGGTCCATCAGGCTCTGGCAAATCAACACTTCTAAACATCATCGGCGGCATAGAAAGCGCAGATTCAGGTTCCATTGTTATAGACGGTTCTGCAATAGAGAGCATGAATCAAAAGGAACTTTCTAACTACAGGCGTAACCACCTCGGCTACGTTTTTCAATTCTACAACCTAATTCCTAACCTCACGGCTAGAGAAAACATAGAGGTCGGAGCCTATCTTAGCAAAAGGCCACTAGATATCGACGATTTAATTGAAACTCTTGGTCTTACGGAGCACCAGCACAAACTTCCAAATCAGCTTTCGGGCGGGCAGCAGCAGAGAGTTTCTATAGGTAGAGCCATTGTTAAAAACCCTGATTTGCTGCTGTGTGACGAGCCGACTGGCGCGCTTGACTACAATACATCAAAGGAAATTCTCAGCCTTATCAGCGAGGTTAACAAGAAATATCAAAGTACAATTATCATTGTAACCCACAACGATGCAATCAAGAATATGGCTGACACTGTAATCACGCTTCGAGACGGCACTGTGAGGGAGTCTTACCACAACCAGAGCAAGATTTCAGCAGCTGATCTAGATTGGTAGGTGTGACATGCGAAACCCTTTAAATAAACGAACTAAACGCGAGCTAAAACACGAGTGGGGAAGATATTTAGCTATATTTTGTTTTATAACTTTGATGATTGGATTTACATCCGGTATGCTTGCGACCGACCATAGCATGGAAGTTACATATAATGAGAGCTTTGAAAAATACAATATAGAAGACGGCCACTTTCGCCTTTCTGCTGCTCCTGATGAAAGTTTTATAAAAAATATTGAGGACGAAAACGATGTTAAGCTCTATGACATATCATACAAGGAAGTGACAGCCGGCAAAAATAAATATCGTATATTTGTAAACCGTGAAAAGGTTAACAAAGCGAGTCTCATGGATGGCAGGCTTCCAGAGAAGAGCGATGAGCTTGGCATAGATAGACTCTTTGCCAAAAACAATTCCCTAAAAATCGGCGACACCGTCAAATTGAAAGGTAAGAGTTTTAAGATAGTCGGACTCATAGCTCTTTCCGACTACAGTGCCCTATTCCCAAAGAATACGGACACAATTTTTAATGCTCAGGACTTTACAGTAGCAACAGTTACAAGCGAGGGATTTGATCGCTTAAGCGATGCTGCAACAACACCTGTATTCGCATGGAAGAATAGTAAAAACCTTAGCGAAACTAAGCAAAAAAAGCTCTATGATGACTTAGCTAAGTATATTGCTGTCAAGGCGGCCTATCAGCAAATCACTCTTGATGAATTCATACCGGCCAAGGAAAATCAGGCAATAATATTTACGGGAAACGACATGGGTAGGGATCAATCCGTAATACTCGTTTTGCTTGCTATAGTCATGATTATAATGGCGTTTATCTTTGCTATTACAACGCTTAGCATGATAGATAAGGAATCGAAATCTGTCGGAACTCTGCTTGCATCTGGATACACACGTGCCGAACTAACATGGCACTATATGAGAATTCCTATACTCATTAGCTTACTCTCTGCGATTTTGGGAAATATCCTAGGATACACCTATTTTAAAGGCCTCGTTGCAGGGCTTTACTATAATTCCTACTCGCTTCCTCCATTTAAGATGACTTGGAGTTCATATGCTTTTTATGCGACGACAGTTTCGACGATAATCATAGTTTTGCTCGTAAACCTTTTGATTATCAGCTATTCGCTCAGGCGTTCGCCGCTTAAGTTCCTAAGACATGACCTTAAGAGAAATAAATCAAAGAATGCTACCAAACTTCCACCTTTGAGCTTTATGTCTAGATTCAGGCTGAGAGTAATCCTTCAGAATAAAGGAAACTTCCTAGTTTTGTTCCTCGGAGTTGTCTTTGCTAGCACGCTGATGATTTACAGCATGACAATGCAAACGCTCTTTATTCACTACAAGGACACGGTAGCCAAGACCGCTCCAGCAAAATACCAGTATGTGCTAAAAACTCCTACTGAAACCGCAAACAAGGATGCAGAAAAGATTTGTGTAAACACCCTAAAATACAAGCAGAAAGGATTCGAAAATCCAGACGATATCTATGTTTTAGGCGTTCCTGATAAGTCAGCATACTATAAGAATATGCCTAAACTACCTAAGGACGATAAATCCGTCCTCGTAAGTGATAGCTACCTTCAGAAATACGACCTCAAGGTCGGTGACAGAATAAAGCTTACAACTGAATACAAAGACAAAAGCTACACATATAAAATTGCTGGAAGCTATGAATACAAGCAGGGACTTTCAGTATTCATGAGACAAAGCCTCTTCAGAAAGGACTTTGATAAACCTGACGACTGGTTCAATTCATACCTTACAAATGAGAAACTCAAAGACATTCCGGAAAGCAATATACATGTTATAAACACTCCTGAGGATTACACTGCCATAGCAGATCAAATGCTTAATTCCATGGCAGGTATCTTCGAGATGGTAGTGCTCGTCTCAGCAATAATGAGCATCATCTTAGCCTACCTAGTCACAAAGGTTATTCTAGATAATAATGTAGTTTCAATATCCCTTATAAAGATTTTGGGCTACAGAAGCTCTGAAATTGCAAAGCTATATGTAATTTCAAGTGCGATAATTTTCATGATAAGTCTTGTTTTGAGCATACCTATCGGCACTAAAATCATGGCAGTATCATACAAAATATCGACAAGCTCCTTCTCAGGCTGGGTAGATTTATACATCAGTACATCCGTATACGTCAAAACTTTGATAATATCAGTAGCCAGCTTTGTCGTATCAGCTGCTTTGCAGTTTAGACACATCAAAAGGATTCCGATTTCTGAGGCGCTCAAAAACAACGAGTAGCCCTTTTGATGGAATGTCGCTGTCGCCCTGTGGATTTAGGCGCGCGACCACGCAGGCCTCGCATTTTGATAAAAAATTGTATAAAATTATTTTTCCTGAAAAATGTAACCGATGTTACATAATTATCTTTTGTGTATATGTATAATATAGACATAAAAGATAGCAGATGGGCCGAGGCTCATATTAGGATAATTGATTTTAAAAGGAGAATAGACATGAAACCATTAGATTTAAACCGTTCAGTACACGACCTAGTTAAAGAATACCCTGAACTACAGCAGATTATGTACGATCTAGGATTCACAGAGATAAACAAGAAAGCAATGCTCAACTCAATTGGAAAGATCATGACAATTCCAAAGGGTGCAAAGATGAAGGGCATTTCAATGCTAGATGTTGTTAGCACTCTCACATCAAAGGGCTTCCAGCTCGTTGGCGAGATGCCAAGCACAATAAACCTAGACGGGGCAGGTAGCGAAGATGTTAAGCCTTCTGGCGCACCTGAATCAAAGGAAGAAAGAACAGCACTTCTCAAGGGCTACCTAAAGAGACTTGGAGAAGGCGAAGAACTAGAGTCTGTTAGAGCTGATTTTGTTGAGAAGTTTAACAGTGTTGACGCTTCAGAGATCATGCAGGCTGAGCAGGAGCTCATCGCAGAAGGAACTCCAATTACTGAGATTCAGAAGCTTTGCGACCTACACTCAGCACTTTTCCACGGTGCAACACAGGAGGAGAAGATTGCAAATGCTGGTAGCGCTGTAATCGAGTCAATGAAGGCAAAGAAGCAGGAAGAGATTAAGAACACTCTAGCTGCTAACAGCACTGGCCAAATGAGCACAGCAGAGGAAAGAGAAAAGCTTCAGCAGGACAAGCTTCAGCTTGCAGCAACCCTAATTGCAATCCCTGGCCACCCACTCGAAACTCTGACACGTGAAAACGATGTTCTAGCTCAGAGAATCAGCGACACAAGAGCCGCTATCGAAAACAAAGCTAGCAACGAAGAGATTCTAAATAAGTTTGAAGGCGTAAGAGAAATCGCTATCCACTATGCGGAAAAAGGCGACCTCATCTACCCTCACCTAAATGTAAAGTACGGAATTTCAGGTCCATCAAATGTTATGTGGACTGTTGACGATGAGATCAGAGATGAGATGACTGCTCTAACAAAGAACCGCGCTTTTGATGACGCATGGTTCGAAAGGGTTTCAGCAGTTTTGACAAGAGCCGAAGAGATGATCTACAAGGAGTCAAATATCCTCTTCCCTATCTGTGCACTTAACTTTGCTACTGAAGAGTGGTATAGAATCTATCACGACTCCAAGGACTACGCAGACTGCATGGGCATCGTTGCCAATGTTTGGCCAGAGGCTGAGGAATATGAGAAGACAATGTTCGATAAGAAGCCAGAAGGTGAAACTGTTGAAAATGCTACATCATCGTCTAATAGCGATGAAATCGTAATGCCTGGCGGACACGTTACTCTTGAGCAGCTAACTGCTCTTTTGAACACAATTCCAGTTGAGATTACATTCGTAGATGAAAACAATATCAACCGCTACTTTAACGAAGGACCAAAGCTCTTTAAGAGACCTTCTATGGCTATAGATAGAGAAGTTTTCTCCTGCCACCCTCCTAAGATTGCGCCAATGGTTAGAACAATCATCGAGGACTTCAGAAACGGCGTTAGAGACGAATTCCCAGTATGGGCAGAAAAGCAGGGCAAGACAATGCTAATCAAGTACATGGCAGTGCGTGATAAGGACGGAAAGTACCTAGGAACAGCCGAGTTTGTTCAGGAGATGGACTTTGCAAAGGAACACTTCCAGAGCGAAGATAAATAGCAAATAAACGAGAAAAGCCCGCTTGCGTTGCAAGCGGGCTTTTTGTTGATGTAACTATTTTACAATGGCATCAATTGCCCTATTTGATATAAGATCGCTGTCCCCAAGAACAATCTGATCCTTTATCGAGTTTTCTTTTACATATTGCTTTGCAAATTCTGTATTTCTCTCATTGATCAAAAGCAATGGTGCCCCACGTTTTTCCGCAAGCACACCTCCGCAAAGACCGTCAGGGAAATTACCTCCATAACCTATAACAACACTTTTAGGATTCTTAAAGAAATGTTTTGCTACTGCAACCGAAGTTTCAAAGCGATCAGCACCGAAAACTCTACCTACTTTTCCAAGCCCGCTTAAGCTGGTTTCGACTGCACTGCTTACAGTTCCGCTATCTCCTATTAGAGTGTAATTTCTAGATCTAATGCTCTTTAGATATGCTATTTGCTCTGCTGTAAGAGTCTTTCCAACAAGTAGTAGCGGACGACCTGTCGCTGAAGCAGAGAGGCTATCTGCGAATCCGTATCCTGAGCAAACTAAAATTTCTTCATTATTCACCTTAGCTTCTTTTAGAATTGCTAAGTTTGTTGCAAAACGATCTTCTCCAGCTAATCTCTTAACTGTAAAGTTTCCATCAAGTCTAGTTCTAACAACCTCTGGGACAACATCAGATTCTCCGAGCAAGTAGACCTTGCTTGACTTGCCTGGCCTTAGATTTGCCTGAATGTATTTTATAGTCTGTTCTGTGTTGTTTCTATTTACTAGTAGAAGTGGTGCATTATTTACCTTTGCTAGATATGCTCCTGAAAGTGCATCAGCATAGTTGTCTCCATATGCTACAACTGCTGTGTCAAACTTATCCTTACCTTGCTCCTTTTTTAGGGCATCAGCAATCTTTATAGCAGTCTCATATCTATCTTCTCCCGCAAGTCTCAAAGGTTCCTTTGCAGGCTCTTCTTTCTGCTTTAGCTTAATTGTTAGGTCGAGGAATGCAGTAGGAGGAATGTATGTGACATCTGTCTTTCCATTCTTATCCTGGTACATTCTTGACCCTGTTTGGAGTCTGATTTCAAAGTCCTCATCATCCAGGCTAAGCGGATTTGTGTTGTAACCTATGTACTTTGTTATATCCCTAGTCTTACCAGTGCTGTATACCGCCTCAACTTTAAGTCCTGTTGGATCAAAAGTTTCTCCAACTGTGTACTCAGTTTTCTTAGGCTTCTGCGTAATCCTAAGCTCTTTGATTGTAGGTCCTATCATGAACATATGCGATGAATCGTTTTTGAAGTATATATTTCCGTATTCATCAGCAATAGGGCTACAAATTACATACTGAGCATGGGCACCTGATGGAGTGAAAAGTGTAGGCGCAACTGTATACTGGTTCTGCCTGTTATCTGTTTCAATCTGTACCTCAGACGGCGCAGTTTGACCTGGTTTATCCTTGATAACTCTCATCTTTCCTGGTGTCAAGTTCTCAAAAAAGTATACGTATACACTTTGATCATCCTTCTCGTATGCTGTTGTAAGCAAGCTGCTTGCCTGTGGATATCCTCTAGTTTCAATTGAGTATGCAATAGTGTTACTCTTAAGGTCGATTACTGAGATATTATGTCCACTATACGGAGCAAAGTTACCACTTCCTCCTACGCCAATATATGCTCTTCCCTTATAAATTACGGGAGTTGATGCACTAAAAGGAATGTATGACTTTGAGCTACCTGATAGGTATTTCTGGTAGTTCTTTGGAAGGAGCGAAAGCGTTTTGATGGAATCTCTATCAAAGCTTCCGTCCTCATTTAGCTTGACTGAGCAGAAGTATCCGCCCTTTGTAACAAAGTAGTACCTTGCTGTTTCCTTATCAAACATTACTGTGCTTCTGATATCGCCAACAAATGTATCTTTGATTGAGTCAATTACTCTTCCATTTATCGGATCAAGTGAAAGAAGCTCGCCATAAGCTGTTCCTGTGCTCTTTCCGTCATCTGATCCGACAACGATATAGGTTCTAGCCTGCTTTGATGCAACTTCTATCGCACCAGCATTTCCGTTTCCTACATAAGCACCTGCCCAGTAGTAACCACTTCCTTCGTGAACCCATGAAGCTGATTTAACTTCATCAGTTCTTGTTGGGTCCTCATCTGTAACAGATAGGCAAACAAATTCTGCACGGCTTTCCTCCCCAACCCAGAAGCCTGTGTAGATATATCCATCTTTGTAGGCAATTGGGCAGTTTGGTTGTCCTCCACGAGGCGCTTCGTAGATCCAAAGTGACTCTAGAGTCTCGGCATCAAAGGCCTGAATTGTTCCATCTTCTAGACCCACAAAAATCATACCCTCTGCATAGGTAGGCGCGTTAATCGCAAATGAAGATTTCTTCTTCATCTGAGCAGTTTTTACGATTTCTCCTGTCATGGAGTCGAACTTCAAAATTGTTGTTCCTGCATAGTTATATATGTATCCATCTACCATAATTGGGCATCCAAGCGAGCCGTACATGTCGGCAGATCCAAACTTTGTAGCCCAATATAGAGTAGTTTCCGAGGCATTTCTTGGAAGTGGATAGTTCAGTACTCCGTTGTTATTTGTGTCGTATCTGAAATTTGGCCACTCCGCCTTTAGATCCTTGTTCAGCTTAGAATTTACTGGAGCCTTTACAAGGGCAACATTTATTGATGTCTGATTTTCCTGTTTAAAAGTCTTTGACTGAGCAATATAGTCAGCATGTGTAACCGTGTAAGTATATGATGTTCCCTTAACAAGAAGGAAGCTTCCGTCTGCCTCTGGGCTTACAGCTTTTCCACTCTTCTCGTTTTTTAGGCTTATGCGTGAATCTTTAGGATTTGTGTTAAATCTCACGCTTACAGGCTGAGCTTTTGTTACCTTCACAGTGTACTTGTTGCTCACATTTCCTGTTTCTGCATTTATAACTTCAATTTCAACATCTTCTTCTGACTTGCTTGCATCAAGTTCTAGGTTTGCTTTGATAGCCTTGCCATCTTGAGTTCGGACGTACTCCTTACCGCGAATCTTTGCGACATATTTGCCCAAAGCCTCTTCACTTTCATCTCCGCCTGGGAATGTCAAACTTAAATCAATTGAACTTACATCGCTAGAAACTTCGGCCTGATACTTGTTTACTGTGTCGATATAGCCAGTCTCTCCATTTGCATAAAGATCTACAGCATTTCCAAAGTTATCTGTAATGTCAAGCGAATGAAGTGTCGTGCTTCTCGCCGTGCTAATTTTGTATTCCTGATAGTATGTGACATTGCCTGAAGTCTTGGATACTATCATATTCACGGAATTATTGAGTCCGCCGACATTAACTAACTTATTAATTTTCTGTGAGCTCACACCCTTTAGCCATTTTTCAGCCTTAGTTTTTACTCCATCGTATGTAGTGTATTCACCCCTAGAAATTGTGACATCTTCGCCAGCTTTTTCAATCTTTACATCAAAAATTTCCGAGTAATCTGGAACGACATACTTATAGCTATGATCCTTCCAATCAAAACTCTTACCATTAGCTTCCTTAAATGGAACAGGCTTATTTACATTGAAGTTTCTTGCAGTTGAAAGCGAATTTATCAAAGCTTCCTTGACTGGAGTCTTTGCCTCAAAAGTATTTGCTTTACCAGCTTCAACTTTGATAGATGCCTTTGCGTGGTAATCCTTATCTAAGGTTGAAATCCACTCGTAGTTACCAGCTCCAACATTGAAGATAGCCTCTGTGTCCTTAACCTGATCAGCCTTAATTTCGCCACCCATCTGATTTACAAGTTTTACGTCAACGCCCTTTGCTTTCTTGACCGTAACCTTATAGCTAGGCACCTTATTGATATCTACTCTGTACGAATTCTCGGTATATGTATTTGTGTTCATTACCGAAATATTTACAGAGCCCTGACTTGCATTAACCTCGTGCTTGCCTGCTTCAACGAAATTATCATCTATTCGGATCAGATATCCTTCTGCTGCACTTCCGAAGCTTGCATTCGCGTTCTTTCTCTGTGTTGCTAAATCAAATGTAAGCTTATCATCCGTAGTATCAAATCCATAGCTCATAGTCTCAGGATCAAAATTAATTGGTATAGAATTTCCATTCTTATCAGTCACCGCAAGCTTACTCAGGGTTGGTAACCTTTGAGTATCAACCGGATAGTACTGTCTCTGAATATAGCCGTTCTCTAGCTGGTGAACCACTTTAATCTTAAAGCTATCTGCAGACATTCCATAATTGATTACATTCTTTAGCTTTCTATTATTGCTAGCCCATGGTATTACATTCTTTGATTCACTCTCATCTCCATAGTCTCTGCCATCATATACGCCTTTGTAAACAGCATAAAGCTTGTACTTCCAAGAATATCCCTTTGGAGCACCATCATTTGCTTTAATATTTACATAGAGATCTGAATCTGCATCGTATGGCTTTGTTGTAACATTATATCCACTCTTAATTGTGTGAAGTTCTGTCTTAGCTGGATTTCCCGACATAAACTTCATACCAGCAATCATGTTATCAAGCATCAAAGGAGTATCGATTACCTTCTTCTCCCCTGCAGCCACTGTAAATGTTCCACTGACTTCGTTCTGCCCATATGTCACAACAAACTTGTATTCACCGCTGTTTAAAGCAAGTGCAGCTCCATTTGTTCCCTTAAATTCCTTGCCATACTTATTGACAGCAGAAACACTAGCACCACTAACAGCCCTGCCATCCATGGTCACATTAAAGCTTACTTTTGCCTTTTCCTGCGAATTCCAGTCCTTGTACTTCTTATAGGCATCCTTAAGCTCATTCGTCAAAGCCACAGCTTTTTCCTTATCGGCCTTTGGAAGCTCGCTTAGTGCCTTGTCATATGCAGCCTTGACATCGTCAAACTGTCTCTCCTCTTCGGGCTTGCTTTTGTGATCAGCTAGGAGAGCAACAAGCGCCTGGTATTCCTTTGTTTTGACATCGGCATCAAGTCTTTCTGTGAAAACTAGTGCTCCAGCGTCCTTACCTAGTCCGCTAAGGTCGTACTTATCTCCATTATAGTATCTGACGTAGTTTCCAACCTTACCGTCAATTTTCTTAATCTCTGTCTCTAGGTTCTCAAAATTGTGTCCACTGTTCTTGAGTGCAACCCAGATTGGTTCATTGTCTAGCACCCAAACATTGTGTGGCTCAAAGATGAGTCCATCCTCTTTGTTCATTGCAACCACAGCGAAATGTGGCTCATCAAGCTTATTCTTGGTCTCATCGACCGTCGAAGGCTTATCAGCTGCTGCACGTGGCTGCGCTGCTCTTTCACTTACCTGACTATCACTATTAGCCGTGTTTTCTGGAGTCTCTCCAGTATTCGCAAAGGCGAATTGAACACTGCTAAGCGTCATCGCAACAAGTAAAACAAATGCCCATAATTTTCTAGTTCTGCTTGCTTGTTTCATTTGCATTTCCTTTCATAAAAATAGTTTACTTTTTTGAAAATAAAAAAGTCGCTCAAATGCGACCGTATTTACGCAACAAAAAAACATAACTCCCATGTACATCGCAAGATGGAGTCTAAGGTATCTGGCTTGTCATAATAAGATTAGACTTACAGTGGCGGGACCGCACAGGATTCGCACCTGTTTCCCCTATATAATATAATTATATAATAAATTTTTACCCACCGTCAAATGAATTGAGCTAAGTGAAATATAGATTCATTAGCTTGAAATCAACATATTTTTCATCTATTTTGAAATATGATTTATACACCCCAATACTCTCAAAACCGTGTTTCTTATAGAGTCTAATAGCCCTCTCATTGTCACTTCTGACAGCAAGTTCAATGATTTCAATGCCACTTTTTTCGGCAAAGTCAATCACCGTTTCCATGAGCCTACTGCCAAGACCCTTGCCCCATTCAGACATCAAAACGGTAATCCCCAGCTCAGCACGATGGCTCATCCTCCTCGGAAGACCATTTAGGCTGACTGTACCCACGACCTCTCCATCTTTGATAGCAACATAAAGAACAGAGCGAGGAGCTTCATGCATCATCTCTATATATTCCTTCTCGCCTTCGAGCGATATAGGAAATCCATCTGCTCCAAAGGAAAGGTTATCAGTTTCAGAGCCCACTCTTCTTGAATGCTTCATGCATGCTGCCGCATCGGCTGCAGTTGCTTCTCTGATAATAATGTTTTGCATCGTTTGCTCCTTATGTAGTTTTGTTTAGGTATTATCACCTAATATAATGATATTCGATACCATTTAGCGATATAATTGTCATTTAAAGCTTCGGGGTGTTTCTCGACGGCTGAAACAAATAACTTAGTTAGTCCATCCCACTTATCAATATTGCCTGCAGGGTACAAATCCCAACCTAGTTCATCCAGAGTCCAATTGCTCTTGATTGCATTCTTCTTCATTGAAGTGGTCACCCAGTTTTCCTCATTGTCCTCTCCACCTCTAGAAACAGGAAAAATATGATCAATCGTTGGAATCAGTTCCATATATGCAATATGCGTATCCGTCATTTTCCAGTGGGCTTGATAAGGGAACTCTTCTGGGTAGAAAAACGATATCAATTTCAACGCTCCTGGGTTTAAAAGTTTTTCTCCAGTATATCTGTCAATAAATCCATCTCTCCTAAATTGCTCCATCTTTTGTCTATAACTGTAATTTCTAGGTCTAGGATTAGTTATAACAGGTTCAAAAGGGTATTCTTTTACCAAGATTTCACAGGCTTCTTTAAATCTATCATTATTTATTTCACCTAAGACGCTTTCAACTATTTCTACAGACATAATATAGACAGCTCCTTTTTATAGAATTATAGTATTCACATTTAAATCTTTATATCAATGTGTCTTTTCTTATCTCAATCAGATATGACCGAGTTTACGGTTCCGAGATTCCTAGGTCTGTGAAATCCCTCTCATCTGCATCCTGGTGCATCCACGCATAAACTAGAGCTGCTTCTTGCTCTACATTAAGTCCATTCATATTGATTCACCTACTTATTGCTTTTCTTCAAGTTGCAATCACGACAGAGCATCTGGCAGTTCTCAGTGGTTGTGTGACCGCCCCTGCTCCAAGGCTTGATGTGGTCTGCCTGCATCTCCTCAAACTCAAACTCTTCACCGCAGATTGCACACTTGTGATGCTGTTTCTCGTAAGCTGCCAAGGCATCACGTCTATCAAAGGCACGGATGGACAAGGCACGCTCAGAGCCAGTAAGCAGGTACTCATAAATGCCGGATTTCTTTGTCACATCCTCATCGCCAAGAAGCCTCTGCACTTCAAGTTCAAGCTTCTTAGGGTCTAGGTCTGTTCTCTTTCCATGTTCGTTATAGAACAAGCCCCAAGCCAGACCCTTCATCTCCTTGCGCTTCTTCGGGAAGATAGCCTCTACCCACTCAATAACAGAGCGGAAGTAGCTCCACAATGCTTGAGCGGTAGGCTCGTTTTGATGCTTTGCCATATAGCCTTCGATGGTTTCACCATCTGCGGCAGCAGCCCAGCTAATAGCAGTCTCCAAGTACTCCTGACGGATGGATTCACCCTTGAGGTAATCGCCCGCCAACGTATCAGCAGCACATCCCGTCTTCGAGAAATAACGCTTTGCATCAGAAACCCAAGAGCCAGCATAAATGGCGTTTCTCAGCTCTTGGTCAGTCAAAGGTTTACCAGCAATATTGATTATCTTGAACCAGTCCAGCTTCTCTGAGTCGGTGCCATCGCATACATAGACAAACAGCTCATAATCAAGAATCTGGTCTTGCTGGTCAGAAGGCAAGTTATAGAAATACTTGTCATCGACCGAGAAAGTACCATCGACGTACTCACACAGAGAAATTGTTCTCTGCTGTCCGTCTAGCACTTCATAGGTATCCTCGCCTGTACAGCACCAATACATCACATTCAACGGCAATCCTCGGCGTACCGTTCGGATAACCTCATCTCTCTGTGCATCTTTATAGACGAACTCTCTTTGATATTTTGGTCGAATATCAAGCCGTTCATCATACCCAACAACGCCTTCTTCGTCATCATTGAAATATCCCTCTGTGACCTCTCTAACAGTCACTTTTCTTTGTTCTATCTGCACGATTTACACCTCCCTCGGAGCTTCTGGATGTTTGTTTCTCACAAGCACGCGTGCATATGTTTTTACAAATAGTTCTCCATCAACATCGTAATAAGTCTTTCCCTTAGGCGGTACTTCAACCTTTATTGCCGCACCATCATTGAGCTTTGTTACCTGAGAGCGTTTACCATTTTTATCAATTTGAACCTGCTTTGGATATATTTTGCTTGCCACTCCACACCATGATTGCGTTACACCCAATATCTCAAATTGGTCTGGGCTGTACTTATCGAGGAACGTAATGGGAACACCCATCATGCCTGCATAGTCACACGGAATATCAGACGTGGCATCTACATTGATTCCGTCATAATTGTCGTAGCTACTGTAGTTTTCAGGACTGTATTTCTTAACCAAAATTAATTCTTCATGGCGCTGTCTATAGTCGATGTTCGTCCACCAACGCACGCCCTTTACACGAATGAACTTACGACCGTCTGCATCAACTCCACAGCCAGAGGCATTGAGAGGGTAATCATCAGGAACGTAGAATGCCCTATCTCCAGAATGGATGCTTGCTCCAATCCAGATTTTATTATTCATAATCAGTGGAAATACCTCTTTGTATGTGATGGCATTCACGTTTCCAATGATGATGAACTTCTTCTTATGTTCCATAAGCGTTGCTACGTAGTCTCTGAACAATGAGAATGGCGGATTCGTCACAACAATATCTGCCTCATCCAAAAGTTCAAGACACTCCTTAGAACGGAAATCTCCATCACCTGCAAGCTCTGTAAGCTCGTTCTCACCAGACTTGAACAGCTCTGCTACGTCGAACATATCAACGCCACCGTCGCCCGTCTTGTCATAGACCGTAGTAACGATCGCCTTATATGGCTTGTCCCGGTTCTCCTCTTCACCACCGATGACATCAAACAGGGTCAGCTGCTGGTTTGCTATAGGAGAGGTTGCATAACATGTGGCAATGAGTTTCTTCAGCTCTAACTTGTTGAAGTTCAAAACAAAGTACTTGAAGAAGTTGGATTCAAATGGGTCGTCGCAGTTGCAGAAGACTGTCTTGCCCTTAAAATGCGCTCTGTAATAACGCATCTCCTTCTCAATATCTGTTAGCTGAGTATAAAACTCATCTTTCTTTGCTTTTGTGGCGTTGCTAAGACCAGAATTTCCTGCCATTTATGCGTCCACCTCCTCTGAGTGTTCTTTTACCCATTCATGGATGATTGCTGCAATGGAGGTCTCCTGCTGTGCTGCCATCACCTTGAGCTTCTTCTTATTGCCAACCGTCAAAGACAAGGTAAGCGTTGTCTTCTTCTCATCGCCCTGCTCTGTGCGCTTCTGTACATCATTAGCCATAAGTTCTCTCACTTTCTTAATCATATACGTATATGATTATATAGCTAAACGCCTCATTAATCAATCTATTTAGACCTCCAGCAAGACCGTCTGAAGACGGTCGAGATTGCAAGAAACAAAGGAGGATCCCATGGATTTCAACGATTACATCAAAACCTACGAAGACCTATCAAGTCAGGTGTGAGGGATGGTTCTCGCCAACGAGATTGCAAGCCGTCCGCTATAGCTGATAAATGGTGATTTGGACAATGAGATATTCCAGTACTTCATCATTTCCGACCCCGATTTCCTGCTAGAGCACACCGATGAGGTGGTCTTCCACGACGAGGAGCTAGACCTGTACATCTGGGCAATACCAAATTGTTTTAACGAGTCTCTTGTAAATGCCATTGTTATAGTTTCCTTTCTGTTTAACGTCCTGCGAGTGCTTACGCTCGGACTACCTTGCTTGTCCTGTTTTACGTCGTATGAACAAACGACAAAAAAACCATCCCCACGTTGAATGATATGTACCCTCTTTACTGGACACCCAGTAAGGAGGGTATTTTCATGCGTTACAGTCATGAGTATAAGTTAGAGTGTATTGAGCTATATCGACAAGGAATATGGCCTGAAACACTAGAAGGAATAAAAACATCAAACTTTCATCAAATGGTTCGATACTGGGTTCGTATCGAAGAACAAAATGGACCAGATGCATTAAAGCACTTAGGTAATAACAAAGTGTGGACCCCTGAAGCGAAATATGAATTAGTTGCTAAAGTATTAGCAGGACAATCCTACAAATCAGTTGCTGTTTCTGCAGGTATAAATAATGGAATGCTATATACGTGGGTTCGCAAATACAAAGAATTAGGTTACAATGGTCTTGTGAATGAAAAGAAAGGTCGCAAGAGCAAGAACCCTGATATGAAAAAGAAAACGATTGAACCCAAGCCTTTAACTGAATCAGAACGTGAAGAGTTAATCAGACTAAGAGCAGAAATTGCGGCAATGAAAGCTGAGATTGAAGTAGTAAAAAAAAGGATCGCCTTGAGACAAGAAAGATGGGCTGCGCAACTCAAGGCGAAAAAGCAGCAATCATCAAAGCGCTCAGAGAAGAAGGATACCAATTAAAGCACCTACTAAAAGGTTTAAATATGCCTAAATCAACTTACTACTACGAAATCAGTAAAGTTGATACTGTAGGCTTTAGAAATGCTGAACTCACTGAAGAAATCAAGAAAATATTTGATCAGCATAAAGGCAGATATGGTGTGAGAAGAGTGTATAGAGAGCTCTTAAGACGTGGAAATATTGTTAATCACAAAAGAGTACAACGTATCATGCATTCCCTTGGATTGCAAGGCAAAAGACCTAAGGAAAAGTATCACTCATTCAAGGGTGAAGTAGGTAAAGTAGCACCAAACATAATAGATAGGGACTTTACAGCAACAGCACCACTTCAGAAGTGGACAACTGATGTATCTCAGTTTAACTTTTCATGGGGAAAGTGTTATCTTTCTCCGATAATTGACATGTACACAAATGAAGTTATTTCATATGATTTATCGATGAGTCCAAACCTAAATCAAATCAAGAGAATGTTAGAGATGGCATTTAAAAAGTTCAAATCACTTACAGGATTAATATTTCATTCAGATCAAGGATGGCAATATCAACATAATTACTATCGTCAGGAACTAAAAAACAGAGGAATTATCCAATCGATGTCTAGGCGTGGCAATTGCATAGATAATTGCATTATGGAAACATTCTTTGGACGTCTAAAGAATGAAATGTACTACGGCTACGAGAAAGAATATGAATCATTTGAGAGCTTTTCAAAAGCACTAGATGAATACATAAGTTATTACAACAATGAAAGAATACAAAGAAAAACAAAATGGATGCCACCTGTAAAGTACAGGATAACATCCATGTGTTCCGCTTAGTTCATAACATGTGTCCAGGATTCTGGGTACATATCAGAACGTGGGGTTTTTCACATTCGGGCATAGCCCTTGCTCCTCGCTACGCGTCCAACGCGTAAACGCTTCTGCCAACTGCGTTCACTTAGTTTACTTTTTCTTTTTACTTAAATATCCAACTTCGGCTATACTTAATTGATCTCCCAACTTATCTTCTTCAAGTTGATTTCTTATGTACTCCGCAATTCGGCTCGTGTTTTTACCAACCGTATCTACATAATATCCTTTGCACCAAAACGACCTATTTTTATATTTATATTTTAGTTCGCCGAATTGCTCATATATTAGCGTACTACTTTTACCTTTTAAGTACCCTACAAAGCCTGAAACTGCCATTTTGGGTGGTATTTCAACCAGCATATGTATATGGTCAGGACATACCTCAGCTTCGATAATATTTATCCCTTTCCATTCACACAGTTGTCTTAAAATCTTTCCTATTGCTACTTTTTTCTGTCCATAAAACACTTTTCTTCTGTACTTTGGTGCAAATACTATATGGTATTTGCAATTCCATTTCGAATGCGATAGACTATTTATGTCGTTAAGACCCATGATCTCCTCCTCCTAGGATTTTGCAGTTGGCAGACCGCAATTATATCCTAACGGAGAGAGGATTTCTGGTCAAACGCGTAGCGTACACTGAACCCCACGTCCAACGCGGGGTTTTCTTATTACAATAAAAAACATCGCTTGCTTGCGATGTTTAATAACAATATTTTTTCAAATTAAAAGACCAGGAGCCCTAAGGTCATCCTGGTACGTTCCGTGTTTAATACAATTGAAAATCGAGTTCTTGTACTATTTCATTAAGTGACCGATTGTCATAAAACGTATCACTCATTAAATCATCCGCATTTGAATATTCTTTCCACAACTCTCCAAACCATGCTTGGTATTTTGGCTTAAAATCATCTACAGTTGCGGTGACTCCCGCATTTTTATTGTGGTAAATAAATGTTACATCTGATAGACAACTCTCTATCTCCGTTTTCAGTTCTTCTTTTGTCATTTTCATAATATATCCTCATTAGCTAACAATAATATAAATATTTTAGAGATAAGCAGACGGCCCGGCCACTCCGACATCGCAACAGCTTTAAATGTTTATAGCCACTTTTACCCAGCAGAGGAAAGCAAAGCGACGTCAATTTTAGATAAAATTCGTGTATAATTCGTATATATATAAAATGAACCGTTGAAATTTCAACGGTTCAGCTTGTTTTGGTGGAGATGGCGAGAGTCGAACTCGCGTCCGAAAGCATTTCCACTCGATTTTCTCCGAGCGCAGCTGATGAATAAATTTTCGCCGTGGCAGCCGCTCATCAGCAGACTACTACCACAGTTATCCCGTTAGTCCCTTACGGTTACGGGCCTCACCGCAAAGTTTTCCTACATAGTCGATGCCGACATCAGGTCTGTAGGTGAACCTGAATAGGCACGCGGGCTGCTAATTACGCAGCAAATGCGAGTTTGTTGTTATTTTTAGCGTTTATATTTAACGTCCGACTTTTTACGTGGATCCGGAACCACGGCTCGCTTATCGGGCTTCTACACCCCCGTCGAAACCTTTACATCCCCATGTTCATGAGTCAAAGCTTCGCCTTGCTTATATCTGATATACCCTAGCAAAACAGGATTAAGCAGTCTCTCTGCCCGTCCTGCAGCTAAGGAATCTATCTCTGCTTCATTGCGCGCTCCATGTTTCTTGAAGCATCGCGCTTTGCTATAGCGTCTCTCTTATCGTAGTTCTTCTTGCCTCGAGCAAGAGCTATCTCTAGCTTCGCTAGGCCTGCCTCGTTTATATACATGGTCAAAGGAACTAGCGTGAGACCTTTTAGCTTGGTTGCACCAATTAGCTTGCGAATCTCCCTCTTGTGAAGAAGAAGCTTTCGCGGTCTGAGCGGATCTACATTGAAGCGATTTCCCTGCTCATAAGGGCTGATATTCATTCCGTATATCATCATCTCTTCTTTTTCGATTCGCGCGTAGCTTTCTTTGATGCTGACCTTACCAAGACGTGCTGACTTGATTTCGGTACCCGTGAGGACAATTCCTGCCTCATAGGTCTCCTCTATGAAATAGTCATGACGTGCCTTCTTATTGTTAGCTATCATTTTTCTTTGTTTATTTGCCATTTCAATCCTCTAATTCTTGTACGGATTGTGAATTGTGCCGAACTTACGTAGTGGGAATACCCTGAATACGACCTTGCCGACAATGTCCTTGTATGAAACAAGCCCTACACTATCGGATCTGCTATCGATGCTCACGGCTCTGTTGTCACCCATGCAGAACAGGTGATCTGCCGGAACCACTAGCTCTGTAATATCTCCGGTCGTGTAATGATCCATTGTGTAACTATCGTCGATTTCCTTGCCATTTATATAAACCTTGCCATCGTGAATGTTAATAACGTCGCCAGGCACACCTATTACTCTCTTGATAAGCATCTTGGTTTCGCCCTCGGCGTCCTCTAGCTTGGATTTGAATACGATTACGTCACCTCTCTCAGGCTGTCCTCCAAATAACTTGTAGGACTGTTTACTGATAAACAGATAATCGTTCGTGTAGAAGTTAGGCTGCATGGAGCGTTGCTTTACAATTGTTGGCTTGATGAACTGCATCACAAGGATGGCAATTACAACCGCAATTGCAACGTCCTTGCCCCACTCTTTGATGAATCCACCCGTTGTCTTCTTCGCTGGCTCCGCCTTCTGATTGCGTCTTCTACGACGTCTTGAAGGTGTCTGCTCTCCTGAGCTTACTGCTTGCGAAGCACTTTCTGACCTAGCTCTTCGCGATGCTCTATGTGCTAATCCTGCGGCTGTGCCTGCTGTTTCTCCCGAAAGAGCTGCGGCTTTTTCGGACCTTTCTGCGACTTCCCCAGTTACGGCAGGCTCTGAGTCTGCATCAGCTACATCCTGCTGAGTCTGACTTGGATTGCTGCCAGACTCCTGGCTCAAGCCCTCTTCAGATGATTCTTCGCTTTTAGATTTATCTATTAGTGGAGGTTCATTCTTCAGGTATTCCTTGAGATCTGGCACTTCCTGAGTATTAAATTTGTTCTCGATTTTGGATTCTTTTTCCATCTTTCTCCCTAAGTAACCCTCTATATATCCTCTGAAATTCTTCAGGCAATTCACATGTCAAAACCTTGCCATTCATATATGACAAAGTTCCATCCTCTATCAAAAATTTTAACTCATATGCGTGAAGTAACTGTGTGTTTAGTGAAAATTTACGTGACACAAACTGATTTACCTTCTTGTCACCATACTTAACATCGCCGATTACAGGATAACCTGCCTTGGACATATGAAGTCTTATCTGGTGTGTTCTTCCGGTTACTATCTGCACCTTCACTAATGTGTAGCCATTGCATGACTCCACTGGTTCAACAAAGGTCTCCATGCTGAGAGCCTTGCCTCCCATGCGAGCAGCCTGCTTCTCACTTACGATGGAAGCGAGGTTTTTCTCCCTATCCTTGACCATGAAATCCTGTAAGTGGAGCTTCTCTCTGAGCTCGCCCTTGACTATCGTCATGTAGAACTTCTCTATGCTTCCTCGCTCCCTAATATGCTTGTTCAGCTCCCTTAGGGACTGTGCATTTTTACCAAAGAGCACTATGCCAGTCGTATTTCTGTCAAGGCGATTAACAGGTGCTGGAGTAAAGGATTTCTCCACGCGTGGGTCATAATCACCCTTTTCTATCAAATAGTCTACGACCTGGTTTGCCAAATGGTTTTTCTTCTCAAAACTATCTCCATGAGTAAGAAGCCCAAAAGGCTTGCTTACCGCGATGATGTGCGCATCCTCATAGACTACAGTAAACTGTCGCTTTGCTCTATTGCGTGGTTTTTCCTTAGTTAAGGAAGCCAGCTCATCGTCTGATATGTAAAGTGACATCTCGTCTCCAACCTGTAAGATGTAGTCTTCCTTACATCTTTTGCCGTTGATCTTGATGTCCTTTCGTATCGCCTTATATATTCGAGAAAGCGGTGCATTATTCAAATATTTTCGTAAAAAACGGTCCAGTCTTTGGCCGGATTCGTTATCATTTATTCCTATTATCTTCACAAAATAATTATATACCATCCCCAAACCTTATGCAAAATGTATTTGTGTAAAACTGTGAAATATGATAAATTATAAGTAACTCTAAGAATTTTAGGAGGCAAGCATTTTGAAAAGGTTAAAGGATTTTTTCTATAATTTCAATGACATAGTCATCGTGCTCGGCATTCTAGCTATTGCAGCTTTTTTGATTCTGTGGCGCGTCGATATAATAATGCGTTATCCAAAGACAGTCGCTGCTCAGACCGTTCAGACTAGCCAGAAGACTGAGGATACCAAGGCTAAGGACACATCCAAGGATAAGGACAAGAAGAACGAGAAATCTGATAAGGACAAGAAGGACAACGATAAAAATAACTCCGAAAAGAGTACCGTAGAGGACGGAACTATTTGGAAGGACGGAGTCCTTAAGAACAATATGTCAGTTAAGGTTCCATCAGGAACAGCTACAGATGCAGTTGCCGGACTAGTTGAGGCAGGTCTTTTTAAGTCGTATGACGATTTTGCTGCTTTGTCAGAGCAGCTTGGTCTAGACCCTACATCAATTATCCCAGGAACCTACAAATTCGATGCAGGCGAATCACAGTCTGACATCATAAAAGCAGTGTTATCTAAATAGCCTCAGTTCAGGCTCAAGTCTCCGCGTCGCCATTGGCACGCGGTTATTTTAAGGGAGGAGTACAATGGCACTTATAACAACAAAAGAGATGTTTAAGAAAGCATTAGTGAACGACTATGCAGTAGGCGCATTCAATGTGAACAACATGGAAATCATTCAGGGTATCGTAGATGCGGCAAGCATAGAGAACGCACCTTTGATTCTTCAGGTTTCTGCTGGCGCACGTAAGTACGCAAAGCCTGCATACCTGCTAAAGCTTGTAGAAGCTGCTATCGAAGACACAGGTCTTGATATCGCACTGCACCTCGACCACGGAGAAGATTTTGATATATGCAAGAAGTGCATCGACGACGGTTTCACATCTGTTATGATTGACGGATCAAAGCACCCATTCGAAGAGAATATTGCTTTGACAAAGCAGGTTGTTGAGTACGCACACGCTCACGGTGTTGTAGTAGAGGCTGAGCTCGGCAAGCTAGCTGGAGTAGAAGATAACATCAAAGTTGATGCACGCTCCGCTACATTTACCGACCCTGACGAAGCAGTTGAATTCGTAGAGCGCACAGGCGTTGATTCACTTGCTATCGCAATCGGTACAAGCCACGGTGCTTACAAGTTCACAGGCGAGCCTTACCTCGACTACGAGAGACTAAAGAAGATTCACAGCCTTCTTCCAGACACACCGCTTGTTCTACACGGAGCATCTTCAGTTTTGAAGGAATTCGTGGACCGTTGCAACGAGTTTGGTGGACAGATTCCAGGAGCACAGGGTGTCCCTGAAGAGATGATTAGAGAATCCACTAAGTACGGAATCTGCAAGGTTAACATCGATACAGATTTGAGACTTGCTATGACAGCTGAGATTCGTCGCGTTTTGATAGAGAATCCTGCAGAGTTTGACCCACGTAAGTATCTAGGACCTGGACGCGATGCGATTACAAAGATGGTTCAGCATAAGATTAAGAATGTGCTAAACGCAAGCAACCAGAGATAGTTTAGAACTTTTTAATAGACATTAAACAAGGGGCAATTTTCTCCTTGTTTTTTTATCTGTAAATATTGACAGCTATATATCTTTTTAATATAATTGACCAATCTTTGTTGTAAATCAAATTAGGTATATTTTGATAAGAATAGAAAAGGAGTAAATGATATGGATCAGAAGAAAGTCGCAATTCTAGGCTGGATGGGAACTTGCCTATCAATAGTAATGTACGTTTCATATGTCTTCGTAATCATGGGAAATCTAGATGGAAATAAGAGTGGATTTGTTCAACCCCTAGCTGCAACATTTAACTGCATAGTGTGGTTTGCCTACGGATTTTTTAAGGAAAAGAGAGATTATCCTATCATGGTTGCAAACGCTCCAGGAATCGTGTTTGGATTCCTTGCTGTTTTGACATCAATTTTCTAATAAGTAAATTTGAATATTTGCTTTTACACTAGAAAACCCTTTGACCAGTTAATCTCGGCCAAAGGGTATTTTTCTTGTATTCACTTATCAAAGCATCCTAGCCTTCTAGGTGAAGCTCCTTAATTAGAGCTTGCTTCATATCGTATAGCTTCTGTGAAAGGTCAACGTAGTATGTCTGTGGATTTTCAAATCTAAGCATCTCATCCCAAAGTGTGTCAATCTGATTCATGCAATATTCCTTGATTTCTTCCACACTGCGTGACTTATGCACATTCTTACCCTTGTCAAAGAGCTGAACACGAAGATTCTTAGCCTCGAAGTTGCTTAACTTCTTGCGCTTCCAAACAGCCTTAGGGTCAAAGATCTCGTATCCATCAACTTCTTCAATAGTCTCCCCATCAACAGTCATAACGTCTGCTAGAACTTTACCGCTTGTCTTGTCTGTCAAACGATAAAGAGTCTTAAATCCCGGATTTGTAATTTTCTCAACGTTCTCAGATACCTTAATCTTAGGTATTGTAACTCCGTTTTTCTCTAGCGCTACGAGCTTATATACTCCACCAAAGACTGGTTCAGACTTTGATGTTATTAGTCTTTCTCCAACACCAAAGGCGTCAATCTGTGCTCCTTCAAGTATTACATCTCTAATGATGTACTCGTCTAAAGAGTTACTTACGGTAATCTGACAATCTTGCAAGCCCGCGTCGTCAAGCATCTTACGAGCATGTTTTGTTAGATATGTCATATCACCACTATCGATTCTGATGCCCATCTTTGCTGGCTTTATCTCTTTGAATACCTTGATTGCATTTGGGACACCAGACTTGAGGACATTATATGTGTCTACAAGCAGAACGCAATTTTCTGGATAAATCTCAGCGTATTTCTTGAATGCTTCGTACTCAGATGGGAACATCTGAACCCAGCTATGCGCCATTGTTCCGAGCGCTTTGATGCCATAGTCTCTGTCAGCTATCGTACATGCTGTACCTGCACATCCACCTATATAAGCGGCTCTTGCCCCGTATACTGCTGCTGAAGGACCGTGAGATCTTCTTGTACCAAACTCTAGAACCGGTCTTCCCTGCGCTGCTCTAACAATTCTACTTGCCTTTGTTGCAACGAGGCTCTGGTGGTTTACAATCAGTAGTATCATAGTCTCTACGAACTGTGCCTGCATAACAGGACCTCTTACTGTCAAGATCGGCTCATGTGGAAAAATTGGTGTTCCCTCTGGAACTGCCCACACATCGCAGCTGAACTTGAAGTTACGAAGATACTCGAGGAACTCCTCGCAGAAACTACCTTTAGATCTAAGGTACTCTATATCTTCTTCTGTGAATTTTAGATTATCAAGATAATCTACAACCTGCTCAATGCCGGCCATGATAGCGAATCCGCCACCGTCTGGCACCTTGCGGAAAAACATGTCGAAATACGCGATTTCGTCCTCTATTCCTGCCTCCAAATAACCATTAGCCATGGTTATTTCATAAAAGTCTGTAAGCATTGTCAGATTCATTGTTTTAAACATTTTGATACCTCTACGTTTAACAATTACATTAGTTAGTCAGATATATTGTAACAAAAATAGTCGTTATTTCAACCTTAATCCCCATTTTTGTTCAAAAGTGGCTTTAGATAGTGCCCCGTATAACTTTGCTTGCAGTTTACTATTTCTTCAGGCGTTCCGCTGAAAACTATCTGTCCACCCTTGTCACCACCCTCTGGTCCAAGGTCGATTATGTGGTCAGCACACTTGATTACTTCTAGATTGTGTTCAATTACAACTACTGTGTTTCCGGCATCGACTAGCTGCTGGAGCACTGATACCAGTTTATCAACATCGGCAAAATGAAGTCCTGTTGTCGGCTCATCCAATATATAAAGTGTGTTTCCGGTGCTTCTCTTTGATAGCTCTGTAGCAAGCTTTATTCGCTGTGCCTCTCCACCTGAAAGCTGTGTCGAAGGCTGTCCGATTTTGATATATCCTAGCCCCACGTCTTGAAGCGTCTTTAGGTGACGCATTATGCTTGGAATGTTTTTGAAGAACTCTACTCCCTCATCTACGCTCATATTTAGCACATCAAAGATACTCTTTCCCTTGTATTTTACCTCAAGGGTCTCTCTGTTATACCTCTTTCCACCACAGACCTCACAAGGAACATAGACATCTGGCAAGAAGTGCATCTCTATCTTGATTATTCCATCGCCACTACACGCCTCACAACGTCCGCCCTTTACATTGAAGCTGAATCTGCCTTTGCCAAAGCCTCGCATCTTTGCCTCTGGCAATGCTGCAAATAGATCTCTTATCTTGGTAAACATTCCAGTGTATGTAGCTGGATTTGAGCGTGGAGTTCTTCCAATCGGGCTTTGGTCTATGTCTATGACCTTATCTATGTTCTCAAGACCCAAGATAGCCTCGTGCTCGCCCGCATTTGCATGAGTGCGGTTGATTATCGCTGAAGCTCCTTTGTTGAGGATTTCGTTAATTAGGCTGCTCTTGCCTGATCCCGAAACACCCGTCACACAAACAAACTCTCCTAAAGGAATATCTACATCGAGATTCTTTAGGTTGTTTGCACGCGCACCTTTAATTGTAATTAATTTGCCATTACCTTCTCTTCGATGTTCTGGCAGTTCTATTTTCTTTGCTCCTGACAGATACTGCCCTGTGATAGAGTTCGGATTTGCTTTGATTTCCTCTGCAGTACCCTGAGCCACGACCTCACCGCCGTGAATTCCTGCTCCTGGCCCAATATCCACAATCTGGTCAGCCGCATACATGGTATCCTCATCGTGCTCTACAACAATCAAAGTATTTCCGATATCAGTAAGCCGCCTTAGCGTTGCTAAAAGCTTGTCATTATCCCTTTGATGTAGCCCTATGCTAGGTTCATCTAGTATATATAGCACGCCGACAAGACTAGAGCCTATCTGGGTCGCAAGTCTTATTCTCTGAGACTCACCGCCTGATAGGGTTCCCGCCGATCGAGATAGTGTCAAATAGTCTAGACCTACATTGACGAGAAATGAAAGTCTCTCTTTAATCTCCTTTACAATCTGCCTTGCGATAAGCATGTCCTTTTCGCTGAGCTCAAGATTTTCGATAAAGCTGAGAGCATCGCGTACCGGTAAATCCGAAAGCTCCGCTATATTCTTTCCTCCGACAGTGACTGCCAAAACCTCAGGTCTAAGCCTCTTGCCCTGACATGCCTCACACTTGTGAACGGTCATGAACTTGCCCATCCACTCCTTCATCAAATCAGAATTCGATTCACGATAGCGTCTCTCAAGATTTACAATAAGCCCCTCAAAGGTATGTTCCCTCTGCTGAACTTTGCCTCGATTACTTGTCAGCTCATACTTCAGCTTGCGGTCACCCGTTCCGTAGAGAAGCTCATCCTTGAACTTCTTAGGCAGATCCTTGAAAGGGGTGCTTAGGTCAACCTTATGCATCTCTGCTAAAATCCTGATGACGTCCCAGTAGTACTTTGTGAACTGCATCGTTGCAAAAATACGGCTCAAAGCACCTTCTTCTATGCTCTCATCCTCTTTGATAATCGCCTTTTCATCTACCTTTTCGGTAAATCCGATACCATTACAAACAGGACATGCGCCAAATGGATTGTTAAACGAGAAGGTTCTAGGCTCTAGCTCCTCGATTCCAATACCATGGTCTGGGCAGGCTAGCTTTGTTGAAAACATTCTCTCCTTGCTATCCTCACCAGTTCCAAGTTGTGCTAGTACAAGACCCTCACCCTCTTTAATGGCAAGTTCCACAGCCTCTGAGATTCTTCCCTGCTGTCCGTCCTTGATAACAATTCTATCTATGACAATTTCAATATTGTGCTTGTTGTTTTTCTCGAGCTTGATTTCCTCTTCATTGATTTGGTATAACTCGCCGTCAATTCTAACTCTCGTGAAACCTTCACGCCTTATTCTATCTATGAGCTTCTCATGCTGACCTTTTCTGCCTCTCACAACAGGGGCGAGAAGAATCAACTTGGTTCCTTCTTCATATTCCATCAAAGCATCGACAATCTGGTCCACGCTCTGACTGCTAATCTCACGTCCGCAAATATGACAGTGTGGCACTCCAATCCTCGCATAAAGAAGTCTCAAATAGTCGTGAATCTCCGTCACTGTTCCAACGGTTGAGCGCGGGTTCTTGCTCGTCGTCTTTTGGTCTATGGAAATCGCTGGAGAAAGTCCCTCTATGAACTCGACATCTGGCTTTTCCATCTGTCCGAGAAACTGTCTTGCGTATGAAGAAAGGCTCTCAACATAACGACGCTGTCCCTCCGCATAAATCGTATCAAAGGCTAGCGATGACTTTCCGGAGCCTGAAAGACCCGTAAGCACAACCATCTTGTCGCGCGGTATCTTCAAATCTATATTTCTAAGGTTGTTTGCTCTCGCACCCTTTATATATATCTCGTTTTGCATTTACAAAATCCCTTCCATCCCATAAATATCTTTAATCTACATCAAAGCCTATAGCCTTGACTTATACTCAAATACAATATCTCTAAGCTCGGCTGCACGTTCAAATTGCAAATCCTTAGCAGCCTGCTTCATCTCTGCCTCAAGCTTCTTAACCAGAGCCTTAAGTTCCTTAGTAGTAAGCTCAGAAGCCTTCTTACCCTTATAGTTCTCCTCGCCATCAGCCTGCTTGGTCGCTTCAATAACATCTCTAACTGACTTAGAAACGCTCTTAGGCGTGATTCCATGCTCTTCATTATATGCCGACTGAATCCCTCTACGTCTATCCGTTTCGTCAATTGCTGCCTGCATAGCCCTGCTAATATGATCAGCGTACATGATAACTCTGCCGTCCACATTTCTCGCAGCACGCCCTATGGTCTGAATCAAAGAAGTCTCTGTTCTCAGGAAGCCTTCCTTATCAGCATCCAAAATCGCCACAAGCGATACCTCAGGAATATCAAGACCCTCTCTGAGAAGATTGATTCCAACCAATACATCAAAAACACCAAGTCTCAAATCCCTGATAATCTCAAGACGCTCAAGCGTATCAATCTCCGAGTGCAGATACCTCACTTTGATGCCTGCCTTCTGTAGGTACTCCGTTAGACCCTCTGCCATCTTCTTCGTCAAAGTGGTGATGAATGCTCTCTCACCCTTCTTCACAACAGCGTTTAATTCACCTATGATATCGTCAATCTGATTCTCAGTAGGTCTAATATCTATAGGCGGATCGAGAAGACCCGTCGGTCTAATAACCTGCTCAGCTGTAATTCCCTCGGACTGCTCCTTTTCGTAAGCTGCAGGTGTTGCACTACAGAACATTATCTGATGAATTAGACCTTCCCACTCATCAAACTGCAAAGGTCTGTTGTCCAGCGCTGAAGGAAGGCGGAATCCGTACTCCACGAGCGAGCTCTTTCTCGAGCGGTCACCGGCATACATCGCCCTAAGCTGTGGCAACATAACATGCGACTCATCTATAATCGTGATGAAGTCATCTGGGAAATAGTCTATCAAAGTATATGGTCTAGCACCTGCCTCAAGGCCGTTTATGTGTCTCGAATAGTTCTCTATACCTTTACAGGTTCCGACCTCTCTGAGCATCTCCATATCATACCTAGTTCTCTGCTCAATTCTCTGAGCCTCAAGAAGCTTTCCCCTATCCTTAAACCACTTGATTCTGTCCTCTAGCTCCTGCTCTATCGTAACGAGAGCCCTCTCCATGTTCTCCTTTGATGTAACGTAGTGAGATGCAGGGTAAATCGCCACGTGATTTCTGAGTCCGATAATTTCACCAGTCAAAGGATTCAGCTCCTTGATGGTCTCTATCTCGTCACCAAACAGCTCAATTCTCACCGCATGGTCAGCACCAGCAGGAAAAATATCTATGATATCACCTCTAACGCGAAATGTTCCTCGGTCAAAATCAACATCGTTACGCATGTACTGAATGTCGACTAGCTTCATCAAAATATCCTTGCGCGATTTTTCCATACCTGGGCGCAGCGAAAGAACCTGATTCTCGTAATCAAGCGGGCTACCTAGACCGTATATGCAAGAAACGCTGGCAACTATGATGACATCGCGTCTCTCTGAAAGCGCCGCAGTCGCACTATGCCTTAGCTTCTCAATCTCTGCATTGATATCTGAATCTTTCTCGATATATGTATCTGTCGAAGGAACATAGGCCTCTGGCTGGTAGTAATCATAGTATGAAACGAAGTACTCAACCGCATTCTCAGGGAAGAACTCCTTAAACTCCCCGTGAAGCTGAGCTGCAAGCGTCTTATTATGGCTGATTATCAAAGTAGGACGATTTAGTTCCTTGATGACATTCGCCATAGTAAAAGTCTTTCCTGATCCAGTAACACCAAGAAGAGTCTGCGCCTTCTTGCCGCTTCTGAAAGCCTTTACCAATTTTTCTATCGCCTGTGGCTGATCCCCAGTCGGAGCAAATTCCGAAACGAGCTTAAACCCTGACATAAAGCTAAATTCCTTTCATCTATCTAAAGTGCACTAAGTACTTATACACCAATTTCATAGCTTTGATTATAAATCCTTAGCACATTTTTTGCAACATATGTTCTTTTTTTACATCAAAATAGGAGCCGGTCAAACCGACTCCTTAAATAACTTTTATTTGTTTAGCTCCTCTTGATACTTTGCAAACTCAGCTTCGTTAGCCCAAACAAAGTGATCAGGTCTAATTTCCATCCACTTTGGCTTATCGGTTGAGTAGTCGTGCTGTGAAGGATCGTAAACCTTTAGCACCTTCTGTTTCTCACGCTCTGGATCTGGCATTGGTATAGCCGAAAGCAGTGCCTGCGTATAAGGGTGCATAGGGTGTGCGAAAAGCTCCTCAGTCTCTGCAAGTTCAACGAGAACTCCCTTGTGAATTACACATATTCTGTCGCATATAAATCTCATAACTGAGAGGTCATGTGAAATGAACAGATATGTGAGTCCCATCTCCCTCTGCAACTTCGCCATCAGGTTTAGAACCTGTGCTCTGATTGAAACGTCAAGCGCTGAGATAGGCTCGTCCGCAATAATGAACTCAGGATTCATAACCATAGCTCTAGCTATACCTATACGCTGCCTCTGACCACCCGAGAATTCGTGTGGAAATCTGCTTGCAAACTCAGGCAGGAGTCCTACAGAATCTAAAGCCTCTGAGATTATTCTGTTACGCTCTTGCTTGCTGAGCTTCTTAGGTAGGTTTAGAAGTCCTTCTGCAATGATATAGTCAACCTTTGCACGTTCGTTCAGTGAAGCCATAGGATCCTGGAAAATCATCTGAATCTTGCGGGTTACCTCTTTGTCCTTTGCTTTAGAAATCTTACCACTTATGCGCTCCCCATCATAGATAATCTCTCCACTAGCCGTAGGGTTAATGCGTATGATGGCACGTCCAATTGTCGTCTTACCAGAGCCGGACTCACCAACCAAACCAAAAGTCTCACCCTTGTATATCTGGAAGCTCGCCTTATCTACAGCCGTAAATGGATTCTTGCGTGATCCGAACTGAACTGTTAGGTCACGAACGTCAACGAGAACCTTTTTGTCTTTCTTCTCTTTTTCGCTCATATTACAGCCTCCTCTCTGCAAGTCTTTGCACAGCTTCAGGTGGATCTATCTTAGGTGCTCGTGGGTCCAACAGCCATGTTCTAGCTTTATGAGTTGGGCTGACATCAAAGAATGGCGGCCTCTCAATAAAGTCAATATTCAAAGCATATGGATTACGAGGTGCAAAAGCATCACCTTTGATTTCCTGCAACAGATTAGGAGGCGTGCCTGTGATTGAATAGAGGTCCTCTCCTTTGATTCCTAGTTGAGGCAGTGAGCTTAGCAATGCCCATGTGTATGGGTGCTTTGCATTATAGAAAATTTCCTCGCACTTTCCAACTTCAATTATATCACCAGCATACATTACAGCAATTCTATCTGCAACATTAGCAACTACGCCGAGGTCGTGAGTGATATAGATAGTTGTCAGCTCAAGTTTCTGCTGAAGTGTGCGTATAAGCTTAAGTATCTGAGCTTGGATTGTTACGTCAAGCGCTGTTGTCGGCTCGTCACAAATCAAAACTCTTGGGTCACAGGCAAGCGCAATAGCGATTACTACACGCTGTCTCATACCTCCCGAAAATTCATGAGGATACTGTTTGCAACGTCTCTCAGGATCATTTATACCAACGTCCGTCAAAAGCTCTACCGCCCTCTTGTGCGCCTCTTCCTTGCTTACGTCTCGGTGAAGAAGTACTGTCTCCTCGAGCTGATGTCCTATAGTCTTAAGCGGATTGAGCGAGGTCATAGGATCTTGCATAATCATTGCAATCTGCTTTCCTCTAATTGTCAACCACTCTTTCTCGGTTGCATATGTTGCAAGGTCAACGACATTTTCGTTTCCATCCTTATCTTTATCCCTAAAATAGATATGTCCTGAATCTATTCTACCATTTGAATCCAGCATTCCTAGGAAGGTCTTTGTAAATACAGATTTACCTGAGCCAGACTCTCCTACTATGGCAATGCTCTCACCTCTGTGAATATCAAGGCTAATACCTCTAATTACATTGAGAGTATCACCTCTGAGGCTGAATTTTACATGGAGATCATCAATTGACAATACTACGTTGTTATCCATACTATCCATCAAATCCACCTCCTACCTGTGATTTCTTGGGTCTGCAGAGTCTGAGAACGCATTACCTATAACATAGAAAGCTATAGTTATCAGCGACAGAACTGCCGTTGGGAATATGAGCTGATATCTTAGATTTGGACTCATCATAAGCGTACGGCCCGAGTTAACTAGGTTACCTAGTGAAGGCACATCTGCTGGCAATCCAAGACCTATGTATGTTACGAACACTTCGTTACTGATAGCTCCAGGAATTGTCAAAGCCATTCTCAGCATGATAACCGAAACAATGTATGGCAATAGATTCTTTAGAATAATCCTATAGATAGGAGTTCCCAAACATCTGGAAGCCAAATTGTAGTCTCGATCTCGTATCATCAAAATCTGATTTCTGATAAATAGCGCCATGGAAAGCCATCCAGTGATACTCATTGCAAATATCAAAGTAAATATACTTCTATCCATTACATAAGCAAGAAGTACAAGAACTATTGTCTGAGGTACATTGTCAAAGATATTCCACAGCTCTGTGAAGAAGAAATCGAGCTTTCTGACATAACCCCAAAGAAGTCCAATTGTGATACCAACAACTGCTTCAACTAATGCTACGACAAATCCTATAAATAGTGAGGTTCTAGTTCCTGCCCATATACGTGACCACAGGTCTTGACCTGCGTTGTTAGTACCAAATATGAACTTTGCACCAGGCTGCTGGTTACTCATAGCACTTCCGTTAGGATAGAAAAATACATCGTTTGGCTTTGCCTGTCCAGGTAGCAATGGCTGAATAAATGTAAATGCTAACAAGGCAAACATTATAATCAAAAATGCAACAGCTACCTTTCTGTGTAAGAACGTATTAAATGTCGAACGCCAGTAGGAGTAGCCCTTAAAGCCCAGTCTCTCTGAATCTCTAAGGTCATGTACTGCAAAGCTGAATTTTTCAGCGTCTGACATCTTAGCTCCATCTATCTTTCCTTCCGTGACAGGTGCATCGCCTAGTCCACCACTCTCGATACGGTCAAGTTCCTTAGCAAGGGCCTCCGAAGCTTTGTCTTCTAAATTCTTGGACATATGATCCTTAATTGAAAACTTGTTCATTAACGAGCACCTCCCTTCTTGCTAAATGAAATTCTTGGGTCAATCATAGTCATCATAATATCACCTATGATTAGTCCTGCGATACTTAGTGCTGAGTAAATCAAAACTAACGCTTGGACAATGGTATTGTCCTGACCCTGAATGCTCTTTACAAGAAGTCCACCCATACCTGGAATCGAATATAGAGACTCGATATAGATTGATCCTACCAGTGTCAATAAAAATGATGTCGGTATATATTGGATAAGTGGAACAAAGGCATTTCTGAAAATCTGCTTATTCATAACATCCCTAGATTTCATGCCCTTTGCAACTGCAAGTTTCACATAATCCTTATTGCTCTCGTCTATCATATATCTTCTTAACCACATCGCATAGTATGAGATATTTCCTAAGGCCAAAGAGAATACAGGCAATATATATGTAATCCATTTACCTCGTGTAAATAATATCGGGATTCCTAAAATACTTGTTCCATACATTTGAATGAACAAGTAGTATACCACCGCTGGAACCGCGTTAATAAGCACGATAAATATAGTTCCAAGATGGTCAGGAATTCTTCCCTTGTAGCGTGCCATAACCCTTCCTAGTGGAATGCCTAGCAAAAGTGAGATAACAAGAGAAATCGCACCAAGCCACATTGATACTGGAATCTTATCTGCCAGAATCTTTGTGATTTCTACACCAGGACGATAACGGTTTGATTTTCCCAAATCACCGTGAATCAAATCCTTATAGAAGTGTCCAAGTTGTACAGGTAGTGGATCCTTTAGGCCCTTCATCTCTAGCTGTCTCTGTACTTGTGATTCTGTAAGTTTATCAAAGTTATTAAAATATCCTTCGATTGGCATGAGCCTTAACAAACAGAATACTATCGTACATACGATAAATAGAGTTATAAAGGAACGTAGGATTCGTTTTGTCAAATATGAAGCCATTTATAAGCCTCCCATCCTTAAAATTTGTGTCAGTTTATTATGTCAATTTTTACATCTAATAATAGCCAGAGAGACATAATCCCTCTGGCTATATTAACACCAATAATCACGCTAATTCATTTTGAAAGCTCTCTCAATAAATTACTCTTTTTCAGTAAGCTCTTTTTCCCATGTCTTTAGCTTCTTCTCAAATTCCTTAGTATTGAGAGGTTTCTCTAGGATGTGCATGCCCTTGTATCTGAGCGATGCTACACCATAAGGTGCATAAGCGCCTTCAAATGGATCTAGATAAGATGCTGTATATCCTGCATCTAGTCCATAAGGGACTACCATAGCATGGTCTATCAAAATAGCTTCTGCCTTTGCAAATGCCTCATATCTTTCGGCAAGCTTGTTTGGATCTGTAATCTTATTAGCAGTATCTATCTGCTTGTAGTACTCATCCATGATTGCCTTTGTTGATGCATCTGTACTCATGTATTCGCGTCCGTATGAGTTATCCTTACCGAAAGGATCTGCATATGTTAGCGGATCCGCATAGTCGCATCCATAGTTGTTCTTCATGAATCCGAACTTGTTGCTTCTTCTAATGTTTGTTAGGAAGCTCTGTGTAGGACCCTGCTCAAGAACTACATCTATATAGTCTGTTCCAAGTAGCCCTTCAAGTTGCTTTTCTAAGTATGTGCATTCTGAATCCCAGTCAGCAACTGCTGGATTGTATACCATTAGAACCTTAACTGGAAGTGTAGCACCTGAAGCTTGTAGCTCCTTCTTTGCCTTTGCTGCATATTCCTTAGCCTTATCTTCGTTAAAGTATGCATCAACGCCATCCTTATTAACTGCTAGGTCCTTAAATTCCTTCTGCTGTGTATAGTCTGTTCCGTCAGCTGAGACGAAGTTTGCCGGTGTAATTGTATTTAGTACCAAAGCCTCTGCATTATTCTCGTTAGAAATCTTCTTAGCACCGAGTCTATTCATTCCGTAGAACAATGACTTACGGAAGTTTTCATTATTTACTGCTATCTTCCAATTCTCTGGCTCGTATTTCTCATCAAACTTAGGATCAAACTGGAATGAGAAGAAGTAGCTATAGTCTGGAGTTACTCTTGTAGGGTGGAATAAATCCTTTGTCTTATCATTCTGCGACCAGCTCTTAGCCATTGTATTTGTAATTGTTGCCTGCTCGAGCTCGCCTCTCTGATACATCTCACCTGAAAGTGTTGCAGCTTCTGCATTATATGTATCTGTGATTGTCTCAATGTAAACCTGATCAGCCTCAAAGTAGTCTGGATTCTTCTGCATTACATACTTCTCACCTGCGCTGTATTCGCTTAAATAGTATGCACCACAGTACCAAAGCTGCTCAGCACTTACACCGTCAAGAGCCTCTGAGAACTTGTTCCAATCCTCTGCTGTCCACTTTTCGCGCTTATTCCAATCACCAAACTGCTTTAGCATATCTGATGAAGCTGGTGCAAAGCATCCATATGTTAAGCATGATAGGAAATATGGGCACTCTGCATCTAGTGTAAATACTAGAGTGTAGTCATCCTTAGCCTTGATTCCTACGTCCTTCCACTTAACTGTTCCGTTTAGCAATGCCTCAGAACCTGCGTCTGTGTTCTTAATCTTTGCCGATGGGAACATGTATGCTGCTGCCGCATCACACTTTAGTGCATATTCTGCTGAGTTTACAAAGTCCTGAGCCTTAACTTCACCCATTTCCTCGTGTGCAGAATTATACCACTTAACGCCCTTACGAAGCTTAAATGTCCAAGTCTTTCCGTCCTTAGATGTTTCCCACTTCTCTGCAAGTGCTGGCTTAATATGTCCTGTTGAGTCATACTGAATCAACCATTCCTGCGTGTTTGCCGGGATACCCATATCTCCGGTAAGTGTTGTGTTGAGGTAGTTCAGCGTTGTTACGTCAGATGAATACAGTGATCTGAATTCAGTTTTTCCTGAATCGTTGCTTCCGCCTCCACAAGCGGTCAGCACGCCAGCTACAAGAAGTACGCTGACTAGCGTCACAAAAATCTTTTTCTTCATTCTTTTGCCTCCTACAAACATTCGTCTTACTAGCGTTTAGATTTATTAGGTGGTATTTGGACTGCACAACAAATGCAGTCGTAACTTTCCTGTATTATAACACAAATCCATCACATATCTACTATTTTTTGATTATTTCGTTATGAAATTCGGTAATAGAAATAAGGCTCTTCCATTAGAAATTAAGACTTGACCTTTTACTTTGCTAAAGCGATAAACCTCATGTGCATATTTCAAGCCATCTGAGCTTTTATTTGCAGATTTGCTCTTTGAGCTCGTCCATGCTTTCCACAAGAGTCTTCGCCCCATTTTGCACCAAAAAATCTCTGTCTCTAAATCCCCATGTGACTATTATGTGATTAATCCCCGCATTGTTTGCCGTGAGCAGATCAACCTCCGAATCACCGATATATACAACCTCGTCCTTGCTCAAGCCGAACTCATCAATTATAGCATTTATAGGCTTTGGATCTGGCTTCCTTGGTATTCCAAGTCTCTCACCATAAGCTACATCAAAGGCGCCCTCAAAGAAATTCGCACAAAGCTCCTTAACAGCACTGTCAATCTTGTTGGAAACAACAGCTGTCTTTACGCCACTAGCTCTCACCTCTTTGATCAGTTCAACTATTCCATCGTAAGGCCTAGTATTATCCATGCTATGAACCTTATAGTATTTCAGAAAATCCTCTTCAACCTTTGATATTTCAGCATCGCTAAGTCCGGCTGGCACGCTTTGTTCTATCAAAAACCTGACGCCCCTGCCGAGCGCCGCCCTCGTCTCCTGCTTGCTTCTTGCTGGGAGCCCATTCTCACTTAATGCATAGTCTACACCGTTTGCAAGGTCGTCGAGCGTCGATAGAATGGTTCCGTCCATATCAAAAATGGCTAATTTATATTTCATCAAATCCCCCCACCTACTCATCAAAACTAAGAACTTCATCCAAAGGAAGCTTAGGGACGTAGTAGTTTCTTTCTTCATCTATATAGTAGCTAAGTTCACCCGCCTTGCCTTCGACCAATGTGCTCGTATGAGCTGGTTTTCCAATCGCTATTGCAAGGCGCATTGTGATATCATCATCAAGCCCAAGCTCCTTTGCAAAAGCCTTGGCATTAATTGATGCGAGTATGCAGCTTCCGTAACCCTTTTCGGCACTAGCTATAGCTATAGTATCTGATGCAATTCCGGTATCTATATCCTTTATCATCGATGGGCTTCCTGCATAGTAAATCACTATAAAAGCTGTCGGCATCTCATCTTCTTTTGGCGTTCCTAGTTCGCTTGGCAAGGACGCAGCCCACTTTGCATTCTCGCAAAGCGTTCTGACTTTCTCCCTATTTGTTACAACAACAAAACGAAGCTCCTGAGCATTTCTGCCACAGCTTCTCTTTGCTGCCATAGAAACTATTTCGGCGAGTTCTTCTCTAGGAATTTCAACCTGTTTAAACCTTCTATATGTCCTGCACCTATCTAGCAATTCCTTGAGATTCATCTTTGATTCTCCAGAAAAATTCAGACCACCTACCTTTGTTATAGCAGTCTTCTCCGATGTCTTTCCAAAGTGTGCCTTGGCTGAAGCGACATAGTGCTCTGCCGCTTTTTGATTGCCGATTATCTCCTCTGGAGTTAGATCTCTTACTACCTTTGCTGGGCTTCCTACTATGAGCACACCCTCTGGAAATTTCTTGTTCTGGGGGATTAGGCTTCCTGCTGCCACTAGGGAATTCTTTCCTATATGACATCCATTCATCAAAATTGAGCCCATGCCTATCATGCAGTTATCCTCAATTACTGCACCATGAACTATAGCGCCATGGCCAATCGTCACATCATCACCTATATGCATAGGATATCCAGCATCAAGATGCAGAACTGCAGATTCCTGGACATTAACTCTCGAGCCCATTTTGAGCTCAGCTGAGTCTCCTCGAACCGTTGCGTTATACCAAATAGAGCAATCCTTGCCACATCTTACATTTCCGCTGACAACTGCGCCCTCGGCTATCATCAAATCCTCAAAACCGTTCATATATTCATCTCCTAGCATATTTATATTCTTTTAATAACCATTATATTATACCATCTCATCTGCTTAAAACAAAACTGACATACACATGATAACTACAATTAAATTAATATCTTATATTATAACTAGTGAAACTATTCCATCCTCTGGTTTTTAGTGATACAATCATATGACAATCAAAATATAAAATGATAGCAAAGGCCTCTTGGCACAAAGGAGATAAGATGCGTAAAAAGAATAGAATGAAACTAAAGAAAGCTGAGGAAATCCTCGCTAGAGAGAAACAGCGTCAGAGAAACGTATTTCTCAATATAGCTACAGCCTTAACTCTGACAACACTTGTTGGACTTTCAGTAATTGCCCTAGCGCCAGTTCGCAAGGACGAAGCAGTTAGCTCTGAGCTGGAGTCAGAAAGCAGATAGCTTATAAGTATGAAAAAATCAGATAAACTCGGCTACAGCATTGCTTCGACCGGAGATGCAATTGCCTATACATTTATAGGTACTTTTTTGATGTTCTTTCTTACCACCGTGGCAAAGATTGATCCAGCAAAGGCTGGCGTAATCAGCGCTGTCGGTGCTATTTGGAATGCCATCTTTAACCCATTTATGGGGTATTTTTCGGACAAAGTAAGAACTCGCTTTGGTAAGCGTAGACCTGTAATGCTCGCGTTTTCAATTCCGCTCGGCGTTTCACTCTTCTTGCTTTACACCGTTGTTCCACTACCCGAAACCCTAAAAGCAATCTACTACGGCCTGATTCTCATGCTTTTTTGGACATCATACACTGGCTTCTTTGTCCCTTATCTAGCACTTGGCGCAGAATATACAACAAACTACGACGATAGAATCGTGCTAAGGCTTTATGCATCATTCTTCAATATGATGGGAATCTTAATCTGCATGTTCTCGCCTACACTTTTGATAGACTTTCTAAAATCAAAGGGAATGGAAACCAGCCACGCATGGTCGCTAACTGCAGGCATGCTTGGACTGATTATAATGAGCGTAATATTTATAACGGTTCATCTATCAAAGAGTAAGGATCTTCCATGTTCTAAGGCAGATGCCCCAGCAAAGGATGACAGTAATGGAATCCTAGGTATATTCAAGGAATACATTGCCGTTGCAAAGCTAAAGCCTATGATATACCTGACAATTGCCAGCCTAACATCGCTTATCTGCTATGCGATTTTGATGTCTGACATGCTCTACTTTATGACATATAACCTAAGATTTTCACCTAAGCTTATTGCACTTTTACTTTTGTTCAGACCGCTGATTGCAGTAGCTTTCATCCCACTTGTGGGAAGAATCGCTATCAAAACAGACAAGCGTCTAGCGATAATTGCATTTTACTCTCTTGGTATCGCTTTGATGGTATTACTTCACTTCATCGGTATCGAAAGCAAGTTTACCATCGCTCTATATGTCCTAGCTTTGATGCTCTGCACATGTATCTACTGGCAGCTAATGCCTGCAATCTACTACGATGTGTGCGACTACGACCAGCTCCATAGCGGTAAATCAAGACAGGGAACTATAGTTTCCTTCCAGGGGTTAATTGAGGCAGTTGCTGTAGGCGCCGGCTCGCTGATACTCGGTACACTTCTTAAGGTATCTGGCTTTGATGGAAATGCAACTGTGCAAAATGCCGAGACTTTGGCACGAATAGAGAGCTCTACAACTATAATTCCTGTAATGTTTCTAGCTGTTGCGGCTATATCAATCTACCTTTATCCGATAACAAAGCGTGCACATGAGGAAATTTTGAGGGATTTAGCAAAAAAGGATAAATAAAATTAGTAAAACCAATAAATTTATATTAATTTATTGGTTTTATTTTACAATAAATGGATAATATGTTAGTATAAGGGGTACAATTAAATTACCTTTTTAATACTAATTAATGCTAAATTTTATATGGGGGATAGTTTTATGAATAAAGAAGAATTTGCAAAAGTATATCGCCATTCCCTTGCACATATCCTAGCTAAAGCTGTTATGGAGATTTATGGCAAGGAGAATGTTCAGATAGCCATCGGCCCAGAAATTGCCGACGGATTTTACTACGATTTCGTATTGCCTAAGAATGTGACAAATGACGACTTCCCTGCAATAGAGGAAAAGATGCGCGAGATTATCAAGCGCAGAGAAGATTGGGTATGTAAGGAGCTCTCTAAGAGCGAGGCTCTAGAGCTATTCAAGGACCAGATATTCAAGGTTGAACTGATCAACGAGCTACCTGAGGACGAGAGACTCACAGTTTACTACACAGGAGATGACTTTGTTGACCTATGTCGTGGACCGCACATTAGCAATTCTCAGGAATTGATGAACTGTGCATTTCAGATTAAATCAGCTTCTGGCTCATATTGGAGAGGCGACGAAAACCGTGAGCAGCTTCAGCGTATCTATGTTTACGCCTTCCTAAACAAGCAGGATCTAAAAGAGCATCTAAAGCTCGTTAAGGAAGCTATGGAGCGTGACCACAAGAAGATTGGCCCAGCACTAGATTTATTTATGTTCCAGCCAAGTGCACCTGGTATGCCTTACTGGCTACCAAGAGGATGGAAGCTCTTCAATGCACTTAAGGGATTCTGGTCTAGCATACACGAAGAGCATGGATATCAGGAGATTTCAGGTCCTGTTCTAAGCAGCAGTGAGCTCTGGGAAGTCAGCGGACACTGGGGTCATTACAAAGAGAATATGTTTGTAGTTCCTCCAGCAAACGATGGTGATAAGATTTATGCTCTTAAACCAATGAACTGCCCTAATGCTATACTTACATATAAGAGAAGTATTCACAGCTACAAGGACCTTCCAATTAGAATCAGCCAGACAGATACAATTCATCGTAAGGAGAAGTCCGGCGAGCTTAACGGTCTATTCCGTGTTCAGATGTTCCGTCAAGACGATGCACACACAATCCTAGCTGAGAATCAGGTAGCTGACGAAATCGCCGATATCATGAAGATAGCGGACGAGATTTACGGAACACTAGGTCTAAAGTACCGCGCAGAGCTTTCAACAAGACCTGATGACTATATGGGAGACATCGAGTCATGGAACAAGGCTGAGGCAGGTCTAAAGGCAATCCTTGATAATCAGTATGGAGAAGGCAACTACGAAGTTAATGAAGGCGATGGTGCTTTCTACGGTCCTAAGATTGACCTACAGATGACAGATGCTCTAGGTCGTGAATGGCAGATGGGTACAATCCAGCTTGACTTCCAGCTACCTTTGAACTTTGATCTTAAGTACACTGCAGCTGACGGAAGCCAGCAGCGCCCAGTTATGATTCACCGTGCAATCTTCGGTTCATTTGAGCGTTTCATCGGTATCCTAATCGAGAACTTCAAGGGTGCATTCCCATTCTGGCTCTCACCTGTTCAGGTAGGCATAGTTCCTATCCGTCCTGAGCACAATGAGTATGCTGAGAAAGTTGCTAAGCTTCTTCGTAAGAACCGCATCAGATTTGAGGTTGACTACGAGAACCGCAACATGAAGGAAAAGATTAAGGCTTATAAGAACTGCAAAGCTCCATATATCATCGTACTCGGTGATAAGGAAGCTAGCGAAAACACTGTTTCTGTAAATGTTCGCGGAAGCAACAAGCAGATCCAGAATGTTCCACTAGAGAAATTCATCGATATGTGTAATGAGATGAATCTTGAGCACAACCTTGAGCTAATTGAGGAACTATAAGGGTTTAGATTGAATCGTTAATAGGCGATTCTTATAAATATTCAAATATAAACGATTAAAGGGACTAGATTAAATCTAGTCCCTTTGTTATTTCGGCGCTCTAAAATATTGGGTTGGGGTTGGTACTCTCTAAATTATCGGGTTGGTAAAAACAGACCGTTTTTTCTTTGAGGTTGGTGGACTCTAAAATATCGGGTTGGTAAAAAAAATAACCCTTCGCATATAATGTATTTAAGCACAATACTCTAATTACGAAGGGAGGAACTCTATGATTCCTAATACTGATTTTATCACAACTTTTCTCAATATCAGAGATTCTGATCTGGAATATTTCTTTGTTTCTACAGAAAATGGTAAAACTTACTACAATGTTCAGCTTAAAAGGAAGCTTTTTTCCTGTCCATATTGCCGTTGTGAAACTATCGGATATGGACACAGAATGAAAACAATCTATCACCCTGTTTTGAGAGATACTAACGGATATATCAAATATAATGCCAATCGATATCTCTGTAAAGGCTGTGGCAAGATTTCCATGGAACCTAATCCTTTTGCATTCTCTGAATTCAATTCATCATACTTGCTTCTTGATGAAGTTATGAAGAAATTAAAGAACCTTGGCTACACTCTAGAAATGATTTCCGAAGAACTGAATATTTCAACCACACAGATAAACAATTATCTTGATTCATATGTTGTTGTCCCTAATCTTCCTCTTCCTGAATCCGTTGGCATTGATGAACTTCATAGTCCTTCTCTTTCAAGGAAGAATGCTAGCTATTTATGTGTAATTGTAGACAACGAAAAGCGTTGCCTATACGATATTCTGGATTCCAGAAGTAAAGATTATCTATCAAATTTTTTCGTGAGTAAAACAAGAGAAGAAAGGCATAATGTAAAATATGTAACTATTGATATGTGGGAACCTTACCGTGATGTTGCAAAGTCATTTTTACCAAATGCAATAGTGGCAGTTGACCCTTTTCATGTAATTGAACACCTGTGCAGAGACTTTGAAAATCTTAGAATTAGCCTTATGAAACAATGTCCTTACGATTCAAATGGCTATTATCTTTTAAAGAAATGGAACTGGCTATTAAATAAGGACGGCATAGATTTAGATAACGCTAAAGCATATAATCACAGATTCCAAACCACCTTAAATCGAAGAGATTTGTTAATGATGATCAAAGATACTTTCCCAATCCTTGGCGAAGCATATGAATTAAAAGAGTATTACAGAAGGCTAAACAAAACAGCAACCTATGAGGAGGCAGTTGAAAAATATGATGATGTTGTAAGGCTTTTTAATAACTCCGGAATTCCTCAATATGATGAATTTGCATCCATATTAGTAAAATGGAAAACTGAAATACTTAATTCTTTCAGAAGACCATATGAAAACAGAAAACTTTCCAATGCTTATTCTGAGAATATCAACGGAAAACTCCGAACATACATAACTGTATCCAGAGGGCTTGGCAACTTTAAACGGTTTAGATGTAGAACTCTATTCGCTTTAAATCCAAAAATATACTTTGCAATATCGGACAACCTTAAAACAAACAAGAGGATTGGACGAAAGAGAGGTCCATACAATAAAGAGTAGCAATATAAAAGGACATTTTCCACATGAATTTCATGCGAAAAATGTCCTTTTTATTCATAGTCACCAACCCGATAGTTTAGAGATGGATTTTTCTAACCAACCCGATAATTTATACTATCGTTATTTCTCATATTTACTTACTAATCCTTGCCTCTATGTACTGTTCTGCAGCCTTTTCCATAGCTAGACATATCTCTAGTGCATCCTGAAGGTCCTTGCCACAAGCAATCATACCGTGGTTTGATATTATGCATCCAGAGCGGTCGCCGAGTGCCTTTACGACATTCTTGGTCAGCTTTCGGCTTCCAGCATAGGCATAGTCACTGATGTAGATTAGCTCTCCTGTAATCTTTGCTAGTTTTTCATCCAAAACCTGCAGTGGCTTTCTCGCCGCCGCAAAGATTGAGCAGTATCTGGAATGCGTATGAATTATTGCTCCAATGTCGCTTCTACTCTCATAGATTCCTGCATGTAATCCCTTCTCTGTTGTTGGAACATTTCCGTCTCCACATGTCAAAGTTTTAATTGCGACCTTTACCATATCGCTACCATCTATCATCTTATAATCTAGGCCTGATGGAGTTACAAGCATGTAGTTTGCGGAAAGTCTCACAGATATATTTCCCCAAGTGCCCTGAACTAGTCCAAGTTCAAGAAGCTTGCGTCCGTATTCAGCCATGGAGCGTCTGGATTGCCATTCATCATTTTTTCTCATCTGCAATCCTCCTCTCTGCCCTAGAGTACTTGTTCAAATACTTTCTTCTGTTTGTATTCACAGTAAAAAAGCCAAGTTCCTTTGCACCACCTATTACCGAAGCTTTGAGGACTATTTCTGCCGATTTTTCTAGTACAGTCATGGCAACAACAGCCTCATATGGATTTCTGCCAATGGTTATTGCATAAGCATGCGATAGCTCTCCTTGTGGATCTACAAGTACTGCTGAATCCTTCCTGAGAGAACTTGCAATTTTATGTGCATCTCTATCTAGTATTGGAGCCCTGTGACCAACAATCTGTGCGAAGTCATCGAGCACTGCTGTTACTTGCGTACCTGCTTTGATGCACGCCTTACAGTATTTAGGTGCGCTAAGCATAAGAGCCTCATAATTTTTGAGGCTCATTAGTATTTCAGCTTCTGTCATATACTCGTCTGTAACTTCGGAAAAATCTTCAGTTCCTAGCTTGTAAAGTTCGGTTCCTGCTTTTGATATAAGGCATTTGCCGTCCAGCTTAACGAGTAATCTGTCTTCTACTTGTAAATTGTATTCAAGCTCTCTTATCTTTTTGATATAGTTTGAAAGCTCTTCTGGTTTCATCAACTAATCCTTTCCCCTTAAACTAGCCCAAACACTCTACCTGCTGAATGATGTCATCCATCTTGTCCATCATCTTATTCTCGTCAATCTTGCCATCGTGCAGGTAAGTATGATTTAGAACTGCGTAAAAACCACCAGTTAAAAATGTTAACTTGGTCTCGTCTCCACCGATTCTGTCTAATATCATCTGCTCTATTTCTAAAATTGGATTGCAGCCGCCCGGTTCGACTATTGATGCTGAAATTACCCTGATAATCAGCGCCGGGAAGACAGCTGCATCTTTAATCAGCTGCTCGAAGACATGTCTTACATCTGGACGATTGTCTTCCCTTTTCTCTTTTCTTTCGCAGTATTCCCTTACTGCGTTAACCTCATCCTCGCAAAGTGCGTCTAGCACACCTTTAACACTCCCAAAGTAGTTGAAAACCGTTGTCCTGGAAACATTCGCAGCATCTGCAATGTCCTGCATTGTGACATGCTCAATTCCATGAGTTTCTAGTAATGCTTTAGAATTCTGCATTATTAGTCTTCGGGTCTTTCCTCTCTTGCCATAAAATACACTCATTCTTTTTCTCCCCACTTAGGTACTATATTATGTTTTTATATGCAGTCTAACGTATAGTTAAACTTACCACCTTTTTATATTAGCTCATCTCCAATCAAATATCAACGTAAAATATGCATATCTCAATAAATTTCACATTTCTATTCCGCGCTCTTACGTCTTCTTCCTCTTCGCTTTTCTAGCTTGCGAGCTTTACGCCTCTCTGAAATCCATTTTCCGATACCCACACCCTTATGGATATATCTGAATAGGCCTTCTGTAGCGATCAAAAATACTACGAGAAGCATAGCAGCTTCTGTTGTAATGCTGTTGATACCAAAGAGCTTAGGCATAAACATAACGCTGTAAGCCATACCCGCTATCAAAATCGCCATCATTCCAATGTGAAGTCTATTTATCGGCTGAGCCACCTTACCTAAGTATAGGAAGCCAACTAGCGCAACAAGCATAGTGCTTGAAGTCGAAATACACTCTGCTGTGATGTTGAACACCTGCCCAAATACAACCAGAGAACTTACGCTTATGAACATCGTAATACCCGCCGGCAGGGCCATCTTGAACACATTTGATAGGAATCTTCCTTTGATTCTATCAAAATTTGGCTCTAGCGAAAGGATAAACGACGGAACGCCAATCGTGAACATGCTTATCAAAGTAATCTGCGAAGGCTTTAGTGGATACTTAAGCACATTGATCACCGAGAACACCGCAAGAAGCAGTGAGAAAATATTCTTTGTTAAGTAAAGTGATGCTGCCTTTTGGATGTTATTTACAACTCTTCTACCCTCGGAAACTACAGAAGGCATCTTAGAGAAATCTGAATCCATCAAAACGAGCATAGACGCATTTGACGCCGCCTCGCTTCCGGAAGCCATGGCTACCGAGCAGTCTGCATCTCTTAAGGCGAGGACGTCGTTTACACCGTCACCCGTCATACCTACAGTCTTGCCCTGTTTCTTAAGCGCCTTGACAAATGCAAGTTTCTGCTCAGGCGTAACTCTACCAAATACCGTAAATCTCTCAACAGCCTCATAAATTGACTGCTCATCCGTTAAATCTCTAGCATCTACATAGTGGTCTCCACCTATGATTCCAGCTTCCATGGCTACGTGTGATACTGTCTCAGGGTTGTCTCCCGAAATAACTTTGATCTCTACGCCATTTGCTGCGAAGTACTCAAAGGTTTCCTTCGCCGATTCTCTTACTGGATTATCTAGGAACACAAGTCCAAGAAGTCTCGCAGCTGCCTCAAGCCTTCCGCCATTAGGAACCTCGTTAGTCTGTGCAATTGCAAGGACTCTATATCCCTTATTGCTTATATTACTTATATAGTCTTCGTACCTTTCAAAGTCACTTCTCAGTATAAACTCAGGTGCGCCTATTACAAAGTTGCCCTCAACAAAGCAGGTTGCACTGTACTTATATTTAGATGAAAATCCGCAAACCGATGTAGCTTCTCTTCCACTCAGCTTAGTAAAGTGCTCTTGAAGCGCGGCCATGGTCGAGTTATCCTTGCTTTGATATCTCACAATGTCGCCTACTAGAGTCTCTAAGGCATCATCGCTAATACTTTCATCCATCTTTACAAAGCCTTCAACCTTCATATCTGGGCCTGTTATAGTACCAGTTTTGTCAACGCAAAGCACGTCTACACGTGCTAGAGCTTCTATGCACTTCATGTTCTGGACAAGAACATCCTTCTTTGCTAGCCTCAAAGCCGAAACAACCATAGCTATGCTCGCCGTCATGTATAGGCCTTCTGGAATCATTCCGAGAATAGCTGCAACCATTGAAGTTATACTGCTTCTAAAGGTTCCATCGAGTATGTACCACTCCTGAAATACGAGCGTAAGTCCCATTGGTATAATTAAAATTCCGATGACCTTAACCAGCTTGTCGAGCGACTTTATCATCTCGGACTCTTCCTGCTTATCCTTGGTTGCTTCCTTTGTTAGCTTTGATATATACGAGCTAGCTCCGACCGCAGTAAGAACTGCCATGCACTCTCCAGAAACTACATAGCTTCCCGAAAGCAATGCATCGCCCTGAGATTTTCCAATCTCGTCGGCTTCACCCGTCAAAAGAGACTCATTTACCTGAATCGAGCCATCTATAACCTCTGCATCTGCTGGAATCTGGTTTCCAGAGCGCAAAATAATCACATCATCGATGACTAGTTTTTCTGTAGCGACCTCTGTTCTCTTGCCATCTCTCAAGACCTCAACCTTTGGCATCTTGAGGATTTTCAGGCTGTCGAGGGTGCGCTTTGATCTAATCTCCTGCAGTATTCCTATTGCCGTATTCGCAAAGACTATGAGCATAAATGTCAAATCCTTAAGCGAACCTGCGATAACGAGTAGAAGTGCGAGCACCGTAAAGATAAGGTTGAAGTAGGTGAAGACATTGTCCTTCACTATCTGCTTCACCGTTCTCGTCGAGGAGCTTACCTTTACATTCACCTTTCCGGCCTGTTCTCTATCTTTTACTTCTTGCTTTGTTAATCCCTGCATACTTTTCCTTTTCTAAACGAACTATATTATATCCATTGACGCTTTGAGTTCTTTCTCGATTTCCTCGAGATCACTGCCTTTCTTTGATGCATCGTCTGGACTATTTCTGTAGTTTTCCATCATGCTTGCAAATATATCTGCTGTTGAAGGCGGCGTGTAGCTTATCGTGTTTGCACCAGCTTCAATTGTCTCAGCTATGGATTCCTCCGTAGGACCACCCGTTGCGATAATTGGAATCGTTGGGAATTTCTTTCGGATTTCGCGAACCACCTGAGGCGTCTTTGCCGCAGCAGAAACATTCAAAATCGATGCACCTGCATCTAGTCTTGCCTGAATATCCGTATCACTGTTTAGTACGGTTACAATGATTGGAATATCAATAGTCTTCTTTATCATCATGATAGTATCATTCTGAGTTGGGGCATTTACGACTACACCAAAAGCTCCATGTGCCTCAGCGTCTCTTGCTATCAAAACAGAACGAAGTCCCGTTGTGGTTCCTCCACCAACACCTGCAAATACAGGAATAGACGACGCATTTACTATGGTCTGCGAAATAATCTGCTGTGGCGTAAAAGGATACACCGCTAGCACCGCATCGGCATTGCAGTTTCTGATTATGGCAAGGTCCGTTGTAAATATAACTGACTTTATTCTTCGGCCGAGCACAACTATGCCCTTTGCCTTCCAAATGTTTTCTGGAATCTGTAAGCTGTGTGATCTTAAGGTTCCATTTAGGCGTGGAATGTCTTTTTTGTTCATCATATCACTCCAATCTTAGTTTTATATAACGCACGACACGCGTGCCTTTGATTCTGGTTTCGCACTTTTCACCATCCATCAAAGATTGTCCTTAGTCAAAACAGCAAAACTATGCTATAATGCGATAAGAAATGCAATATTTGGAGGTGTAAAATGTCATATAAATTCAAAACTCATGGAACATGCGCTTCATTTATCGACGTTGAGATGGACGGCGACAAGATCAAAGAGGTCAATTTCACCGGCGGTTGCAACGGTAACCTCAAAGCAATCTCAAACCTTGTAAAGGGAATGACCCTCGAAGAGGTGAGAGAAAGACTTCAGGGAATTACCTGCGGTTTCAAAGACACCTCTTGTGCCGACCAGCTTGTTCACGCACTCGAAGAAGCTGCCAAAAACGGAAAATAATAGATTTCTATTGATGCTTTTCCGTAATATCTGTCTCAGCTGAATCCTGCGATTCAGCTTCATCAGCTTTGATTTCACCTTCCGGCGTTCCCTCGAATACCGGGAGATTTATTTTTACCGTAAATAGAGTTCCCTCATCTTTATATGAAAATCTTCCGCCCATATTACGGCAAATTCTCTCACAAGTCTTGAGTCCAATTTTGTTACTCTCTACATCGCGCGAATCTGGACGCGATCTATTTATGATTCTGATTATAATCTCCGAAAGCTCCTGCACTGCACTTATTCGCACGTGGTAAGTCTTATCGGCGTACTTTAATATATTTGATGAAACATTATCAAAGAGCCTCTTAAGACCTGAAACATCGGCCTTTATATCAATCTCAGGAACTGAGTACTCAAAGTCAATCTGATATCCGTAGTTTATAAGCTCAGCTGCATGCTCAGATATAAGCTGCTGCAAAAGGATACCGGCATTGTAGACCTCAAGCTCCTTCTCCTTGTGGCTTCCAAATACAAGGAAATATTGGAATAGCTTATCAGACAAATCCTTTAGCTGGAAAGCTTTCTCTCTGCTCGAAACAATGTACTTAAGCATTTCCTCTTCAGAATTATACTTATGACTCTCAATAATGTCCAAATAGCCTATTAACGATGTGAGCGGAGTCCTGATATCATGCGACATAGCGGTTATGAGCTGTGTGTTTGCATCCCAAGCAGCCTTCTCGCTCTGAAGTCTTTCAACTATAGAGTTACGCATGTTGTCGACATTGACCGCAAGCCTTCCAATCTCGTCATTTGACATAGGATTAATCTCTGCCTCAAGGTTTCCGTCGATAACCTCCTGAACTTCCTTTGATAGCCTAATCATCCTCTTCAGAACCCTACTGTTATATATCAAAAGACTTCCGAAAATAGCAAGACCACAGACGAATATCTTGACAAAAAGCATAATCTTGGAAAAATGCTCTTCCTTGTACACATCTATAAATACGTAATATTTTTTATCAGCGAATTTAACAATCCTATTCTTAAAGTTTGTCTTAAAATTCTCGTCTAAAGTTGTTGTTTGCTGTTTTATTTGATTGTTAGTCGTTAACTTCTTGTCGCTCTTGGTTTTATTGTCCGTCGTTGGCGAGTATGACCAGCCTCCGTCGAATACCGTATTCGTATCATCAGAAACCGTGAGATAAGTGTAATCGTTTTTCTTTACCCATTTCTGAAGCTTTTCGGTGTCGGTCCCCTTGACATTATTATTCGCTATATACTCCTCAAGCCCGCTGTATGCCTTGCCGACATTCTTTTCGATTGCAGCATCGCTCTTGTAGAATTTCTCAATCAGTATATTCTCTAGCCAATCTGAGACTCCATAAAGCGAGATGGCAAGCACAATGGTTGCGAGTACGACAATGGTGAGCATAAGGTTAAGCGAAATAAACTTCTTCTTACTCAACCTTGTACCCCTTTCCCCAGATGGTCTTTATAAGCTTAGGGTGGTTAGCATCATCCTCGAGCTTCTTTCGCAGGTTAAGCACGTGAACCATTACCGTATTCCCATCAGATGGACGATACTCACCGTTCCAAACGCCCTCATAAAGGTCCTTATTGCCGACGATTTCACCACGGTGTTCAACAAAGTATCTCATTATCGCATATTCCTTATCTGTCAAAGAGATACGCTTTCCTTCTTTGATGACACAACGCTTCTTAGAATCGAGCCTAATGCTCTCGTTCAGCGCCGTAACGCCCGAAGCCTGAGATACCACTCTCTGATACTCCGTATATCTTCTCAGAAGGGATTTTACCTTCATCAAAAGCTCTGCCTGAGAAAAAGGCTTAACTAGGTAGTCATCACCGCCCTCTGAATAGGCATCTATCTTATCCTTCTCCTGCGATTTTGCCGTCAAAAACATGATAGGCACGTTTGATCTTCGGCGAATCATCTCGCAGGTTTCAACGCCTGTAAGACCAGGCATCATTATGTCAAGAATTACGAGATTTATCTCCTTGTCAGCATATACCATCTCAACAGCATCGCCACCATTACCCGCTTGAAGAACATTGTATCCCTCACTTCCAAGCAAAATGGAGACTACCTCTCTAATATCTTGATCATCATCAACAACCAAAATCTTATTCTGTGCCATTTTTAATCCCTTTCCTTGTTTTCCTCTGCCGCCTTATCTATATACATAAAAATGAATATAGCACCTATGATGGTGAGCGCAGATGATGCGCAAAGAAGAACCTTTGCTGAAAAAATATCCAATATAAAGCCGCCCATCAAGCTAGTTACAACGCCTGCCGTAGTTGTCATAGTCGTAAACAGCATGTGCCCCTTTATTTCCTCGCCTTTTCTCATATTCTCATCGATATACTTGACCATTGCAGGTAAAAATACCGCTAGTGAACAAAGCTGAGTTAACTGGACTATGAGAAGCATGGTTACATTCGGTGAAAGCGTGCATCCGACAAGCCATATACAGAACACAACTGCTGAAAACTTCAGAAGCGTACTGCACTGTATTCTCTTGCTATATTTATCAAAGGTCATCATCGCAGGAACCTCGAGAAAAGCTAGAACCGATAGAACTAGCCCTACTTCACCATTGTTTCCTCCAACTGCCCTTACAATCTGAGCCATAAAAGTGTTTACAGTCGCATTTCCAACATAAAGACCTAAAACACCTAGATTCACCATGAAGAACATCCTGTGATCTTTGAGGAACGCCCTTAGGTTTATCTTCTCTGCAGGAACCTCATGCTCCACATTTTTTTCCCCTGCCATCAAAGTGTTTTGTCTATGTGCCCTATATGAGAACCAAACGACTATTAAAAGCACTAAAGTCGTTAGAATTCCGGCCTTTGGAATAATGTCAACAGTATATGAATCAACCATATATCCCAAGGCAACAACGACAATGCTGTAAACCAAGGAACCTATGCTCCTGCAAAATCCGAAATAAATCTTATTTCCGCCATCCTCGAGCACGCGGTTAAGTCCATTGCAAAAAGGCTGCATAACTGACTGAAGCATGAAAGCTGCTACATAAAAAGTTCCAAGTACAAGATGATTCTTAGCTACAAGAATTATATTTGTAAACAAAACAAGTGCTATGCACATGCTCGCCATAACGCTAAATATCGCAGTTCTTCTAGATCTATCCACATAGTCAGCAAGATATGGCTGTATTATTACCGCAAGTATATTCGCCAGCGCTATGATAATTCCAATCTGCGAATTTGAAAAGCCTCTTGCCAGCAAAAACACCGACGAAAAGCTCGAAATAACACCGTAGTAAACCCAGTATGCACCGTGTACCGACGAGTAAAGGAAGTTCAGTTTCTTTTCCATCCCTAACCTTCCAATCCTTCTATTAGGCACACTAGACTCTCGCCCTCGCTAACATATAGGTCCGCAAGTTCCTTTATTTCCTTTTGGTTAGCGATACTCACCTCATCAAAGATACCAACTGTCTTCATTCCAAGCGCAGCTGCTGTTTTGAGCGAGTAGAGCCCATCCTCAAAAACTATGGTCTCCTCTGGGGCCCTAGCCATAAAATCCATGGCCTGAAGGAACAAATCCGGCTCTGCCTTTGATTTTCCGACCTCTGTCGAGGTGTAAATTCTATCAAAATAGGAAGAAAGTCCCGTGCGCTCAAGGCCTACCTCGATGCATTCCCTATCAGTCGAAGTTCCGATAACCATAGGAATCTCACGCGTCTTAAAATACTCTAAAAGCTCCCTAGCGCCTTCCTTAAGTTCAACCTCATTCTGATAAAACTCTCTAATTATCGCATCCATCCCTTCAACAGCTTCCTCTGCCGTTACCGTAAGATTGTATTCATCTATTATGTACTCGGCCGCCTCAGAAATCGTCATAGCAAAAAGCTTTTCGGCTATGTTTTCATCTGCATCTACACCGAGTGATTTTATGTATTTATACGGCACCAAATTCCACTGTCCCATCGAGTCGAGAAGCGTGCCGTCGGCATCAAATATTGCTGCCTTTATCTTCATATTTTCCCTCTCGTGCACTGTAAATTTTTGTATAATTATCCTATATAACTTTACCACGATATCCCTTTGATGTCCATTTATATGGTAGAAATATCTCAATTGGGGTATTAATAAAATGTAATTTGGGCTGTTCGTTTTTCTTCGCAAAGGAGGCTAATGTGGCAACTATCAAAAATATATCGGCACAGGCTTTGGACGCGCTATGTTGCTGTCCGCTTTTTAAGACTCTGAGCCGTGATGAAATCTCGAAATACCTAGAAAACAGTAATTCCAAGCTCTGCAGTTTTGAGAAGGGCGAGCTGATATTTGACATGGACGATGAGCCGACAGATCTTCTAATTCTGATTAAAGGTTCTGTCGACATAGGCAAGATTTTCCTCGATGGAAGACGAAGCATAGTCACTCATTTTGATGAGCCTGGTGAGATATTTGGCGAGGTTTTGCTATTTTTGAACAAGGACAGCTACGACCACTTCGGCGAGGCAATTGCGCGTTCAGAAGTTTTGATGGTTCCAAAGAAATACATTCTAAGCGATATAGGAATTGGTATCAGGACACACCAGATTCTTTCGTCAAATATGATCAACATTTTGGCGCAGAAGGCTTTCTACCTTAACGGCAGAGTTAGGCTTCTTCTCGGCTCAACGCTTAGATCCAAGATTGCTTACCTCATAGTCAATGAGACGAAATGCGATCCAAAGACCCCGCTCACAATAGGGCGCGAAAACCTTTCTGAGCTTCTCGGCGCGGCAAGACCATCCGTTTCACGTGAGCTTATGAAAATGTACGACGAAGGCCTCATAAATGTTGACGGCAAGAAAATCTACGGAGTTGATTTTGATGGCCTAGCGGATTTAATCTAGTTCGCATGTAACATTTGTTACCTACAAGGCCCTAAATATATGTTAAAATATGTTTATATTAAACAGATGAACAATAAATGGAGGATATAAAGATGGAAAATAAAGTAACTAAGGACATGCTAATCGGTGAGGTTGTATCAAAGTACCCAGAGACAATCGAAATTCTAATGGGGGCAGGAATGCACTGCCTAGGCTGCCCATCATCACAGATGGAGTCACTTTCAGACGCTTGCGCTGTTCACGGCATCAGCTCAGATGCTCTTCTAGCAGCTATCAACGAAAAGCTATCAAAATAAGACGAAAACTGCTGTCAGTGAACAGCAGTTTTTTATTTTTTGCATGGCTAAAGGCCTGCTATTATTCAAATTGTTTAATCGCACCATCCACGAGCGTAGTAATCAGCTCTGAATAGCTAATTCCCTTGTCCATTATAAGTTTAGGATACATACTGTGCTCAGTGAATCCTGGCATTGTATTTATCTCGTTAAAGCAAATCTCACCATCATCAGTATAGAAGAAGTCCACCCTAGAAAGCCCCTTGCATTCAAGGACCCTGAATACTGCCTTGGCCTGCTCCTGAATCTCACAGACTATTTCATCGTTTAGGTCATCGCAGATGCCAACCTTGGTCTTAACCGAATCCTTGTACTTCTCATCAAATGAGTAAAACCTATCATCGCTGACAATCTCACCTATCCTCGAAGCAATTAGCTCACCATTCCCGCAGTCTAAAACAGCTACCTCAATTTCACGACCCGATATGCCCTCCTCGACAACTATTTTATTATGGTGCTTATATGCCTCAGAAACTGCATCTCTAATCTCTGAAGCACTGCTCACCTTACTTACACCTATGGATGAACCTGCATTAGCTGGTTTGACAAATATAGGGTATCTGTTACTGAAGTAGCTTGCTATCTCCTCGCACTGCGCTTTGACATCACCATCTTCTAGCTTAAACTCTAGATAATCAGCCTGCATAAGGTCTAAGCCTTTGACCAGCCTTTTGGTTATCGCTTTGTCAATTGCAACTGCCGATGACATAATTCCTGGACCTATATACGGAATGCCCGCATACTTGAAAATGCCCTGAATTGAGCCATCTTCACCGTATTCGCCATGTAATATCGGTAATAGGCAATCCGGGATATAGATAGGCTCGCTCGCATCATCCCAGCGATAAAGACCCTTCCTCGACATATCCGTTGACAAAAATACAGCTATATTATCTTCTCTATTCTTCCACTCGCCCGATTTTATCTCTTCGCTAGTCGCTTCCGTCAAAAGCCATCTGCCTTCTCTCGTTATGCCGAGACATTTAAGCTCGAATCTGCTTCTATCCACATTTGATGTAAGGGATGCTGCCGAAAGGCAGGAGACATCGTGCTCTGGCGATAGCCCACCGAATATTACTAAAAGCTTTTCCAATTTGTCCTCCAGATTATAGCCTTGATTTCTGATGCTAGATAATGTTTCTGATTATCGCAAACACTATGAGTGCAGTGCAGTAAATTACAAGCAAAATCTTATTCCATCTAGGCATTGCCTTTTGCTTATAGCCAAGGTATGCGTTATATAGTATTTCAAAAAGTAAAAACGGAATGGTTGTAAAGATGAACGGATTAGCGTAGAAAGCCTGCGGAAACCTAAACATCAAAATATTGACGCACATTGTCGTCACACCACAGCCTGGGCATTTATATCCTGTGAAGTGCCTAAAAACACAAGGCACATATATATTCGTCATTCTAAGCCATATATAGTAAATGACTCCCAATATTATAAAGGGAGTCGTTTTCTTCAGCAAATAGCGTAGAAATCCACCTTCTCGCTTATTACATATCTGCATAGTTATTTAGTGTGTCCTGCATTAGAGCATATGATACGATACCAAGTCCTAGGAAGGTAAGCACGATGTATAGAATTCCTGTGTTTGACTTACCTGTAACTCTATCAAGTCTTTCACCCATCTTGTACATCCAGTAGATACCGTAGATTCCGCATGTCAGTATTGAAAATAGGAATACCATTCCACCTGTTGTAGCTCCTACTTCACCTGACAGTGAGTTAACTTCATCGTTGAGCACGATCATCCAGTAGATGCCATAGATTCCGCAGGTTAGCAAGCTGAAAATGATGCAAAGAGCAATTTCTCTTCTTCTAATTGGTGCTCTATACTGATTGAATCCATTTCCGCCAAACTGGCCGTTGTTAGCGTTAAACTGACCATTGTTCTGATTGAACTGTCCGTTGTTAGCGTTAAACTGACCATTGTTCTGATTGAACTGGTCGTTGTTAGCGTTAAACTGGCCGCTATTCTGGTTGAACTGGCCGTTGTTAGCGTTAAACTGGCCGCTATTCTGGTTGAACTGGCCGTTATTTGGGTTCATGTTGTTTTCCATTATTGTTCTCCTTATTAATCTTAATCTTCTACCTAAGATACTCGCTTTTAAAATCTTTGTCTATTATATCATAAGAAATGTGATTTTTAAGGGTAAATTTACCTTTAAATGTAAATTTAAAGCTTCCTTAAGCTTTTTAAGTTTCTTGTAATATATTTTTAACAAATATATCGCTTTGATATCAAACAAAAAGGACTACACCCAGCGTGAACGCCTCGCATAGTCCTTGAAATTCAACAGTCACCCGCTATTCAGTCGATTGCTGTTATAATCTTGTATTTCGGTACTACTGAATAGCACCTGCTTCTGACTACTTGCTGTAGTCGTAGAAACCTTCTCCGCTCTTGCGACCAAGCTTGCCGCCTCTTACCATCTTCTTTAGAAGTGGGTGTGGTCTGTACTTTGTATCGCCGAACTCTGTGTAAAGAACTTCCATGATTGCTAGGCAAACATCTAGTCCGATTAGGTCACCTAGTTCTAGAGGTCCCATTGGGTGGTTTGCACCAAGCTTCATAGCAGCGTCGATACCCTTTGCATCAGCAACGCCGTCAGCTAGGATTCCGATACCTTCGTTGATCATTGGGATAAGAATTCTGTTAACAACGAATCCTGGAGCTTCTGCAACTTCTACAGCTGTCTTGCCAAGCTTCTCAGCTAGCTCAACAATTGTCTTGTTTGTCTCAGCTGATGTTGTTAGTCCGTTGATAATCTCAACAAGCTTCATTGCTGGAACTGGGTTAAAGAAGTGCATTCCGATAACCTTGTCAGCTCTCTTTGTTGCTGCTGCAATCTCTGTGATTGAAAGTGATGATGTGTTTGTTGCGATGATGCACTCTGGCTTTACAAGCTCATCTAGCTCAGCGAATAGAGCCTTCTTAGCTTCCATATCCTCTGTAGCAGCTTCGATGATAAGGTCAGCATCCTTGATAACCTCTAGCTCTGTAGCTCCTGTGATACGTCCTAGAATAGCTGCTTTCTCTTCTTCTGTGATCTTTTCCTTAGCTACCATCTTAGCAAGGTTCTTCTCAACAGTTGCCATTCCCTTGTCGATTGAGCTCTGACGTCTAGCTCTCATTACTACTTCGTAGCCGTTCTGTGCAAGTACCTGAATAATGCCAGCACCCATTGTGCCTGTACCTAAAACACCAATCTTCTTCATTGTAACCCTCCTGTGTGGATATTAAAATAATATAATTCACTCACTTGGTAATTTTGTTAAAAAATTAACCTTTATACAGTATATTATAACACACTCGAAAATAATGTAAACCTTAAAATTTACAAATAAGCTTTCAAAATCTCATCTTCTTTAATTTTTATATTAAAAACTCGATTGATTGTGTCATCTGCAAAAATGCCACAAGTTCACCAATATCTTCAGCGTCGTTTGTGTCTAGTTCAATTGTCAAGCCTTCGCACTCAAGACCTGCAAAATGCTCATCTCTCTCCCTGTTCAGAAGAAGCTGAAGTGAGCCATCCTCATCACATCCCTCAAAAGAAGGAGTCATCAAATCCTCATAAGCTTCTCTTCCAGCCACGCAGATTCTAAGACTTTCTCTATCAAAGTCAAGCGCTGGCATCTGAAGATGCTTGTGCGTAGCTCTTATATCAGTTCTTGCAAACCACTTTGCGATTTCCTCATAGTCACTCTGCCAGCTCTCTACGATAATGCCCTTGTCCTCAGCAGCGAGCATTCTTGAAGCCATCAAAGGAAGATGCGTATCCCATTCAGGCGCGGAAACGCAGTCGTAGAAACCTGTCAAATATGCTTCTACATCGACGCCCATGAATATCAAAAGTAAAATAACCGCATCTGAATTCGCAAGATATGAAGGATCTACACCATCTGGAAGTTCAATCTTTGTGTACTCATTTTCAGAAGCATCCTCTTTGATTATTCTGCTTCCCTTTCCGTATATGACACAAATTTCCGGGCTCACCTTGGCCTTGTTTGCCTGAGCGATAACAAAATGCTTTGCAACGCTGTACGCACAGCGGAGTTCTAAACTCTCTTCAACGATTGAAACTGCAAGAAGTGCAATCTTCTTATTCTCTAGTTTTCGGAGAAGCGCTGTGTATTCTCTTACAGAAAAATCTATGGGCATGAAAACAATCTCTGCACAGCCTTCCTTTTTCTCAAAAAGATCTGTAACAGCTTTGATTGATGCTCTTTCCTCTCTTCCTGCCACTACAAGAATTGTATCGTATATCTGATTGAGATTTGATACATACTCATTAAATCCATTAATCTTATTTACATCCTTCTTGTGGATGCAGTCGTTAAGCCATTGCATTGCCCAGATTTTGTCGAGCGCTGGACTCGCGATGTCGTTAGCGTGTTTCAAATCCTCTGAAGTATATGTCTTGTTATTCTTAATGTTTATTCTCATTCTTTCCCTCCACTCCAAAGAGTTTTTGGAGCTTTTATTTTGTCATTTTCATCATGGAACTTACCGCGTCAAGTAAGTTGCTTAGCTGCACGTCATTCAGCCCATCCGCAAGTTCCATCAGTTCTGCTTCTAACAGCTTGCGACTCTTTAGACGATTAGCATTTCCATCTATATCTCTAGTGACTTGACCGCTTATATACCCAGTATTTTCCTCGACCACGATCTTTGAGCTGTGATTATAGCCATCTACTAGATAATCAAGTCCTACATCAAAATACTGAGCGATATTGTACAGATTGCTCAGCTTTGTTCCATAAATACCCGACTCAATATTTCTCATCGTCTTATCTGAAATCTCAAGGAGCTCGCCGAGCTTCTCACGTGTGATATCGCGTTTTTCTCGCAGGTCCCTAATTCTCTTACCTACCTCTGCATTGTTGATTTCTTTGAATCTTTCGCTCATCAGGCTTTCTCCCCATAAAATAGTATTACTTTTATTTTATGGTTATTGAAATCCATCTTAAAGGAAGCTAGGTTTCCTGTCTTGGAAGTTTAACTTCCTTTTCATTGCGTACATATTATTGTATAATTCGAACAGTTAAGTCTCTGATGTCATTATACATTTGATACAATGCGAAAAATCAATACTATAAGGAGTATCTATGGACTATTTAAATTTCAACTTTAAAGTTAGCAAAAACCTGCGGCTGCTTAGGTCAGCCACGAACATGTCCCAGCATGCAATAGCATCATCGCTGGGAATAAGTCGCTCAAGTTATTGTGCGATTGAAGCGGGTAGACAGCCCCTTGGCCTCTACCACGCAATCAAGCTGTCTGAGATTTTCAGAGTCGATTTCAGAAGACTCTGGTCAGACGATTTACAAAAAGTCATCATTGCTGATTTGCACGAACCCCATTTCCTCAATCCGAGCAAATCCTACTAATCAAATTCTATTCTTTAGATTCTAGCCTTTAGTTCCTCATTTATAAAGTAATCTATATCACCATCCATTACGGATGCGACATTTCCTACTTCGGCACCAGTACGATGGTCTTTAACCATGGTATATGGTTGGAAGACATAGGATCTTATCTGGGAACCCCAAGTTATCTGTGAAAAATCCCCTTTTAATTCAGCAAGATTTTCCTTGTGCTCCCTTTCGGCGAGTTCAGCTAATTTTGATGCGAGAATTCTCATTGCAACCTCACGGTTCTGATGCTGGCTTCTCTCGTTTTGGCATGTAACGACTATGTTTGTAGGCAGATGCGTAATTCTTATCGCAGAATCTGTCGTATTGACGTGCTGTCCGCCTGCACCAGTCGACCTATATGTGTCTATTCTCAAATCCTGAGGATTTATTTCGATATTGAAATCCTCGTCCATTTCCGGCATAACCTCGACTGATGAAAAAGAGGTCTGTCTCTTTCCTGCCGCGTTAAATGGCGAAATTCTGACGAGTCTATGCACTCCATGCTCTCTTCTGAGATAGCCATAGGCATTCTCACCATCGATTATCATCGTGCAGCTTTTAATTCCTGCCTCTGCATCATCCTGGAGGTCTACTACTTTGACCGTGTATCCGTGCTTATCTGCCCATCTTGTGTACATGCGCATCAGCATCTGAGCCCAGTCCATAGCGTCGACGCCACCAGTTCCAGCGTGAATTGAAAGAATCGCGCTGTTGCTGTCGTACTTTCCGTCTAGAAGGAGTTTGAGCCTAAATGTCTCAGCATCCTTGCACAGCTCATCAAAGTTCTCGACCACCGTCATCGCCTCGTCTTCATCCTCAAGTTCCTCTGCAATTTCTATCATTTCAGAGATATCTTTAAAGCCCGAGCTCAGTCTGTCATATTCATTTACGGTGCTCTCGAGAGCCTTTTTCTTTTTGAGCAAGCTTTGCGCCTTTTCGGGGTCATCCCAAAAGTCGCTCTGCTCGCTTTGTTTATTCATCGAATCTATCTTCGCCCTAAGACCTGCGAGGTCAAAGGGACTCACCTGCCTCTTTGAGTCTTGCTTCAGCCTTCGGTAAATCCATCTTTACCGGATCAAGCATCAACATCAAATCATCTCCCCTCTGTGTTGGAATATGTTTAAAATCCTATTCTGCGTCAGCCATATCCTTCTTCATACAGCAGTTCTTATACTTCTTACCGCTTCCGCATGGGCAAGGATCATTTCTGCCTATCTTTGGACTTTCTCTTCTCACAGTCTCCTGTCTATGCTCTCGTTCCTCTTTGTGCTGAGCTGGCTCCCCGCTCTGAGGTTCTTCGTCATGATATTCTGACTTGCTTGCAGTCATGCTACCGCCTGTAACTGACTTGCGCTCAGCCTTAGTATCAACAGAGACATTGTAGCAGTATCTTACCGTATCCTCCTGAATAGCTCCAATCATCTGCTCGAACATATCAAAGCCTTCCTTGCCGTATTCAGCGGCAGGATCCTGCTGACCTATAGCTCTTAGTCCAATACCTGACTTTAGCTGATCCATAGCGTCGATGTGATCCATCCAGAGACTGTCAACAACTCTGAGAAGGATAACACGCTCAATTTCACGCATCTGCTCTACGCCGACTTCCTCTTCCTTCTTGGTGTAGAGTTCGTCTAGCTCTGCACAGATGTCCTGAATTAATGATTCCTGAGTCATGTCTCTGAGCTCGTCAGCGCTGTAGTCTACTCTCATCTCATAGCTAGGAATTAGCTTGTTTAGATTACGTCTCATCTCAGCGAAATTCCACTCCTCAGGGAATTTGCTGTCCATGGTTGAAGGTCCAATGATTGCAGCAACTAGGCTGTCCTTCATGTTCATGATATCGCTACGGATATCTTCACCAAAGAGAACCTTTCTTCTCTCACCGTAGATGATAGTTCTCTGCTTATTCATTACATTATCGTACTGAAGAACGTATTTTCTGATACCGAAGTTCTTACCCTCAACCTTCTTCTGAGCGTTTTCAATTCTTCTTGAAAGAACGTTTGCTTCTAGCGGTTCGTCTTCTGCAAGTCCGAATCTGCTAACGATGTTTTGCATCATTTCTCCACCGAAGCGGCGCATCAAATCGTCCTCGAGTGAGATAAAGAACTGTGTTGTACCAGGGTCACCCTGTCTACCAGCTCTTCCTCGTAGCTGGTTATCTATACGTCTTGACTCGTGTCTTTCACTACCTAAAATGCAAAGACCACCAAGCTCGACTACCTGCTCGTGTTCAGGCTGTCTCTCAGCCTTATATTTGTCATGAAGCTCAGCAAACTTCTGTCTAGCTGCATTTAGCTCCTCGTCATCGCTCTTTACAAAGCTTGTTGCAAATAGAATCTGCTCTTCTGTATATCCGAGCTTCTTCATCTCGCGCTTTGCCTCAAACTCAGGGTTACCACCTAGGATAATATCGGTACCTCTACCAGCCATATTGGTTGCGATGGTTACCTGTCCTAGTCTACCTGCTTCAGCAACAATCTCTGCTTCGCGCTCATGCTGCTTAGCATTTAGGACATTGTGCTTGACACCCTTCTTTGTTAGAAGATTGCTCAAAAGCTCAGATTTTTCGATTGAAATCGTACCTACAAGCACCGGCTGCCCAGTTGCGTGAACCTCTGCAACCTTATTAGCAAGAGCCTTGTACTTTCCGCTCTCCTTTAGGTAAACAGAATCTGGAAGGTCCTCTCTCTTAGGAGGTTTATTTGTTGGAACAACAACTACATCCATATTGTAGATATCACGGAATTCCTCTTCCTCAGTCTTAGCAGTACCAGTCATACCTGATAGCTTATTGTACATACGGAAGTAGTTCTGAAGCGTTATAGTTGCCATTGTCTTTGATTCAGATCTAACCGATACATGCTCCTTAGCCTCGATAGCCTGGTGCAAGCCGTTGCTGAATCTTCTTCCGACCATCAGACGACCAGTGAACTCATCGACAATCAAAATTTCTCCGTCGCTAACGATGTAGTCGACGTCTCTTTCCATGATGTTGTGAGCCTTCAAAGCCTGAAGAACGTGGTGGTTGATTTCCATATTCTCAGGGTCACCGAAGTTTTCGACACCAAAGAAAGCTTCAGCCTTGCTTACGCCGGCGTCTGTCAAAGAAACCTGCTTATCCTTTTCGTCTACGATAAAGTCGCCCGTAGGATTTGTATCCTTTTCGTCAATCTGCTCACCTCTTGTGAGAGTCTTAACAAAACGGTCCGCCTTTTGATATAGGTCTGTTGACTTATCGCCCTGTCCAGAAATAATCAAAGGTGTTCTCGCCTCATCGATTAGGATTGAGTCGACCTCGTCTATAATCGCATAGTTTAGCTCGCGCTGTAAGAGCTCTTCCTTGTAGATAACCATGTTATCTCTCAGGTAGTCAAAACCGAACTCGTTATTTGTTCCGTAAGTGATGTCGCAGCGATACGCCTGCTTTCTCTCCTCACCTGTGATGCTATTGATAACGCAACCAACTGTGAGTCCAAGGAAAGTATAGAGCTTACCCATCCACTCCGCGTCACGCTTTGCTAGGTAATCGTTGACAGTAACTACGTGTACACCGTCGCCAGAAAGTGCATTTAGGTATACAGGAAGTGTAGCCATCAAAGTCTTACCTTCACCAGTCTTCATCTCGGCTATACGGCCCTGGTGAAGAACGATACCACCTATAATCTGCACGTGGAAGTGCTTCATTCCGAGGCTTCGAACTGCAGCCTCTCGGCAGACAGCAAAGGCCTCAGGCAAAAGGTCGTCTAGCGTTTCACCCTCTGCAAGTCTTCCCTTAAATTCATCTGTTTTAGCACGAAGTTCATCGTCGCTAAGCTTGGCAGTTTCCTCATCTAAGGCCTCGACCTTCTCCGCTATTTTCTCGAGTTTCTTGACTTCCTTAGCGTTGAGGTTGCCAAATATTTTTTCCATTAGGCTCATTTCTTTTCCCCTTCTCCGGCGCCTTCATCGAGTTTCTCGACTCTAATCGTGAGCTCTAGCGCCTTTCTATCATCTGCTTTTGTTACTATTGCTTTAAATTTCTTTTTGCCGACCACATATTCGAATCGGTCCCCTCTGCGTGGCAACTTGTCAAGCTGTATAGCAGCCCATCCGTTTACCGTTGTCGCATCTATCTCGGCTTCTTCGCCAAAGTAGTCCATCATCTTCTCAAAGTTCGCTGATCCGAGCACCCTGTAGCTTCCGTTCTGCTGTAAGGTTATCTCTCTCATCGCAACCGTGTCGCTCTCGTCGTATATCTCACCAACAAGCTCCTCGATGATATCCTCAGAGGTTACTATACCCTCAGTTCCACCGTATTCATCAACGATGATTGCCATTCTGCACTTGTTTTCCTGTAGCTTTCTTAGCAGATCTATCGCCTTCATCGAGCCCGCAACGTAAATTACTGGCTTAACTAGGTTTGCTATGCTAGCACCACGCTTATATACGTAGTTGTGGAAATCCTTTTGATTGAGTACTCCTATTATTCGGTCAAGCTCATCCTCGTAGACTGGAAGCCTTGAAAATCCTGTCTTTCGGAAGATCTCATCAACCTCTTCTTCAGGAGTTTCAACCTCGACAGCCTCTATGTTTACACGTGGTGTCAAAATATCCTGAGCCTCGAGTTCCCTAAAGCTTATTGCATTCTGGATCATCTCGTTTTGCTCTTTGTCGATACCGCCTGTAACGAAGGCCTCGTCAACTATTGTTACGAGTTCGTCCTCTGTTATGCTAGGTACAACCTCAGTCTTGAAAATTACTGAGAGCAATTTTTTCCACTGCGCAAATATCCAGTTTATTGGCGTGAGAATAATCCTCAGCAGGTTTATAATCGGTGCGGCAAAGGAAGCAAAGGTCTCTGGATGTTCCTTAGCAAGACTCTTCGGAGTGATTTCACCGAAGGTCAAAACGATAACCGTTGTAACTATTGTCGAAATCGTAGCACCGTACTGCCCATATAGGTTTATAAACAAAACCGTTGCTACTGCTGTACTTGCGATATTTACAAGGTTGTTTCCGACCAATATCGTCGAAAGCAGGTTGTCGTAGTTCTGCTCGAGAGCTAAAACTCTCTTAGCTCTAGGGTTACCTGCGTCAGCCTTATTCTTAATTCTTATTCTGTTGAGTGAAGTAAACGCCGTTTCCGTCGCTGAAAAGAAAGCGGAGCAGAGCAGTAATACTAAAATTTGTACGACTGACGACGTTATACTGTGACTTTCCATATATTATTTCTCCCTAAATCTCAAAGTGAGCCTATTTACCCAATTTACCCGATAATTTTATCATATAAATGTGAAAAAATAAAGGAGATAGCCCTAAAAATCAATGTGTTTTCAAAAAGCTCAAAACATTGTATAATAGGTTTAATCAAATTGAACTTATTTGTATGGAGGTCAGCATGTCTACTAAGATAGAACTTCTAAAATTTTTAGACGAGAACTACGGTTCCTTTGTTTCAGGCGAATGCCTAGCCCAGACCTTGGGTGTTTCTCGAGCTGCGGTGAACAAGGCTGCCTCTGCACTCAAAAAGTCAGGCTACAAGATATTGAGTAGACCAAGCCAAGGCTATAAGCTACTTGAGAAAATCGATATTCTAACCGAGGAATCCATCGGTTCCAAGATAAATGAGGCTTGCAAGCTCATGGTTTTTGATGAGATTGACTCAACAAACAACTTTGCACATTCCCTGCCATCATCAGATGTACCACAGGTAATCGTTGCAAACTGCCAGACTGCAGGTAAGGGGAGACTCGGAAGGAGCTTCATGTCCCCGTCAGACAACGGAATTTATCTGACCGTTGCCTTCAGACCAAACTTTGATTTAAACAAATCACCTTTCATAACCATGGCATCTGCACTAGCAGTTTGCAAGGCACTTGAGAATGTTTGTGATATAAACCCTAAGATTAAATGGGTCAACGATATTTTCTATAAGAACAAAAAGGTTTGCGGAATCTTAACAGAAGCTCAGACCAATCTTGAGACTGGCAGAATTGATAAATTGATTATCGGAATTGGCATCAACTGTTTCCCAAGTAAATTCCCTGAGGAAATTGCTGATATTGCAGGAAGCGTAGCGGACGAAAACGGTGCGTTTTCGAGAAGTACACTAGCTGGTGCAGTAGCTGATAATATTCTCGCCATGATTAAGGAATTCCCAAGCACAAACTTCCTTCCTGAGTACAGAAGAAAATGCTTCATACTCGGCAAAGACATCTACGTCCATACAATCGCAGATGGCAAGCGCATCAAAGCACGCGCCCTAGATATCGACGACAAGGGAGGGCTCGTTGTGGAGTACATGGAAGGTGTCAGAATGAGAGAAATTGAGACCCTATCATCGGGTGAAGTTTCCATCAGGCAATAGTCTTGCAAATCCTTCGCAAGCTATAGAACGTAAATCTATGTATAGGTTACATCGCAAATAGACGATTCTTATAAGCCTTATAATTACAACAAAATAAGATAACTATAAAGACCGATTTCTAAAAATCGGTCTTTTGATTTACCATATATCTTGGCGTGATTACTTGCTTTCAGGAGTCTTTTCTACAAGTTTTCCCCATACAACAATTCTGTCATCGCCTGGGTCATAAGTACAGGTACTTAGCATAACTATCTTGTCATTTGCCGTTACATCTACGGTTCCCTTGTAGCCAGCGAGTTCATTTTTGCTGAGTACATTATTGATGTATGCTTCTTTAGTTGATACATCATCCTCTGCAATATTGAGATTATATATGCTCTCATTAGTTGCATTTACATTTGCTGCACCGAAAATCTCAAGCTTATAGTTCTTCTCAGGCGTATAAATGTCGATAACTTTGTGCTTCTTATAGTACTTCGCATCCTCAAAGTAATTTCCGAGGCTATTGAACATACTATCGTCAAGCATTCTGTGTCCGTAAACAATGGTCAAAAAACTATTGAACGGATCCCTATTGTTGCTATCGATGAAAATAGAACCCTTACGGCTGTACTCTCCTGTCATGATGTGGTAGAGATAGTAATCGTTGTCACTTCCCTGCATGATAGGATAGTTGATAACCGTACCCTTAGATCTGATCCATCCCTTGACATTCTTGCTAATTTTTGTCAAAGCATCCCAGTCGATTGTGAGGTCCTTTTCTTCCTTATCTGCTGATTCACCAGCACCAGCAATCTTTGCAAGATCATCGTAGGCAACTGTGCCCTTGTGATATTCCATATAAATCGTGAAAACCTTATATCCACTGAAAATCATAACGCAAAGCAGTGCAAGCATTACGAGTCTGTAAAGCCATGTTCCTAGCCCTGCTTTTTTCTTTTCTTTTTTACCCATATCAACCTCTTGTCCTTACTCTTCCCCATTCTCGGACTCATACTCATCTATCATCGTCTGAAGCTTATCACCAATTCTTCCGATAGCCTCATACCTCACAGGTTTACCGTCCTTAAAAATTATCTCGTATCCACATCCAGGCTCAGGCATCCAGTCCCACATAGACCTTTCGTCACCGAAAAGATGATCCATAAAGCTAGAAATTACACCACCGTGACATATCATCACAGTCATAGGTACATTCTTAGCAACATGTTCATCTATCAAAAACTGACCGCCTCGCCTTGTTCTCTCATGAAATTCGTTTCTGGATTCACCGTTTGGAAGCTTGACCTCACCAATCTGATCGTATCCCCACTCTAGGAAAACCTCATCGTCCTTAAGAGAATCAAAGGCTCTGCACTCGTAGTCTCCGAAGTTCATCTCTTTCATATCCGTGATTCTGCCGTGTTCAACATCTCCAAACAGAATCTCAAGAGTCTCCTCTGTGCGCTTCATACCAGTTGTGAAGAACTGCGCTCCCTCAGGAATATCAGGATAAAAACCGCTATTCCTTTGTTCAATAAGCTCTGCAACGCCCTCTTCGCAGAGGCCTATATCCGTCGCTCCGTAGAACCACTTCTTCTTATTCCCCTCAGTTATACCATGTCTTATGATCAAAATCTTAGATTCCAACTATTTTATCCTACTTTCAATTCCGCAGAAAACTGTATATACCTCGTCAGCCTCTGCAGCTACAGCATTGACAACCCTTCCGTTCGTCTCACGCCAAGCTCTCTCAAGCTTGTCCATAGGAACAAGACCACGAGATATATCCTCACAGATTATTATCTTATCCTTCATCAAAGGAAGCTGCGCCCTTATGTATTCATCAGCGCTTTGCCCCCTCTTCTCATACCCATATATAAATTTTTCCAAACCGTAGATGACTTTTCTCCCAAAGTCGATAGACTCCATATCGCTATTGCAATAGCAAATATCCTCATCTTTGATTCCGAAGCTTTTTCTGGCAAAATCGAGCTTACCCTGATAAGCTCCCGCATATATCAAAATCATTGGCTCTCCTTTCGCTCATCATTCCTACACTATTATCAGCGCTGCCAAAATCATTCCGCCAAGTTCACCCATGCAGATGCTATATCCTGCGATATCGCCATTCATGCCGCCCAGGTTATGTCGTGCATAAAGACAAGAAAGAAGCGTAACACATGAAGTTCCAAGGGATGAAACAACAAGTCTAGCTATAGCCTCTGGCCTTGCAAAGATGATTGCAAAGATGAGAATTAACAAAAAGTAGGCACATGTAATCAAGGCTACCATCTTAATATACTTATCTCTAGGTTTTTCGTGATCCTCTAGATACTGGCTTGTCGTAAGTGGCTTGAAACTAAGCACACAAGCACCTGCCGTACCACGGGAAATAACTGGAATTGTCAAAAGAGGAAAGAGCCCACTTATATCCATAGGCTTTATAAAAAAGCTAAAGCTCGCCACATACATAGCAAGAACTAGGAATACCAAAGTTATAACGGCAAAAGCTCCAACCGTCGAATCCTTGAGAATCCTAAGTCTATCCTCCAAAGGTCTGCGCGACATAATCGCGTCATTGACATCCATAAAGCCATCCATATGCATAAAGCCACATATCGCATAGATAAAAAAACATATTAGCAGTGCTGAAAGCAGTGGATAAACTGCAATTCTTAGCAAAATACATCCTAGGATAAACCAGATAATACCTGCAACCATTCCTACACCAGGTAGAAAGGCCAGCATCATGTTCTTAAGTCCGCTATCCCATCTCTTGTACGGACAAGGCAAGGTTAAAAAATTACCCCAAGCCATGAAAAACCCAATAACAAAATCCTTCATAACATACTCTCTAAATCAATTCAAAACTATAAATGACCCTTGCGCGCGATGACATTACCACAAATAACCTCGCATACAAGCTCGCATTTATTCGCTAAAGCCCTATCTATCAAAGCAAGCCCACGCCTGTAGTTTTCCGTAAAATCATCAAAAATTCTAGCCTCAGAATATATGTAATCAGAAACGAAAACTACATTGCCGCTAAGCTCAGCAAATCTCAAAAGGTCCTCTGAAACCTTCTCAGCCGCGTGCTCATCAAAATCTCCCATCCAGAACATCGCGTTAGCAAGCTGTGCTGTAACGCTGTCCAGAAGGAAAACTCCGTCCCTATCTAAATTATATGGTGCATCAAAGAGCTCACACATGTTCATAGGCTTCTCAACCGTGATAAAGCCCATTCCGTCACGGTCTTCTACATGCCTTTGGATTCTAAGCTCATCCTCATCGTCCGTTGCGACCATGGTGGCAAGATAGTATAGCTTTTTCCCCTTTGCCATGTCAAACGCATATCTCTGAGCAAAGGAGGACTTGCCATTCTTTGCGCCTCCGCTTACAAAAACATTCATATTAAAACAAACTCTTTTCTCTCAGCTCATCAAGATATTCCGAATCTATCTGTCCTTCATCTAGACTCTTCATCTCATTCATAACAGCACAAGCCGCTTCCATAATCTTAAATGCTATAGGGCATCCGCTAGCCTCACCGAGCTTCATCTCAAGGTCAAACATCGGTCTAATTCCAAGCTTTTTCACCGCTGCCTTATATCCTGGTTCCTGCGAAAAATGCGATGTGAACATGAAATCCTTAACCCTAGGATCAATCTCAGCTGCAAGAAGCGCTGCCGCAATAGAAATATATCCGTCCACAACAACTGGAATTCTATTAATCGCTGCACCTAGGAAGGCGCCTGCCATGGCACAGATATCGTAGCCACCAAAAGCTGCTGCGCGTTCTATAGGATCGGGCATATCATATTTTGATACAGCCTCTGCAACAATCTTACACTTTTTGCTCAGGGATTCATCGTTCAGTCCACCGCCTCTTCCGACAACCTCCTCTGCACTCATTCCTGTAAACGAGCTTATTATGCAGGCTGCAGTTGTTGAGTTTCCTATACCCATTTCGCCGACGCCGTAGATATTCTTTCCGGCCTCACAAACCGCATCGGAAGCCTCGATTCCGGTCAGTATCGCAGCGATAGCTTCTTTTTTAGTCAAAGCTGGTTCCTTTGCTAGATTTCTGCTTCCATCAGCAATTCTTCTGTCTACGACAAGTCTCTGAATCTTTCCATCAACTAGCATGTCATCTGCAAGTACGTCAGCTGGTATCGGAAGTTTAACGCCAACATCTATATCTAAAATGTCTATTCCAAAGTACTTGGCCTGTGCACCTACACCTGTAATACGCTTTGTGAAGTTAATAGTCTGCATCAAAGTAACAGTCTGAGGAGCCGATGCCACACCTTCCTCGACAACACCGTTATCTGCGCACATCAAAACGACAGCCTGATTATCTACCATATTTCCGTAGACTTTCCCAGTAATACCCGCAAGCCTAATGCTCATCTCCTCAAGCCTTCCTAGGCTTGTTGGAACTTTGAGTCTATAATCCTGTCTCACCTTAGCATCCTTCATCGCCTGCTCATCTAGAGGCTTGATTTCTGCTAGGCGCTCTCTGAGCTTTGATTCGTCTGCAGAGCAAATCCATTTATTCATTACTTAGACCTCATTTTTCAAAAATTCGTTGTAAAATATACAATGATTTTATCATATCTTTGTGTTGAATAAAAGAAGGCCTTATTGCCTCAGCAAAGATTCAAATATATAATATTTTTACAAGGTAAAGCGATTTATTATTTTGATTATGAAAGGGAATTATTTATGAACAAACGAATCATCAGCAATATTCTATTGCTAGTCACAGCACTGATCTGGGGTTCGTCCTTCGTTGCCCAGAAGGCGGGTACGGCGCTGGAGCCGTTTACATATAACGGTATCCGTACACTAGTTGGTGGAATTTCTCTAGTCCCAGTTATATTGATTCTATCAAGGGTCGGCAAAAGCAAGGCAGACGAAGCTGCGCCTAAAGACAAGAAACCACTAATACTTGGTGGTATAGTCTGTGGTACATTTTTGGCGATTGCCTCAAATCTTCAGCAGTTTGGCATGTACTTTGATGCCGATGCTGGTAAGGCCGGCTTTATAACCGCGCTATATATAATGATAGTTCCAATTTTAGGAATGTTTCTCGGCAAGAGAGTACGTCCTCTAGTGTGGTTCTGCGTGCTTCTTGGAGCATGTGGATTCTACCTTTTGACCATCGCAGGCAAGGGCGTTGGACTCACAATAGAAAAGGGAGATCTCTTCGTTTTGCTCTGTGCGGTACTGTTCTCATGCCATATTCTTGCAATCGATCACTTCTCACCTAAGTGTGATGGTGTCAAGCTATCCTGCTTGCAGTTCTTTGTTGCAGGAGGACTTAGCTTCATCATGATGCTAATATTTGAATCACCTGATATAAACCAGATTCTCGACTGCTGGTTCCCTATCATCTATGCTGGTGTATTCTCCTGTGGTATCGCCTATACGCTTCAGGTTGTTGCCCAAAAGAATGCAGAGCCTACAGCGGCTTCTTTAATTCTCAGCCTTGAGTCTGTGTTTGCAGTTATCTCTGGTGCAATTCTTCTTGGCGAGAGAATGACAGGCTATGAAATTCTCGGATGCATAGTGATATTTATTGCCGTTATCCTAGCTCAACTTCCGGAGAAAGATAATACGAACATTTAGAGCAAAACTACTTTGATATATTCGTATTTTTGCCAAAATCTCAATAAAATGTGTCAAAACATTTGTTTTTTTGCATTTCAGGAAATTATTTTTATAGTCAATTGTAACTTTACTACATTATAATTACAGTGTATTTATTTTAACTATTAAGTTGATGTATTAAAGGAGAACAATCAATTATGGAAAAGCTTTTCAAATTGAAGGAACACGGCACTGATCCACGTACTGAGGTCATCGCCGGCTTTACCACCTTCCTGTCAATGGTTTACATCTTGGCAGTTAACCCTAACATTCTTTCAGCGGCTGGAATGGACCGCGCAGGAATCTTTACTGCTACAGCAGTTTCTGCCGCATTCGCAACACTATGCATGGCATTCTTTGCTAACTATCCAGTTGCACTTGCTTCAGGAATGGGTCTAAACGCATACTTCGCTTATTCGGTTTGTATTCCGATGGCTGAAGCAGGAATTAAAAACCCATGGACAATTGCTCTAGCGGCAGTATTAATTGAAGGTATTGCATTTATCCTTCTGTCTCTGACAAACTTCAGAGAAAAGCTCGTTAACGATATCCCAGAAAGCCTCAAGTACGGAATTACAGCAGGTATAGGTCTATTTATCACAATCATCGGCCTAAAGGGTGCTGGAATCACAGTTTCAAACTCTGAAACACTCGTTGAACTTGGTGCAGTAAACACACCTCAGTTCATTCTAGCACTTGTTGGACTTCTAATGATCGCAGTAATGCACCACTTCAAGATTAAGGGTGACATTCTTATCGGTATTCTTGGAACATGGATTCTAGGCATGATTGCACAGGCTGCAGGCTGGTATGTTGTAAATCCAGAAGCAGGTGCATTCTCACTATATCCAAGCTTTGAGGGAAGCAGCTTCATCCCTAAGGCACCTGAGCTATTCGCATTTGACTTCGCATGGATTGGCCAGCACATAGTAAGCTTTGCTACAATCGTATTCTCATTCCTATTTGTTGATATTTTTGATACAGTAGGAACACTTATCGGTGTTGCATCAAAGGGTGATCTCCTAGATGAGAATGGCAAGCTTCCAAACGCTAAGGGCGCACTTCTTGCAGACGCTGTTGGTACAGTTGCAGGTGCATGCCTAGGTACATCAACAGTAACAAGCTATGTTGAGTCATCAGCAGGTGTTGCAGTAGGTGGACGTACAGGTATGACAGCTCTTACAGCTGCAGTACTCTTCATCATAGCTCTATTCTTCTCACCAATCTTCCTAGCAATTCCAGGATTTGCAACAACTCCTGCTCTTGTATGGGTTGGACTTTTGATGATGAGCACAGTTAAGAAGATGTCATTTGACGGAGACATCGCAGACGTACTCGGTGGTTTCCTTGCAATAGTCATGATGCCATTCACATACTCAATCGCTAACGGAATCATGTTCGGAATGCTAGCATGGGTAATCCTAAAGGTTCTAACAGGAAACGCTAAGAAGGTTCCATTAGTTATGTGGGTATCAGCGGTGCTATTCGCATTCAGATTCTACACACTTGCACATGGACTTACATTCTAGTAAAGCCTAGGAATTACAAGAATAAAAAACAAATAAATTTGATATCAAGGCGTGCCTCAAGGCGCGCCTTTTACCTTGCAAGTATTTTGCGTCAAAGGTATAATATAAGCGTATGCTTGAGCGTGTTCAAGCATAGAAATCATGTAAAAAAGAGGAAAGCAAAATGCATTATGAAATGAAGATTGCTGGTCTAACAAGACAGCTACCACTTTGTCCGATAAACGATGAACTTTACATCGCAGCCTTTGTAATGTTTGGAGACGTTGCAATAACAGAAGCATCCGCAAAGGAGCTCCTAGCTAAGGCACCTGAATTTGATGTTATCGTAACAGCAGAATCTAAGGGAATTCCTTTGGCTTACGAGATGGCAAGACTTAGCGGTGGTAAGGACTATGTCGTATTTAGAAAAGCAGCAAAGCTATACATGCAGAACATTATAGAGACAAGCGTTGACTCAATTACAACTGACCACGTGCAGACACTATGCATAGGCGAGAAGGAAGCTAGCCTAATTAAAGGCAGAAGAGTCCTCGTTGTAGACGATGTTATCAGCACTGGTGAGTCTCTCCGCTCCATGGAGAAGCTCGTAAATGCTGCTGGTGGAAACATAGTATGCCGTATGGCAGTTCTAGCTGAAGGAGAAGCCGCAGATAGAGATGATATCAAGTATCTTGAGAAGCTACCTCTATTCAATGCAGATGGCTCGATCAAAGAGTAATAGCACATAAGGAGAACAAATGGCTTACGACTACTCAAAATTGCAAAACGGAAGCGATATACGAGGCATAGCTATCGGAAGCCCTGCAGAACCGGTAAATCTCGATTCTGAAGCAGTTTCGCGCCTAGCTAAAGGCTTTCTGTATCTTCTATCACATAAAACAGATAAAGAACCAAACGAGCTTTGCATAGCAGTTGGACGAGATTCCAGAATTTCAGGTCCTGAGCTAGTGCGAGATATAGTCTCCGCACTCACTCCATACGGAGCTAAGGTTTTGGACTCAGGACTTTCATCTACACCTGCTATGTTCATGTCCACAGTCTTTGAAGAGTTTAAATGTGACGGCGCCATCATGGTTACAGCAAGCCACATGCCTTCAAACCGAAACGGAATGAAGTTCTTTGATGTGGACGGCGGACTAGATAAGGGTGACATTGCTGACATAATCACCTTTGCTGAATCTAGTTCAATCCTAGGTAGATTGATTTCAAAACCTGCTTCTGATCCAATCAAAGCTAATTTGATGGATGTTTACAGTGCACACCTAAGAAAGAAAATCGTAAATGCTCTTGATTCTGGAGAAACCCCTCTTTCAGGATTATCTATTACAGTTGATGCCGGAAACGGTGCTGGTGGTTTCTATGCCGAAAAAGTTTTATCACCACTCGGCGCTGATGTAAGCAGCTCACAGTTCCTAGAGCCAGACGGAAGCTTCCCAAACCACATTCCTAATCCAGAGGACAAGGATGCAATAGAATCCATCTGTGCAAAGGTTCGCGAAGCAAAGACCGATTTAGGTTTAATTTTTGATACAGATGTAGACAGAGTTTCTGCAGTTGACGAAAGCGGCAAAGAGATAAACAGAAACGCTATTGTAGCACTAGCAGCTGCACTCATAGCAGATTCACACCCAGGCTCAACAGTTGTTACAGACAGTGTAACTTCTCGTGGTCTGACCGCCTTTCTCGAAGGAAGCCTAGGCCTTAAGCATCTTCGCTTTAAGAGAGGCTATAAGAATGTGATAAACAAGTCTATAGAGCTTAACGAGCAGGGCATAGAAAGCGATCTTGCGATAGAGACATCGGGACACGCAGCATATAAGGAAAACTTCTTCCTAGATGACGGCGCATATCTTGCAACAAAGATAGTAATCGCTGCTGCAAATTGTAAAAAAGAAGGCAAAGGAATCGCATCGCTGATAAGCGATTTGTCAGAACCGCTAGAAAGCCTAGAAGTTCGCTTGCCAATCATAGGAAGTGACTTCGGTGCTGTGGGCGATAGTATAATAGAAGATTTGCGCACGCTAATCTCCTCAGGCGAGCTTTCTGAGTGTAGTCTTGAAGAACCAAATTACGAGGGCGTACGAATCAACTTTAACAATTCATCGATTAAAGGCTGGATGCTCCTGAGAAAATCCCTGCATGAACCTATCATGCCACTAAACTTTGAAAGTGATGTTGAGGGAGGCTGTATCAAAATAGCTGAGCTTCTCATCCCGCTTCTATCAAAATACGAAAACCTTGATATAGGAAAGCTAAAAGACTTAGTTTAAGACATAAAAACTGGCTCAGGCCAGTTTTTTATTTTTGTATACATTTAATTAAAAATATGTTTATTTTTTTACTTATCATTTTGATTAGAGATTAGAATGCAAGGTCTGTAACCATTGAAATTACAAGGATTTTGATATGCTATATTAGTATATTTTGATATCTGAGTGAACAAAATGAAAAAAACATGAAAAAATATCTTGTGTACATAAACAAATTATGTTACAATCCTTATTATTTCCAAACAAAAATTTAAAAAGAAAAGGGGACAAAAACATATGGATAAGAAACTTTCCACAAAAAATTATGTACTACTTGCCTCCCTCCTATTCGGACTGTTCTTTGGAGCGGGAAATCTAATATTCCCGGCGCTTATGGGGCAGATGGCAGGCGAACACACACCAGCAGCGACTATTGGCTTCGTTATTACAGGCGTAGGTCTACCGCTACTCGGTATTATCGCAATTTCACTGTCTCGAAGTGAGGGTCTTTACGACCTAGGTTGCAAAGTATCTAGACCGTACAGTATATTTTTTACTTGCCTACTATATCTAACTATAGGACCATTCTTCGCAATTCCTAGAACTGCGACAGTTCCTTACACAGTAGGTGTAGTACCAGCACTTCACAAGGATTCACCTATAGTGCTTGGACTCTTCTCACTCTGCTTCTTTGCGGTAGTTCTTTGGTTCTCACTAAGACCATCGAACATCCTAGACAGTGTAGGTAAGTACATCAATCCAATATTCCTTGCATTCCTAGCAGTGCTACTAGTAATGTGCTTCGTTAACCCAATGGGTTCAGTTTCAAGCACAAAGGCAACTGGTGAATATGTAACACACCCATTCTTCAGAGGATTCGTTGAGGGTTACAACACCATGGACGCACTAGCTTCACTAGCATTCGGAATCATCATCATCAACGCTGTTAGAAATCTTGGCGTTAATGAGCCTAAGAACATAGCTAAATCAACTGCTATCGCAGGTGTAGGATGTGCGGTTCTCATGGCAGTAATCTACTTTGCACTCGTATTTGCTGGTGCACAGTCAAGAGGAATCTTTGAAGTTCAGCCAGATGGTGGTACACTACTTAACAAGATGGCTGACCACTACATGGGAGGTATAGGCGCAACATTCCTAGCTATCACAATCACACTTGCTTGCCTAAAGACTGCAATCGGTCTTATAACTGCAGGTGCAGAAACATTCGGAAAGATGTTTCCTGGCTTACTTTCATACAAGGCTTGGGCAATACTATTCACATCTGTTTCATTTGTATTTGCAAACTTTGGACTACTTAAGATCATCGCATACTCAATACCAGTATTGATGTTCCTATATCCACTAACAATAGCTATCATCCTAGTGAGCATCGTTGGAGGACTGTTCAATTATCACACAACTGTTTACAGATGGACAATCGCATTCACTATGCTTCCAGCTATCTTCGATGGAGTTAAGAGCCTTCCAGCTGAGACAGTTGCAGCTCTACACCTAGATGGTGTTGTTGCAAAGGTCGGTGCATTCCTTCCACTTTCAGATATCGGAATGGACTGGGTAGTTCCTTCAGTATTAGGCTTTGTAGTAGGACTAATCTTCTACGCATTGAAGAAGGATAAAGGAACGGCTAACGCTTAGTAGCATATAAGAAAACATAATTTTAAATAAAAAATAGTGCAACTGATGTTGCACTATTTTTTACGTCTTTTTACTGGTCTTGTCTTCTTTGCTGCACTGAGCATCTTGCGGTACGCTCGCTTGCTCTTTTGGCTCACAAGCCTTCCTATAGCCTCCGGCTCATGTCTTCTTACCATGTTGTTTTGGTTTGTTCGCATCTCTACAGGCTTTGCCTGAAGCTTGGAATCAGGTATCTTTTGACTTGAATAAAGCCCGTTATATCCCGAACAAAGGTATCCCATGAAGCTAGCTATTGCAAACATTTGCACACCTCCGCCTCCAAAACACTCTATGGCGAGGCAAATCGGTGCTATCATGGTATTTGTTGCTCCTCCGAACAGTGCTACCATAGCGAGCGCTGCGCCGAAGGATGATGGTATGCCTAGTAGCGGCGCGAATACGGCGCCGAAGGTGCTTCCTATGAAGAAGAGCGGCAGGATTTCTCCGCCCTTGAATCCTGCGCCGAGCGTTATTGCTGTGAACAGTATCTTGAGTAGAAACGCGAGATAGTCTTCATTGCCACCTGAGAGCGCCTCTGCTATTGTTTCACTGCCTGCTCCGTTATAGGTATCTTTTGATACTAAAAGGCTTAAAATAATTATAATTATTGCTCCTGAGACTACTCGAATATATGCGTTGTTAAATAACTCATCGTAAATCGCATGTATCAATCTGTAGCTATTGCACATCAGTGTGGATACGAGGCCACAAAGAGATGCGAGCACGAGGATTTTGAGCATCAGTACTGGCGTTGTCGTCGGTATGCTTATATGGAAGCCAAAGGCGACTACGCCAAGCTTTGTTGCAATCCAGTAGGCTGTGTACGAGGACACAAAACATGGGAATACGGCCATTTGGTAGAGGTGTCCGACTTTGATGAACATGACGACGAAGACCGTTGCGGTAAGCGGTGTACCGAAGATAGCCGCAAAGAAGGCTGCCATGCCGGCCATGGTCGCTATTCTGAGGTTCTCCGCGTGGAGTCTCGACTTTCTACCTATGTAGTTGCCTATGCCTCCACCTATCTGAAGTGCTGCACCCTCCTTACCTGCTGAACCACCACAAAGGTGCGTCAGAACTGTACCCACAAAAATAGCAGGAACCAGTCTAAATCTAACAGGTGCGCTGTCGTGCACAGAATCGATTATATCATCGGTTCCCTTGCCCTCAAGCCCTAGCTTTTGATACATGTAGACTATGATTATTCCTGCAAATGGAAGCAAAAAGAGCAGCCACTCGTGCTTCTTGCGAAATACATTCGCATATAATACACCATTGTAAAACAAAGCTCCGATAACACCACAAATCATTCCGATTACAATCGCAATAAGGCTCCATCTAATGATGAGCTTTACATACTGCTTAACGTATTCAGTCTGGGTATATCGCTGATTTTGTTTCAAGACCGCTCCTTATATTATTTAGTTACTGTATAAATTTGTTGTTACATATTCTGGGTCGCAAGTTACATCGATTCCAAGTGATGAAAGTGTCTGCTCGTCTCGGTCTGAGAGAATTGCCGTGCAATGTGCCCTGCATCCATGAAGCAAGGAAAGCTTGCTAGCTGCAAGTCTTGCCTTTTCGTCCGTAACTCCTGAAACTGTAAGAGCCATCAAAATCTCCTCGCAGTTCAGGCTGCTCCTGTCATATCCAAGCACATCTGTCTTTAGGTGCTGCGTTGTCTCAAGAACCTTTGGCTCTATCAAAAGGAGTTCGTCTGGCATTTCTGCTAGATATTTGATTGAGTTCAAAACCACTGCAGCTGCTGCAACCATACGCCTTGAGCTACGTCCCGTTATAACGTGACCATCCGGCATCTCCATGGCCATGGCTACTGCATTCTCGTATTTATCGCAGAGCTCTCTCTTGAATTCCACATAATCTCTAGCTTTCTGAACTACAACTCTATCGCCAACAGCCTTGCCAACTTCCTTCATCAAAAGCTCCGCCCTATCTAGGGAATCGCTCTCAATCTTACCCTTCTTGAAATCGACTGCTGCTATCAGAAATCTCCTGATTATCTCCTGACAAGAAGCCTCCTGACAGACCTCATCATCAGTAATACAAAAGCCTACACGGTTTACACCCATGTCCGTTGGTGACTGGTATTCAGATTCCTCTCCTGTAATCTTCTCAATTATTCGTTTAACTACTGGAAATACCTCAATATCTCTATTGTAGTTGATTGCCTTCTCACCATAAGCCTCTAGGTGGAAAGGGTCTATCATGTTCACATCCTTTAGATCTACCGTTGCAGACTCATAAGCAAGGTTAACTGGATGCTTTAGTGGAAGATTCCAAACTGGGAAGGTCTCAAACTTCGCATATCTTACCTTGCGTCCACGCATAAAGTCATGATATAGCTGGGATAGACATGTCGCAAGCTTTCCTGAGCCTCCACCAGGTCCAGTTACAACGACAAGCGGCTTGGTCACCTCAATGTAAGGGTTTGCGCCATAGCCTTCTTCACTTACAATCGTATCTACATCTGTAGGATACCCCTTTGTAAAGCAGTGCTTATATGTCTTAATTCCGCGTCTTTCGAGCTTTTTGATGAACATGTCAACTGCTGGAGCATCCTCATATCTCGTTATGACTACGCTGTTTATATCTAAATCGTACTTTCTGAATGTATCTATGAGCCTTAGAACTTCGAGGTCATAGGTGATGCCGAAGTCATGCCTCGTTTTGTTAGTCGTTATATCTCCAGAGTAGATGCAAATAATCACCTCTGCTGAGTCCTTCATCTTCTGCAAAAGCTTAATTTTCGCATTCTCATCAAAGCCAGGAAGCACCCTCATAGCGTGCTTATCGTGAACCAACTTGCCACCGAACTCAAGGTAAAGCCTTTCGCCCTGCTTTTCGTTGATTCTCTGCATTATATAATGCGACTGTTCTTCGAGATATTTTTCTGAATCAAAACCTAATTTGTACATAGAGACGCCTCCCGTCTACACTAACATCTGAAAAGAAAGAAATAAGGTGGTTCCAACCATAGAGAGGATAATAACCGCTACTACTATTCTTGCAACCCATCTGTGAAATCTGTTCATACTTACACCTACTGCATTATCTCAATCGCAAGCTCGTTGCGACCTTCTATCATTCCTCTGAGACTAATATCATACTCAAGAGTTATCTTACCGTACCCCTCTGGCGAAAGCTCTCTCTTGATGCTATTCGTCAAAACCTCTAGCGACATAGGCCCATACGGCGTGCTATAATCGCTCTTAAAACGCTTTCCGGTCTCAAACTCTAGTACTGATCCGTACTCACTTGAGTCTCCAATTCTCTTCATTCTCAGGCTGGTATCCGTCAGTTTAAGACTGGTCTTACATCCTGGAAATCCCGAAAACTCACTCTCTTCATATATAAAATACTTGGCTCCGCCCTTCTCGAACATCATGCCGTCACTCACAAATTCGAGTTCTTCTTCGACATTGTCGCCGACAAAACGCTTGCCAGTTATCTTTATCGTGACATTCTTCATATCATTACTGTCCTTTCACAAACTCAATTTGCTATTATACCACAAATAGATATTTTTTTGTTATTCAGCAAGCAAAAAACTTGTATTAAAATCATTTATTTTGCTTTTATAAACCCTTAAACTCTGATAGTATCAAAATATATAAAATCATTGCACAGGATTAACCCTTTTATCACAAAAAAGTCATATATCTTAACTATAATCATACCATAAATAGACAAACTAACAAGGAGGTAAGCTTATGGATCACAATAATGATTACACACCCCCATTTGGCAACAAAGATGAAATAACTCCCCCAAATGAAAATCCATCGGATATAACCGAAGCTACAGCTAGCGAGCTACCAAGTGCTAATAACACTTTCAGCGCAGGCACAGCGCAGACAGGCGTTGATCAAAATCCTGCTTCAAACTTTGATTCAACATCTGCAAACACATCATACAATGCACCAAATAGCACGTCAAATGCAGAATGGGAGTCTGTACCAAAATTTCCTGGCTATGAGAGAACCTCATTTGGCAATACTTCGTTTCAGTCATCGAGCAATCCATTTGAGCAGGAAAGACAGTTTAACACTTCAAGAGGATTTGAAAACTATTCATATGATACTTCACAGCTTAGAAGCTTTGATAGAAAATCCTCTGACGGAAATGGCGGCATGCCTAAAACCAAAACACCTAAGTCCCCTGTTTATATTACCAAGAAGGCTTTTATCATCTGCCTAATTTGCGCAATGCTAGGAACTTCTGGTATAACCATTGGAGGGCTTAAGCTAGCAGGAGCATTTGATGGTTCATACGGTGGAAACAATGTCTCTGCTACAAACTATAAGTTAACTAAATCCAATGGCACAACTAGACCAATCAAAGAAATCGTTTCTATGAACGAAAATGCTGTCGTTGAGATACAGACAGAAAAGGTCAGTGGAGACTCTTGGATTAAGAACTATGTAACCAAGGGTGCAGGCTCTGGCGTAATTATCGATAGCGACGGCTATATAATGACCTGTAATCATGTAATCGATGGCGCTTCGAATATAATCGTAAAGCTCAAAGACGGAACGACCAAGAAAGCACGTCTTATAGGTGCTGATAGTCAAAACGACATAGCTGTTCTAAAAATTGACGGCTCAGGATATACTGCTGCAAGATACGGTGACAGCGATTCTATCTCCGTAGGTGATCAGGCAGTTGCAATTGGTAATCCACTTGGCGAGCTAGGCGGAAGTGTTTCAGCAGGTATCATTAGCGCTCGTGATAGACAAATTAGCGTTGACGGAAAGGCAATGAAGCTTCTTCAGACTGACACTTCAATCAACCCAGGAAACTCGGGCGGTGGCCTTTTTGATGGACAGGGAAACCTAATCGGAATTGTAGTTGCTAAATCGTCTGGTTCTAATGTTGAAGGACTTGGATTTGCAATTCCTATCAACACCGCATCAAAGATTGCAAAGGATCTAATTCAGAACGGCAAGGTTACTGGACGTGCAATAATAGGCGTTAAGATTGTTGATTTATCAAGTGAAGAAGATGCACAAAAATATGGCGTAAGCGCGCCAGGAGTATATATCGATGATGTTGTTACAGATGAGGCGAAGAAATCCGGATTACAATCTGGTGACAAGATTCAATCCATCGGAAAAGCAAAGATAGAGTCAGCTGTAGACCTGAGAACAGCACTAGATAAATACAAGCCAGGTGATAAAATAAAAATCACCGTTTTACGAAATGAAAAATCCGTAGAAATCACAGTAGTCCTCTCGGAAGGTTAACATAGATTAATATAGCTGTATTGAAAAATCCTCAAGATTTATTTCTTGAGGATTTTCTCTATTTTATGGTTTATATTAAATTCTTATAATCTAGCAGCATATACCTGCCTTTTATTATAGCTCCCAGATATTAAAGCTCTCTCTTATCGCGGAAGCCTGTTTTTCCTCCTTCGATGACAAAAGCTCTTAGTGCCTGAATGTGCTCTGAAACAACACGTCTAGCCTCGACACTATCTCCGCTCTTGAGAGCTGCAATGATTCCCCTATGTTCGCTAGGCATGTTCTCATAGCGCGAGAAGTCATCGTAGTAAATGTATCTGAATCTCAAAGCTAGCTCCTGAGCCATGGTGCTGAATTTTACAAGAGTGTTATTTCCTGTAATCTCAACAATTTCCTTATGGAACTGCTCATCACAAAAAATCATCTGCTCTGTATCGTTATGCTTAACTGCAAGCTCATAGTCGTCTGTGATATTCTCCAAACGGTCGATTTCTTCAGGAGTAATGCGCTTTGCTGCAAGCTCAGCCGAAAACCCCTCAAGCTCCTCTCTTACGTCCAGCAGGTCCACCATCTCATCTATGGAAACATCGGATGCATAAGCGCCGTGTCTTGGCTGAATTGTAACAAGGCCTTCCTTCTCCAGCTTACGAATTGCCTCTCTAATAGGAGTGCGGCTAACGCCCATCTGATTTGAGAGATCAACCTCCATAAGACGAGTTCCAGGAACAATACGACCAGTCATAATATTCCTCTTCAGCTCCTCATATACAACCTCTCTAAGAGGTCTGTGGCTACCAATATCCATTTTCACATCCTGTAGGTCCATAAAAATCTCCATTCTGCTTCAATAAGCCCTATATCATCGTCCTTGCCCAAAAGGCAAAGCAAGACTTTTCTTTAAAAACTGTCGCGTACTTCTTAGCCTGACTTTCGCTATCAAATATTGCAAATACCGTCGGTCCGCTACCGCTCATCAGCACCTTCCTCGCACCTTCACAGGTCACAATCATAAAGCGCTTGAGCTCCGCAACCTCTGGATACTCCTTCAGTGTAAACTCCTCGAGGACATTTATCATCTCAGAATACACTGTATTCTTATCACCATATCTCAAAGCTCTACAAAGCTTATCATTATTAGGTCTATCGCTTATCGTACATTCATCAATCCCAGTAAATACCGTCCTTGTTGAAACGCTAAGCCTTGGTGTTACGACAAGTATGCTCGATTTCAGAGGTCTCACTTTGCTAAGCTCAGTGCCCGTTCCTCTTGCTCTCGCACAAGTTGAAGCAATGTTAGAGTATCTGATATTCTCAGGCAAGTCCTTGTTGCTTTTTGCCTGCGCCATCAAACAAAACGGGATATCAGACCCTAGCTTCGCCCCTTGTTCACAAAGCTCTTCTAGCGAAAGCCCTAGCTCCCACATAGCATTGAGTCCATGCATTATTGCCGCAGCATTGCCACTTCCGCCAGCCATGCCCGCAGCAACCGGGATTCTTTTCTTTATGAAGATCTCAATGAGCCCCTTTGGATTCACCTTATCTCCATATTCATCTATCATAAGCTCCGCTGCTCTCCACGCGAGGTTATACCTATTGTTTGGCAAATATCTTAGGTTTGTTCTGAGGTATATTTCAAAACCCTTTAGATTCGCTCCAAAGCTATTAATTGGCTCTGGTGGCATCTCATCTGTGAATCTGATACTTATCTCATCTCTTAGTGATATTTGCTGCATCACCATATCTACTGGGTGCATACCACTTGGCATTACATTGCCAACATCAATGGAAAGGTTAATCTTCGCATAAGAGAAAAGCATTATGGTCTTTTCCACTTTTGCCTCCAATTACGCTATGTGCAAGATCAAAAAGCTTACTTCTTCTTGTTCTTAGCTCTTCTCTTAGCGAGTCGCTCTTCTTCTGCCGCCTGAGCCTCTGCTAGAGCCTTACGGCCAGTTATATATCTTCCGCCAGCTTCAGATATAGGTCTTGGTCCCTTTACCTTGAAGTTGCCGTTATCCTCTTCCTCATACTCTTCGTAATCGTCCTCGTCAGCTTCCTTAGCTGCCTTTTTCGCAGCCTTCTTAGCAGCCTTAGCCTCTTCCTTCTCATGCTGAGCGATTATTTCGCTAACAGGTCTACCTGTTCTCTTAGCTTCCTTGTATGGGTTAAATGGAGCATTGCTCGTATCTGCATCTTCGTCCTCTTCCTGATGCTTCTTAGCCTGTCTGCTTGCAAAGAAGAACATTCCGACCATCATTAAAAGCATCATACCCATGTAAATCTTGTTGTTAAGACTCTGGTTCAATGTCTTAAATTCAATCTTATGATCCTTACCGAGCGTATTTCCATCATTATCAACAAATTTCTTAGAAATAACCAGTGTGTACTTGCTATCACCCTTGATTGCATTCTTCTTGGCATTTACTGTATCGTAAAGCACGAGAACCTGTCCCTTAACATCAGGGTTAAAATACACCTTGATAGGAAGTTCCTTTCCCTTAGCGTCTAGAATCTTAAAGCACTTAGAATTCGCCTTCTGATTCTCCTTCTTGTTCACCTTGTTATTAAAAGTTAGCTTAACGCCGACATTCTCAACAGATGTATTCTTCTGTCCATCCTTAGGGTAGCTTTCCTTTAGCTCAAGCTTACCGCTCTCTGCAAATGCAAACGAGGTAAATATCATCACAATCAATGCTGTTAGGCAAATTCTGATACTCGTTTTCTTCATTACTCTTCCTCCGGTTTTTTCCTTTTATTTCGTAGGTTGCGAAAGAATTCGCGCACAAGCTGCGAACTTTCCTCTGCCATTATACCTCTATCCACTGCAATCTGATGATTTAGCCTCTCATCCTGCACGATATTGAAGACCGATCCACACGCCCCCGTCTTAGGGTCATCCGCACCTATGTATAGATGCTCTATTCTCGACCACACGAGTGCACCCGCACACATACTGCAGGGCTCCATAGTCACATACATATCGCAGCCTATCAGTCTCCAGCCGCCCAAAACTTTAGACGCCTCTCTGATGGCTATAATCTCCGCATGCGCTGTCGGATCCTTGGTAGTTTCGGTCAAATTATGGCCTCTCGAAATGATTTCGCCATCCTTAACAATAACTGCTCCAACAGGTATTTCTCCCATTTCAGCAGCCTTCTGAGCCTCCTTAAGGGCCTCTTTCATATAATTACTCATATACTTTACAATCTTATCACATATACGTGTATTATTCAAGATACAAAATCCACGCTAGCGTGGTATTATCAATCAAAGAAGGTCCATACTTTGATGCTAAATACTATCAAACGCAAGTTGCACAAAGCAGTTTTATGGGTTATCATTTACATATTAATTAATCAAAAAGAGAGGAGATCACATGAGCCTTTTAAGCATTGCCATGATTAGCAAAATCGCAGACATTCTAGTCATCGCCATCATAGTTATATCAGCAGCTTCTGGCTATCGCAGAGGCCTACTGAACTCCTTTTTCAATTTCTTTCGCTGGTCGCTATGTGCAGTTTGTGGAGTTGTCTTTGCTCTACCAATCAAAAACTTCATAGTCAAGCATACTAGCCTTCAGCTCAGCATATCAAAGAGCATCAAAGACACACTAGATTCATCCATAGCTTCAGATAGTTTTATCATGAGCCTGCCACGTCAAATCAGGCTTTTGTGGGATGACATCCGAAACGAGGCAACTTCAAGGATTTCAGTATCTCTAGCAGATACGCTAATCTCCATGCTCTCGTTTACATTACTCTTCATTGCTTTGTTTATGCTAGCACGCTTTACACTTCGCAGCCTCGAGCTAAAAAAACGCGGAGTGCTCGGTCTTTCCAACAGGCTTTGTGGAATGCTCTTCGGCGCACTCAAAGGAGCTTTGCTAGTAAGCATCATAATGCTTATTTCATTCCCTCTGCTCAGCCTGCTAGAGCCAGATACATCAGCTACGATTGCAGAAGGACTAAGCCACGGCAAACTATCAGGCTTTTTCTACAACTCCAATCCGATTACTGACGGTATAACTCTAATATCAAAGCATTCTATCTAGATAAATATCAGCCTCGTAGAGGAACCAATATAGATAAGGTACTTAACAGACACAAAAGGGACGAAAGCTTTTGCTTTACGTCCCTAATTATTATCACTTTGAATTCCTACTTAGAGTAAACGCTCGAAATTCCAAAGTACTCCTCAAGTGTAATCCACTTGCCATTGTTATATAGCTTTGTTGCAAGCTCAGGTCCTACATATCTTACATGCCATGGCTGATATGTTCTTCCCGTAATGGCTTCCTTTCCCTTAGGATATCTAATGATGAAACCATATTTAGCACAGTTTGCGTTAAGCCACTTTCCTGCAGTAGTATCTGCAAAGCTCTCCTGCTCATCGTTTAAATCAAGAGCATATCCTGTCTGATGCTCTGAATATCCAGGTCTAGCAACGGCCTTGTCAGCAGCTTCCTTCCCGTACTTAGAAACATAATCATCGTAGATTTCCTTCTGCACACGGTAAGATCTATATCCACTTAGCAAGCTGAAATGAACACCATCTGATTTCGCATCATCGAGAAGCCTCTTAAACTCTGTATACGCATCGTTTTGGATAGCACCTATGCCATAGTCCTCAGGAAGCGAGAAGCTGTTATTTACAATCAAAATACCATCTATGCTAGTAAGCCCATCCACGCGTGTAAGTGTAAAGCCCTTACCTGTTACAAAGCTCATATCTCCTTCGGTTTGATCCATGTCTATAACATTGACCTTGATCTTCTTCTCAGACTTATTTCCGCTATCATCAGTTGCAATTAGAGTCAGGCTATAGCTTCCGGCCTTCTTTGCGTCGTAGCTTCCCTCTGTCTTAAGTTTAAACTTACCTGAGTTATCGCTCACCTTAGCCATATCCTCAATCTTGCTTGCATTTCCGAGTAAGACATTAACTTCGGTCTCCATGCTGATTACCGGAGCCTTAGTATCAACAACATTAACGTCGAAATCGTAGTTCTTATCCTTACCATCTATGCTAAGGACAACCTTATATTTCTTCTTTCCGAGTTTGGAGGTATCAATCTTAACATCCTTCTTCAGCTTGCCACCGTCTATACTCTCAATATAGTCAGACGCCATAGCCTTGCTGTTAATCTCAGCATTTAGGCTATCCTTTAGCTTAACCCTGCTCGCTGTACCAAAGAAATTAAAGTATATAAACAAAAATACTAGGAACGCTAAAAATAGAATTACTACTCCGATTACGATGTCCCTTATATATTGAATTCGCGTTTTCCTCGCAAAGAGATATTTCTTTCTTCCAAACATAGATGTCCCTTTCGGCACATAGCCTATCTAAAATCTGCTTTTCATGTTGCCTATATAATATCATAAATCACAAAAAATTTAAAGTTCTAGGAAAAGCAAAAGAACCGCAGATGCGGTTCTTTCGCTTTACAGGATTTCTATGTGATTAATTATGTTAATTTCACGCCTAAGTTTATAGCTTTACTAGTCCGCCTTCGTCTGCAATCTTCTGCTCTTCTGGTGTCATCTTCTTGATTGTGACTCCCGCGAATGCTAAGAGGAATGTAACTACTGGCATTGCCAAGTTGAAGATTGCCCATGGGAAGTATACTGCTGTGCTCTGGATACCAAGAGTCTTCTTGATGTAGATAGCACATGTGTTCCATGGAACGAGTGGTGAAGTAACTGTACCAGCTGACTCTAGAGCATTTGATAGAGCTGCTGGGTGCATTCCTGCCTTACGATATGCTGGAGCATACATTCTTCCTGGAACTAGGATTGAGATGTACTGCTCAGGCATTGTAACGTTTGATGCGATACATGTAAGCTCTGTAACACCGATAAGTGCTGGACCGCTCTTTACATACTTTGTAATAGCATTGATGATAACGTTTAGCTGTCCTGTAGCTTCCATGATTCCACCGAACATCATAGCGATCATTGTCATGAGAATTGACTCAGCCATTCCCATTAGTCCGCCCTTAGTTAGTAGGTTGTCTAGTGACTCGATTCCGCTCTGCATTGTGAATCCGCTCATTGCACTGTTGAAGATTGCGCCGAGTGTAACATCCTTCTGAAAGATAGGAGCCATAACTGCTGCTACGATTACACCTAGTGTGATACCAGGGATAGCTGGCATCTTAAGTGCAATAGCTAGTATAACTACTAGTGGTGGAAGTAGTAGAATTGGGTTAACATTGAAGTTATCCTTAATTCCGTTCATAAGAATATCTAGCTGTGATGTATCTGCGTGACCGTTGTTAGCGTGCATGAATCCGTATACTCCGAAGAATACAAGTGCGATTACATATGCAGTAATTGTAGCCTTCATCATGAACTTAACGTGTGAGAATACATCAGTACCTGCCATAGCTGGTGCTAGGTTTGTTGTATCTGATAGAGGTGATAGCTTATCTCCGAAGTATGCACCTGAAAGGATTGCACCTGCTGTAGGTCCAACGGGAACTCCTAGACCTGCTGCGATACCCATAAGTGCAAGACCCATGGTTCCCATTGTTCCCCATGATGTACCTGTTGCTAGGGATGTTACTGAGCAGATAAGAACAGTTGCAACCAAGAAAACTGATGGTGATAATAGCTTAAGTCCGTAATAAATCATTGTTGGGATTGTTCCTGATAGGATCCATGCTCCAACGAGCATACCAACAATCATAAGAATTAGAATAGCCTGCATCGCACGTGATATACCTGTGATCATCATGCTTTCTACTGCATCCCACTTGTATCCAAGTCTTAGTGCCATAAGTGATGCAAAGATAACGCCAATGAACATTGGGATGTGTGGGCTTACTTCAAATACTACGATACCCACTGACATGATTACAACTAAGCCTAGGAACGTAGCAATCGCTTCGTACAGCTTAGGTGCTCTTGGCTCTTTAGCCTTTACATTGTCTTCCATTTGTTGTAATTCCTTTCTTTTCATAGACTTCCATAATTTTGTAGAACCCTGTAGTTTCATAGGTATATTATGAACCTTAATCTACATTATTACAATAGTTAATTTAATCAAATTTAGAGGGTCATTTTTGTTGACTCTACACAAAAAAATTTCTATTTTTTTATTAGTGATTCTAATTAACATTTGCTTTATAGCCTTGTTTACTAATGATAAACCTTTGAAATTTGCTTTTTCGTAACAAATGTGCCCGTTTTTTCTATTTGGAAGCTAACTCAAAGGATTTTTTAATCTCAGAAAGCTCATTTAGCTTCCTTTCTAGCACGACCTCATTCATTCCATTTTCTTTTGCAATCTCTAGATACTTTTCAAATTCAGGGTGATTATTTTGCTTCACGACTGCTAAAAGCTCCCCAAAATATTCCCAAGCTTTGTTGTAGCTCCTCGTCGAGTTATAGTCCTCCTTCTTCGGCATCCATTCTAGCTCCAAAAAATATCTGTGAAGTATATCACTCCAAGTTTCACTATCATCGTCATAGCAAAAGAATTTATTTTTAAATAGGCTTCCAAAGCGTCTATCCCATATTTTAGCCTCGTCTGGCAAATACCAAGTTTCTCTACATATGAGTTCGCTTACTAGCATTTCAAGGATATTCTCAGGAAATCCCCCAAGGCATCCGTAGTCTCCGGGAACTGAAGTCTTTGATGCGTCTTCTTTAAGCTCCTCGTATACGGTAGCACTATCTAGCATGACCATCGCGATTTTGGCACGATGAGCAAATGGCTTTCCTGCACTTAGAATTTTATATTTCTCGAAATTGTTCATTGTTCCTCCTTAATCTATTCCATCAATACATATCATTTATTATAACATGAATAATTTATGTAGAAATACTTGTAATATAAAAACGGCACTCCCTAAAACTTGTAGTTTGTGCCGCTTTGATGGATTTATATCCCTATTTGTTCTTTGGATTTGGATCTTTGACTAGCCTACTTAATATATGTTTTTTCTACATATTTGCTTGTCATGCACTTTAGCAGTCCGCCGTAGCTCAAAGTAAACTCGATTATGTCGCCAACCTTATAGTCGCCTTCTGCCTTTGTTACATCGACGATGATGTGGTCTGAGCTTCCGCCCATAATCTCAAGTCTTGAGTCAATTGGCTCCATGCTATCTAGGTCTGTGTCCTGCTTACCAATTGCGATGATGGCTCTATCCATTATACCTCTGTCCTCGTAGTAAGGCTTCTGTCCAAATGCGTCAACGCCAACCTCACCGATAGGTAGTGAAGGCTTTTTCTTGAGCTCAACGATTTCTGCCTTGAGAACAAAAGCATCTGCGTCTGTACCTGGAAGTCTTGTGCTGTATGCTGTGTCGTTTCCGAGGAGCACCGACTCACCAAGTCTTAGGTTGTTGATTCCCTCTGGAAGCTCTCCCTTGTCAATCAAATAGATTGAGCTTGAGTTTCCACCTGAAACCATCTCTAGCTTGATACCGAACTTAGCTTCAATTTCTCTTGCGATTTCAACAAGACCTGAAAGGTTCTCGTTCTTTGGAATGATAGCACCATAGCATGTTAGGTTAACACCAACGCCATAAAGATTGATGTTATCAAGAGCTAGAATCTGCTCAACTGCTTCGAAAATCAAATCCTTGTTCTGGAAGAAAATTCCCTCTCTGAGGTCTCCCATATCAATCATCAAAAGTATATCCTGCTTCTTGCCAAGCTTTGATGCTTCAGCATTTAGAAGCTTGATTGTCTCAATTTCGGAGATCATGCATAGATCAACGTACTTTGCTACTTCAGCAATCTCGCTCTGCATTGGAATTCTTAGAAGAACTGTCTTCTTGCCATTCTTGTGTGCGACATCTGCATAGCTTGCGATATTTGATATACGTGAATCTGCAAGAAAGTCAACTGCTGGAGTATCTGCAATCATCTTTACTACTTCTTCATCTGCGCAAACAGCCTTGGTTACAACCATCATGCTGCACTTACCATCCTCCTTAGTTGTCTTTGCAACTGCATCGAGGTTTTTTCTGAGTTTCTTTAGGTTAATGCTAATCTGTGGATACATGTCCTTCTCCTTTTATTCCTTTTCCGTCCACTTGCCCTTAACGCCTTCGTCATCGCCGTTGCTCGTAGGGTCATCCTTCTTGTACGCTGACATATCATAGCCGAGCTTCTCCATCTGTCTGATGTGCTCTCTGCGCTCCTCTTCAGCGTGATCCTTTTCTTCAACTGCAATTTCTGCCTCTTTGAGGGCCATAGCTGCCGAAGTAAACTTCTCGTCCTTCTTCTCTGGGAACTTCATATCAAGGCTCTTCTCGAGAAGCTTTATCGCAGCCTCGCGGTAACGAGTTGAAAGCACACCTAGTGAAGCCATGATGTAGTCGTTATCAACCAAAATCTGAGCGTGTTCACTTGGGAAAAGAAGCATTCCGCTCTCATTGTATGGAGCAATCTTCTTCATGATGTCCACTCTATGAGGAAGTCTTGTCAATGCACCACCAGTACCAACGATGTACTTTACCTGTGTAAGGTCCTTGCCCTCTGCCAGTGTACTTCTTCCACTTGGTCCATAAATATATCTAAGATATCCAGCGTGTCTTTCTGTTGCCTTGAGAACTGCCTCAGTTGTCAATCTTTCAACGAACTTAATTTCTGCTTCATTCTTTGGAATTGCAACGTAGCTTGCGAGAACTTCATCAAAGTCAACTCCCATAGCCTTGCACTCTTCTCTAAGCTTTTCCTCACCTATAGATTCGATAACCTTCATTCTATTGACATAGACACCAAGGTCTCCTTCTACGGTTCTCTTAGCCTTTGGCTCAGGTGAGATCATAAGTCTTGCAATCTTGTCTGATTCTGTAGCTACTGAGTGAAGGTCCGTTGTCGCACCACCTACGTCGAGAACGATTAGGTCTCCTAGGCAGTCATACAAAACCTTTGTACATTCCATTACAGCACCTGGTGTTGGAATTATAGGTCCGTTAACCATGTCCCTAACATGTTCCATTCCCGGAGCATTTGTAATGTGGTCCTCAAAAGCATCCTGAATTACCTTACGGCAAGGCTCAACATTGAGCGCATCTATCTTTGGATATACATTATCTACGATATAGAGCTTCTGTCCGCTCTCTTCATCAAAGATAAGCTTCATCTCTTCCTGGTTCTCTACATTTCCTGCATAAATTACAGGAATCTTAAGACCCATAGCACGAATTAATTCCGCATTGTCAAGCGCTGTATCTCTTTCACCGAAGTCAACACCGCCAGCTATCAAAATGAGATTAGGATTAATTTCCTTGATCTTTGCTATATCCGTTCTTCTCAAACGACCTGCCGTTATGTTGTGGATGATTCCACCTGCACCAAGAGCAGCTTCCTTTGCTGCCTTCGCTGTCATATCGTAAACGAGGCCGTGAACTGTCATCTTTAGTCCGCCTGCAGCAGATGATGTTGCAAGCATTTCACCATATTCTAGTTTATCAATACCTTTGTTTCGGCAGAGATCATCTATTGCACCCTGCAATCCGACTCTTACGTCACCTTCTAAAACCGAAGTAGGTGCCTGTCCTTGTCCCCAAAAAACCGGATTATCAGTACCAAGATCTGTGAACGCGTTTACAACTGTCGTCGTAGATCCGATTTCTGCTACCAATACATCTACTTTCATCTTCTTCCTTTCTGCCGTTTAGACAAAAGGACGGGCAAAAGCCCGCCCTTTTATTTAATAGAAATCCTATTTTTTACCGAACTTTTCGTTGGCCTTTTCGCCTGGAGCTAGTACGCCCCTCTTTCTCATTGCTTCTTCTGCAAGGAATGTCGCAACATCGATACCATGTGAGTCTCTTCCGAAACCTTCGTCGATACCAGTCTTTCTAGCTTCTTCAGGAACAACCTGAGTTCCGCCAGCACAGATAATTACCTTATCTCTGATACCCTTCTCGATTGCGAGTTCGTTGATTCTCTTCATGTTCTTGTAGTGGATGTTATCGTGTGAAATGATTGTTGAAGCTAGGATTGCTGAAGCGTTAAGCTCTATAGCAGCGTCAACAAGCTTTTCAACTGGTACTGAAGTTCCTAGGTAGTTAACCTTGATACCCCACTTCTCGATACCACCGTGCTTGATGTTGATGATTTCTCTTAGTCCAACTGAGTGTTCATCCTCACCTACTGTTCCGCAAACAACTACCATTGGGTGTTCCTTGAACTCCTCAAATAGAATTGCATCTGGTAGGTGATGTGGTTCAGGTGGAATCTCAAGTCCTTCAGGGTCTACATCGAATGTAACCTTACCCTTCATCTCGATTCTTGTACCTTCAGCCTCCTGCATTACTTCCTTACTTGTTACTTCAGGATTCTCAAGGCCTAGCTTGCGACCAATCTCTAGAGCAACAGCTTCGGATGTTCTTGCATTTGCTGGAATCATCATTGTCATGAGTACAACGCCGTCTCCGCACCATTCCATCTCTGGCTTGATTGCTTCTCCGTCAAGGTATTTCTCAACCTTTTCGAGTCTGCGATGTACTGTATCTTCTTCTTCGAGCTCATCGATAAATACGATTTTGCTTCTGTCTTCGAATGTACAACCACCGATAAGAGCTGATGGATTTTCAGGATCTCCTCCGTACTGCTCAACGTTGTTGTATCCGTAGTGAGCTGTTACTGGAGCCATGTAGTCTTCTTCTCTCTCAAAGATAAATCCGTAGCCTACACCGCCTTCAATCTGTCTTGCGATACCGTCGCCGTTTCTTGCTGGGTACTTAGCTGAGTCTACGAAGAAGCCTTCCTGTACAGCCTGGAAGTATCCACCAACTTCGATGATTTCTTCCATGAATAGGAGTGCTCTTTCCTTGATGTCTCTAACCATCTCTCTGAGTGGACCGTCCTTCTTGAGCTCTACGAGTTCCATAAGTCCGTCCATACCGATGAGTGCCTGTTTAGCGTTGTCGCAAGCTTCCATGTTGTAGATGTGCCATGGAACGTTTCTTCCTTCATCAGGTGTGATTGTTGACTGGATGTCAGCACGTGTAAGCTTTGAAATGAACATGTTTAGCACGTGTGTTACAGTAGCTTCTCTTACTGATGAGCAGATATACTTTGTGTTCTGCTGAGCTCTCATCTTATATCTGTCGCAGATATCTCTAAGTGCTACAGCGTATGGTAAGTCAAGGTACATACAAGGAGCTGGTGTTGCTGTTGGAGGTACTGTTGACAGTGAGATATTGCTTGGCTTAATACCAACCTTCTCTGAGAAGAGTGAGTTGATTGAGTGCTGAACGATTAGCTCAGGCATTACCTTCCAAGCTTCTCTTGCTGTTGCGTTAGCATTGTGAGCGCCGTCAATCTGAAGAATGTCAGCCCAAGCCATAATCTTCTTTGATTCACAAGCGTCAACAAATGATCTAACACAGTTGATATCTCTGTAAAGAACGTTGTACTGTGGATCCTGGTGAGCACCGTTGATACCTTCTTCAGCGAACATTACCGCTACATCTGGTCCTGCTACACCTGATACGTATGAGTGGTAGTTAATTGGACGACCTACTTCATCCTCAATTAAGTCAAGAGCCTTTCTCTGTGCTCTAACCTGTTTTCTTGTTACAGGAATGCCACCGATACCCTGTGGAGTACCCTCCATAAGGCCATCGATATGTGACTGACCCATATGTCTGATTACCATGATATGGTCAGCGCCGTGCCATGCAGCCATTCTCATTCTTCTGATATCATCTTCGAATCTACCAGAAGCGATTTCTGTTGTGATTACTGGAAGTGGCTGTGGATCGATATCTCCAAAGAACTTAGCTGGTGGAAGACCAACACTGTTCTTTAGTGGCTTTGAGCAATCCTTATATACAAAAGGTCCTAGCTCTAGGTTTGGAGCTGGTTCACGCCAGTGCCATCCTCTTCTTCTTGGCTCATACTTATCAAGATCCTTGATAATCTCTCTAACGTCGATTTTTTCGTTATGCTTTAAAATCATATCTGACATTTTTATTTGCCCCCTTTCTTAAAGAGAGCAACAGCATCTGTCCAGTATTCACCGTTTGCTAATGCTGTGCCTGCTTCAGGAATAGTAATGTTCTTTTCTTTTGAAATCTTGTAAACAACGTGACCTGCGCCGTGGCCCATTAGTCCGTTGTCCATGCAACCCTGTACAATCTTCTGTGTCTCGAGTGATGAAATTCCCATTCTTAGGAGTACAGCTCTCTCAACTGAAGGTGTTGTGTTCTTCTTTCCAAGCTCCAAAAGAGGATTTACTACCTGTTCTGTAAGCTGCCAGAATCTCTCATATAGTTCTTCGTCAGTAAGATTAGCTATATGTTTTCTTCTTTCTTGAAAATCGTCTTCTCTTATCATTCTTTTTCTCCTTTTATTTTATAGACCTAGGGCGTTCTTAACAAATTCGATATCTGTCTTTGTCTCATCTGCTAGGAACTGAAGGTCTTCAGCTGTTGGGTTTGTTACTCCATGCTTCTTGCATGACTTCTTGATTAGAGACTCTCTGAAGCGCTTGATGTCAGCTTCCTGGATTCTTAGGTAGCTTGGGTCCTTAGGAAGTACTAGGTTTACACCTGGCTTATCTTCCTTATCTGGATCACCGAACTTGATTTCGATTCCATTCTCTCTAGCGAATGCCATCTGTGGCTGGATGTGCTTACCAGCACCTGTGTACTCAGTTTCGCTTACTACGATTACTGCATCTTCTGGAAGTTCCTGAGCTAGTGCAAATGCAGCAGCTACAGCTGTGTTTCCAGCAGGTCCTCTTTCGATACCTTCTAGCTGAGCAAGAGCTTCTGTGATGTACATTACATCACCCTGCTTAACTGTTACGTATCTATCCATGTAACGTAGAGGTCTTGCAGCACTTCTTGGAACATCTGAGTGGTCAGGATCTGTAGCGTATGGTACACCGAATCCTGTGTGTCCTGTTGTGCATGACTTCTTGTTGAATGCTTCGTCTGATGCCATTGAAAGTCCTGTTAGGTCGATTGAAGCTGAAACAAGCTTTGTATCTACAGCACCAGCCTTCATTAGACCACGAGCTGTACCTGTCATCATTCCGCCACCAGCGTTTGTGCAAACTACCATCTCTGGATCCTTACCAATGCGCTCACGGCACTGTGTAGCGATCTCGTATCCAAGTGTTTCTACACCAGCGATACCAAATGGTGAGTATAGTGAAGCGTTGAAGTATCCTGTATCCTCAAGGATTGATAGGAATGAGTAGAATAGCTCAGGTCCTACTGTTAGCTGAACAACTTCTGCTCCGTATGCTTCGCACTTTCTAGCCTTTTCTACGATTTCAGGCTGTCCAACTCCGTGTGAGTCGTAGCACTCCTGAACGATGATGCACTTTAGGCCCTGCATAGCAGCCTGTGATGCAACAGCAGCACCGTAGTTACCTGATGTAGCAGCGATAACGCCCTTGTATCCTAGCTTCTTAGCATGTGCAACTGCGCAAGCAGCTCTTCTTGCCTTAAAGCTTCCTGATGCGTTTGCAGCCTCATCCTTAGCGAAAATTCTTGCACCGTATCCTGGCTTTGCATACTTTCTTGAAAGAGCTGAAAGATTGCGTAGCTCGATAAGTGGTGTGTTTCCTACTGCGTGCTCTGACTGAATTCTAGCGATTTCATCAAGAGTGTATCCTGTTGACTTCATTAGAGCTTCGTAATCAAATGCAACTGAACCTGATTCAAAATCATTGTAGTCAAGTCCAAGAGCTTTCTTCATGATCTCATTCGATCTTCCCATCACGGAATCATAATCTTTTGCTAATGCCATTATTTGTTACCTCCCATGATTTCTCTGAGCTGCTTATCGATTTCGATAATTTCTGGAACGAACTTTCCGTAGCTGTGTGTATAGTAAGGACCTTCTTCAATAAGCTTTCCTTCTACGATACGACCAACTGCAGTCTCTACCTTAACAGTGTCGCCAATTTCAGCGTCCTCTAGTAGAGTTCCCTTTGTCCACATTTCCAAGTCACACTTCTGGGTATCTTCAGGAATCTTTCCTGTTCTTTCTGCAGCCTTAAGAACTACAGAGTGAATTCTTACCCACTCGCCTTTTTTTGCCATTTTGTTACTCCTTTATTGATAGGGCGCGAAAAACAACTTCCGCGCCCGTAGTAAATAACTTTTGTTTAATTATTTTACAATCTTCTTGTCTGGGTTGATTCTTTCTCTTACGTCTCCCATGATTGCGCGTGGAACTGGAAGAGTAATCATTGTGTGTAGACCAGCATCTGCGTTGATAACCTGTGGAATCATGTTTACGCACATAGCGATTGTTCCAAGACCACCTTCAACCTCTGGGCTGTTTACCATGTTTACGTTAGGTGTTCCCTTGATGATTACATAGTCACCAGTCTGAACGCCAACCTGCTCTGGCTCGATCTGCTGTGGGTGCTCCATGCGAACTTCCATTCCGTTTGAAAGTGTAGCGTCAGCTGTCATAGCAACACCTGCGCATGATCCCTTAGCTGCGAATCCGTAAGGTGACTTTCTATCTACATCTGTTGTGATAGGAGCCATGTCCTGAGCGAACTTTTCAACCTTTAGTCCAAGACCTTCAGCCATCATTCCTACTGATTCAGCGAATCCAACGTGTCCTGACATTGTGCCGTTAGCTTTTCTTGTCTCGAACTCTTCTACGCTGATACCGATTCCCTGCTCTTCCATTACAGTCTTACCGAATGGTGATAGTGAGTTAACTCTCTTTGATAGGATGTGCTCTACGTCTACCATGCAACCTGTCATAACAAGTACTAGAAGGTCCATGATGTGTCCTGGGTTGATACCTGTTCCAAGAACTGATACTCCGTTAGCCTTAGCAATCTCATCAAGCTGCTTAGCTAGTTCTGGCTCCTGAGCTGCTGGGTATGACATCTCTTCTGCTGATGTGATAACGTTTAGCTTCTGCTCTAGGATGAATTTTAGCTTATCAAAAGCTGTTCTTGTGAATGAGTCTGTGCAAAGAAGAACGATGTCTGCTGCACCTGGCTTGATTAGATCCTTAGGATCTGAAATTAGTACGTCAGGTCTGTCGCCCTTTTCTGTCTTGATGAAGTCGTACATTGACTTACCAATCTTAGCTCCTCTACCTGCAACGCCAACGATTTCAAAACCCTTCTTTGAAAGAATCATGTCAGCCATTCCGCCGCCCATAGCGCCGAGTCCCCAAATAATTACTTTTACATTTTCCATAATAACTTTCACTCCTTTTCTTTGTCTAAGCTATATGCCAACTAATTTTGGCGATTAGGAATTGCGATTTTTCGCATACCCAATACACTAATGCAATTGCTGTGCCAACTATATTGTGTATACATTATTTTTATATCACGGATTCTTTCGCCATATAGGTTATTATAACACAAAAATCGTGGTTTTTTTGTGAAGAAACAAAAAGACTTGTTTTCGCAAGTCTTTTCAAAAAATTGTACAGTTTTTAGATGCAAATATATGGGCATTTTTGATGCAAATAATTTTGCATTTATTCCTTTAGGCCATATTTCTTCATCTTGTGTTGTAAGGTTTGACGCTTTATCATCAAAACCTCTGCAGTCTTTGAAATATTACCACCTTGATCGAGCAAAGTACCTCTAATTATCTCTTTTTCGAGACTTTCCATATACTCTGTAAGTGGTCCACGCCTCTGCCAATTTGCCATATCATCGCCTAGCGCTTCTGCACGCATAGGCATCTGAAGCAGCTTTGTCGTCAAAACGCTCTCGTTATCAGCCATTGAAACAGCTTGAATTACAATGTTTTCGAGCTCACGCACATTTCCGGGATAGTCGTAGCTGTTCAGCTTTTCTATGACATTTTCGTCAACGCTAGTTAGATGTTTGCCGAACTGCTTATTGTGCTTCTTGAGGAAGGTCTCTATCAAAACAGGAATATCACTCATTCTTTCACGAAGTGGTGGAATGCTTATTCCTACAACATTAAGTCTATAGTAAAGATCTCGTCTGAGTTTACCCTCTTCAATTAGCTTTTGTGGCGGCTCATTAACAGTAGCGATAATCCTTGTATCTATTGGAATGTCACGGGTTCCTCCGACACGTCTTATATACATTTCTTGAAGAACTCGAAGTAGCTTACCCTGAAGTTCATAAGGCATGGAGTTGATCTCGTCGAGCAAAAGAGTTCCGCCACTGGCCTGCTCAAAGAGCCCAGCTCTATCTGTAGCCCCTGTAAATCCACCCTTTGTCGTACCAAAGAGAATTCCTTCGAGAAGGGATTCTGGAAGCGCAGCGCAGTTCTGTGCTAGAAACGGCTTGTTCTTGCGCTTGCTGGCGCAGTGAATACTCTGTGCAAAGAGTTCCTTACCAGTACCAGTTTCTCCATATATGAAGACCGTAGCATCGTTTTTTGCAGCCTTCTGGGCGCGCTCGATTACATGAGTAAAGTTCGGAGATTCTCCAACTAGGTCATCAAAGCTATATCTTTTGATGGACGGTGGTTCAACCTCACTGCCCATGTCCTTTTCTTGTAACTCCAAAATAGTATTGCTCATAGACTGAAGTGCCGTTATATCCTTTGCAACTTCAATCGCCGCAATCGTTGTATTTCCGACCTTTACTGGCACTGTACTATTGACTGTAGTTATATTTCTGCCATAAAGATTCTTATATGATTGACGTTTATTTCTCGTCGAAATTCCCTTCTTCAGCGCTTGAAACATCGTGCTTTCGGCCTGAGTAACGCCCGGAAAAGCCTTGTGATACTCTTTCCCGATTACATCGCTCGTCGAAATTTGCTCAACATCTGACATCGCCCTATTGTAGAAAATGCCAACTCCGTCCTGATCAACTATGTAAACGCCCTCGTCCATTATGTCGAGAAGGCGCTCTAAAATCAGCTTATAGTCCTTGTTTTCCATCTAAAACTCTCCTTCATAACCTACATAATACCACATAAAAATAGCGAGTGCAAATATTTTTGCATCACTTGTCGCCAGCTTCAGCCTTTTTAAATCAAAATGGGTACACTGTGAAAAGTATCGTGTTTCACATCAATGTTTTTAAGGGGAAATTTCGACTTCCCCTTGATTTTTATATGAAAATATCGTATATTGTTAATTGGCAATATGATATGTATAAACTCAGTAAAACCGTTGAAATATACCGCTTCTGAGATTTGCAAAACCTAGATACATCAAGAAATGGAGAAATCAAATGAGAATCAGACGTGAAAACGATATGGCCGATGCCGATATAGAATTTATCGCAAATGTTTCGGATGCATTTGCACATCCTGTAAGGCTTCAGCTTTTCAGATATATAATGCAGGTTAACAAGGAATTTAAGACCATCTGTAACAAGGATCTAGTTGCCGAGTTTGGATATGCTCAGGCAACAATCTCTCAGCACATGAAGAAACTTGTCGATGCTGGTCTAATTGAAACAAAGAAGAGCGACAAGTTCACATATTACTATGCAAGCCTTGGCGTGCTTATGAAATATGTTAAGTTAACAAAGCAATTTTCTGTTGTTTAATGGATGCTGAATTGAGGCAGCCGAATGCTGTGCGAGGCTGCCGGATTTACGGCGAACGTAAAGCGAAAACAGCCGGTGTTTAGCGGGCGAGCTGTGCCTGCGCTAATCTCCGACTGCATTTTATTTGTGGTATTTTTCGCCGCGCGCAATCTTGAAGCTGCGGTAGATTTGTTCGAGGAGGATGGTTCTCATCATTTGGTGCGGGAAGGTCATGTCGGAGAAGGAGAGCTTCATGTTTGCGCGATCGCTTACGGCTTTGGCAAGGCCTAGGCTGCCGCCGATGACAAAGGCTACATCGCTCTTCCCTTCTATCGAAAGACTTTCTATCTTTTCTGCGAGCTGCTCTGAGCTAAGCTTTTTTCCTTTGATTTCTAGAGTTATAACATACATGTTTTGTGTTATTCTCGAAAGGATTTCCTCGCCCTCATGCTCCCTAACTATGCGCTCAGAGGCTTCGCCCTCTCCGCTCTGTTTGCTCTCTTTGAGCTCGATTATCTGTGGATTGCAATAGGCTTTTAGCCTCTTCATGTACTCATTTACTGCATCGCGCCAGTATGCTTCTTTGAGCTTTCCAATACATATAACAGATATATTCATATTTTTATAATCTCTCCTACAATGTCTCGCTCGAGCACAAACATCCTAAAATCACGATTATCCACATATCCCTCTTCCATTAGCCTGCTCTTTATAGTTATATAGGCCTGTCTTGGCGTATTGTTTTCCCTGCTGAGATGCGACAGCGCAATCTTTGGAATTTCCTCTTTTGTTCGCTCACCAAGTGCCCTGATTATTATCTCAGCTGCGCTCTCATTTGATAAATGTCCCTCGTCTCCTAGAATTCTCCTCTTCAGCGAGTAAGGGTAACTTCCCATCAGCAAAATATTTTTCTCGTGATTCGCTTCTAGTACATATAGATCTGAATTTACCAGATAATCAAAAGCATCCTCAGTTATGCAGCCTGTATCTGTAACTATGGTTATGCGCCTTCCCTCGTGCATCAAAGAAAAACCTAAAGGTTCTGCGGCATCATGCGAAAGCGTAAATGGTGAAACCTCAATGTCACCTATTGAAATAGCAGATAGAGCATCAACTGTGAAAGACTTCTCAGATGAAATCTTATCAGAAACTGCATCAAGTGTCCCCTGAGATGCGTAGACCAAGGCATTTACGGCCTTTTTGCTTACAATTCTCACGCTCTTTATGTGATCTGTGTGCTCGTGGGTAATTAAAATACCGTCGAGGTCTTCTGGCTCAAGTCCACATTTTGATAATCCCTCAAATATTTTCTTTCCTGTAATTCCTGTATCGATAAGTAAGTGAGTGGTATCTGTGCTCACTAGATAGCAATTCCCTGAGCTTCCACTCGCAAATGAACAAAATTTAAATGCCATTATATTTCCTTTAATTTTTAAGTCCAAGCTTTCGCTCGCAAATAGATTATACCACAAATTCCCCGTTTACATTTCGTTGAAAAGATATTTGAGCTAGGGTATAATTTGAACATGAGTATTTTAAGAATATATACAGACGGAGCTTGCTCCGGTAACCAGAACGAAACGAATATTGGCGGTTGGGGCAGCATCCTTGAGTTTGGAGATAGCCAGAAAGAGCTTCACGGTGGCGAGCTAAATACTACAAACAATCGCATGGAGCTCACAGCAGTAATAGAAGCGCTTAAGATTCTAAAGCGCGACGGTCTTGCTATTGAGATTTTCACAGACAGCTCCTACGTAGCTTCCTGTTTTAGGGATAAGTGGTATGTGAACTGGCGTAAGAATGGATGGATGACTTCAGGCAAGAAGCCTGTCGAGAACCGCGAGCTTTGGGAAGAGCTTATTAGTCTTGTTGAGAAGAATAAGGTTGAGTTTTTCCGTGTCAAAGGTCATGTAAACCTGTCCTCGCCAAACACCAATGTTTCCGAGCACTACAAGAAGTTCAAGCAGTGGAATGGAAATCGCTTCACCATGGAAGACTTTATCTACATAACCGAAAAGAATAACAGAGCAGATGCCCTTGCCAATATCGGCATGGATGAGCTTAGATAGAAAACCCCGAATCAAACTTCATTTCGAGGTTTTTCTGTTTGAAAAGACAAGTAAGGTCGATGACTTACTTTCTCTAAGTATTCATATCCATTTTTTCATAGCATCTTCCAATAAAATAAAGTTACAATTTGCTTTTCTTACTATCCCTGTTTCCTTTTGATTTTCGTAGATTTTTATAACTTTTTTAGAATATTTTCCTTTATCTTTAAGCAAAATGCGTATTCTTTTCTAAACAAATCTTGATATCTTATATCTTCAAGTTCGTTAAAATTAATTTTTTCAAAATAACCACTCGGCACAGGCACCATTTTCTTGATATCTAATATAGACATTATGTGCATTTTTTTCTCATTCGAATAATATTTATATATATCACCATTAATATTAATACTATTATCAACAAGCTCATAAATCAAAAAATGTTCATCCGAAACATTTTTCCATTTTTTATGTTTTTCCTTAGCAGATGATACGGGAATAAAGTAGTTATAGCTACCTATACCTACAACAATTCCAACAAAGGGCTTAATAGTATTTCTATATGAAGAAGTGTAGTATACTTCAGAGTCTATCCCATTTAAATACTCAAGGTAGTCAGGATCTACAGTGTAAAACCCATATTTTACAATATCCGTCATTAATTCTCCTAAAAAATTAGAGAGGGAAAACCCTCTCTCGTACTTTAATGCTTCACCTTTGTTATATAGGTAGTGAGACACCCTCTTTGTTTAAACAATTATAGCAATCTTTTCTTTTAATGTCAAACTTCGACTTCCCCATACAGGTACTCCTTTTAGTTGTTTAATTTCCTATTCTCCTATAGATGAAGTCTTATACACGAACTTAACATTTGACTTTGTTCCATCTGCCTTACCCGCAAAGTTATCATATGACTTTGCCATATCTGACATAGCACTTAGTCTTGCCGATAATTCTCCAAATCTACCATTGAAGAGTTCAACAATTTTTTGAACACCCTCCTTGTTGAATTTATTCATTCCCTCGGATAGTGTCTTTGCTCCATCGTTTAATTGCGATACTCCACTTATAAGCTTATCACTGCCCGACATAAGAGCCTTTATACCTACCTCTAGCGCTTCTGTTCCTGCCTGAAACTCCTTACTCTTCTCTGCAAGTTGTCCTGCTCCATAATTAATCTTCTTTGATCCTTTAGCGGCCTTGTCTACACCTTCAGTGTACTGTCTTAGACCCTGGTAGAACTTATTATAGTTATCTAGCTGTCCCTTTAGAGCCGTTAAGCTACTTGCTCCAGTTCTAGCCTTTGAAACAGCATCCTCTATACCCTGAACTACGGCTTGAGAACTCATTGCTTGCTCTATTTGGTTATTAATTTCTGCGCTTACTTTCGCTTGAATTGTGCTCTGAACTTGTTCTGAGTTCATCTGAGCTGTAACTGCGCTGTCAATTTGCTGGGCTACTGATGCCGGAATTGTTCCTGAAGCTACTGCATTTTTATATGCCTCTACTGTCATGGATATTCCGGATGCATTTAGAACATTTTGAAGCACCTGTTCTCTTACTTTTTCAGTTACTACTGCTGCTATCTGAGCCTCGTTTTGATGTACCTGAGCCTCAACTGTTTGACGAGCCTTCTGAGTTGCCATAGCTCTTACATTGCCCTCATCCATATTTCTAATTATAGATGTAAGAACACTACTGTAGTTATCCTTTGTCATGTTCACAGCTCCAAGACCTCTTGCACTAAGTTCTGTGTTTGCTTGTGCAATCAGAGAATCAAAGATTTGGGCCGCACCATTATTTAGCTGCTCGCTCTTGCTACTCAAAGCCTGAAGGCCCTCGTTTAGCTCAGTAGTACCTTTATATAATTCATCTGTTCCTTGCGAAAACTGCTTTGCACCATTATTCAGGCTCTCTGCTCCTCTATACAATTTAAGTGTTCCGTCCTTAATCTCGCCTGTCTTTTCAAGAAGCGTGCTGAGTCCATCGTATAGCTGACTGCTTCCATCTGCTAGCTTATTTGCCGAGTTTGCAAATTCATCTAGCTGTGACTTAATGCCGTCTAGGCTTGATAACTTGTCGCTTGAAACATTTGCAAATAGCTCGCTTGATACTACACTTATTGATGTTTCCATTGAAAAATTCTTCACATCCGCTGTCACTTCAAAGGTTTCAGGTAAATTTAAGCTATTTCCTGCATCTCCGAGGTTTTCCTTCATTCCAGGAAGTGCAAATCCCATAACTATATTTCTCTTACCGTCGTTGATAACTCTACCATTTACTACTTCAACATTTGAGAATGACTTATCATCTAGCACAAGACCTGTAACAACGGAAAAAGGAATATACATTGTCATGTTTTGACCGTCAATATTTACGGTTCTTGCCTCGTTATTCTTATATGAGTACTTAATTGTAACCTTTCCGCTCTTTCCTGCTAGCTCCTTTGCGCTCACGCTCTTGCCATCAAGAGTGTAGCTTACAGAGATATCCACAGGAAGTTTCTTATCGATTTCTCCCTGATAGTAGACATCCTTACCCTCTGCAGTCCAAACCTTCATCTTGTCCTTATCAATTACATATTTAGCATTGTCCTTGACATTTTTGATGTTCTTAAGCTCACTATTATCTTCTAGCTTGCTAGCTTTTTCAGTGTTCTTTAACCATTCACTGACAATTATCTTCTGAGGGCTTCCGTCATTTCCTGCTATTACATAGACCGTTTCATCCTTTTCACCCTTGCCTACTTTATCTATTATCTGAGATGAGCTCTGAGCCTTGCCTTTACTTGCACTAGCTTGTTTTTCCTCAGCATATGAGAATCCGCTGAAAACAAGGCTGCTGGTTACAAGTGCCAAGGAAAGCACAGATGCAACAATTTTTCTTCCAATCATATTGTCCTTTTTCATTTCTACACCTCCCTTGCAAGACCGCTCTTTGAAATATGTTTCATGCTAGCAGTTGTCTTGCAAATTACCTTATCAAATACGTGAAGCATAGCTGGCAGTATGAATATTACTGCAAGCACGCTTATAATTGCACCTCTAGACATCAAAGTACAAAGCGACTTTATCATATCTATATTCGAGTACATTGCAACTCCGAATGTCGCTGCGAAGAATCCGAGACCACTTACTATAATTGATGGAATCGATGTTGCAAGCGCTATCCTTATAGCTGAGTCTGTATCCTTACCATTAAGTCTTTCTGCCTTATATCTTGTAGTCATCAAAATAGCATAGTCAACTGTTGAGCCAAGCTGTATCGTACTTATACAGATTGGTGCAATAAACGGTAGGGAAACACCCATCAAATGTGATAGACCAAGATTTATGAAAATAGCAAACTCTATCACGGCAACCAGAATTACTGGAAGCGATGCACTCTTAAATACTAAGAGTATAATTAGGAATACTAAAAGTATTGAAACTGTATTTACAATATCAAAGTCTCTACTCGTTGTCTTAATCAAATCATAGGTCGCAGGAGCCTCGCCTATCAAAAGTCCCTTCTTGTCATACTCTTTAATAATCCCCTTAGCATCTGCAACCTGCTTATTTACCTGATCTGAAGCAACTTCGTACTCAGATGTAATCATTACAAGTTGATATTTTCCAGATTTCAGCTTACTCGTTAATTCACTTGGAATAAAATCGTCTGGAAGTGAACCACCAATAATACTGTCTAGCCCCATAGCAGCTTTGATGCCCTTAAGGTCCTTGATTCTATCTGTCATCTCAGTAAGCTCCTTGTTGCTTAAATCTGAGTTTACCAATGCCATGTATGTACTTCCCAGCTTGAAATGTTCTGCCTGTTTTTCATTTGCAACCACACTTGGAAGCGACTTTGGAAGCGAGCCCCCAATATCGTAGTAAACTTCTTTGTTCGCTTGGTTATATGCAAATATTGCTGGAATCAAAACTATGATGAATATCCCAATCTGAATATATGGTTTCGCCGTTACTTTCTTAGCAAACGAACTCATATCAGGAATTAGACTTCTATGTCTTGTCTTTTCAATGAATCTATCTAATACGAGTATCATTGCTGGAAGAATGGTTACGCAGCTTATAACACCTAGGATTACTCCCTTTGCCATAACTATACCAAGGTCCATTCCAAGCTTATATGTCATAAAGCAGAGTGCAACAAAGCCTGCTACAGTCGTTATTGAACTTCCTACTACGGCACTTAAGGTCTTATTAACTGCCTCTGCCATCGCCTCATGGTCATCGTCTATTATTTCTCTTTCCTCTTCATACTTGTGCCATAAGAATATCGAGTAGTCCATCGTGACTGCAAGCTGAAGTACCGAGGACAGTGCCTTTGTTATATATGAAATTTCTCCCATGAAGATATTTGACCCGAGGTTCCACAATATAGCCATACCTATGCCCGCTAGGAACACGAAAGGTATTAGCCATGAATCTAGAAAAACCATCATCACCAAAGTTGCAAGAAGTACTGCAAGACCAACATATATAGGTTCCTCCTTTTCGCACAAATCCTTAAGATCTGTTACGAGTGCAGACATACCTGTCAAAAAACAATCCTTTGTAGTAATCTTTCGAATATCCTTTATCGCTGTCATGGTCTCTGAAGCCGATGTCGAACTATCAAAGAAGATTACCATCAAAGTCGCATTGCCATTGTTAAATGCATCATAGTACTTCTTTGGAAGAAGCTCCATTGGGACAGTACCATTAGAGAGACTATCATACCAAATAACCGAATCGACATGGTTCACCTTTTCAATCTTGGCCTTAAGCTGAACTATATCCTTTTGATCCATGCCCTCGACAACCATAGTTGAGACTGCGCCCTTGCCAAATCTGTCTAGTAAAATATCCTGACCTTTGACTGTATCCATATCCTTTGGCAGATAATGTAGCATATCGTAGTTGATTCTCGTGCCTATCATTCCAAAGAGGGATGGAATTAGTAGTAAAATACCGATAATCAAAATCAATCTATGATGTTTTACCGTTACCTTTCCGAACTTTTTCATATTTTTTCACCTCTATGTTCAAACTATCCTAAAGGATAATATCCTTAAATTTGCAGAATAAAAATGGACAATAAAAAATCAATGCCCAAAATTTAGGCATTGACCTGTTTTTGTCTAATAAATTACTTTGTTTCTGCGTTTTTAAGCGCATTTTTGACGCTATTATTCATTAATTCGAGAAGCCTACTTATGGCTGCCTCTGGTTCGTCTTTCATCCTGCGCTGAAGCCACTCTAATACAATTCCAACAACCGCATGCTTATAGAAAAGTATAATTAGCTCCTTATCCCTTTCACTCACATTCATACTTACTGCCTGCTTGTTTACATATCTTGCCACAATGTGTGTTGAAACGTTGTATAGATATCGCTCAAGATTATCCCTACTGATTGAATTATATACATTAAATATCATTTTTTTATTTTCTAGTGCAAATCTTGATGATTCTATAAAGATTCTCTCCCAGTCATCATCCTCATCTTGAAAATCCTCAGCAATAGCTTCGGTTTCCGTCTTAAAAATGTCCGCTAAAAGCTCATAGATATCCTTATAATGATAGTAAAATGTATTGCGATTAACTCCACACTCCTCTACCAATTCCTTTACCTTAATTTTATCAAGTGGTCTCTCATTCAGAGCTTTAATCATAGTCTCTCTAAGAGCCTTCTTTGTTAGATTTGACATAATATACCTCTATAAAAACGAATTTGAATTATTCGCCGTGCGAAACGCTTCCATCTCCCTGTAAGGAGATTTTCTCCCCGCCCACAGCATTTCTATTTCCAAGATGATTTATTATAAAGTCCTTATTCCTTGCTAAAATCTCGCGCGCTTCCCTATAGCTTGCTCCCTCAAAGTCATGCTGATCAGCACTCACACCTATCGCATCCATTCCTTCTGCCTCTGCAAGATAGATGGCTCTATACTCATGGTATTTTTGCGTTACAATTATTAGCTTATTTACATCAAAAATATTCTTCGCTCTCACCATGGATTCCGATGTTGAAAATCCCGCATGGTCACAAAAAATGTCGCTCTTTGGTACACCTTGCTTTATGCAGTAGCTTAGCATTGCATGAAGCTCGTTATGCTCCTTTTGACCGTTATCTCCTGTGAGGAGAATCTTAGGTGCAACGCCTTTTTTGTATAGTGCAATACCAGCATCAAGTCTATCCTTTAGGATTTCCGACGGAGTCTCCCTATCTATGATGCCTGCTCCGAGAATCATGATGCAATCTGCTTTTTCTTCAGCTAATTTTTGTGAATCGCTGTCTGATATGCTGCTTTCCTGTGTATCTATAGAGTATTGCAAGCTCGGTGAAGCTGTTTTGATGACATAAAAGTTAACGCCAAGTACAGCTGCAATAAGCAGTATCAGAAAAAATATTATGATTTTTAAGCTTTTCTTTAGAGTTTTCATCGTTAAGCCTCGTCATTTTGCAAAATAAATATATATATGGTATTATTCATATGTATTTAGTGAATCACACCACTAGGAGATAAATATGAAAAAATTTACAGTTTCAACTTCAACTCCATATGATATCCTTATCGGACACGACCTAATTTCTAAAATAGGTGAGTTCCTTAAGCCTGTCTTTTCTCCAAGACATGTCTGCGTTATCACAGACAGCACTGTCAATGGCCTTTATGCTCAGGTGGTGATGACCTCGCTTATAGAATCAGGTTATCAGACATCTAAAATTTTGTTTCCTTCTGGTGAGCACTCAAAGAATTTGACAACCTACTCCAACATCCTTGAAGCTCTTGCTGATGAGGGCCTTACCCGAAGCGATTTAGTTCTTGCTTTGGGCGGCGGTGTAGTTTGTGACCTTGCTGGCTTTGCTGCAGGAACATATATGCGTGGAATCAACTATGTGGTTGTTCCAACAACTCTTCAGGCTTCCATAGACACTGCTATCGGTGGAAAGACTGGTATAAACCTCCTCGGAGGAAAGAACCTCGCCGGTGTATTTTGGCAACCTTCACTGGTCGTTTGCGACAGTAAGATTTATGAGACGCTTCCAAATGAAATCCTTCTCGAAGGTATTGCAGAAGCAACCAAAAATGCTGTAATCGCAGAGGCTGGACTTCTAGATCAGATTCGCAAACATAACTACGAATACGTTATTGAGCGTTGTATCTCCATCAAGAAATCACTTGTAGAGGCCGATGAACGCGAGACTAGCCTCAGGCAGCTCCTCAACTTCGGACACACCATAGGCCACGGAATCGAAAAGCTCAGTTCCTACACTGTAACTCACGGTCAAGCTGTTGCAAAGGGCATGATTGCAGAGGCAAGAGGCGCCTATGCTCTAGGTCTTACACCTAATGACATAAGCGGTGAACTTACCGAGATTCTTAAGGAGTTTGGCTTTGATACCTCTCTTGATTACAATGCCAAAGATATCTATAAGCTTGCCCTCAAGGATAAGAAAATCCGTGATGGACAGATTAACATCATCGTCCCAGATTCTATCGGAAAGTGCACACTCAGAAAGCTTTCTCTTCCTGAGTTAAACGAGCTTATAACACTTGGCCTAAAACAGGCTTAGTTCTATGGTCAGCTTTCATAGTTAGCTACTGAGCTAAACATAAGTATAAAGATAAATCTAAAGGGCTAATTTCTTAGCCCTTTATTTTTATTCCGTGGTACTTATTATTTCCTTATTCGACTTATCAATCTGGCTAACCTTCATTTCCTTTGCCTTATCTGGATCCACCTCTTCCTGAAGTCCAAGAAGTGTCGGACCGAGGTAAATTGTTGATAATGGCTCGCCGTTTAGCGTAACCTTACTGTACTCGGTGAAGTTTTGGCCTTTGATGTAGTATCTTCCACCTACGTTTACAACCTTATCAATCTTAACAGTCTTAACGCCCATCTTCATCTTTGTAGCCTTGACTGCATCCTTGCTTCCGCCGTATATGTAGCGGTCACCGTATAGCATATCGTATGCTAAGAGGTTGAGTCCCTCTAGGAAGCTCTTATCATTATGATTCGTATTCTGCTGATATTTAAATACTGTTCCCTCGTGTATTCCCACTCTATCGCAGACATCTGCAGTTAGCTCGTAGGCGTGCTGGTCCTTATCCTGCTTTTCCATATCAAAGTTAGACCAGATTACATAAGGTGTCTGATATAGATCCTTATCGTATGAATCTGCTGTGATATCAAGCGCTGGGATATGGTCTCCGTACATTACAAGAATCGTCGGCTCATCGAGCTTTGATAATGTATCTGTAAGTTCCTTTACAAACTGATCCATTTCATAAAGCTGATTTACATAATACTCATACTTCCACTTTAGATCCTGTGATGGAGCATCAGTAACCGTAACCTTTGGGTTCTTCACGAGCTGCTCCGTTGGGTACTTTCCGTGTCCCTGAACAGAAATCGTGTATATATAATCTCTGGACTCTGTAGAATTTAGCGCCTCCATAATCTGATTCGTCAAAATCTTATCCTTGGCCCAGTTCTTTGGTGTCTTTGGCACGTCACTCATGTACTCAAGTGATGTGAATGTGTCATATCCAATATTCTTAAATACTTCGTTTCTGTTATAGAACAAAGCTCTATGATTATGGATTGCATGCGTTGAGTAGCCTCTGTTCTTTAAATCTAATGCAATGCTCTCTGCTGGTGTATTTCTCAAAACTGACTTGAATGGATATTCTCCTGGTCCAAAGAACTTAACTGAAAGTCCAGTCATGACCTCAAACTCGGTATTTGCAGTTCCGGCACCGCAAGCTGGAACTGTCAGATATCCAGAAGAATAATTAGCCATCAGATTTCTGAAATTAGGTATTGCATCCGTCGAAAGCTTTATCTTATTGAAAAGCTGCGGATCTGTGAACGACTCTAGCTGCAGGAAAATGATATTAGGAGATTTCTTTCCTATATCCGTGTTCTTTACTTCTAGTGCCTCTTTTCCGTCTTTAATATTTGCCTTCGCTAGTATGTCCTTCATTGCTGTTTCGCTATATCCTGCAGGCTTGTGGATACCCGTGTTCAGCCATGTATTAACAAAGCAGTACGGTGCACCGTAGTCCTGATACGCGTAAGCTAGGTTTCCGAAGAAGGTCGCAAGCACATTGGTTTTGATAAGTCCCCATGTTGCACCAAATGTAACCGCAATAACTAGAGCTACCATAGCAACGCTTTGTTTGAACTTACCTGTCATGTTCTTTCTTGGTAGCTTAATCCAAAGAATTACAATAGTGATAACGAGCAAAATCAAAACGCCCGCTATGATAGAAAGCTGGAATCTGTTAAAGTAATTCGTTAAAATTGTAGCCGCATCGGTAATTGACGATAGGTCTTTAACGGTAAAAGGCGTCATTCTTTCGAGCAAGATTACACCGTTTGCCACACCAATCGCAAGCCAGATGGTCGATATGATGACCATGAAAAACGACCGTCTTTTGAAAAGACATGAAATGGAAAGTGTAGCAGCTATAATTAAGCTGTTATACAAAAAGATTATTGGACTATGTATTAAAAAACTAAATCCACCTAAATATTTTCTTGCGAGTGTCTCTATAATCAGATTGATTGCAAATCCTAAGATCAAGCAAAGCACTATGCCGTTTTGCCCGATCTTCTGTCTCGCGCTCTGTAGCTTACTCATCCTTTTTCTCCACAAATACTGCAAGTTCGTCTGAAATTGCAGCAAAATCCTCTATTGAGAGTGTCTCCGCTCTCCTTGTAGGCTCAATATTTAGCCTCTCTAATGCCTGTTTTATCTCATCCTTGCTGAAGCCAGCTCCCGTTAGGGAATTGGAAATCGTCTTGCGCCTCTGCCCAAAGCCTGCTTTGATGCAATTGAACATCAGCTTTTCGCTCTTTGGATGCACTGGCTTTTCCGTCCTTATGCTCAGCTTGAGAACTGCAGAATCAACCTTTGGTACAGGGTAGAATACCTCTTTTGGTACCTCGGTGACCTCACTGACCTCGCAGTAATATTGCACTGCAAGTGAAATAGCCCCGAAAGTTTTACTTCCTGGCCCTGCCATGATTCTATCAGCAACTTCCTTCTGCATCATAATTGTTATCGACTCGATGTTTATCTCATTTTCGAGCAGATACATGATGATAGGTGTAGTTATATAGTATGGCAGATTTCCTATTACCTTAGTATGTTGAAATTTTGAAGACTTTATGATGTCGTTCAAATCCGTCTTGAGAACATCTTGATTTATGACTTCAATATTGTCGTACCCTTTCAGTGTAAAGTCAAGTACAGGGAGCAAATTTTTGTCGATTTCTATCGCACAAACCTTTCCTGCTTCCTTTGCAGCTTCAACTGTCAAAACACCGACGCCAGGTCCAATCTCGATAACGAGATCTTCCTCGCTTATGTTCGTCGCCTCAATAATACTGTCTATTACACCTTTGTCAGTTAAAAAGTTCTGCCCCAGACTCTTCGCATTGTGAAAGCCAAACTTTTTCCTTATGTAATTTAAAGTGCTTAGGGAATATAATTCCATGTTTTTAGCTATTTCCAAGCTTCTCGTTCACCTTTCTGATTGCTTCATCAAAATCATTGCGGCTAACTCCCATCAAATTGAGCTTCTTTAGCAGGGACTTGCCGTTGCAATAACCAAGCCCGAGCAAGTCGCCAAGCAAGGTGCGCCTCTCCTTTGATGATTCACCACCTATAAGTTCATTATCGCTGAGGTCCGCAGAAGAAAACTCCTCTCTTCTTCCTGTAATCGTGCACTTTGCGAGTTTCAGTGCATTGACTATGTCCTCAGGTCTTGCATTTTCTATACCAATGTCTCCGTTTTTCTCAGCTTTTGCAGCGGTCAAAAAGGCCTGCTTTGCATCAGGATACCTAGCGCAGATTCGCTCCCTTATCTTGCGACCTGCGTGGTCTGGATCCGTCATTACAATCAGCCCTTTAGTTTCATACGCATTATCTAGTTTTTTCCATGTTGCTGCCGAGATTCCGTAACCGTGAGTTTCTATGGTTACAGCCTCTACCGCCTTGTTTATAGCGGCAGTGTCATCCCTTCCCTCGACAACGATGACCTCGTTAATAACCGGCTTTTCTTCCATTATTTTTTGTCCTTATTAACCTTATCCTTTTTGCCATCTAGGACATAAAGAACCTCGCCCGGCTTAATCATCTTGAGCTGTTTTCGAGCCTGCTCCTCGATGTAGTCGAGTTCGTTGACATTCTTGAGCTCTGCAGTAAGGTCATCCTTCTTCTGCTCTAGCTCTTTCTGGGTCTTCTCGAGGTGGTTTTTCTCAATGTGAAGCGTAACAATCTTCTTTATCGAAAACGCACAGCCTATGAGGAGAAAAAGAACTATCAAAGACAGAACCAATCTACCTGTATTTAATTTTTTCTTCGCTTTTCTCGTTGACTTTGCCATTCCTCAGCCTCAATCATCCTTTGTTCTATACAAGAACATCTCTCTCCCGTATCCATAATCCCCGTGTCATCGCACAGATTACACTTATATCTCTCTTCCATGTAATCCATATCGTAGTTGTTTTCGGTCAAAATGATGGCGCGCTCCTCGTATAGCATATTCATCTCATCATTTAGGCTCTTAGACTCGCCATTATCCTGTCCGTATAGCATCATTCCTGAAAGCTTTGCACTCAAGGAATGAATACTTTTCTCTATTTCCTTTATCTTTGGAAGCTTCTTGTAGATTTCCTTACGTCTAGCATCTGCATCTGTTTCTGCCTTCTTGCGCAAGAAATCGTAGTACTTGTTCAAAACCGCTCTGCTCACAGGTTTCTTTTCGTTTACATCCCTGTTATCTTCGCTTGCTTCCTTTCTCCAGTTGTCGAGAATTGAGTTCACATACTTCAGATTAGGATTCGAAATTCCTGCAGTCTTACTGCAAGCCTCTAGCACCTTATCCATCTTAAAGCCCATCTCATCAAACCAGCTGTCCATGAGTCTCTGCTCTTCCTCGGAAGGATTTCTCGAAAAACCGAGCGCCTTCATAACACGTCTATATCTTACGTGTCTCTGGTCGTTTTCTTCAAGATAATTGTCGACATCCTCACTAGTTTTGATACCAATCTTGGTCCATTCCTCGATTACTTTTTCTATGTATTTAAAGCTAACCTTGCCCTTATCTGAACAATAAACCACTGCTTTTTCAACAACTTCAGGCGTCGCCTTCACATCGTCTATCCACGATATGACACTCTGCATGTCACTGCTAGATAAAGTGCGTCCTAAAATCTTTTCTATCTTTGGCATCAAAGCAGGAATTGCCTCGCTACCAAAAACGCTCACAGGTTCAACGCCCTGCGAATCCTTTTGTTCTTCTCCCTTAGCTCCACCGTAAATCAATTCTTTGAGGTCTATAAACTCGACTGCAAAGTCAGCCTTGCCCTCTCCGTAGAAGCGCTTTTTGATGGCGTTCATATCCTCCCAGTATTCCCAGGCTTCAATGATTGTCTTTTCATCTACTGCAAGCTCCTTTGACATCTGAGCATTATCCAGCGGATAGCCTAACTCTGCGTAAAGCCTTGCATAAAGGTACACCTTAACAAAGTCCCCCGGTGCTATCGGAAGAAATTCATTTATGAAAATGTTCTCGAGAGGCATATCACCAAGATACATATCTCGTCTTTTTGCTTTGATATATTTCATGGATTTCTCCTAATAATCTGCTATGTGCTCGCCAATAATGGCGCGCTAAACTATACCATGTCGCTGAACTTGGTATATCTTTCTACCCAGGTCAAATCGCGTCTTGCGGTCTCACCGTTTCTATGCTTTGCGATAATGACTTCGCAAACATTTGGCTTTTCACTCTCCTCGTTATAGTAGTCATCTCTATAGAGGAATATTACCATATCCGCATCCTGCTCGATTGAGCCTGATTCTCTAAGGTCGGAAAGCATAGGTCTGTGGTCATTTCTAAGTTCTGGTGCACGTGAAAGCTGGGAAAGTACTAGCACTGGACAGTCCATCTCTCTAGCAAGCAGCTTCAGGTATCTTGAAAGCTTACTGATTTCTTGCTGCCTGCTCTCAGATCTACCTTCAGACGTCATAAGCTGTAGATAGTCGACAATCACAAGGTCAAGTCCATACTCCGCCTTCATTCTTCTGCACTTATTTTTCATCTCCATAACAGTGATACCTGGAGTATCGTCTATAGTGATGCTTGTCTTTGATAAAATGTCTGCAGCTATATTTATCTTCTGCCAGTCATTTATCTCTATCTTACCCTTTCTGATATTTGAAAGCTCAATGTTACTTTCCATCGAAAGAAGTCTTTGTCCAAGCTGGTCCTTAGGCATCTCAAGGTTAAAGATGATGATTCCCTTCGATCCCCTCTTCGCTGCATTAAGAGCAATATTTAGCGCAAATGAACTCTTTCCCATAGCAGGTCTTGCTGCTAGGATTATGAGGTCAGAACGCTGGAAACCTCCAGTGATCTTATCGATTTCTGTAAAGCCTGAAGGAATACCCGTAACATCGCCGTCTGAACCTGCAGCTTTGTCAATCATCTCAACGTTTTCCATGATGACATCTTTGATGTGTGAGTAATCGTTCTTCTGGCGTTTCTGCGCAATTTCAAATATGTTCTGCTCTGCAAAGTCAAGGATATATCCTGCATCCTCACTCTCCTCAAAGCTCTTTTCTCTTATCTCATCGGCAGCCTTAATGAGCCTTCTAAGCTGTGCCTTTTCGGCTACAATCTTAGCGTAACCTACTGCATTTTTCGCAGATGGCACATTCGCTGTAAGCGATGCAATATATGCTCTTCCCCCTGCTATTTCGAGGCTTCCACGCTTTTTTAGCTCATCGCAAACAGTAACGATATCTACTGATTCGTTTCTTCTGCCAAGCTCTAGGATTACGTCGTAGACTTCCTTATGAGCTGCATCGTAGAAATCATCAGCCTTTACCGTCTCGAGTACATCAAAAAGTGCATCCTTATCAAGCATTGCGGCGCCTAGTACGGACTGCTCTGCTTCTTTATTATGCGGAGGTATCTTCTCTGTCATTTTTGACTCCTAATCTACAAGCTCAACCTTTATCTCACCTTTGATCTCGTGATATAGCTTAACCACTACATCAAAGCTACCAAGCTGCTTTAGTGGGTTTGCAAGCTCAATTTTCTTCTTTTCGATATCCATTCCAAGCTGTTCTTTGATAGCATCAGCTATATCCTTTGATGTGATTGAACCGAAAAGCTTGCCGCCTTCACCTGACTTTGTCTTGATAACAATCTTCTTATCCTTAAGCGCCTCAGCCATGCTCTGAGCTTGCTCTCTGTTTTCCTTTTCCTGCTGGATTTCGAGTGCTTTTTGCTTCTCTAGACTTCTTAGATTTGCCTTTGTTGCCTCAACCGCTAGCCCCTTCTTGAGAAGCATATTTCTTGCAAAACCATCGCTTACCTCAAGAACTTCACCAGCCTTACCTGTACCTTTTACATCCTGTTTAAGTATTACTTTCATTTTTTTCTCCTTTTTCTAATAATCCCAGTACTATCTCTAGCACTTCCTCAGGTTTTTCTTTAACCTGAGCTCCCGCGGTATTCAAATGTCCGCCTCCACCGATTTTCTCAAGTAGAACCTGAACATTTATGTCCCCAAGCGACCTTGCACTTATGCAGGTAATTCCTTTATCGTTTACCCCTGCAACAAAGCTAGCTCTTATTCCTTTGATATTTAGGAGCTCGTCAGCAACCTGTGCATTGATTACCTGAGCATCCTGATTTTGTCCCTCACATATTGATACTGCAATGCCACCATCATAGAAACTTGCATTTGCAATAGCCTTGGCCCTAACTTTAAATGTGTCAGGATCAATTTGGAAGAATCTCTTCACCTCTGTTGTGTCAGCACCGGCTCTTCTAAGCCATGCAGCTGCCTCAAATGTTCTAACTCCAGTCTTTACAGCAAATCTATTTGTATCTAATGTTATACCCGCAAGAAGCGCTTCTGCCTCAAGTTTTACGAGTGATTTTCTCGGAATTACATATTGAAGCATCTCTGTTACAAGCTCTGAAGCTGACGATGCATATGTTTCAATATATGATAATGTTGCTCCCGTGATATAGTCCTCAGCCCTTCGGTGATGGTCTATTACAACGATTCTCTCCGTCTTATCCAAAAGTTCTGGAGCCTCTAAATAGCTAGGTCTTTGCGTATCTACGATAACTAGCAGAGTATCTGACTCTATCAAAGCATTAGCTTTCTCTGTTGAATCAAGATTATAGTTTTGCGTCGCTCTTACCTGGTCATATACGGCTTGCATAGTATCATTCACCTGATCAATAATAATGTGCGCCTCAGTTCCACTGTTGATACACATTCTGTAAATTCCAAGTGCAGAGCCAAATGCGTCCATGTCCGCATTTTGATGCCCCATAATCAAAACTCGATTAGACTGCTCGATAAGTTTTCTCAAAGCATGAGCAATGATTCTCGACTTACCCTTGCTACCCTTTTCTATGGACTGCGTCTTACCACCGAAGTAGCTGATTTCGGATTCCTCCTTGACAACAACCTGGTCTCCTCCGCGTCCTAGCGCAAGGTCAAGTGCCGCAGCCGCATACTCTGAGGTTTCCAATATGTTTGCACCACCTATTCCAAGGCCCATGCTAAGTGTCAGTGGAAAATCTGCTCCTGTATCTATCTTTCTCACATCATCTAGAATAGAAAACTTGTTGTTTACAAGCTCCTCAAAATGTCCGTACTGAAAGTATACGTTGTATATCGTGTCCTTGATTTTATCAAGGGATGCATCTATGTCAGCTGCCCACTTTCTAATGATGCGATCAACCTGACTAGTTACCGACATGCCGGTCTCTGGTGTTACAGAGCCTGCAAACTGGTCGTAGTTATCTACGTTTATACGACATACACATACTTTCTCAGAAACGTATTTCTTCTTAAGATCTTCATATCCTGTGACATCTCTGAAAAATACGATGATATCATCGCCATATTCATTCTTATCGCTATCTGCAATCACTCTAAACTTTCGGCCATTTCTATCGAGTAGATACTTATTATCCCCATCTAAAAGTGATTTTATCTTTATACCTGTGAGAGCAAAAAAATCGGCATCTTCTATTCCTTTGTAGGGGAAGACTCTGTCTATGAATCTGTTCGCACTGGTTACCTTACCATCCCTATTAACTATGCACATCGGCATAGGAAGGTCGGCTGATATAATGCGTTTTGCCACTTTTTCTGTCATCTTTACTTCTCCATTACGAATTTATATTTGCAACTCTGAGAATGTCTATCAATCTGTTCAGTTCATCCATGCTGTAATAGTGGAGTTGAATAGATCCGCCTTTTCCCTTTGCTTCAATATTTACCTTCGTACCATAAATATCTTTAAGTTCATTCTCCACACTGAGAATTTCCTTAGGTTTAACACGCTTTAAAGCCTTGTTTCTCTTCTGTTTTTCGGTGCTTGCGAGCTTTTCTGTTTCTCTCACCGATAGTCCTTCTGCGATAACTCTCTTGCAAAGTTCTTCCTGTTTCTGGAAATTATCTGCTGAAAGAATAGCTCTTGCATGACCTGCTGAAAGTCTACCTTCAGCAACCTCTTTTCTCACGCTTTCTGGGAGATTTAAAAGCCTCAAAGCATTGGTAATATAAGGTCTTGACTTACTTACACTCTTTGAAACTTTATCCTGTGTAAAGCCATATACCTTGATCATTTTCTCTAGACCCTCAGCTTCTTCTATAGGGTTTAGATCCTCTCTTTGCATATTCTCGATTATTGCAAGAAGCATATTTTCTTCATCTGTAAGAGTTCTCACAAGGCAAGGGACCTTCTTTAGGTCTGCTTCTCTTGCAGCTCTCCAGCGCCTCTCTCCTGCAACAATCTCATATCCTACTTCGGCCTTAGTCACAACCAGTGGCTGAATTATTCCGTGTTCCTCTATTGACCTAGCAAGTTCACTTATCTTCTCTGGATCAAAAGTCTTACGGGGTTGCCCGTGATTAGGTTTGATGTCATTTATATTTATATATTTGACACTATCACCTGATTCCTCCTGAGCTGGAAGCTTAATATCCTCATTAACCGCAACTTCACGGTCAGCAAATAACGCGTCAAGGCCTCTGCCTAGTCCACTCTTCTTTCCCTTAGTTGCCATTACTCTTCCTCCCTTTCGAGGAACTCCTCAGCAAATTCTCTATACGCTTCTGCACCCCTTGATTTAGGATCATACTCTGTTATAGCCATACCATAGCTTGGCGCCTCGGCAAGTCTAATATTTCTTGGAATAACCGTAGAATACACCTTTGCACCAAAGTACTTCTTGACTTCTTGAACAACCTGAACAGATAAATTAGTACGTCCATCGAACATGCTCAGAATTACGCCTTCAATCTCAAGCTCCTTATTGAGGTTCTTTCTTACAATTTCGATTGTGCTAACAAGCTGGCTAACACCTTCAAGAGCGTAGAACTCACACTGAATAGGAATAAGTACGCTCTGAACAGCTGTCAAAGAATTTATAGTTAGAAGACCTAGCGAAGGAGGACAATCGATGAATATGTAATCATACTTTTGTCTTACCTTATCTATAGCCTTTCTAAGCCTTTGTTCTCTTCCCTCAATTTGAACAAGTTCAATTTCGGCACCTGCTAAATCTACACTTGCTGGAATTATATCCAGCCCCTTTATATTCGTATGTAGAATTGCCTTTTTGGTATCAAAATCATCCTCAATCAAAAGATCATAGACTGTGTAATCTAGACTCTTTTTCTTGATTCCAATTCCACTTGTCGTATTCCCCTGAGGGTCAATATCTAAGATTAAAACTTTCTTTCCCAAAAGTGCTAGGCATGCACCTAAATTGATGTTTGTAGTTGTCTTGCCAACTCCACCCTTTTGGTTAAATATTGCTATTGCTTTTCCCAATTTTTTATCCTCCATAATCAAAAAATGGACTTGATTTATTATATACCAAATAGAGCTTTTTTTCCACTTTTTTATATAAAAACAGAGAATGTTTCACGTGAAACATTCTCTATTCTATCATACTTACAATGGCTGTTTTGACGGCGTTCCCGCTTTTCTTGGATATTGCCTTGCAGTGTTTTGCAGTTTTTTTATTTTTACAAAGCAGTGATCAATATTTTCATGGTCAGAAGATATGATTTCTACTTTTCCTCCACCGAGAATTTTTATTGCTTTTTCAGCATTTTTGATTTCCTCTTCTGCCGTTCCCGTCTTATACGCGATAAAATATCCTCCTGGTTTGACCATAGGTAGGCAATATTCACATAGAGTTGATAGGTTTGCAACCGCTCTCGAAACACAACAATCAAAGGTTTCCCTATACTCTTGGTTATGCCCTAAATCTTCAGCTCTCCCATGAACTGTGCTAACATTGCTTATGCCGATTTCCCCACAAAGTTCATCTATTACTTTTAATCTCTTGTTCAGCGAGTCTGCTAGGATAAAATCAGTCTGTGGATATACTATAGCAAGTGGAACTCCAGGAAATCCACCACCTGTTCCAAGGTCCATAATCCTGTTACCAGGTTTTAATAAGCCTAATTTGGCTAGCTTTAGTGAATCAATATAATGCTTTTCTACAAAATCATCTTCCTCAGTAATTGCAGTCAGATTGATTTTTTCATTCCATTCAAGAACGCCATTCATATAGAGTTCAAACTGTCTCAAGGTGTCATCGTCACTAGGGAGTGCAAGAGCTTTAAGTTCTTCTTTAAGATTTTGCTTTTTCAATTCTCTTCTCCTTTTCTAAATGAACCTGAAGCACATTTATATCTGCTGGTGACACGCCTGAAATTCTTGAGGCCTGTCCTAAAGATACTGGCTTAATCTTATTAAGTTTCTGTGCTGCTTCAATTCTGAGACCGTCTATTTGTTCGTAATCTATATCGCTAGATAGAGGTTTTCTCTCAAGTTTTTTAAATTTCTCAACCTGTTGAATTTGTTTTTTTATATAGCCTTGATATTTTATTTCTACTGAAACCTGAGCTCTTGCATGCTCAGACATTTCAGGTCTTTCCTTGTCTATTTCTAGGAGGTTTTCATATGTTACCTCTGGTCGCTTTAGAAGATCTGCAAGGCTAATTTTACCCTCAACCGGAGAACTGTTAATTTTTTCCAAATATGCATTTGTTTCCGCCACAGCTGGTGTTACCGAGCTTAGTCTTTCGATTTCTCTCGCAACTTCCTCTTGCTTTGATTTAAGTCTGTTAAATCTCTCCTCAGAGGCTAGTCCTATCTCATAACTCTTCTCTGTCAACCTATCATCTGCATTGTCTTGTCTCAGAAGCAGCCTATATTCCGCTCTGCTCGTCATAATTCTGTAAGGCTCGTTAGTACCTTTAGTTATTAAATCGTCGATTAGAACGCCAATATAAGCCTCGTTTCTCGCAAGAATAAAAGGATTTTTACCATTTATTGCCAAATGTGCATTCACGCCTGCCATTAGTCCCTGAGCAGCTGCCTCCTCGTATCCCGAGCTTCCATTAAACTGTCCAGCACAAAATAACTTCTCTATTATCCTGCTCTCCAAATTTAATTTTAATTCTAGCGGATCTATGCAATCATATTCTATTGCGTATGCAGGTCTAGTAATAACTATATTCTCAAGCCCCTCTATACTTTGATAGAAATCTCTCTGAACGTCCTCTGGAAGACTTGAGCTCATTCCCTGGATATACATTTCCTCTGTATCAAGTCCTTCTGGCTCAATGAAGAGCTGGTGTCTTTCCTTTTCGGCAAAACGATTAACCTTATCTTCTATTGAAGGGCAGTATCTTGGTCCTATTCCCTCAATTTGTCCACCAAACAAAGCGGAACGGTTAAAATTGTCTCTGATTATCTCATGAGTTCTACTGTTTGTATATGTGAGCCAGCATGAAACCTGTTCCTTATCAATTTTATCGTTAAGGAAAGAAAACGGCACGATTTTTTCATCGCCATTCTGCTCTAGCATCTTTGAATAATCAAAGGTTGATGCCAGTGCCCTCGCTGGAGTTCCAGTTTTAAATCGTCTTAGCTTTATTCCATATTCAGCAAGTTTATTCGAAAGCTCATTTGCAGGTGCAAGTCCGTTTGGTCCACTTGAATAAGCGCTGTCTCCTATAAATATCTTTCCACGAAGGAAGGTTCCAGTTGCAATGATAACAGCCTTTGCCCTGTAAACAGCGTGATTTCTTGTAATAACTCCGCAGGCTTTTCCATCTTCAATTATTATATCGATGATTTCATCCTGCTTCATAAAGAGATTTTCCTGCTTTTCTATGGTCTTCTTCATCTCAAGATGATATTGATATTTATCAGCCTGTGCTCTAAGAGAATGAACTGCAGGTCCTTTTGCTGTATTTAGCATTCGACTTTGTATAAAAGTCTTATCTATATTTACGCCCATCTCACCGCCAAGAGCATCAATTTCCCTCACTAGATGGCCCTTGCCAGTTCCACCAATAGAAGGATTGCAAGGCATCATAGCTATAGCCTCTAAATTGATAGAGAACATAATTGTCTTGCTTCCCATTCTAGCTGCTGCTAGTGCTGCTTCGCAGCCTGCATGACCTGCTCCTATGACGATTACATCGTATTTTCCCATTAAATACTGGTCCATCTATTTCTCCATTTTGATATGATTGAGATTTATTTACCTAAACAAAATCTACTAAATACCTCATCTATGACATCATCCTGCACCGAATCACCTGTTATAAATCCGAGCTCTTCGTATGCATTTCTAATATCTATTTCTAGGAATTCCAAAGGAATATTTCCGCTGACTGCATTAATAGCTTCTCCAAGTGAAACACTTGCTCTTTCTAACATATTCTTATGTCTTGCGTTTGTAACTATATTGCTCTTTGGTGATCCTGCAAGCCTATCTGTTTCACTTTCTTTTCCTAATAAGAGATTTCCACCTGCCTTCTCAAAGATTGCATTTTCAACCTCATCAACCGATTTACTATCGTTTACAGAAGTTAACATATAGCGCATGCCATCAGCAAAAGAAATCATATCTTCTTCTTTTATTCTCGCAATCTTATCAGCCTTATTGAACAAAATTAGAAGTTTTGACCTATCTACCTGACTAAGAATATCATAATCTTCATCAGAAATCTCAGATGTCAAATCTATCATAAATATAACTAAATCCGCTGATTCCAAAGACTTCTTTGATTTATCTATACCAATTTGTTCAATCACATCATCGGTAGTTCTAATTCCCGCTGTATCTATTAGATTTACAGGAATTCCCTTTACATTTATGAGCTCTTCTATCGTATCTCTTGTCGTTCCAGGAATTTCAGTTACTATAGCCCTTGACTCTCTGAGTATAGCATTCATCAAGGATGATTTTCCAACATTTGGACGACCTACAATCGCAACATTAATGCCTTCTCTCAAAATCCTACCTGTATCAGAGCTTCCTATGAGATAATCGATTTTTTCTTTTATCTGCTTGAGTTCTTTTTCTAGCTTATCATAAAGTATAAACTCTATATCCTCGTCTGGATAGTCAATATTAACCGCAATATCAACTAAAACATCCGTTATTTCCTTACGTATTTCATTTATCTCTTTAGAGAATCTTCCCCTTAATTGTTCCATGGCTACATCAAAAGAGGAATTTGTCTTTGAATTTATGACATCAATTACGGCTTCAGCCTGTGTTAAATCAAGCCTTCCGTTTAAAAAGGCTCTCTTTGTAAACTCACCAGGCTCTGCTAAATCAGCACCACAACGTAAAACAAGTGAAAGCGTATTCGATAATGGTACAATTCCACCGTGACAATCTATCTCTACTACATCCTCAGCTGTGTAGGTCTTTGGCGCAGGAAAATAGACAGCTAGAACTTCATCTATAATGTGTCCTTGCTCATCTTTTATGTGGCCGTATATGAGTTGTCTATGATTATCCTTTGGCGCTAAGTTCTTACTCGCTGGATAAAATATTTTGTTTAGGATATTTAGGGATTCTTCTCCACTTATCCTTATAATTCCAATTCCGCTTTCTCCCGGAGAAGTTGCTATAGCAGCTATTGTACTTTCCATAAATCTTCCTTTGATTACAAAAGGCTGCCGCAAAGCGACAGCCTAATCTACTATTTAAGTTCGATATGAATCCTTCTGTATGGATCCTGACCCTCACTCTTTGTTGTAACGCGTGGATCTTTTTGTAGTGTTGCATGAATAATCTTTCTCTCGTAAGGATTCATAGGCTCTAGCTTGAATGGCCTACGGCTTCTTACTACCTTTTCTGCTAGTCTCTTTGCTAGCTTTTCCAAGGCTTTCTCTCTCTTTGCTCGATAATTCTCAGCATCAACAACTACGCGAATATACTCTCCGTTACCCTTATTTACCACAAGGCTAGTCAAGTACTGAATTGCGTCGAGAGTTGCTCCTCTCTTGCCTATTACGGTTCCAGAGTCCTTTCCTTCTAAGAGGAAGAACAAATCGGTTCCGTCTGTTTTACCTACAACGTCAAGCTCAATTCCCATCTCTTCTACAAGACCCTTTAGGAATACAAAAGCTGCATTGTCCTCTTCCAAATCATTTAGGGAAGACATATCGATTTCTGGAATGACAGGTTCGCTTGTCTGATTTTCATCATCGCGCGGTCTGTCATTTCTCATAGATTTTTTCTTCTTTTTCTTGTGCGATGGTGATTTATGTGTTGCCTCTGCATTATCCTCAGAAGCCTTCTCACTATCTACATTTGCATCTTCAGTGGATATTTCTTGTACTTCTTCTGCAAATTCTTGCTTATCATCTTCTTTCTTGAGCTCTTCTTCCTTATCCTTAAGGCTTACTCTAACGAGCGCAAGCTTTGATCCTATTCCAAAAAATCCTCTTGAAGGCTGCTCGAGTACTTCTATGTCTACCTCTTCCTTGCTTGCATTTAATTCCTGCAAGGCAAGTTCAACTGCGGTATCCACATCGGTTCCCCATTTTTCCGAAACTTTCATCTTATAGATTCCTCCAATGAGTGTACGTGAATACTAATTATTTTTTCTTCTTTTTACCCTTTTTATCCTTTGCCTTCAATTCTTTTCTCAACTTATTGAATCTGATGTTGAAGAATATCTGAGTAAAGTTACTGATAAACCAGTAAATTGCAAGGCCTGCTGGATATGATCTTCCTAACCAAACTATCATGATAGGGAATATATATTTCATCATTCCCATGCCCATATTAGAACCCTGCTGTCCTAGCTGGTTCTGCTGTGACATTGAGAAAGAGAAAAATGTTGCTATACCCGAAAGTATTGGCAAAATCCATGGGTCTGGCTGACATAAATCCTTAATCCAAAGGAAAGATTCGTGTACAGCGAATACCATGTTCTCATCATTGACATAGTTCAGAGGATTTCTAAGCAGAATAAAAAGACCCGAAATAACTATGAACTGAACAAGCATAGGCATACAACCCGCACTTGGGTTAAAACCTGACTCCTTGTATAGCTCAGCTATTTTCTGGTTCATCATGTCTTTGTCATTAGCATACTTTTTCTTGATTTCGTTCATCTTTGGCTGCATATCTGCCATGCCAGAAGTTGAAAGAATCTGCTTCTTATATAGTGGGTACATCGCTACTCTTATCAGAACTGACAAGAGGACAATTGCTAACCAATAATGTCCCGTTATGTTATAAAAGAAAGCGAGCAGTATACTAAACGGTTTGGCTAAGAAATTAAATAAAGCCATATACTAAATTCCTCCGTTATTTTAAAGGGTCGTAACCTCCTGGATTACCAGGATGACACTTTAAAATTCGTTTAATACCTAAGTAACTGCCTTTAATAGGTCCGTACTTCTGTAGTGCCTGTATGCAATAAGTAGAACAAGTTGGATAGAATCTACATGTCTTTGGAAATAGCGGAGATATAAAAAGCTGATAGAATCTAATTAGCTTTATCATGAAGAATGAAACAATCTTACCAATAAATCTAAACATTTTTCTTTATTTTAGCCTTTCTCAAAGCTGAGGAAATTGATCTTTTTACATCATCCTCTTTCTTATCGTTAATAGTATTTCTGGCTATGAATATAAAATCGTAGCCAGAATCTAATCCATCACAAAGATATCTATATCCTTCCTTCATCAGTCTTCTTGCACGATTTCTTTTCACACTATTACCTACTTTTTTGCTTGCTAAAAAAGCAGTTCTATTATAGGCTAAGTGGTTCTTTCTCCAGAACAGTACTATGTACCTATCTCCTACAGAATTTCCTTTTTTGTAGATATTATCAAAATCGGACTTTTTTCTTATTACATTAGGTCTCAACATACTAAAACACTTACTAAGCTGAAAGTCTTTTTCTTCCCTTAGTTCTTCTTCTCTTTAGAACGTTTCTACCATTCTTAGTAGCCATTCTCTTTCTAAAGCCGTGTTCCTTCATTCTCTGCCTGTTCTTAGGCTGAAATGTCTGTTTCATTGTTTTTACCTCCTCTTTTGTAAACTTACCTGCATCTTCTAAATTTCAAAAACGCATACAAAATTATTTTATATTGATATACATTCTATGTCAATACAAGATTTGAATTTTTCAACGTTTTGAGCCTAAAAGCTATATGTGGATAATTATGATAAAGTTATCCTCTATATGTGGATAACTCTTTTTATAACTACAAAATAAACATCTCTTTTTATTAATAACCTGTGGATAACTTTTTTAAAAAACATATTTTTTTATCAAAAATTTTTCAAAGTTCCCATTCAATATACCTTGTTTTAAATCTAATTATTCTATACAATATATTTATATCATTTTTAGGGAGGCATCATAATTGAATAAAGAAGAAATCCTAAAAAAAGTCCTTCTTGATATAAAAAGCAATGTTACTCAAGCTACATATGATTCATTTATATCAAAAGTAAAGATACATAATATTTTAGAAAACCCTAATCTTGTTGAATTATCAACAGATAAAGAGTTTACTTCTAATATCTTAAACCGAAGATATAATCATGTTTTTGAGGATTCCCTAAAGTCAGTTTTAGGTAAAAGTTACCGTGTTGTTATAAAACCTGAATTTGAGTATAAAGAAAACAACAAGGTAATAGATGATACTAAGAAATCTACGGCATATAATCTCAATTTCTATTCAAGTAAAGAGAAAATTTTTAACCCTAAATTTACCTTTGATAACTTTGTTGTAGGAAATAGTAATACATATGCTTATTCAGCATGTATGGCAGTTGCAAAAAATCCATCTTCTGCCTATAATCCTCTATTTATCTATGGTAAATCTGGATTAGGTAAAACACATTTACTTAATGCTATAGGAATATACCTATTAGAAAATAATGAGAATATGAGAATTCTCTATGTTTCTTCTGAGACCTTTACAAATGATTTTATTAAAGCTCTCCAGGAGGGTAAGGCTTTTGAATTTAAATCTAAATATAGAAAAGCTGATGTTCTACTAGTCGATGATATTCAGTTTTTAGAAGGTAAAGAAGGTATTCAAGAGGAATTCTTTCATACATTTAACTCATTACATGAGGATAATAAACAGATTATATTATCTGGAGATAAACCACCTAATAAGCTAGTTAAACTTGATGAAAGATTAAGATCACGCTTTGGTTGGAATATGATTGCAGAAATAGCACCTCCAGATTATGAGACTAGAGTAGCAATACTTAGGAAAAAAGCTGAACTTTTCAACGTTGAGTTAGATGATGATGTTGAACAAGTAATAGCTATGATTTCCGAAAAAATCAAAGATAACATCAGAGAATTAGAAGGTGCATTTACAAGAATTCACGCTTTTGCTCAGATGGGTAATTTGAAGATTGATATGAATCTTGCTAAATCTTGTCTTACAGATGTTGTATCAATAGGTGGAAATATAAGTCCTGCTAAGATTAAGTCAACTGTTTCAAAGTATTATAATATCAAGGTTTCTGACTTAGAATCTGATAGTAGAAAGAGTGAATTTGCTTATCCTAGACAAATTGCTATGTATTTATGTCGTATCCACACCGATTTATCTCTTCCTAAAATAGGAAAGTTATTTGGTGACAAACATTACTCTACTGTTAAGCACGGCTGCGACAAAATAGAAGATGATTTAAAAGATAATAAAGAACTAAGAGAGGTTATTGATCAGCTAAATGATGAATTGAAAGTTATATAATACTTATCCTCATTCATCAACATCTTATCCACAGGCTTATACTTCTATAACTGAGGATAAAAAATGACGGAATTTCAAGGCTGAACATAGTTATCCACTGTTTCCACAGACCTTATTACTAATATTATTATATATAAGTTAATAATAAAATTGCATTTTCAGGAGGTTTTTTATGAAGTTCACATGTAATCAATTAGAATTAACAAGAACTCTCAATATTGTATCTAAAGCTATAAGCTCAAGAACAACAATACCTACACTTAAAGGTATTAATATCAATATAAATTCAGGCATAGCAACTTTTACAGCATCTGATATGGATATAACTATAGAAAACTCGATGGAAGTATCTAATTCAGAAGATGGTTCTATTGTAGTTCCAGCAAAGCTATTTGGTGACATAGTAAGAAAACTTCCTAATAATGATATTGAATTTACTTGTGAAGATGAAAAAATTACTATTAAATGCCTAACATCAGAGTTTTCTCTAGTAGGAATGTCGTCTGATGAGTTTCCAAACATAAAGAATACAGAAGATGATGCAAAAGAATTAACTTTTGATAAGGGAAAATTTGCTGAAATGATAAGAAAAACTTCATTTGCGGCAAGTATTGATCAAACAAAGGGTGTGATTACAGGTATTCTTCTAGAAATATCTAACGATAATATCAAAATGGTAGCTATTGATGGATACAGAATGGCTATTACATCAGAAGAAATGGTTAATAAAGAGGATCACAGAATAATAATCTCTGCAAAAATAATGAATGAAATTAGCAAGATTATATCAGAAACAAACCTAAATTCTGAGAGTGAAGATATTAAGATATTAGTTGATAATAAGAGTGCTGTTTTATTGATGGATAACATCAAAGTTATCATGAGATTAATAGCTGGTGAGTTTATTAAATACCAAGATATCATTCCAAAGACAGCTTCAATAAATGTAAAACTTAGAAAATCAGAGCTTATGGAGTGTGTAGAGAGAGCTTCTCTTCTATCAAAGGAAGGTAAGAATAATCTTATTAAACTATCCATAAAGGATAATGTTATTACAATAACTTCACGTTCAGAGGAAGGAAATGTAAAAGAGGATTTACTAGCAGAAAAGACTGGTGAGGACCTCGATATAGGATTTAATGCTAAATATATCATAGATATACTTAAAGTTATAAGTGATGAAGAGATAGTAATGAAGTTTAATACAAGCATATCCCCATGCTTAATCACTCCTGTAGAAGGTGAAAGCTACGAGTATCTTGTTCTTCCAGTAAGACTATCCAATATGTAAGATGCATATAGAAAAAATAGAGCTGCAGAATTTTAGAAACTATAAAAATTTAGAACTAGAATTTAGCAAAAATGTTAACTTAATATTAGGAAAAAATGCTCAAGGAAAGACGAACCTATTAGAAGCAGTTTATTTAACTGCAATAGGTCGTTCTTTTCGTACATCAAAAGATCTTGACTTAGTTAAATTTAATGAGAATAATGCCATAGTAAAGGTATGGGCTGAAAAGGAATTAAACAATACAACTATTGAAATTTCAATTAAAAGAAAAGGTGAAAAAAGCTCTGAAAAATTTATAAAAAAAGATAGAAAGAATGTAACTAAGACTTCACAGCTATTAAAAAATATTTTGATAGTTATATTTTCACCTGAAGATTTAAAGATAGTAAAAGATGAGCCCGAAAAGAGAAGGAAGTTTATAGATAGAGAGCTGAGTCAAATTTCTCCTAAATACTATAATAGCTTATCAAACTATAAAAAATCCCTTTTACAGAGAAATACCTATCTAAAAGAGGATAATTTAGAGCCTTCCATAATAGATCTTTGGGATATGCAGCTAGCAAAATATGGAGCTGAGGTAATATTTTTAAGAAAAGAGTTTATAAAGAAGCTAAGTGAATACAGCGCTAAGATACATTCTGGTATAACAGGAGGCAAGGAAAAATTAGATATTTTATATGAGCCAAATGTAGAAATAAAGGAAAGTTTGCCTGAGCAGGAAGATTTTATATATAGAGAACTAAAAAATTCCTTTAAAACCGACTCAAGAAATAGAAATACATCTGTTGGTCCTCATAGAGATGATATTTCATTCATTGTGAATAATATAGATATGAGAAATTTTGGATCACAAGGACAGCAGAGAACTTGCGCTTTATCGCTAAAATTAGCAGAGCTTAACCTCATAAAAGAAAAAACTGATGAGGATGCAATACTGCTATTAGACGATGTTATGAGTGAACTTGATGCTGATAGACAGGAATTTCTCATAGACACTATGAAAAAGAATCAATTATTCATAACAACAACAGAACTTGATCAAAATATAAAGGATAAGTTTGATGAGCTGAAAATATTCTATATAGAAAACGGAACTCTTATATAATATATATATTAAACTGATATATATTTAATAGATTAAAAATATCGCCTTAGGGCGATTTTTTTATATATCGTAATAATTTTTCTTTTAAAAAAGTAAAAACTTGTTAAAAAGTCGATTTTATTGTATAATATATGCTATCGTTTTGATAAAAAATGTAGAAGGAAAGCGAGGATTAAATGAGTACAGGAGAAAAGGTAAATACTCAATACGACGCCGCGCAAATTCAAGTACTTGAAGGATTAGAAGCAGTTAGAAAAAGGCCTGGTATGTACATTGGTAGTACCGGTGCTAGAGGTCTTCATCATCTAGTATATGAAGTTGTTGATAACAGTGTCGACGAGGCATTGGCTGGATATTGTAAACACATAAAGATTAGTATTAATAAAGATGGATCTTTAACGGTTGAGGATGATGGTCGTGGTATGCCAGTTGATAATCATCCTAAGCTTGGAATTCCAGCGGTTGAGGTTATCCATACAGTTCTTCACGCAGGAGGTAAGTTCGGCGGCGGAGGATACAAGGTATCCGGAGGACTTCACGGTGTAGGTGCTTCCGTAGTAAATGCTCTTTCTACAGATATGGTTGTAGAGATTAAGAGAAACGGAAATATATATAGGCAAGAATACAAGAGAGGTAAGACAGTTACTCCTCTTGAGGTCATTGGAGAATCAAAGTCAACAGGATCTAAGACAACATTCTGGCCTGATGCTGAGATTTTCGAGACTATAGAATTTGATTACGATACTCTTCAGCACAGATTTAGAGAAATGGCTTTCCTAAATAAGGGAATTAAGATTTCCATAACTGATGAGAGAGTTACACCTAAGAAGAAGGAAGTTTTCCACTACGAGGGTGGTCTTAAGGAATATGTTCACTACATTAACCAAAATAAGGAAGTTCTTCATAAGGATGTAATATATTTTGAGGTAGAGAATAAGAATAGCATGGAAGTTGAAGTTGCTCTTCAGTACACTGATAGATACAACGAATTTATACTTTCATATGCAAATAATATCAATACTACAGACGGCGGAACTCACATGGCTGGGCTTAAGTCTGCTTTGACAAGAGCAATAAACGATTATGCTAAGAAGTCAAAGATTCTTAAGGATAGTGATCCTACCTTAAGCGGTGAGGATATTCGTGAAGGTATTACAGCCATAGTTTCTGTAAAGCTTGCTCAGCCACAGTTTGAAGGACAGACTAAGGCAAAGCTTGGAAACAGTGATGTTAGAGGTTTTGTAGAAACTGCGACAAATGATAATTTAACAGCTTACTTAGAGGAGCATCCACAGGAAGCAAAGATAATTATAGAAAAATGTATCATAGCTTCAAGGGCAAGAGAGGCTGCGAGAAAAGCTAGAGACCTTACAAAAAGAAAGAATGCTTTAGACAGCACTTCACTTCCAGGTAAGCTTGCAGACTGCTCAGAGAAGGATCCAGCGCTTTCAGAGATATTCCTAGTCGAGGGTGACTCTGCGGGCGGTTCAGCAAAGCAGGGACGTGATCGTTCAAGACAGGCTGTTCTTCCACTTAGAGGTAAGATTCTAAACGTTGAAAAAGCAAGACTTGATAAGATTCTCAACTCAGAAGAAATTAAGAATATGATTACAGCCTTTGGTTGTGGTGTAGGTGATAATTTTGACGCTAGCAAGCTCAGATATCACAAGATAATTATCATGACCGATGCCGACGTCGACGGAGCACATATCAGAACTTTGCTTTTGACATTCTTCTTCCGTCATATGACACCTTTGATAGAAGGAGGCTACGTATATGCAGCTAAGCCACCTCTATTTATGAGCAAACAGGGTAAGGATGTTTACTACACATATTCAGAACCTGAGCAGGAGAAGCTACTTGCTGAGCTTTCAACAAAGAAGACTAAGGTAGATATTCAGAGATACAAGGGTCTTGGAGAGATGGATTTCCACCAGCTTTGGGAGACTACCATGGACTTCAACAACCGTACTCTTGTACAGATTACGATGGATGACGCATCTCAGGCAGATGAGATATTCACTATTTTGATGGGTGATAAGGTTCCACCTCGTAAGAAATTTATAGAAGATAATGCTAAATACGCAGAGATAGATATCTAAGAAGGGGGGGTATACAATGTCAGATCTTTTAGAAGATACAAGATTAGAACAAACCGAGATATACTCGGAAATGAAAAAATCGTATATTGACTATGCGATGAGTGTTATTGTAGGCAGAGCCCTTCCAGATGTACGAGATGGTCTAAAGCCAGTACATAGAAGAATTCTCTACGGAATGGGACAGCTAGGTGTAACACCTGATAAGCCACATAAGAAGTCTGCGCGTATTGTCGGAGAAGTAATGGGTAAATATCACCCTCACGGTGACAGCTCAATCTACGATGCAATGGTAAGACTTGCACAGGACTTCTCTACAAGATATATGCTTGTAGATGGTCACGGAAACTTCGGTTCAGTAGACGGTGACTCGGCTGCTGCTATGCGTTATACGGAAGCAAGGATGACTCCTTTTGCTCTCGAAATGCTTAGAGATATCGATAAGGAAACCGTTGATTTTAGAGATAACTTTGATGGCGAAGAAAAAGAACCTGTAGTTATACCAAGCAGATTCCCTAACCTACTTGTTAACGGATCAAATGGTATAGCTGTAGGTATGGCAACATCTATACCTCCACATAACCTAAAAGAGGTAATAGATGCGACAATTAAGGTAATTGATGAGCCTGACTGTGACATAGAAGAACTTATCAAAATTGTAAAGGGTCCAGATTTCCCAACGGGTGCTCAGATACTCGGCAAAGCAGGAATGAAGGAAGCTTACAGAACTGGTACTGGTAAGGTTAAGGTTAGATCTTGCTGTGAAATTGAAGAGACAGATCGCGGCAAGTCACAGATTGTAATAACTGAGATTCCATACATGGTTAACAAGGCTAGACTTATCGAAAAGATGGCTGACCTAGTTAAGGAAAAGAAGGTAGAAGGCGTTTCAGCTATTCGTGACGAGTCAAACCGCGAAGGTATTAGAATTGTTGTTGAGTTAAAGAGAGATGCAAATCCTCAGATTACGCTAAACAGATTCTATAAGCACACTCAGCTACAGGATAGCTTCAGCATGATTATGCTTGCTCTCGTAGACGGAAAGCCTGAAGTTCTAACACTCAAGAGATTCCTTGAGGAGTATGTAAAGTTCCAGAAGGAAGTAGTTACAAGAAGAACAAAGTTTGATCTAGCCAAGGCAGAGGCAAGAGCTCACATCTTAGAAGGACTAAGAATTGCTCTAGATAATATCGATGCAGTAATCAAAACTATTCGTGAGTCATACAGCAATGCTAAGGAAAATCTGATGGAAAACTTCGGTCTTTCAGATATCCAGGCGCAGGCAATTCTCGACATGAGACTTGCAAGACTCCAGGGACTAGAGCGCGAGAAGATTGAGAATGAGTATAATGAGCTGATGAAGAAAATTGCTTATTACAAGTCACTTCTTGCAGACGAAGTTCTTTTGATGGGAGTTATCAAGGACGAGCTCACAGAAATCAGAGACAAGTACGGTGATGAGAGACGTACTCAGATTGTCAGAGATGAGGGAGAATTTGATGAGGAAGACCTTGTTGAAGAGGAAAATGTAACAATTACATTTACTCACCTCGGATATATCAAGAGAGTTCCAGCTGATACATATAAGGCTCAGAAGCGTGGAGGAAAGGGAATTACTGGCGTTACAACTCGTGATAACGACTTTGTTAAGGACCTTGTAATGACTTCAACCCACGATAATCTAATGTTCTTTACAAACACAGGAAAGGCTCATAAGATTAAGGCTTACGAGATTCCAGAAGCTACGAGAACAGCGAGAGGAACACCTGCGATTAACTTCCTAAATCTCCTTCAGAGGGAGAGAATTACGGCAGTTATTCCTGTTAAGGAGTTCTCAGAGGATAAGTATCTGATTGCTATTACTAAGAACGGTTTGATTAAGAAAACTGCTCTTAACGAGTTTGATACAAAGAGAACAACCGGCTTAATTGCAATAAATTTAAAAGATGAGGATGAACTCATCGCAATTAAGCAATCCACAGGAAGCAACAATATCATCATCGTTACCAAGAAGGGTAAGTGCATAAGCTTCTCAGAAAAGGACGTTAGACCTATGGGAAGAATTGCTAGCGGTGTAAGAGCTATAAAGCTAGACAAGGATGATGAAGTAGTTTCTATGGAACTAGTTGAGCCAGAACAGCAGCTAATGGTTGTAACCGAAAACGGATTTGGTAAGCGTACACCTGTTGAGGAGTATAAGATTCAGGTTCGTGGTGGAAAGGGTCTTCTGACCTACGACAAGGCTAAGTTCAGCAAGACTGGTGCTCTTATCGGAGCTATGGTTGTTGACGAAAGCGACGAAATTTTGATGATTAACTCAGACGGAATAATTATAAGAATAAGAGCTAGCGAAGTTTCTATCCTAGGACGTGCAACCCAGGGTGTTAAGATCATGAAGGTCGATGAGGGAAGCAAAATCGTTGCAATAGCAAAGGCTATACGCGACGATGAGGATGAGGTAGAAGAGAGTTCTGCAAGCACATCAAATGAAACAGAGGAGCAGATTAGCCTATAAGGCTTAATTTGGATATCGAGTAAAGTAGATATTCACCTTTGATTTTATTGAGTCAATAAGCTATAATAAGCCTGTATGTGGTGTAAACTGCATACAGGCTTTTACATGGAGGAGAAGATGGATAATTTAAGAATTATCATTCCCGGCAAACCAGAATATATGACTATGGTAAGGCTCACAACAAGCTCAATTGCCGCAATGGCAGGATTTAATCTCGAAGACACAGACGACATAAAGATGGCTGTTTCAGAAGCGTGCAAGAATGTTTCGTGTCATGGAGAGCAGGGCTTAAGTGATCAGTACGAAATATCATTTAAGATGGATGAGGGATACCTAGAGATTAAGGTAGTAGATGCGTGTGAAAAACACACGCTAGCAAAGGTCAAAAAGACCTGTTTACACTGTCCTAAGGACGGTGATATTGGTATAATCGTGATCAAATCACTCATGGACGAAGTTGAATTTGGACGCGATGAAGATAATCATAAGTTTATCAGTATGGTGAAGAGAAAATGATAGATCAGGAATTGTTTGAAGATTACAAGCAAAACCCGACAATTGAAAAACGAAATGCAATCGTAGAAAAAAATCTCTACATGGTTGATATTTTGATACGCAAATATCTTAGCAAAGGTGTGGAATATGACGATCTATATCAGATTGGAGCACTTGCTTTGGTAGCTGCGGTTGAGAGATTTGATCCAGCAAAGGGATTTGAGTTCAGCTCATTTGCAACACCTACCATACTTGGTGAAATAAAGAAATATTTCCGTGATAAGCAGTGGAGTCTTAAGGTTCCGAGAAGGCTAAAGGAAATAGCAGCCAAGGTACAGGATGCAAAGGATAAGCTGAACAGCGAGCTGCACAGAACACCTACCGTAGCAGAGATAGCTGAGTTTACTGGTTACACAGAGGAACAGATAATCGAGGCTATAGAAAGCTCGCATGCTTATGGAACCTACTCGCTAGATAAGACCTTTGATGAGGCTGGCGAGGATGGAGAAAATGCATTTTTAGAGAAGTATACCGGTTTTAATGAACACGGATACGACCAAATAGAGACGGCAGAAATAATTAACAAGGTCGTAAACACCTTCAATGATCAGTATAAATTCATATTCCGCGAACGATTCATAAACAACAAGTCTCAGTCAGAGATAGCTAAGAGCCTTGGAATATCACAGATGACGGTATCAAGAGCAGAGAAAAACATAGTTGGAAAGTTCAGAGCGGAACTGTTCAGGTAGATGAGGAATAATATGGATAGCAAGACAAAGGTTGGGTTTATAGGATTTGGTAACATGGGTAGCGCAATCTGCGATGGGCTTATCAAAGCAGAAGCAGTAAGCACATCTAATATATTTGCGTGTGCAAATAATTGGGATAAGCTACTTAAGGAAGCGGAATCAAGACAGATTAAGGCTTGCAAGAATGCCGAAGAATTAGTAAAAAATGCAGATATGATTGTGGTTGCAGTAAAGCCCAATATGGTCGAAAAAGTACTTGAGCCAGTAAAGAATGAGCTTAAGGGAAAGATCATAGTTTCAATTGCAGCAGGCTGTAATGCAGATTTTTATGAGAATCTTTTAGGAAGTGAGTATAACTACATTGTAACGATGCCAAATACTCCGATTTCGATTTGCGAAGGTATTCTTTTATGCGAGGATAATCATAGACTCAAGGCAGAGCAGTTAGAATGCTTTATGGGCATTTTTACAGCTGTTGCGACAGTCGAATTCATAGAGAGCAAGGTGTTTTCAGTTGCTGGAGCTATGAGTGGTTGCGGGCCTGCCTTTGCCTCGATGTTCATAGAAGCTCTAGGAGATGCAGGAGTTAAGTATGGACTCAAGAGAGATGTTGCGTATAGGCTTGCATCTAAGGTTATTTCAGGAACAGGCGAGCTCCAAATGGCTACAGGAGCGCATCCAGCAGCAATGAAGGATGCGGTTTGCTCACCAGGAGGAACAACAATCAAAGGCGTGACATCGCTTGAAGAAAACGGATTTAGATCTGCAGTAATCAAAGCGATAGACGCGATAGAAAACAAATAATCTAAAAGGCTGCTACCAGTTAATCTGAGTAACAGCTTTTTTAGTTCTCTTTTATATCGAATGTTTTCTTACTATCATTGCTTTTAATGTAGTATATAGAGTCCTTATTAAAATCCATTTCGAATTCTTTTTCAAATAGAACCAGCGGTTTGCATAGCCTAGTAAGGTAGTCTAGCCTTTGAACCATAATCATATGAGTTCCTGCTGTAATTGATATCTTATTAGGTGATAATAGAAATCCTTTACTTGATTCTTTGATGGGAAGTCCATCTATATGCGATATACTTATGTGACTTCTCACGCCCCTTTCAGTAGATTTCTTTTTCTCAAATCTGATTTTAGCTGATCTAGGATTCTTTATATTCCATAGCTTGCGCAAGAAAATATATAGATATACTATGGTAAATACCAATAAAACTACAAGAAAATAGAGTAATTTGGATATATATCCTATATTTTTGTCAAAAATAATGTCAAAACTCTCACTTATTAGCAAAGTAAGGCATGATTCTAGTATAATTACCGTCAAAATCGCAAGTACAAGGTAAATTTTTCGCGTTTTTGCATCATACACTCTTAAATTATAGTGCATAAGCCATACAAATAAGGCTGAAAAAAGTAAAACTAAAATTATGAACACTATTGGCATTTTAATATCCTAATTTGCATCAGCAGCTAGACGTTCTTTTATTTCTTCCTCAATCTGGTTTGGAAGAGCTGCTAGTGACTTTCTATCAAGGGATGCTGTATCTATGGCAGGTAGAATGGTAACTCTGACAGTTTCCCCCTTGGATACCTTTCTTTTTTGTTCGAAGACCTTATAGGTTCCGTCAATTACAATTGGAACAACAGGGGCTTTGGCCTTTGATGCTAGCTTGAAGCTTCCTGGCTTAAAGTCGGCCATTTCACGCTTTTGGCTACGTGTTCCTTCTGGGAAAATAACAAGAGAAAAACCTTTGTTTATTAGTTCTGCGCCCTCGTTTATTATCTTGAGACTCTCTCTAACATCTCCTCTTTTGATGAAAAGTCCTCTGATTGCATAAATCCACTTGCCTAGTAGTGGAACCCTGCTGAACTCGTTCTTTGCGATAAATCCAGTCTGTTTGCCGCTTACTGCGTAGAGAAGCGCCATTATATCAAAATATGCCTGATGATTTGCGATGAATACACAAGAACCTTCTGGAAGGTTTTCCTTGCCAATTATCTCGTATCTTATATCAAAATGCTTGGATACATATGCAGACCATCTTGCTGTAACTTCGGCGATGAGTCTTGTTTCTTCTGCCTGATCGCCAGCTGCTCTGGCTTTTTTTATTTTGCTTCTAAAAGGTAAAAACTTTATTCCTGACCAAATAAGGAAGAAAATTGCACCTAAATTTCTTATTTTGTTCACGATAAACCTCCATTTTTACTCCATAATAATATACCATAAATGATATGGTAATATCCATATTTTAGGTTATAATATATGAAAAGGTTTGGGATGGATATGAATACTAGTAAATTTAAGATATATGGCGCAATAATTCTCATCGCTACTCTCGTTTTCATCGGGGTTGCAGTGGGCGTTCAGACGGGCTATCTTGATGGTTTTGATGATGCCGTGCGCTACCGTGTTTACAGCATGAGAAGTGATAAGCTAACGGCGTTTTGGAAGTTCATAACGCATAGTGGGGATAGGTATGTAGTTATTCTGCTTGGCGTTATACTACTTTTGATAAAATCACTGAGGGAAAAGTATGGAGTTAAGTTTGCAATAGCAGCACTCTCTTCGACAGCACTTTATCAGATAATGAAGTATATTTTCCAAAGACCAAGGCCAGATCTTGCTTTAAGACTAATTGAGCAGGGAGGATATTCATTTCCAAGCGGTCACTCGATGAACTGTCTTGTGAGCTATGGAATTTTGATTTATCTACTTCTGAGGTATTGTGAAAACAGAAAGCTTGCGAAGATTCTTTCTGTTGGACTAGGTCTACTCATAGTTTTGATTGGATTCAGCAGGGTTTATGTAGGAGTGCACTTCCCTACGGATATTATCGGAGGCTGGAGCCTGGGAATTGCAGTGCTTGTAGCGATGATTTACGCATTTGAAAAATTTGATAGCAGAAGCGAAGGCTGATGCAGGTGAAAGGATAGGTAATGGCTCTTAAGATTAGCATGTTATCAAAGCTAGAGACGACGAAGAATTTTAAACTCGTCGCTGGTGCTGGTGGACTTGAGAAGACCATAGATTGTACGGAAATACTTGACTTTGAATTTGATGACGAGGGGCAAAACTACAGGAAAGAAAGAGCCTTCGACGGAAACAGTCTCGTTCTCACAAGCTTTATCTATGCAAAGGGAAGACCTGATTTAGTCGTTGATTCCATAAAAAAGCTGATTCAATGTGATGTGCATGCGCTAGCATATAAGCCGGTCGTGTTCAAAACGCTTCCAAAGGAAGCTCTAGAAATCGCAGACGCAATGAATTTTCCTATATTTGTCTTTGAAGATGATGTCTATATGGAGAACATAATCCTCGAGATAAACAGTGCAAATCTAAAAGACCATAGCGAATCTATCAAAAGTTTAATCCTAGAGTCGGTCATCAAAGGTAGCCGCGAGGAGACTCCAATTATAAATCAAGTAATGAATCAGAGATATTGCTACGCTTCGGCTCTTTGCATAGGCGTAAAGGATATCAAATCCATAGAGGAAAAGCTGAAATTTTCAATAGTTGGACAGTATATAAAAAGGCATGTCTTCATAGGTCTTTATAACGAGAGGTTGATAATTGTTATAGCACAGGAAGAAAATAACAGGGAGCTTTTTATAAACACAATTTATGAAATTGCCTCATTTTATAACCTAAGTCTGGAGATGATAAACGAGGCTCACAAGGGCTGGAGCAGAATAGATTCAGACAAGGAAAAAATTACGGATTTGATTCGCGAAGCCTACTGGGCAGAAAATATTGCAAAAATTGAGGACGAAAAAGTTAAGTATTACGAAAATGTGGGTATATACAAATTAATAGCGCACCATTCAGGTGACAAGGAGACTTTGGAATTTGCCTATAACTATCTAAAACCAATACTTGGAGAGGATGGGAAGGATAATGAACTTCTGCAAACAGGCATAGCTTATGTCTTCGCCGGTGGTGATGCTAATCAAGCAGCAAATAAGCTGTTTTGCCATAAGAATACCATCAGGTATAGGATAAATAAGATCCAGGAGAAGCTGGATCCGGTCGCAACGGAGGCAGATTTCTTTACAAATCTGACCACAGCGATAAAAATTTATTTGTTAAATCGTTATAGTTAATGATAAATATAAAGAATAAAGTTAAGAACAAAAGGAGAAAAGAGATGAAAGTATATGTATGCGGCGCATGTGGCTATGAGTATGATCCAGCAGTAGGTGATCCAGATAACGGAATCCAGCCAGGAACAGCATTTGAGGATCTTCCAGAAGATTGGACATGTCCTATCTGCGGCATGGGCAAAGACGTTTTCGAAGAGAAATAAATCTTAAGCCAAGCAAGATAAACAGTAAATAAAACTCCGCGGACTTCGCTGCTTTTGCAGTGAGGTCTGCGGAGTTTTTATTTCTTGAGTAGTAATGAGCAAATCCTTAGAGATTTGCCTCAGATTAGAGTTTGTTTTGCCCTGCGGGCAAAGCTGTGACAGAGCAAAAGCTACAGCAGTACGGAGCCTGGTGCTCTGTCGAAGTAGTTGCTCTTCGCCCCTGTGGACAGAGGTATTCCATAGCAAAGCTTAACATTGTCGGCGAAGAGCTTGAGCCTGAGCGCTGAGCGGCCGATGGAGTACATGACGCGGTTGTCGATGCGGTTATCGGCCGCGAGTGCGACGGCCGAACCGATGGCGATACCGAGGTCCGTCGCACTGAATGAGCAACAGGCGTCAGCCTTGCTCATTTCAGCGCAGTTCTCAAAACCGCACATAGCGCAATGTGGAACGCCGCTGGCTGTTCCCATAGCGGCAATTAGAACGACGCAGTGGCTGTTTCTAATGTTGTCTGCGTCGCGGCAAAAGAACTCGAGGCCGTATTCCTTGCCAGCCACTTCCATTTCTTTTGCTAAAGGCTCTATATCCTCACCTGAAACTATCAGGGTTCTAATCTTGTCTAGTCCATTTGCCTTTGGGGCAGTGTGAGCAGCAGCGCACATAGCATCAGCGACTCTGAAAGCTGCTTCCCTTTCGGCGTCTTTCATATTTTTAATCATAAATCTTAGTCTCCTTTGAGATTATTATATCATATGATATAATTTAAATACTATTGTTTGAATCAAGAGGAGAGGTAAATTATGAGTATTTCCACAAAGAAGATAGATAAGCCTGCTCTTATAGTAATGGCAGCAGGCATGGGAAGCAGGTATGGAGGACTAAAGCAGATAGATCCGATAAGCGATCAGGGAGAAATAATTTTAGACTTCTCTCTTTATGATGCGATGATGGCAGGCTTTGAGGAGATTGTTTTCATAATTAAGAAGGAAAACGAGCAAGACTTTAGGGCTTTGATAGATGAAAGAAGCGGAAAGCACCTAAATATTCACTACGCATTCCAGGATATAGCTGACATACCTGAAGGATGTGAAATTCCTGAGGGACGTGAAAAACCTTGGGGAACAGGCCATGCGGTACTTGCAGCGCGCAAGCTAATAGATGCACCTTTTGCTGTAATAAATGCAGATGACTACTACGGCGCTGGAGCATTCCAGACCATGTACGATTTTCTTGAGAATGCAAAGGATGATGACAAATATAGATATTCCATGGTTGGCTACAGGCTAGATAAGACTTTGACAGAAAATGGTCATGTGGCAAGAGGTATTTGCACAGTTGATGAAAAGCACGAGCTAGTATCAGTTGTCGAGCGAACAAAGATTATGAGAAGAGGCGATGCAGTTGCATTTACCGAAGATGACGGAGAAACTTGGACAGAGGTTGCAGGCGACACTATAGTTTCCATGAACTTCTGGGGCTTTACAAAATCTATGATGAGCGAATTAGAAAATAATTTCCCAAGATTCTTTGAGACTAGCGTGGTTGAAAACCCACTGAAGGCAGAATACTTCCTTCCAGGCGTAGTTTCCGAGCTTTTATCTGAGGATAAAGCTACGGTTAAGGTTTTGACCTCGCAGGACAAATGGTATGGTGTAACATATAAAGAGGACAAGCAGGGCGTTGTCAACGCACTGCGCTCAATGAAGGACAAAGGCCTTTATCCAGAAATATTATGGAGATAAGAGAGTAGAAGTAATTAGTAAGAAAGTGGCTTAACTATGCATCAGTGATTCTATGATAAATAATATTAGGAACTAGCAAATCATTAATTTAGAGCAGTATTAAATATTTTGATAAGATAAATCGTTTTACCTAGTATAGATGATAAATCGCTAAAAATGAACATGTTGACTAAATTGTATAACTAAATGCTTGAGTGCAATTTAAAATTGTAATTTATAGAAACTTTGAGTATAATTACAGTAACATGTACAATTATATTGGAGATTGGCGGACTTAGAGGTAAAGTAACAAATTTCATAAGATAGACAAAAGAGACGGATAGATGTAGTCTTTCTTATCTAGGTTTATTGGGCAGGTGAAAGCAATACGCCTTTTTGATGTATTAAGGCATGTTGTTTTGCCTGCTTTTTTACTTTTTTGCAAATCTTTAATGACGAGTATTTATAAAGAGAAAGGATGAAATCTATGATTGGAAGACAAGGCAAGCGCAAAACAAGTATGGTTATTCTTGCAATTTTTGTTTCAATTCTTCTAATTGGACAGAGTATTACGCTGGCATATGCCGGAGATTTGGAATCGAATCAAGCGGCTGGAACAGAGCAAAAAGAGGATGCACCAGCACAGAATACACCTGGTGAAAGCGCTAATCCACAGGAGTCAGAAAAAGCTTCAGAACCTGCTAAGCAACAGGAAGCTGAGAAAACTCAGGACGCAGCCCCATCACAAGATATAGCTGAATCCAAAGATTTGAGCAGTTCACAGCCCGCTAAAGAATCTGGATCTGACAAGCAAGCTATATCAAAACCGATATCAAAACTACCAAAATCACAGGTGGGAATAGGATTGGATAGAAGTGCAAGTGCAAATACAAGGTATATGCAAGCCGGAAGTTTTGATAGCGAAATCAGCGGTTTATTTGATTTCAAAGCAGAGTATGGTGATAATACATTTCCTTGGGGCACAGAGTTAAGCACTTCTTCATACATGAATGAAGCTAATATAGATGCTGCAAAGAAAAAGATGCTTGAGCTTTCAGGTAAAGACGAAAGTGAATTTTCGGTACGTAAAATCGTAGGTATGGAGATTTCATTCCAAAAACGCTTTTTGAGAGAACCGATACAGCCTGAAAACGACAACTCAGTAAGAATTTCAATAAAAAGAAAAGATGGAATAAAGCTCAAGGCGGATGAGCAGTACCAGCTGCTTCACCTAAATGGTAAAAACCTTGAGCCAGTTGAATTTACCGTAGACGAAAGCGGAGTACTCCATTTTGAGTCTAAGTCATTCAGTCCGTTTTTCCTTGGAGTGCTAGGACCAACAACAGCTCCTGCAATCACAGGGCTCAATATTCCAGTTGACAGCCCATTGATTAATGCCCAATCAAAAGACAGTGACGGAGTCTATGATTTTCCAATAAATCCAGGCAAGGATGGAGTGTTTAATTTAGTGCTCCCTAAAGAGGCATTCCGTGTAACAGAGGCTCGCCTAGCAGTTACACTTCCACCTGGAATGGGTTTTGATAAGATAAGCCTTGATAACCTAAAATCAAAAGACGAGGTTCTCAGTGTTGAATATGATGATAAAAACCCAGGCTATGTTGTTGCTACATTCAAAAGAAATCCTGAAGCCATGTCAGATTTAGCGACTGCACTTGCATACCATACAGGTGTAAAGTATTTGTCAAGAGCCGATTTAAATGACATTATTGTTAATGGACCTAAGAAAACAACTATTAGTTTCAAGCTACTAGACAGCAATGGTGGCCTAATGGGTGAAAATAAATATTATACTGTAAGGCCAAAAACTGGTAAAACTGCCACAGTTAATATTAGCAGTAACTTCGCAACTAATATTGCAAGTATAACGATATCCTCAGACATAAATAATTCAGTATTTATGAGGAATAATTTTGAGAGAAACCTATACCCATTAGTGAATCTTAATATTCCTGAGATAGATAAGGGAAATAACAAACTTATTCGTATAAAAAGGGTTAAGGTTTACCGTCCGGCAGGACTTGAAGATAAATGCCAAGCTGATTCAGTAAGGATATATTCAAGCTATACTAATAAGGAAATAAAAAGGACGAATGTTAACGCCTTAACTGACAGCAAGGGAACGTATGACATTTATGAATACAAATACAACCCTAATGAGACAATAGATCCACGCTTTGATACGGAATACAATAAGTTAAATCAGACTTCAATATGGGCAATGTGGAAGTTTAAGGAGGGGGAATTCCTTACTCCTAATACCCTATTTGAGGCAGCAGATACTGAGGTCACATTCGAGACAGAAAAAGGTGAAGAAATCACAAAAACAGCAACTGGAACAAAAATGAGGACAACTAAGGGGGTGTATGATGACAGATTCAAAGTAACTCCTAGACCTCAATATAAAAAAGACGCTGCAAATATAAAGACCGTTTTGCCGGGCCGCCTTGTATCCAAACAGAAGTTTATCGACGTATTTAACGAGATTTACTCACAAAACCATGATGCTAATGGAGATCTCTTTATGTCAGATGGTGCGTTTACGGAAACATATCATTTTCCATATGAAATACGCCCAACAGTATTCTATCGTCAGACAAACGTATCAAGCTATGATAGAGCGATTGCTAAAATGGCTCTGACGATAAAAAAGGCTGACGGAAGTATTGTTAATAAGGACATGCCAGAAACGGAACTCAGAGAGTATGCTAGTAAAATTTCACTCACAGATTATATGGAGTCTGGTGATCGAATTACAGATATAAGAATTGAATGGAGCAAATTTAAACACTCAGCAAGTTCATCAGATGATCCGATTACATTTGATTATATGGTTAGCCGTGATCATGAAGATGGAAGCCCACTTGTAAAGGATCAATTAATCAAAATAGGATATGAGGCAGAGCATCAGAAAAAAGATGGAAGCTCGTATACATATAGCACAAATTCAGATACAGATTACCTTTACGTAAAGGTCGGTGAAGAAAAGTGCAATGAATTTATAGCACAAGGACAGATAGGAACAAAAGATATCTATACACTCGGCTATAAGACAGATAATGACTTCTTCCGTTACCCGTATGCAGGTGGAGTGATGCTGCGTGGAGATAAAGAAGCATATAAGTCTGTATATAAGAACCCTACAATAACTCTCAAAGCAAGCTCTAGCAACATAAATGGAATGGAAGAGCCTATAAGCTTTATAGGTGGGTTCAGCGTATACAAGAGAATGGTTGGATGGAAGATTGTCTATTCAAGCTATAACAAAACAACAGGTGTTAGCAAAGCAAACCAGGAATATATAGTACCAGATTTCAGCGATAATTTTCAAAGGATTACTAAAAAGGACATGGGACTCTCAGATGACGAGTACTTTACATCTGTTAAGTTTAAGCTAGATGGAACCATGACGCTAGATTATATAAAGGACTCAGACTTTATAGATTCTGATAAAATGGTATTTAAACTTTTCTATGTTCTTATTGATATAGAAAGAGATCACTCTTTGTACAGTAACCAAGACATAACAATTCCTGGTGGGGCACTTGGACGTGGACAAATTGATGTAGATGCATTCTTAAAGTATGATAATCCATGCCCAGGCACTGTATATACAAATCCTGACGGTACTAAGGCTAGTGCTTTGAATAATAACGGCATACAACTTATGTTTGCAAACAAGGGACAGAGCTGGGTAGTTAAGCACAGAGGCTTCAAATCTGACAACAGAACCGTTACAACTTATCAAGGAAGTACTGTAACAGCAGAACAAAGCGAGCTTTATGATTCGTTTGGTATGTTCGGTGAAAACGGCGGTGCTTTCAATGGTGAATTTGAATTCAGACGTGATGATGTAAATAGTGGAGAGTCAATGGCCAATTCGTCGGCTAAACTTGATGCTCCAGAAGCAGTATATATAGAAATCACCGACCCTGAATTTGATGTTGCATCAGTTCAAGCAGCTGATTTTGCTGCAGATATACAGCGTTTCCAGCATCCAATAAAGGATAATGAGGTGTCTGTAATAAATGTAAATGGAAAGAGATACCTAAAGGTTTCTAGTGGAAATAATCTAGGACACTTTAACGATTTGGGCATATCTAACTATAAATCTTTAGCGGAGTACTCACTAGCAAAGATAAAGCTTCAAGCATGGAATGGAGCAACACTTGGAGCGCATCATCCACTAGGCAAGGTTTATTATGATATATCAAATTTGCAAACAAAGTATGATGGTTCAGCTGCATCAGGCAATATCAAATACACATTTAATGGTGCAGTTCCAGACGTAGACAATATTAGAGGAACAGGTGATACGACAACTCCAACACTTTTCGAAGTAGGAAACATGAATGGCTTTACAGTCAATGTTTTGCAACATGTTTTCAACGGAGTACAGCTATATCCTGGAAAAAACAATATTGTTGACAGGCAAAAGCCTACTTCGTTCTTCTCGCATGAGAAAAATTCTTTGCTTGTTAGTGAACAAATCAATATTCCAGGTACGACAACAAATGCAGACGTTATCATAAAGATGCCAGAGAAAGGTGAAACGGTTTCTGTTTCAAGATATGATTCGGAGGGACACGTAACAAACGATACAAAGACAAACGAATACACAATCAATCTTAAAGATAAAGCGGTAACCCATCAAATTTCAGGAAATTCTGCTGGAGATACTCTGACATATTCGTATAGTATGGATGGTACTACATTCGTACCTGAAAGTGCGATAACATCGACAGATGACCTAAAAAATTACAGATATGTTAAATTAAGTTTCACACATCAGGCTACTCCTGGAAACGATGTAAACATAGAGGTTCGCATACCTGTAGAGGCAAATGAAGAGGCTGCGAAGAATGAGGACCTCCATGCCTATGTTACAGGTGACTACCATTTTAAGGCCGGATCTGAGACAACAAATTCAAAGTGTTCAACAGCAGAATTTGATTTTAAAGCATACACGGTAAATGGAACACTATGGAAGGACAAGAATGAGGATGGAGTCTTCGATGAAAACTCTCCAGTAGCTGCAGATAGTGGTATCGTTGTAAAATTGAAAGACTCTAGTGGTAACGAAATTGGAACTACAGCAAATCCGGAAATCGGAAAAATAAATGAAGATGGTACATTTTCTATAAGAACAAATCATCTCGATTCAAACTATACGGTTTCCTTGCAGCTGCCAGACGGACTAAAGGTAACAAAGAACACTGGAACTACAGATCCAACAAGCTCTGGTACGGATTCAGATTTTGATAGGAACACTTTAACAACACAAGCCTTTAGTGGTTTTGATGTATCAGGAACGGCAAATAACATATCAGCAGGAATTATAAATTTACCTAAGCTTCCTACTGACGATCAGTTTGTACATGTCACAGATGGACGTCAAAAGCTTGATGTTAAAGCAATAAGCGATAACCCTGATAATATGAATCCAGCAATCGTATTTACAGCATTAACTAATCCAGCAATGGATATAGATACAGATGGATTTGTTACACCAAAGAAAACTGGTGCTGTAGAACACTTGCAGATGAAGACTAGCAATACATTAGGGGATACGGTTACAGGCGAATTAAGAGTTTTTGTATATTCAAATGTAATATACAAAAACGATGAGTCAAATGTAAGTGGCAATGCTCCGGTTGATTCGAAAAAATACTATCCTAGTGCTTCAGAAGATACAGATAAGGTTACAGTGATGAATGCGGGCACACTTAAGAAATCAGGTTACCAATTAGTAGGCTGGAAAGATGAGAGTGGAAAAGTATATAAGCCAGGCGATAAATTTGCAACAGGGGATGTAAAAACGGATACAGTCCTAACAGCAGTATGGGAAAAAATTCCTCTTAGCAAAACAGCAAAGGCAAATAATAAACCTAATACAGGTGATACAAATAGCCAGGTAATATACATAGCGATTATGATATCAGCTGCAGCCTTAATACTGGCTTCCTACAAGTGCTCCAAAAAATAGACTGGTTGCACACGAAATCAAACTAATTGTCTTGATTTTTTAGCAGATTAGTATATAATATTAGGGTATGTAACTATGCATACAATCTCTGCGCTATAGGAATAGCGCCATTTAAGACCACAGGGAGGTGAAACAAATGATTAACTACGAGGTAATGTTCATCATCGATCCAGCATTGGAAGATGAGAAGAAGGACGCAGCTGTTGAGAGAGTTAAAAGCGTAATCGCAGCTGAAGGAGAAGTAGGAAATGTTGATGTTTGGGGCCTAAGAAAGTTAGCTTACCCAATCCAGAAGAAGAACGAGGGCTACTATGTTGTCATCGACTTCAAGGCAGAACCTACATTGCCAGCAGAGCTCGATAGAAGACTCAGGATTTCAGAAGATTTCATGAGACATATCATCGTTAATAAGGACGCTGAATAAGAAAGAGGTGTAGATAGTGAATAGTGTAGTACTAATAGGAAGACTCACAAGGGATCCTGAACTTAGATACACCACATCTCAGATGGCTGTAGCAACATTTAGCTTGGCTATTGACAGACCTGTTCGTGCAGGCAAGGAGAGAGAAACAGACTTTCCGCGCGTAACTGTATTTGGCAAGCAGGCAGAAAACTGCGAGAAGTATCTTGCTAAAGGCCGTATGGCAGCTGTCCAGGGAAGACTTCAGACAGGAAGCTATACCAATAAGGACGGAGCTACAGTTTACACCACTGATGTTGTTGCCGATCGTGTCGAATTCCTAGAATGGGGAGATAGACCACAGGGCAGCGCAGCAAGACCACAGCAAACACACGTATCTGAGCCAGCAAGCGTAAGCGGCGGCTTTGATGACGAGATGCCGGATTCATTTCAGGCAATTGACGAAGATGTACCGTTCTAAAGAGAGGAGATAAACATGGCAGAGAGAAGACATGGTGGCATGAGAAGAAAAAAAGTATGCCAGTTCTGTGCAGATAAAGCAGAAAAAATCGATTACAAGGATGTAGATAAGCTAAGAAAGTATATTTCTGAGAGAGGCAAGATTCTTCCAAGAAGAGTGACAGGAACTTGCGCACTACATCAGAGAGACATTACAGTTGCAGTTAAGAGAGCAAGAATTGTAGCTCTTCTTCCATACGTAGCTGACTAATCTAAGTAAATCAGAGAGTCTAGAGTATTCATTCTATAGGCTCTCTTTTTTCGTCTAACTTGATAATTTTAGGAGATGATGGAATGAAAACTATTGATAAAGAGACAAGAAACTATATAGAGAATTTAAAAATCAGCGATGTCCCTTGGAATAGACTGCCAACGATATACGGCAGGGCGACTGATTTTCCTAGGTATCTAGAGACTTTATCTAAAATGGATAGCATGGATGATATAATGCAATGCGGCGAGGATATAGCTATGAATATAGAGCATCAGGGCACTTTGCTACATGCGACGCCATTTGCTATGGTATTTCTTCTAAGGATTTTTAAAAAGGCATATGAACAAAGGGATACAAATGATATTGCAAGAAGGCTTTTTGATGAACTGCTTGAACTCTTCATGTATATAGCTGAGGCTATAAGTGATGCCTTCCAATGCGATCACGCAGATGAATTTCCTCATTTTGCCGACATGCTCAAAGAGGAGTATCTGTGGTCAGAGGAGTACGATGAGGAAGAGGATGAACTTAGATATGAGGAAAATCCTTTCCCAGATGATTTGTTCTACAGTTTCTACTACTATTCGTATAAGGTTCTTCTTTTGTGCGAACCTATAATAGAAAATTTGCAGTCTGAGAATGCGAATAAACTGCGCTCATTGCTACAGTAGAATCTGCGATATCAAAGCGAATTAAAAAACAGCGAAGCTTGGAGAACCAAATTTCGCTGTTTTTGTTTGTAAATTATCCTAAATATGTGAATCGCAATTAGACGATTACTTAGTTATATACAGGTTTTCAAGCTTTGATATCTTGATATTAGTCAACGTACACCTTTGGAAGTCTCTGTCCGAAAGCACAGCAGATTTCGTAGTTAATTGTTCCTGTTGCGTTTGCGATGTCGTCAGCTGTAACTGAGTTTACGCCGTCTGAACCCATAACGATTACTTCGTCTCCAACCTTTACATTAGGTACTGCTGAAACGTCTACCATGCACTGGTCCATGCAGATGTTTCCGGCGATTGGGCAAACAACTCCGTTTACGATAACCTTAGCATTTGCTGAGAATGGTCTTGGATATCCATCTGCGTATCCTAGAGCAAGAGTTGCGATTCTTGCAGGTTTTGTTGAAATGTACTTACGTCCATAACCTACTGAGAAGTTCGCTGGAACATCCTTTAGGTGAACTATGTTTGCCTTTACTGACATTACAGGCTTGATTGAAAGCTGTGCGCGTTCAACCTCATCTGATGGGTAGCATCCGTATAGAATGATTCCTGGTCTTACGGCATCAAAGTAAATCTCTGGAAGCTCCATGATTGAAGCACTGTTTGCTAGTGTGCGGAAAGGAATCTTGATGTTAGCCTTTGTTAGAGCCTCGTAGAATGCGTTGTACTTAGCTTCCTGCTCGTGTGAGTATGTCTTGTCTGCTGCATCAGCTGTAGACATGTGTGAGAACATACCTTTGATCTTGAATCCTGGAAGTGCTGCAATCTTACGAACATCTTCAACTGCGAAATCTGTGTCATCAGCGAGGTATCCTATTCTTCCCATTCCTGTGTCAACTGCGATAAGTCCTGATACAATCTTTCCTGCTGCAACTGCTGCATCACTGATAGCCTTAGCGTTTGATGAGTCGCATACTACAGGTGTTAGGTCGTGCTCTACGATTACATCAGCATACATATCAGGTGTAAGTCCTAGGCAGATGATTTCCTCTTTTGCTCCAGCCTCTCTAAGCGTTATAGCTTCCTGAAGTGTTGCGATTGCAAAAGTCTTAACTCCGTTCTTTCTAAGAACCTCAGCACACTTTACAGAACCGTGTCCATAAGCATCAGCCTTGATAACGCCGATTAGCTCTCTACCATTTGCCTTCTCTTTGATCTGCTTGATATTGTAGTCTAGGTTGCTTAGATTAACCTCAACCCATGCAGGTCTAATAGCTTCTTTGTACATTTGTTTTTCCTTTCTCCTCGTAAGTTTATATGTTTGGTCTTCTCTTTATAAAATCATTACGGTTTGGACCGTTTGTAACTATGGTTATTGGATATCCAATCAAAACTTCTAGCTCGTTTACATAGTTCTGAGCTGCCTTAGGTAGATCCTCAAAGCAACGGATTCCGGTAATGTCGCACTTCCAGCCAGGAAGAGTCTTAAATATAGGCTTTGCCTTGTTCAAATCGGTTGTATTTGGGAAGTCATCGTGCTTAACACCGTCGATTTCATATCCTATGCACACTGGTATTTCGTCAAGATAGCCTAGTGGGTCTAGAACCGTCAAAGCAACTTCTGTTGTGCCCTGCATCATACAGCCGTATCTAGTTGCCACAGCATCAAACCAGCCAACGCGCCTTGGTCTTCCTGTTGTAGCACCAAACTCACCCCCATCGCCTCCGCGACGTCTTAGCTCGTCTGCTTCGTCACCGAAGATTTCGCTGACAAAAGCACCTGCGCCAACTGCGGATGAGTAAGCCTTACAAACTGTAACTACGCTTTTAATCTCGTAAGGTGGAACGCCAGCGCCTATGCTTCCAAAGCCTGCAAGTGTAGATGATGAAGTTACCATAGGATAGATTCCGTGGTCTGGGTCCTTCATAGCTCCAAGCTGTCCTTCGAGAAGTAGTTGCTTGCCCTCTGCTAGACTGCGGTGCAGGAAGCTCTCAGTGTTGCGTACATAAGGCTTAATCATATCTCTGTACTCTATGAGTTCTTCATAAAGTTCTTCTACCTTAAGCTCCGGCTTACCATATAGGTTTTTAAGAAGCACATTCTTAATAGTACAGATATTCTCGAGCTTCTCAATCAAAAATTCCTTGTCATTGAAAAGCTCATTAACCTGAAATCCTATCTTAGAATACTTGTCTGAGTAGCAAGGCGCGATACCGGATTTGGTTGAGCCGAAGGACTTTCCTCCGAGCCTCTCCTCCTCGTATGTGTCGAGCAAAATGTGATAGGACATAACTATCTGCGCTCTATCGGAAACAAGGAGCTTAGGGGCTGGAACGCCCTGATCTGTGAGACCCTTAATCTCCTCGATGAGCTTAGGAATGTTAAGGGCTACACCATTTCCAATTACATTTGTAATGTGGTCATAGAAGACCCCGGACGGTAGCATGTGGAGTGCGAACTTTCCATAATCGTTTTTGATAGTGTGGCCAGCGTTGCTTCCACCTTGAAAACGAATTACGATATCGCTTTCGGCCGCGAGTAGATCTGTGATCTTGCCCTTACCTTCGTCACCCCAGTTAGCACCAACAATAGCTTTAATCATAAATACCTCCATGCTTAATAGCATTAAATGTTAATTTTAGCCTCCATGCCGATGATGTCAGCATTTGCGCTAAGAATTGGCTTTATGACCCCGTCCAGAAACTCTTCGGTCTGGACATCTGCCCTACCGATATAATTTTCGGGTTTCAAAACCTTCTGTAAAGCCTCTTTGGTTATATTGAATAAAGGATCAGCGGCAATTCTATCTAACAAATCGTTAGGTTTGCCTTCCTCCTTGACAACCTTAGCAGCTGCCATGGAGTGAACCCTAATTCTCTCGTGAAGTTCCTGTCTGTCTCCACCAGCTTTAACAGCATCCATCATGATATTCTCTGATGCCATGAAAGGTAGCTCTGCCATCAAATGCGATTTGATAACCTGTGGATAGACAACTAGTCCGTCTGAAATGTTGATATATAGTTCAAGGATGCTGTCTGTTGCAAGGAAGGCCTCGCTTACAGAGATCCTCTTGTTAGCTGAATCGTCAAGCGTACGCTCAAACCACTGAGTTGCAGCAGTTATCTGAGGATTCATGGATGTGCTCATTACATAGTTAGCAAGGGAAGCCATACGCTCTGAACGCATAGGGTTACGCTTGTAGGCCATAGCTGATGAGCCTATTTGGTTCTTCTCAAACGGTTCTTCTACTTCCTTCATGTGCTGAAGAAGACGGATGTCGTTTGAAAACTTGTGTGCAGACTGCGCGATACCTGCAAGGACATTTAGCACGCGGCTATCAACCTTACGTGAATAGGTCTGACCAGACACTGGATAGCAGGATGAAAATCCCATCTTCTCAGCGATGAGCTGGTCTAGCTTCTTGCACTTCTCGTGGTCTCCAGAGAAAAGTTCTAGGAAGGACGCCTGAGTACCTGTTGTACCCTTAGATCCGAGAAGCTTAAGTGAACCAAGCACATAATCTAGGTCCTCGAGGTCTAGAACTAAATCGTTTAGCCAGAGGCTTGCGCGCTTTCCTACAGTAGTTGGCTGAGCAGCCTGATAGTGTGTAAAACCTAGTGTAGGCATTGCCTTATATTCATCTGCAAACTCTGCAAGCTTTGCTATAGTATTGATAAGCTTCTTTCGGATTAGCTTAAGACCTTCTGACATGATAATCATATCGGTGTTGTCGCCTACATAACATGATGTAGCACCAAGGTGAATAATTCCTTTTGCATTAGGGCACTGAAGTCCGTAAGCATATACATGGCTCATAACGTCATGACGAACTATTTTCTCACGCTCTTTAGCGACATCGTAGTTAATATCGTTTATTTGCGATTTCAACTCATCAATCTGAGACTGTGTTATATCAAGGCCGAGCTCCATCTCAGCTTCCGCTAGTGCAACCCAAAGCTTGCGCCATGTGCGGAATTTCATCTCAGGTGAAAAGAGATATTTCATCTCATTACTTGGATAACGTTCGGATAATGGACTCGTGTAATTGGTCTCCTGCATGATTTCCTCCTATGAAAGCTAATAAATCACTTTTACCTTAGAATTATATCACCATTAGCTCTTTAGTTCAACATTTCAGAGGGCTTGAAGAGGCTTTAAAAATAAGGAAATTCACTCAGTCGCTATGTGAAATTTATTACAATTCTTAACAAAAAAACACGATCTTCTTAAATTTGTTCGATAATAATTTAAGGCTTTTGCTATCGTATAGACACTGGATATTTTTGTTGGTAAAATCTGAGCCATAGAAGCAATTTTTGTGAAATTTTTGAGGAGAAAAATATGCTAAAACTGGATAAGGTATCAAAATTTTATTCGGCTGGCGGCGTCGTTACTTCTGGATTCAGTAAAATAAGCCTAAACTTTGATATAGGAGAGTTTGTGGCTATTACTGGAGAAAGCGGAAGCGGTAAATCAACGCTGTTAAATGTAATCTCAGGACTGGATTCTTACGAAGAAGGCGAGATGTACATTTTTGATCAGCCAACAAGCGGATACGGCAAAGAAGAAATGGAGGCCTACCGCAAGAAGTATATCGGAAACATATTTCAAACCTTTAACCTAATAAATAACTACACAGTTTATCAGAACATAGAGCTCGTTTTACTTTTGAGTGGCTATAAAAAGAGCGAGGTAAAAGGCAGAGTTGATGAGCTTATTGAGCGTGTAGGACTAAAGGATTACAGAAACACTAAGGCGTCAAAGCTCAGTGGAGGACAGAAGCAGCGTGTAGCTATAGCTCGTGCTCTTGCTAAGGAAACTCCAATAATCGTCGCAGACGAGCCGACAGGAAACCTAGATAAGAAGTCTGCAGAGGGAATAATTGAGCTCCTTGCTAGCCTTTCAAAGGATAAACTTGTCATCATCGTAACTCACAACTATGAGCAGGTCGAGATGTATGCTACGAGAAAGATTACGATGAGAGATGGAAAGCTCAGCGAAGACAAGCGTTTTGCTAGTCCTATGCTGCTTGAGGCTCAAGAAAAGATGGCGGGACTAAGCGAAATCGAGGCTTCCCCAAGCAAAAAACAGAAAGATACGGGCAATGGAAACGACAGGGTTGAGCTCGCAAAGCACGATGGACTTAGATTTGGAAATACGCTTAGACTTGGAGTGAGAAATACCTTCAGCTTACCAGCAAAGCTAGTCCTTTTACTCTTTGTGTTTATCTTCATGTGTACGGGAACTGCCGCATCGTATGGAACTATGCAGAATATGAGACTTTCAGTAAATGATACGGTCTTCAATTCTGTTTTCCCAGATGCAAGCTCCAAACGTTTAGTTGTAACAAAGCAGGATAAGAGTGCATTCACTGAAGAGGATTACGCAGCTATATCAAAGCTTAGCAATGTAAAAGAAATTGAAAAGTACGGACTTTTAACAGATTTTCTTGTAGGCTTTAGCAATGTTCCTTTTGATGCGATTAGTGATGATGGAAATGCTGACAATCAGACATATCTTCAGCTAAAGGCAAAGTCGATCAAAGGCTATGAGAAACGCCTAGTTTCAGGTAGGCTTCCAGAAAAGCCAAACGAAGTTATTTTGATGGTTGGTAAAGAAGACGACTATATTCTATCTTCGCTAGGAAATAATCCAGAAATCCCAATGTTCTATAGGTGTGAGTTCCCTTATGGAAAACTAATGAACAAGAAGGGAGAACCTGTTAATTACGCAGATGGTATCTACGATTCTTTAACCATCGTTGGCTATGGATATTTGACAGAGGAAGAGGAGCATGCAAGGCAGTTCAACGGACAGTTTTATGAGGGAATCGTATGCTGCTCAGACTCAACTTTAGCGCATATGCAGTCTTTGATAACAGCTGGAAAGACAGACCTTGAACTTAGAATAAATAAGAGCACGATGCAGGTGTTCCCAACTGCAGCACACCCTATAGTTGCATCACCTTTGGTTGAAGAGGGTAAGGCGTATATTCCTGAATCACTTGCACAGGAGTTCCCATATGGAAATACATCTGGTAAGACTCTTGATCTTACACTAAATAGAAATGGGCAAAGAAGTTTAACCCTTTCCATAGCTTCTGTATATAATAAGAACAATGTTAATTCGCTTCTTGGAAAGTCTATCGACGATATAAACAGCGAAGCAATATATATGAACGGGGAAGATATAAGAAGGCTATATGAGGATGGTAGCAACTTCCAGGTTACAGTAAATATAAAAGAAAACAAGTATGCTAAGGAAACTATTTCCACTTTGGAAAAGCAGGGGTATAAGGTTTTGTACTTGAACGACACATCTAGCGAAGCTGGAAATCCTATCACCATAGTTCTAAGTGGAATCAGAAAGGTACTCCTAGCAATCTTCCTAGCAGTGCTATTCTTCATAAGCTATTTCATAATCAAGCTAATATTCAAATCGAGAAATGTTTACTTCTCGACCGTTAGAATGCTTGGAGGAAGCAGCTTCGCCTGCTCGGGCATGATACTCACAGAGATGCTTTTGGTATTTCATATAGCCTTTGCTGCCGTTGCAGGACTGATAATCAAGGTTAAGGATGGAACGATAAATTCATTTGAGTTCCTAAATAGGAACTTCCTCTATATTGAACCGAGAGACATTTTGATTCTTTATGTAATCATTTTGGTCATGACTTTGTTCCTGGCACTCAGATACTCAAGCCAGATGTTCAGCAAAACAGCTATGAATGCATACAAGGAGGAGGTGTAGACGATGATTAGATTATTAAATGTAAAAAAATCATTTAACAAGCATAAATCAAATGAGATTCGTGCAATAGATAATACAAGCATCGAGCTAGCAGATTCCGGCCTTGTGACCTTCCTAGGAAACTCGGGATGTGGTAAGACTACACTTCTAAATGCCATAGGTGGACTTGATCGCGTGGACAAGGGTCAAATTTTCATTGATGACCAGAGAATAACTCGTAGACTTAGCAATAAGCTAGATGAAATTAGAAACCTTAGAATAGGCTATATCTTCCAGAACTATAATCTAATCGAGGATGCGACTGTGTTCGAAAACGTTGCACTAGTTCTAAAGATGATTGGCTTTAAGGATAAGGATGCTATAGAACGAAGAGTTATGTACATACTAGACAAGGTTGGCATAGCAAAGTATCGTAACCGTCCGGCAAACATGCTTTCTGGTGGTGAGCGTCAGAGAGTTGGCATCGCTCGTGCCCTTGTTAAAAACCCACAGATTATCATAGCCGATGAGCCTACGGGAAATCTTGACAGTAGCAACACCATAGATGTAATGAACATCATCAAGGCTATATCAAAGCAGAAGCTTGTAATTCTCGTAACACATGAGAGGGATATTGCAGAATTTTATTCTGATAGAATAATCGAAATCGTTGACGGTAAGATAGTTGATGATAGGGAAAACTCACATGATGGAAAGCTTGATTACCGTATGGATAGCAAGATTTTCCTTAAGGATATGCCTATACAGAAGGAGTTTTCAGAGGGTCCCTTTGATGTAAACTTCTACAGCGATAGCAATCAAAAGCTACCGAAGATAGAAATCGTAGTCAAGAACAACAACATATATATCAAGACTGATGACAATCTCTCCATGGGTGCAGATGGTGTTGAAATCATAGACGACCACTATCAGGCAATGACCAAGGAGATATACGAGAAGTATAACTTTGACTACAGCGATTACTTTGATCATGCAGAGGAAAAGGAAGGCCTATCAAAGAGCGGTAAGCCTACCAAGATGAAATACTGCAGTATCTATGGACCGTTCTCATCTTTTGGATCGGGCTTTAGGAAAATCCGTAGATATTCGAAAATCAAGAAAATACTATTGCTCGGCTTCGTACTTGCTTCGATGTTTGTTATATATGCTGTCAGCAATGTAGCGGGAATAACTCACTATACTGACGATAGATTTACAACCATGGATAAGAACTATGTAAGCGTAAAGACTGGTAAGCTTTCGGGAGAAACCTATCATAAGTACGCGACAATGGAAAATGTCGACTACGCATTGCCAGGAAACTCTATAGTAAACTTTGCTATGACCTTTGAGGAATACTATCAGGCGCAAGGACTTTTGGTTAGTGGGTCGCTATCAGATGTAGCAAAGCTTAAGAAATCAGATATTACGGCCGGAAGACTGCCTGAAAATCCAAATGAGGTAGTCGTTGACGAGATGGTCGTTAAGAACATGATAAAGAATGCTAACGCTAGAGAGCTTGGCATAAAGACTGGTAAAGACGTCCTCGAAAGAACCCTGAAGCAGCCAAACATGCCAGACATTAAGATTGTCGGAATAACTAATAAACAGTCACCTAGCATCTATGTTGAAAGGTCAAAAATGATTCCTCTAATCTTGCATGACCCTGGACAAAATGCAGTTGAAGCTGTGGTTAACCCACAATACGCAACTGAAACTGATGCTATCTTGCCTTATAGCGAGTATGCAAATGCTGGAAACATCCATATTGTAAAGGGTGAAGTGCCATCAAAGGATTTTGAGGTACTTGTTCCAGAATCACTAAAGGAAGAGGTAGCCATTGGCAAGCCTATCAATGTAAAGATAAATGGAAATTATCTAATCGTTTGCGGATATTACCACGATGATCGCAAGGCTGGTGGACTATATGTCTCAGATAATACCAATTTTATTAACGCGATATCTAAGTATAAGACTTTGACCATAGCTCCTAAGGATAAGGCTGCTTTTATTGACAGTCTTCAGGGATCAGATGTTAGGGTTATCGATGTTTACAAGGAAAACAAGGAGAACTATGTAAACAGCATAAGCAAGGGTATGTGGAAGACCATCGCTGTTTCAGGCGTAATAGTTTTCGTATCACTTATTGAGATCTATTTGATGCTCAGAGCATCCTTCCTATCGAGAATAAAGGAGGTAGGTGTTCTCAGAGCCATCGGCCTCAAAAAGGGAGATATCTACAGAATGTTTACAGGTGAGGTTCTGGCAATTACACTAGTAACCGCAATTCCTGGAATGGGTCTCATGGCTTACTTTATAAACGCTATGACAAGCATTGAGTTATTCAATAATATGTATAGGATGAATCCGATTGTATTTGGAATAAGCTTCTTAATTGTTTTAGGATTCAATATGCTAGCAGGACTATTCCCTGTGTTTACAACACTTCGTAAGACCCCAGCAGCAATACTTGCAAGAAATGATATCAGCTAATATGATACAAACTAAATAGCAAAATATAAAACTGCCCACGCTGTTAAAAGCATGGGCAGTTTTGTCTAAATGGATATTTAGCTTGGGGTTAACTTATTTGTGGAATTTTCTTCTTCCTAATGCAATACCTATTGCAGCCAATATAGCGGCAGGGAAGATTACAAATGCCATTGTATTTGTGCTATCACCTGTGTTTATTCTGCCAAGTCTAGCTTTGCTTGTAGCTCCAGTTCCAGTAGTTTGAGCAATTACAGCTCGCTTGCTTTGAACGGATAGAGAGAACTCTGCAAATCCAGCATTTGTCTGGATTCTTCCTACATAGCTTCCTGGCTTTAGAGATTTCAGGAAAGTAGGTGCAAAGCTTATAATTGTACTACCTTCTTCGGAAGTATAGTCTGTACCGTAAACAAGTGTCTTTTCTACACCGTCTATATTGATGCTTACCTTTGCATTTGGATGGAGATTTCCGCTCGCGTCTGCAAAGTACCTATAGTCTGAATCAACTCTGAGCTTTAGACCTTCTGCCTTGGCTTCTTCGAATTTTACCTTTCCAAAGCTTCCGTCAAACTCTACATTGAATCCGCTGTTTAGTGATTTAGAATCAAGGAAGTCTAGTGTAGGCTCTGTCTTAATCTTGTTTAGAGTCTTTTCGGCTTTCTCTAGAGCCTCTAGCTTGTCCTTATTGAGCTTCTTCTGCTGCTCTTTTGTTAGGCTATCAACTGCAGCTCTTGAGCTGTTTAGAACATCTTCACTGTCTAACAAAACAGGATTTGGAACTACTATCTTTGATTCGACTCTTTCGATGTCTAGCTTGCTCTGAGTTTCTTCGTGGTTGATGTTTGCTCCAAACTTGTCGTTTGCAAGGTCTTCAGCTGTCTTCTTGTCTACCTGCATCTTCTCAGCTGCTTCTGTAAGTGCTGTGTCTGATGGATTTGGCAAGTAGCTTCCGAATGCCTTTAGAGTTTCATTGTTGAAATCATTGCAGTTTCCGTAGCAATCCTTGACTGCAGCATTTGGACCTGTGATAGGGCCGTCTATCTTTCCTGCAAAGCCTCCGTTCCAAGACCAGCCTGGTGTTACTGTTCCTGTGCTTACACAGTTTTCAACCTTGCCAGAAACTGTTCCTGCAAAGCCTCCGATAAACTCAGCCTTGGAGCCTTCGACTGGCTTTACATCACCTGTTGAGTAGCTGTCCTTTGTTGCGCTATAAGGACCTGAGCCACCGAGGAAACCGCCGACATTAAATGCACCCTTTACATTTCCTGTAGCACTTGATCCTCTTACTGAACCATCGTTATATCCTACGAGTCCACCTGTGGTGTTTCCGCCGAGGATGTCTCCTTTTGATGTAGAATCGATGATCTTACCCTTATTATGTCCTACGAGTCCGCCTACGTGGCCTGAGATTGCCTTGTCGTTTGCACCCGTGTCTGCTGTGACTTTTACGTCTGCATGTGCATCAAAGATGGTTGTTGTCGCATAATCGTAGGTGTTAGGATCTGTCTTTTCCTGAGCTGCACCAACGAGTCCGCCAGCATCTGCAACCTTTATAACTCTTTCGCCCTTTGCTTCGACTGTACCTGAAACCTTGCAGTGAGCGATTAGGTTGTTCTTGCCTGCAGCTGCATCTACCTGAGCTTCGCCGACCAAAACTCCTATTACTGCACCACCCTTAACATTTGCATTTTCAATGTTTAGATCCTTTACTACAGAGCCTTTGATTGCCCCAAAGAATCCAACTCCCTTTGAATTCTTGTCTTTTTCTATGGTGAGGTTCTTGATGCTATGCTTTTCACCGTAGAACTTACCAGTGAAAGGATGCTCTAGACTTCCGATAGGCTCAAACTTTACGCCCTCTAGGTCTATGTCCTTGTTTAGCTTGTAGTTCTTGCTTAGAAGCTGGTCATCAGTTGTTCCTGAAAGCTTCATAAGGTCTTCCTTAGAGTTTATCTCGACAAACTCTTCTGCTGGATTTTCAATCTCTGTTAGTGGAGGTGCCTTGTAGTGGTTCTGGTCGCAGCCGTAGAACCAAAGTATGGTTTCTCCGCCATCAAAGCTTGCTGTGCTTACACCTACTGGCGACTGCACGTCGTTTACATTAAACATCCATCCATCAGGCTTTGGAGCCTGGATATCGTCTATGCTTGTTACAAATTCGCCCCAGCTGCTTTCTTCGCTTGTGAAGCTGAACTTATTTTCATCTCTAGCCCTCTTCATTAGATCCAAAACCACATTGTCTTCTTTCTCTGGCTGAACCGTGAATTCTTTGAGCTTCTTAAAGGTATTTGTATCCTTGTTATAGTTACAAATTACAAACTTAACCGGATCCTTAGGTGGAACTGCAGGTGCCGTCTCTGGTGTAGGCACTGCTGCAAGATAAGGCATTCCATTGTTATGGTTTGCATCCTGTGCCCAAACTCCGCTTGTGCTACCTGCTATCTCTCCAAGAAATCTAGGTGATACCATTTCAGCTGAAGTTTTTCCGCTTACTCCGCCGTACTCCTGCATTTCTGTAGCTGGCTTTGCTTTTTCACTGTTATAGTAGCTGTTGACTATTTCGCCAGGGCTAGCAAAGCTAGAACCCTTCCAACCAGCGACTGCACCACCTGAGTTTGCATTTACATCAGAACTTACATATATATTTTTTAGCTGTGATGGGCTTGCTAGTACACCAGCAAAGCCACCTATCTTTTCATTTGAGTTAGCTTTTACGCTTCCAAGGGCATAGGAGTTTGAGATGTTTCCTTTCTCTGCTTTTCCAACAAAGCCACCAACATTCATTTTTCCAGAAACATTTGCATCGGCAAAGCACTGGTCTATAGTTCCAACTTTACCTGCGTAACCATTAAATCCAGCAAAACCGCCTACCTGCATGGATTTTTCAGCATTTACATTAGTATTGATTACAGCACTTTTTGATATGGTGCCAGAATTCTGGCCAACAAAACCACCTGTACCGCTCTGACTTGAGTTAATATTTGAGTTTATTACCCTGCAGTTTTCAATTGTACCTAGGTTTTTGCTAGCGAGTATGCCTGGATATTCGGTGCTCTTTGCACTTACGCTTGCGTTTTCAATGGTTAGATTTCTTACGCTCGCATTAGTGTCGATATTGCTGAATATACCGCCTTCGTTAAGATTAGCATTTCTGATTGTATGACCGTTTCCATCAAAGTTTCCCTTAAAGAGTGGATTGCTTTCATAGTTTCCACTTCTGCCGATGTTTCTTAGCTTGGTATACTTTGATAAATCTAGGTCCTTTGTTAACCTAAAATTCTTGGATAACTCGGGCTTATATGCTTTGTTAGCACTCATCAGATGCTCGACTAGTTCGTCTTCGCTTGTGATGAGCAAATAGCCGTCACTATCTACGCCAAGTGTTGTGTCTGCAAATACGTTCTGAGCTGCCATTGGCATGGTAGATAATACCAAGAAAAATGCCAAAATCAGAGCGTAAAGCTTAGATTTAGTCAATAAGGTTTTCATGTTTCCTCCCGTTTTCTCTCTTAAATAAAAGCAGGAATGGAAAAAGCACACAAAAAATGTGTGCTCCAGAATTACAATATCATGTCATCTTTTGAGAAATCCGCTCAAATACAAGATAATTTTTGTGCATGTCTCCCGGCTTACGTATTTACATTTCTCAATCTTCCCAATCTCTCAGTGATATATAGAGAAACTACACGCTTACGGTGGCGGTACCGCACAGGACTTTAACCTGTTTCCATCTTCGCTTTCAATTAAAAGAACACATATTATTCAGTTAACAATAATGATACTAAAAAATAGGGCAAATGTCAATTATCCAAGCTCTCTTGTAAACCAATTTCAAGGGCAGTATTCTTGTATTCACGCAATAAAAATCGGCATAATCAAGTGATTATACCGGTATATAAACTAATATTTTCTTGCCATTGTAAAGCCGCGTCCGTTTACTCCGCTTACATCGACCATGGTCATGAAAGCCTCCTCGTCTATATCGAGGACAGTTGTCCTTACACGGTGTACGCTCTCGTGACTTACTACACAGATGATAACATCTAGCGGATCATTGCAGTGACCTGTGACACCATGTGTAAGAGTGGAACCTACGTCTAGGTCGTTCTGGAGAGCTTCGTTAATCTCTTTGTACTTATGGCTTATTATCGTGAACTGAACATTGCTTGAGCCAAAGAGTACGACCTTGTTGAGCGTGATGGTGCATAGCATTGCTACGATAATACCAAATAGGACATCGTTTGTATTTGCAAAAGGTAACTGCAGAATCATTATTGTGAAGTCCGCAATGTAGATGAGTGGAGCTACTGGGATTCCGAGCTTACGGTTTAGGATGATTGGAATTACATCACTTCCGCCAGATGATGCACCTGCGCGGATTATTAGACCTAGCCCAAATCCCATGAGTACGCCTCCGATGATGGCTGCAAGCATTGGCTGATCTGTTAGCTGTTTAAGAGCATCAAATCTGTTAAATACATTTAGGAACAGTGGAAATAGTACTGAACCTGCAACTATGCTGAGTGCAAATAGCTTTCCGAGCAAAAGAAATCCGAGTACCAAAAGCGATATGCTTATGATGGCGACAACTATTGAAACCTCAAATCCAAAGTAGTGCGAGAAAACTCGACCGATGCCAGTTACGCCTCCTGCGATAAACTTGTGTGGGAGCACAAATGCTGCAAAGCTGAATGCGTCACAAGCTATTCCCACTAGCACCATGATGATATTTCCTGTTTTGCTATCTAAAAATTTGTTCATACATTCCCCCTCAAAAATACCGATGCAGCTATGCCACATCGGTATGCTAGGTGTATTATACTACACTTTTTATTTTTGTTAAAGGTGATTTGTTGCCGAGAGGGCTATAGAGAAATCTTGCTTGTCTTAGTCCAGATTCCCATCTTCTCAGCTTCTTTGATTAGCTCATCTCTGAACTGAGGGTGAGCGATGTTGATTAGTTTCTCAGCACGTTCCCATGTGCTCTTTCCCTTAAGGTTTGCAGCACCGTACTCAGTTACGATGTAGTGAGTTGACATTCTAGGAGTCGTTACGATTGAACCTGGTGTTAGTCCTGGTTTGATCAGTGTCTCAAGCTCACCTGATTTTAGCTGTCTTGTTGAAGGTGTGCAGATAAAGCTCTTTCCTCCCTTTGATAGGTAAGCACCCATAACGAAGTCAAGCTGTCCACCTGTACCGCTGACATGCTGGTAGCCGGCACTTTCTGAGCAAACCTGTCCATAGAGGTCTAGCTGGATACAGCTGTTAACGGAATAGAAGTTATCTATACTTCTGATTACGTGAATATCGTTAACATAGTCAACTGGAGCGATATAGCAAAGTGGGTTATTGTGGATAAAGTCATAAAGTTTCTTTGTTCCGCCCGCAAATGCGTAAACCGCCTTCTTGTCGTCAGGACCCTTTCCTGCTGATAGCTTGCCAGCATTGAAGAGGTCAACATATGAGTCAACGAGCATTTCTGTATGACAGCTTATGTCCTTGAAATCTGACTCTGCAAGCATGCTTCCGATGCAGCATGGAAGAGCACCGATTCCTAGCTGAAGTGTACAGTGATCAGTCATCAAATTAACTACGTGGTGAGCAATCTGAGTTTCGACTTCATTTGGTGCCTTTGATGGAATTTCAGCTGGAATTGAGTTAGAACCTTCTACAATGAAGTCAACATCTGCAATATTAAGAATAGCTGTTTCACCGTTTGCAAAAGGCATATTTTCGTTGACTTCTACAATAATCTGCTTAGAAGCCTTGATGATTCCAAGCATTTCAGCAACCTGAGGTCCGATGTTGAAGTTTCCGTGCTCATCCATTGGTGTAACCTGAAAACATGCCATGTCGAACTGGTTATCGTTCTGATCCCAGTAGCTTGGAAGCTCACGGAATAGCATTGGGATGTACCACTGACGTCCTGTTTTGCTCATTGCTCTATCTGCACCTGTGAAGTGTGAAGAGTGGAATCTTACGTTCTCGTTTGAGCTTGTTGCCTGGTAAGTCTTGAATGCTTCCCTTCTGATAGCTACGTTTGTTATTATTGTAACGCCCTTTAGCTCGTTTGCTCTCTTAGATAGAGCTTCGTCGATATCAACGACTGAGCCAAGTCCGGTACCGAAATGTACTCTAAAATTGTTTTCTATTTTTGCCGCTGCTTGATCGGCAGTAATAAGCTTATCCTGATACTGCTTATGAACATCGCTTACTGAACACATAGAAATTACCTCCATAAATAAGTTATGCTGTGTTAATCGCAGTCTCAAATGTAAGAGAATCAATTAACCGAAGAAATTGATTATTATTTAACAATCGTAATAGAATTTTACTATATAATTTGTATACATGCAAGCCTTTTAACAATATATAGTAATGATTTTAATGAAAACATGTCATTATAAATATTTTTAATGATTAGTATAGCTAAGAGGAAAGGTATAGCAAAAGAATCGCCAGGACAAAGGAATATTCGCCTTTTAGCCAATAGAGTCAATTATCACAGAATAATATCACATCTTCTAGTAATATTGACAAGGAAAGGTGCTTAATGATATATTTGAGAAAAGTTTTCAGTGCTTTAGTGTGCGAGAATATTTACCGCATATTTAAAGTTAAAAGGGAATCAGGTGAGAATCCTGAGCGATCCGGTCACTGTAAGCAAGGAGTTCCTTTTCGGGATCCATTGTGCATTAGCATGAGAAGGAGAAGAGGAATGATGATCTGCAAGTCAGGAAACCTGCTGAGAATTTCAATGTAGCTTCTGGGAGAGCGATTCATTGTAGGCAGATTACTTTGTTACATTGTTTTTTCGTACTTTATAAGAAGTTGCATTGATTTATGTAGCTTCTTTTTTGTTGTTTAAGAAAGGATAAGAAAATGATAAAGATAAAGGATTTTTGGGAAGGCGAAGCACAGATTTACGATGAGGCAATAAAGGAAGAGCTAAAGGGAAAGTTTGCTCCGCAGTGGAAAAAACTTATTTTAGATAATTCCCCTAAGGCAGATAGACTTAAGGTTTTGGATATTGGAACTGGACCGGGATTCTTCCCTGTTCTTCTTGCTCAGGAAGGTCACGATGTAACTGGAATTGATGTTACAGAAAACATGATAAAGTGGGCTAAGCACAATGCAGAGAATTGCGGTGTTGAGGCTACACTTTTGACAATGGATACTCACAATCTTGAGTTTGAGGATAATAGCTTTGATGTAATCGTAAATAGAAATGTTACATGGACGCTTGAGAATCCTAAGGATGCTTATAAGGAGTGGATGAGGGTTCTTAAGCCGGGCGGATCTCTTATTATCTTTGATGCTTGCTGGTATCTATGGAACTACGACAAGGACCTAGAGAAAATCTATAGAGAAAATGAGAAGAGAGTCAAGGAAAAGTACGGCAGAAGAATTCATCAGCATACCAATCCAGATGATGAGAAGAGACTTGGCGAGGAACTTTTCATGAGCGATAAGAGAAGACCTGGCTGGGACCTAGTGAATTTAATCGACCTAGGCTTCAAGGAAGTTATGGCAGATGTTGATATAACTGAGCTCGTTTGGGATGAGATGAACAAAGAAGTAAATGGTCCAACGCCTCAGTTTATGATAGTCGCTAAGAAGTAATTTAAGAAATAATTATAGAGAAATTAAGGAAGTATGTGTTGATTAAGTATATTGGCAAGAGGCTAATTCTTGTGATTCCGGTCATTTTAGCGATTACGGTCATCACCTTTGTTTTGACCTCGTTCTCGGCTGGGGACACGGCAAGAATACTAGCAGAAAAAGTATATAATTTCCCGACAATGGAACAAATAGAGGAAATTAGACACGAAGAAGGACTAGACCAACCTCTACACATTCAGTATGGTAGATGGCTCAAAAAGGTCGTAAAAGGGGATTTTGGAAAATCAATAGATACAGGAAGACCAGCAATTGAAGAATTGATGACACATTTTAAACCTACATTAAAGCTTGGATTAATGGGTTTCATACTATTAATTTTGGTTTCGGTTCCGCTGGGTGTATTTTCCGTCGTCTATGAGAACCGGCTTATTGATAAAATAGTCAAGCTCTTCTCGTATATAAGCGTATCCATGCCGAACTTTTGGCTGGGACTTCTCTGTCTTTATGTCTTTGGAGTAAAGCTTGGAATAATATCGGTAATAGGATCAGATACAGAAGGAGTTACGATAATTGCAGCATTTGTTTTGGATTTTGGATTTTTTGGTGTCTTGATCAGACTTATTAGAGCAAATCTTATTGATGTAATGAATAAGGATTTCATAAGGGCGTGCCGTGCTAAGGGCCTTGGTACTACAAGAATACTATTTGTACATGGTCTAAAGAACGCATTGATTCCGGTCATAACAAGATCAACTTCAATAATCTTGCATTTAGTAACAGGATCTGCAGTTGTGGAGACAATATTCTCGATAAAGGGCGTTGGATACCTAGCTTTAAATGCTGTATCTCTGAAGGACCTACCTGTAATCCAGTGCTACATAATAGTTGCTTCACTTATAGTTATATTCATAAATCTAGCGATAGATATCTCATATTCCGCTTTGGATAAGAGAATAAAATTGCAGTAGGGGGTTAATATGTTTCGCAGAAAAAAGAAAGCTGAAACTCTACTAGAGCAAAACGGGAATCTGTCGCTAAACCGAATCATGCGTCAAAGAAAGACCCAGATAGGTCTAGCTATCGCAATCCTGTTCATTTTAGTTGCCATATTTGCGCCACTGATTGCGCCAAACAATCCGACTCTAGTAGATGTCACAGTAAAATTACAAAACCCTAGTCTTAAATATCCATTTGGAACCGATCAGCTGGGAAGATGTGTGTTTTCAAGGATAGTATGCGGAAGTAGGTATTCTCTGTTTTACAGCTTTACAGTGCTAGCAATAACTTTGATAGTCGGTCTTCCTGTTGGAATGATTGCAGGTTATGTCGGTGGGAAATGGGATACGGCGATAATGCGAGTTATAGATATATTCCTTGCTATGCCTTCTTTTATCATTGTACTTGCGATTGCGGGAAGTTTTGGAACCAGTGGGAGAAACCTAATTCTTGCTATGTCGATGTCATATTGGGCAAATTACGCAAGAGTTAGTAGGGCATTGACGCTCAAAATAAAAGGAGAAAGTTATTTTCAGGCTCTCAAAGCCGGAGGACTTAGCAATGTAAGAATTATATTCAAGCATGTACTTAGAAATATTATGCCTTCTATCATTGCGCTAGCTACAGTAGAAATCGGAAGTATAATACTGTCGATTGCGGGATACTCATTTATAGGACTTGGAGTGCAGGCACCTAATCCAGAATGGGGAATCATGCTGAGCGAGAGCAAGCCGTTCATTCAGACTTTTCCACAGCTGATGATGTATCCAGGTCTAACCATAATGCTCATAGTCTTTGGAGTAAATATGTTAGGGGAAGGAGTTCAAGATGGATTATCAGAAAAATAGCCTTGAGCTTAGGAACCTAAGAATAGCGTTTAGTGATTATGCGAAGAGAGAAACTCAAGCTGTTAAGGGACTAAACTTGACCTTGCCAAAAGGCAAAATAGTTGCACTGGTTGGTGAGTCTGGATGCGGAAAGACGGTAACTAGTCTTGCAGTAATGAACCTGCTTAAGGGAAGTGCGAAAATTAGTGGAGAAATATTCTGCAATGGAGAGGCTATACATCAAATGTCTGAAAAGCAGAGGCAGAGCTGTAATGGAAGACTCTTTGGAATGATATTCCAGGAGCCAGTAGAAGCCTTAGATCCACTGTTTACAATAGAGACGCAGATGATGGAGGGCTTGAGAAAGCACCGAAAAATCAGCAAGTCGGAAGGTATAGAGATAATTTGTGAAGGGCTTAGAAGCATGAACTTTCAGGCTCCGAAAGAGATATTGAATAAATACCCACATGAACTTAGTGGTGGCATGTGTCAAAGGGTTATGATAGCTAGTGTGCTGATTCAGAATGTCGAATACCTAATAGCAGACGAGCCGACAACAGCACTTGATGTAACCATACAAAAGCAGATTTTGATACAGCTACATAGGCTGAGCAGGGAGAAAAACATAGGCGTTCTCTTTATAACACATGATATTGCAACGGTAGCGGAAATCGCAGATTACGTCTATGTAATGAAGGATGGAGAACTTGTTGAAGAGGGAGATGTATTTGGGGTCTTTGATAATCCAAAGAATGAATACACAAAACATCTCATAGCAGGAAATATTTAGGTATCAAAAGATGAAACCACTATTGGAAATAAGAAATTTAACAAAGTTTTATAGCAAAAAAGATAAACTTCCAGCAGTTTGTGACATTTCTTTAGAAATAACTAAAAATAGCTCACTAGCCCTAATTGGTGAAAGTGGATGTGGAAAAACTACACTGGCAAAGCTAATCATGGGCATAGAGAAGCCAACAAAGGGAGATATTATCTTTAATGGTAGTAACATAGCAAAGATGAAGGAGAGAGAGCTAAGACCACTGAGAAAAGATGTACAGATGATATTTCAGTACAGCAAGTCGGTTTTTAATCCGAACTATACAATCGGCGATAGCATAAGAGAAGTACTGCTTGCACACGAGAAGCTCAGTCACAAAGAGTGTCAAAAGCGTTTAGATGAGATATTTGAGGTAGTTAAGCTTCCAAATAGCTTTCAGAAGAAGTATGTATCTCAGCTTTCAGGTGGACAATGTCAGAGAGCAAATATAGCAAGGTCTTTGATACTAAAGCCAAAGCTTTTGATATGCGATGAGCCTGTTGCGAGCTTAGACTATGCTATTCGCCATCAGATTCTCGAATTGCTACAGGAGATAAGGAAGACAACGGACATAACCTATCTTTTGATTACTCACGACCTGTCGAATGTGAAGGACCTATGTCAAAAGGTTGCAATCATGTATAGGGGCAATATAGTTGAGCTCGACTTCGTCAAAACAGATTTAGAGAAAATTGTTAAGCATCCATATTCTATTGATTTGTTTAAGTCAATCCCTTGTGCAGATCCTCGAAAGAGAAGTTTTATCAATGAGTCTGCGAAGGAATATGATTACGTTGAAGAGGTTTTTGAAGGGTGCGTATACAGAAATCGCTGCACCCAGCGTGAGGCGATTTGTGACTGTAATAGACCTATTCTAAGGGAATTTGAAGATAACAATTTTATCGCTTGTAATAAGTTTAATCGTTGAAAGGAGACAAAGAGAAAATGAGAAAGAAAAGACTTTTAAAAGTTACTACAGTGATGGCGATTATTTGCGCAATGGCATTTGGTTTGATGGGTTGTAAGGACAACAAGGAGACAAAGAAAACAAGTGCAGACAGTAAGACTGTTACAGCTATGATGTCTGGTGATATAAAGCCAGAAGCAGCAGATACTGTTGATACTAGTGCAACAGTAATTAAGTTCTACGAGCTTGTCTATGATCCACTAGTAAGATATGGTAAGGATGGAAAAATTGAACCAGCCCTAGCTGAATCATATGAGATTAGCGATGATGGTACAGTTTACACATTCCATCTTAGAAAGGGCGTTAAGTTCAGCAATGGGGAAGATTTCAACGCTGATAGCGTTCTATTCAATACAGACCGCTGGGATGATAAGATACGCTCAAATTTCTCAGCAAAGCTTCTAGATGTTAAGAAAATTGACGATTACACAGTTCAGTTTACTTTTGAGAAGGCAGCATATCCTATCATAATTGAATTCACATACCCAAGACCTTACAGAATGCTAGCTAAGGCAAGTATTGATTCTGATGGCAAGTTCAAAGAGCCTATCGGAACAGGTCAGTGGATGGTCAAAGACTATAAGTCAGGTTCAGAAGTAACGCTAGTACCAAATCCTAATTACTGGGGAGAAAAGCCATCTTTTGAAAAGCTAGTCATCAAGGAAGTAAAGGACGGACAGGCAAGAACAATGGCGCTTCAGAGCAGAGAGGCTGATTTGAGCCTTGCTGACATTCCTTCAGAGGATATGAAGAAAATTGAAGAGGATAAGGAACTAGCAACTCTTAAGGAGGAGTCAACACAGTCATTCTTCCTAGGAATCAACTATGATAACCCTGCTCTTCAAGATGTCAAAGTAAGACAGGCTCTAAACTATGCTACAAACAAAGATTCACTGGTTAAAGAGCTTATAAATAACGAAGGAGTTCCAGCAAAAGGCGTTTTCTCAAACAAGGTTCCTTATGTAAGCGAGGAGAACAGCCCTGGATATGCTTATGATATCAAAAAGGCAAAGGAGCTTCTAAAGATGGAATCCTAGAAAAGGACGGCAAGGCTTTGTCACTTAAGCTAGTTTTCCAGACAGGAGAGTATGCAAACTGGAAGACAATTTGCCAGTACCTAAAGTCAGAGTACAAGAAGATTGGTGTTGATATTCAGCTCGAGGAGAAGGAAGTCAGCGCATATTACGATGTAATTTGGAAGAATAGAAACTACGACCTAATCATCTACCGTTCTTACGAGGATTCATGGAACCCACACGGCTTCCTAAAGAGCGTATTCCGCAATAGTGACCAGTCAAAGGGTATTTTCTGGAGCGACGATAAGCTAACAGAGATGATTAACGATGTACTTGCTACATACAAGGAAGATGAGAGACCAGCAAAGTATGACGCTATCTTCAAGTACATGAACGATGAAGCGATTACAATTCCTCTATACTATCCAAACAGAATGATAACATACAACAAGAGACTTGGAGAGCTAAAGCTCGCTGCAACAGTGTATCAGGATGTTATCTGGAACACAATTAAAATCAAGTAGTCTAAGGCTATGGAGAAAATCTCTAAAAAAGGGGTAAGACAAGATAATATAAATACATAGGGTGTTGATAAAATTCACTGTAGCTATTGGAAATCAATGGCTACAGTGAATTTGTGCTTTATAATCCGACGTGCTTTGTAGGCCTTTTAACAGCAATATTAGAGTTGAAAGAAGCCTTCTATCGTGGTATTATATGTAAGCAATATGTCTCAGTAGCTCAGTGGATAGAGCGTCGGTTTCCTAAACCGTGCGTCGGGTGTTCGAATCGCCTCTGGGACACCAAATCAAGCCCTGTACTACTAGAACTCAGTAGAACTGGGCTTTTTATTTTACATCGATGAAGGAGTAAAATTTGTGGAAAAAGGGTATATTCAAGTGTACACAGGAAACGGCAAAGGTAAGACTACGGCAGCGATTGGACTTGCGGTGAGAGCAGCAGGTGCGGGGCTCAGGGTTTACATCGGCCAGTTTGTTAAGAGTATAGAATATAACGAAATCAAGCTAATAAAGGAGCGCTTTCCTGAAATCACAGTGGAGCTCTACGGCATTGACGGCTGTATGATGAGCGGTGTGCCGAGTGAGAACGATTATAGGAGTGCTGAGGATGGGCTTGCGAGGGCGAGGGAGGCTCTCCGCGATGGCAGCTACGATCTTGTGATTTTGGATGAGATTACGATTTGCTGCTATTTTAAGCTTCTGGCTGAGTCTGAGGTTTTGGCTTTGATGGAAGCGAAGCCTGAAGGGACGGAGCTTGTTTTGACGGGAAGGTATGCGCCTGATTATATAATTGAGAAGGCGGATTTAGTGTCTGAGATTCAGGAGACAAGGCACTACTATTCCAGCGGGGTTAAGGCTCGCGATGGTATAGAACGCTAGTTAACAGAAAGGGTTATAGGAGAAAGTTTTTTAAATGAGTAATGTAGAGAAGAATAGAAGAGGCTTTAGAACACAGGATGTTATTTACTGCGGTCTCTTCACAGCGCTTATGGCAGTTGGAGCGTTTATTAAAATTACACTGCCACTAGGAGTTTTTGAGGTAACAATATCACTACAGGTGTTCTTTGCACTGCTTGCGGGATTTTTGCTTGGAGCAAGAAACGGATTTGTGTCGGTTCTAACATATTTGATTATAGGACTTATAGGAATTCCTGTATTTGCTCACGGAGGAGGACTAGGATATCTGCTTAGACCTACATTCGGCTTCCTGATTGGATTTGCTTTTGCGGCGCTGTTTACAGGGATGCTTTCTAGCAGAGATGGAAAGCCAAGCCTTCCAAAGCTTGCAATTGCTGCGTTCATAGGCGAGATGGCTTACTATGCTTGCGGACTAATCTACTACTTCATAATGTTTAACTTTGTGATTTCAGGAACTGAGGGTATCGGTATAGCTCAGCTATTTAGCGTATGGTTCCTAAGTACAGTTATTCCAGATACCGTAATTTGCATGCTTGCAGCGGTTTTGGCTTACAGACTTGTACCTATTATGCGCAAGATGCAAAGCTAGTGATGGAGTAAGGATATGAACAGATTTCCACTTTGTATAAATCTCGAGGACAAACGCTTTTTGATTGTAGGCTATGGTAGGATTGCGAAAAGAAAGCTTAAGGCGATAAGCGAATTCACGAGCAATATTACAGTTATATCAAAGGAAGGGGCCGAAGGCTTAGCTCGCGAAGGCTTTAAGGTCGTTAATAAGTGCTTTGATGAGAAAGACCTAGAGGGCTTTGATTTTGTAATTACTGCAACGGGAAGCAGAGAGCAGGATGAGGGCATAGTGGCAGCATGTAAATCTAGAGGAATACCCGTAAACGCGGCAGATGACAGGGAGGAATGCGATTTCTTTCTTCCAGGTATAATCAAAAGGGGAGATCTTGTTGTCAGTGTTTCCACCTCGGGAAAAAGCCCTGCTTACTCAAGGCATTTGAGAGAGCAGATTGAGGATATTATCCCAGACAATATCGAGAAGGTGCTGGACATCATGGGCGAGCTTCGAAAGAGCCTACCATCAAAGGTGGATTCACAGGAGGAGCGCAGTAAAATCTATAATTATGTTATGTCAAAGCTTTTGAGCATGGATGATTTAGATGAAGCTAATGTAGATAAGATAATAGAAGAGTATTGTGATGCGAAAAATAGTTTTAGCGACAAGAGGAAGTAAACTTGCCCTGACTCAGGCTGAGCAGGTCAAGGCATTGATAGAAGCAAAGGGCTTTGAGTGCGAGCTTCTCATTGTAAAAACAAAGGGTGACAAGGACCAAAACCGTCCAATTCATGAAATAGGCGGAGATGGTCTTTTTGTGCGTGAAATCGAAAAGGCTTTGCTCAACAAGAGCGCGAACATTGCTGTTCACTCAGCAAAGGATCTTCCCTATGAACTTGCGGAAGGCCTTGTAATTGCAGGTGTTCCGAAGGCAGCATCATCTGCAGATTGTCTCATATCGCTTAAGAGCGATGGGACCTGCACAGCCGAAAATAGTGCAAAGAAGGTAATTGGAACGGGAAGCCCGCGAAGAATTTGCGAGTATCTTGCCATCGACGAAAATGTCGAGTTTAAGAGCCTTAGGGGAAACATTGATACAAGGCTTGGGAAGCTTGAGTCTGGCGAGTATGATTCAATAATTCTTGCTAGAGCTGCTCTTGATAGGCTCAATATAGACCTTAGTCCTTATGATGTTTACGAGTTTTCGAGTGAGGAGATGATTCCTGCTGCATGTCAGGGAATCATTGCGATAGAATGCCGTAGTGAGGATAAGGAAATAGTAAGGCTACTAGGAGAGGTTTCAGACTTTGATACGAAAAGACGCTTTGATTTAGAGAGAAGTGTGTTCTGCAAGCTCAAGGCTGACTGCAAGTCTGCTCTTGGTGTTCATGCAAAAATTGAGGGAGACAGTGTCACTTTGATGGCACTTAAGGATGAGAGAAAGGTTTGCGTAGATGGAAGCTTTGAGGATAGGCAGGAGCTTAGCCAGCTAGTTTTGTCTATGCTTACGGAGGAGATTTAATGAGAGGTAAAGTACAGCTTATAGGTGCTGGATGTGGCAGAGGTTTAATTTCAGTTAAGGCTCTAAAGGCACTGAAAAAGGCGGATGTCCTCGTTTACGATGACTTGATAGACGACAAACTCCTAGGCGAGGTCAGGGATGATTGTAAGAGGATTTATGTGGGGAAGCGCTTTGCTAAGCACAGCAAAACCCAGCCTGATATAAACGAAATTTTGATAGAGGAAGCAAAAAAGGGACAGCTAGTTGCAAGGCTTAAGGGTGGAGACAGCTTTGTATTCGGTCGCGGTGGTGAGGAATATCTTGCGCTTGAGGCTGAGGGCATAGACTGTGAGCTAATCCCGGGAATCAGTTCCTGTATAGCAGTACCAGAAAGCCTTGGAATTCCTGTAACACATCGCGGAATTGCGCAGTCCTTTACGGTCATAACGGGGCACAGTGCAAGTAGTAAGACTGAAAGCTACGAAGCACTTGCAAAGCTAAATGGAACCTTGATCTTTCTCATGGGCATCAACTCGATAGCTGAGATAAGCGAAAATCTTATCAAAAATGGAAAATCACCAGATCTTCCTGCATCCATAGTTTGCAGAGGTTTTTCGGGAAGAGAAAAGAGAATCGACGGATGTCTAGGCGATATCGCAGAGAAGGCTAAGCTTGCTGAATCACCGGGAATTCTTGTGGTCGGCGAGGTTGCAGGTTTTCATATGGAAAGCAAGGGTAAGGGGCCGCTTGACGGAAAGCGCGTAGCTATAACGGGAACTAGATCCTTTACTTCTAGGCTCACTGAGCATTTAGAAGAGCTTGGAGCTTTTGTAGAAAGTATGGTTTGCCTTGAGCTTGCGCCAAATGCTAGTGAAATTCCTGAAGACTTTAGTGACTACGGATGGATCGTTTTCACTAGTGCAAATGGAATAGATATTTTCTTTGATGAAATCAAAGCAAGGGGAATGGATATAAGGTGTCTAGGGCATCTGAAATTTGCCTGCATAGGTACCGGTACCGCATCAAAGCTAAGAGAACACGGCATCATAGCAGACTTAATGCCCGAAAAATATACAGCTGCAAGCCTTGGGGAGCTTCTAGCTGAGAAATGCGCTGGAGAAAAAATCTTGATTCTCAGAGCACTAGGTGGATCACCTGAGCTTAACGAAAAGCTCGAGGAAAAAGGTGTAAGCTTTGATGATAGAAAGATTTATGACACGGTACAGACAGGCTCAGATTTTGATATTAAGAAGTTTGAGGACTGCCACTATCTAGTGTTTGCAAGTGCTGCAGGGGTAAGGGCCTTTTTTGAAAGTCAGAAGCTTCCTAATGCAGAGATTATCTGCATAGGTGATATCACCGCAAGAGAGCTCAAAAATAGAACTGACAGAGAGTTTTCAGTAGCTAAGGAGCATTCTGTCCAAGGGATTGGAAGGCTTATCTGCGAGCTGAATAAATAGATTTCGCAATGCGAATTGGAGGGAAAATGAAGGGTATTTTCTACGGAATAGGTATAGGGCCTGGAGATCCAGAGCATATTACGCTTAAGGCAGTTAGAATGATGAAGGAAGTCGATGTTATTGCGGCACCTGGAACTGATGTGAAGGAAACGCTAGCATACAGAATCGCTGTTCAAGCGGTTCCAGAAATCGAGCAAAAGGAGATGCTTCCTATCGACATGCCGATGACCATGGATAAGGAGCTGCTCCTAAAAGCTCATAAGAGCGGAGCAGAGACTATAGAAAAGGTTCTTGCAGAGGGCAAGAGCGTTGGCTTTATAACACTTGGAGATACAACGGTTTACTCGACATTCTCCTATCTTGAGAAAATAGTTAAGAACCATGGTTTTGAGACTGTGTATGTCAGTGGAATAACTTCCTTCTGCGCTGCTGCAGCAAGCCTAGGTATTCCGCTAACCGAGTGGCAGGAGCCGCTTCATGTTATTCCTGCTGTACATCAGCTTGATGATAAACTTGCTTTAGATGGAAGCTATGTTCTGATGAAAAGCGGAAGGCAGATGCCTAAGGTTAAGGAAATCCTTAAAGCAAGTGGACGCAAGGTAAATATGGTGGAAAACTGCGGTCTTCCAAATGAAAACAAATATTACAGCGTAGAGGAGATTCCTGACGGCGCAGGATATTTTTCCCTGATAATCGCAAAAGAAAACAAGGAAAAATAAAAAATATAGCCGGTCCCGGCTATATTTCAGAGGCCTTGTACGCAGCGGCCTCTACCTGCGCCCATGGACAGGCTCGCGCTTAGCTTGTTAAAAGACTTTGATGCGCGGCCCTCGCGCAGCGGCCTCTACCTGCGCCTGCGCTTCACAAAGTGGTTCAAAACACCGCCGATAATCATCACCGCAAATGCGACAGCGAGTATCTTTTTGACTGTGTTTTGGTCCTCAGTTATTTCGATTTGCTTAGGCTTTTCGCCGAGGACATCCTTGCTGAGATTATGCTTCTTAATGTATTCTTTCGTTGATTTTTCAATTAAATCGTAGTTAGGCGTTTTGAAGTTTAGCGCCTTATCAGGAAGGCTTGAAGCATCGAAAACTATATTTCTGTTATACCATTTTTGCCTTTTGATACTGAAGGCCGCGCATGGAACATCGGAGTTAAGGTTCTTTAGCGGAATCTCAAAATGTGAGTGTTCCCCGTCTATGGTCACAGGAATGAGCTTAGACTCATCGGCCTTTGAGGCTTCTTCGGCAGTTCCAAGATATACGTATTTGTAGCTTTTGCTTTTGATGTTTACAAGCGCTGTAAGCTCGCCATCCTTTGATGTGATGCTAGATAGCTCTAGCTTGAAAAATCTTGAGCTAGATAATACCATAATATCAAAGCTACCGTTTTTCACTTCGGATGCTGAAATCGGGGTCATGCCGTATTTCAGGGCGGACTCTGCCTCTACTTCATCGTAATCGCCAAGGGCGAAAGTACTGCTCGGAATGAGCAGGAAGCAGATTGTTAGCAGGCAAAATATTTTTGTTTTTAATAAATTTATCTTTTTCATATGATGATTATATCATAAAAGACTTTTGGAGATGCAAATATGATAGAACTTTGTAATCTAACAAAGCGCTTCGGCGATCATATAGCTGTAGATAATCTCAATCTCAGGATAGAGACAGGGGAGTTCTTTGGACTGCTTGGGCCTAACGGTGCAGGTAAAACCACGACCATTAGTATGATTTCAACTGTTCTTTTGCCTAGTGATGGCAAGATTCTCATAGACGGAGAGGAACTTACAAGACGCAATCTAGCGCAAAAGCGCAGACTCAGTGTAATCACTCAGGAATATTCTATGAGGCAGGACATGACCATGGATGAGGTCATGGAATATCAGGGCAGGCTCTACTATATGCCTAGGAAGCTCATTCGTCAAAAGACGGAGGAGCTCCTTGAGTTTACAGGACTTCTCGAGTATAGGCACAAGATTGTAAGACATCTTTCGGGCGGAATGAAGCGCAAACTCATGATATGCAGGGCTTTGATGGTTGAGCCTGAGATTCTTTTGCTCGATGAGCCGACTGCGGGCATGGATGCCTTTTCCAGAAGGCAGATGTGGAACTTGCTTAGAAAGATAAACAGCAACAAAATGACCATCATCTTAACGACGCACTACATAGAGGAAGCGCAGTCTCTCTGCGATAGAATCGCTTTGATAAACAAGGGAAGACTAGACACCGTGGATACGCCTCAGGCATTGATTGACGAGCTTGGAAACTATGCAATCGATGAGATAATTAACGAGGAAATCAAAAGTCGTTACTTTGCCGAAAAGAGCGGAGCAATTGAGTATCTAAGCCGTACGGACACTAAGGCTAGCATGAGGGAAACGACGCTAGAAGATGTATTTATCGAGAGAATCGGAAGAGGACTCGGAAGAAAGTAAGATGCAAACTCGGATATCGAGATATGGAGATTTAAATGGGTATAGTTACCGTTCTTTGGGAAAAATGGGCAGAATTTAAGAGGGATTTCTATAAGATAACGCTTTCAGCTATGATCTCCCCTCTTCTATATTTGATTGTCTTTGGAATGGGAATAAAGACCACCTCACATGGAGAGCCCTACATTAACTTCCTCATTCCAGGACTTGTGGCTATGTCGACGATGACGGGAAGTTTTGGTGCTGTTGCCCAAAACATGAGCGTCCAAAGGCTCTACGAAAAGGCTCTTGACCAAATAATGGTCTCACCTACCCCGCTTTGGCAGTTCATCACGGGGCAGATAATTGGCGGAAGTCTGCGCGGTATCTACTCGGCAGCAATGATTCTGCTTCTCACCTTCCCACTCAAAACGGGACTTGTTTGGAACGGCTGGTCTCTTCTAGTCATGTTCTTAAACGGAACCGTGTTTGCCACAATCGCACTTACGCTTTCATTTATGGCAAAGAGCTATACAGATGCACCAAGATATACATCGTTTATAATAGTGCCGATGTCATTCCTCTGTAACACATTCTTTTCAACCGATAATATGCCTAATGGCTTTAGACAATTCGTCTCAGTTTTACCACTTTCTAAGGCGAGCGAAATGCTGAGGTCTATCTCGCGCGGAGAAGGCTTTGATGCATGGGGAATGGTAATTTTAGTGATATATCTTGTCGTATTCTCGCTTATTTCAATGAACTTTATATATAAGAAGAAAAATCTATAGTGGGCACTGCCCAAGAGAAAGGAAGTATTATGTCAAAAAGAGCAATCATGGCGGTGAGCTTCGGAACCTCTTATGAGGAAACTCGCAAGCTAACAATCGAAAGATTTGAGAAAACTCTAGGAGAACACTTTGATAATGCGCCTGTTTACAGAGCATGGACTAGCGGAATGATTATGAGAAAAATCCTAAAACGTGATGACATGAAGGTAAACAATGTCAGCGAAGCGCTCGAAGCTATAAAGGCTGACGGCTTTGATGAAATCCTAGTACAGCCATCACATATCCTAGAAGGTATAGAGTATGCTAAAATCGTAGCTCAGTTAGAGGCTGGCAAGGATGACTTCTCAAGCATAAAGCTAGGTCACGCTCTACTTCACGATGAGGCTTCACTAGTCGAGGTAGGAGCTGCTCTTGCAGATATCTTCTCTTTTGTTGAGGATGAAGATGCACTTGTTTTGATGGGACATGGAAGTGACCACGAGGTCGACGACGTTTATTTGAAGCTAGAAAATCAGCTAGGCTCCATCGGCCACAAGAACTTCATAGTAGGAACTATTGAGGGAGAACTTGACATCGAGCGTGCAATATCAAAGCTTGGCGAACTAAAGCCACGCAAGGTTTGGCTAGTACCTCTCCTATTCGTTTCAGGAGACCATGCGCTAAACGATATCGGTGGCGATGATGAGGATTCCTGCAAGATTATGATTAGAGATGCAGGCTTTGATGTGGAGTGCATACTCAAGGGACTCGGCGAGTATCAGCAGATAATAGATATTTTGCTGAGAAGAGCTGATGAAACCTTTGATATATAGTTTTTTACTATTTCCACTTGAAAATCCTCAGCGTTCATATTAAAGTTTATCAAAGGAATTGATTTTGATAAGGGAGATTGAAGATGAAAAGAACAGATTACATAACTTGGGATGAATATTTCATGGGAGTCGCAGCGCTTTCGGGTATGAGGAGCAAGGATCCAAATACTCAGGTAGGTGCGTGTATAGTCAGCGAAGACAATAAAATTCTATCTATGGGATATAACGGCTTTCCTAAGGGCTGTTCAGACGATGAGTTTCCATGGGATAGAAGCTCAGATGATGCTCTTGGAATCAAATATCTCTATGTGACACACGCAGAGCTAAATGCGATACTTAACTACAGAGGCGGAAGTCTAGAGGGAGCAAAGCTATACGTTACGCTCTTCCCTTGTAACGAGTGCGCAAAGGCAATAATTCAGGCAGGAATCAAGACCGTTGTCTACGGTAGCGACAAGTATGCAGATGAGTCTGCAACAAAGGCATCAAAGCTGATGTTCAAGGCTTCAGGCGTTAAGTGCATAGAGCACAAATCCACAGGCAGAGAGATAAAAATTAATATATAAAGTACCAGATGCTAGGCATTTGGCGATGAGACAAATAAAAAGCCGCTGAATGCAAGAAGTAGTCAGCGGTTTTGATATTCACTATATTTACGCACGCAAAGCCTAGGAATTATCAAGGCGTAGCGCTAATCTCTATAAATCCTCGTGATCTTCGTGATGCTCGTGATGCTCCTGAAATTCACAGCCAGGGCAGGTTAAGTGAGCAATCTTTTCGATTATGCGATGAAGAGATTTTGCTGCGTCAGTCTTTGCAGCGCTGTAGTACATCTCTTTACCATCTCGTCTAGACTCAATTAGCCCACTTGTCTTGAGAAGTCTTAGATGGTGTGAAACCGCGGGACTACTCATATCCATGAAGGCTGCGATATTTATAACGCACTCCTCACAGTGACATAGAAGCCAGAAAATACGAAGCCTTGTTGGATCGCAGAGCTGCTTTAATAAATCAGAAACGGATTTGATTGTATCTGAATCAGGCATTTGCTCTAGGAGCTTTTCGTAATCCTGACCGTGGTCGTGTGGTATTTTGATTTCATCGTGTTTCATGATTTCCTCCTTAAATTAAGGGTGTTAATATGAGTATAGAGAGATGGAACAAAATTTTCAAGCAAAAATCAAATTTCCTCTGTTAAATTAGACAAAACTTGGGTACAATAGATATGATGATTAAATAAACTCTTAATAAAACAAGGAGAAATACCATGAAAAAGACATACAAAATCGAAGTGGATTGTGCAAACTGTGCAAGCAAAATGGAAGAAGTTACTAAGAATACAACTGGAGTTAAGGATGCAAACATCAACTTTATGATGCAAAAGATGAAGGTTGAGTTTGAAGATGGTGCAGACGAAAGTGCTGTAATGCAAGAAGTTAGAAAGAGCTGCAAAAAAGTAGAGAGTGACTGCGAAGTTTACATTTAAATCAGATAGTATTAGATTATTCTAAAGGGCCAATTATGAATCAGAAACAGAAGAAAAATTTGATAAGAATTTTAGTATCGATAGTGCTCACCGTAGCGGCCTACTTTATTCCAGCAAGTGGAATTATAAAGCTAGTTCTCTATGTGGTGCCATACATTATTGTCAGCTATGACGTAGTTATCAAGGCCTTCAAAGGTGTAATTAACAGGCAGCCATTTGATGAGAATCTTTTGATGACCATCGCGACAATAGGAGCATTCATCATCGCATTCATCGATGGGGATGACTACCTCGAGGCGATTTCCGTAATGCTGTTTTACCAGATTGGTGAGTTTTTCCAAAGCTATGCCGTTGGCAAAAGCCGTAGAAACATCAGCGATTTGATAGATATCATGCCTGAGTATGCAAATATAGAGGTGGGCAATACACTCGAGCAGGTCGACCCTGAGGACGTAGAGGTCGGCACGGTGATAACAGTTTTAGCCGGTGAGAAGGTTCCTATCGACGGTGTGGTTGTAGAAGGCGAATCAAGCCTAAATACTAGTGCTCTGACAGGCGAAAGCATGCTTCAGGATGTCTGCGCTGGTGATCAGGTAATCAGCGGTTGTATCAATACCAGCGGCGTTCTTAAGATAAAGACGACTAAGGAGTTCAGTGACTCAACTGTAGCAAGAATTATGGAGCTAGTTGAGGATGCAAGCTCAAGAAAATCTAGATCTGAGAACTTCATAACTAAGTTTGCTAGAGTCTACACTCCAGCAGTAGTTTTCAGTGCCATAGTGCTTGCAATTTTACCACCTGTGGTTTTGATGATGATGGGAAGTCCAGCAGCATGGAGCGTCTGGGTTTATAGAGCACTTACATTCCTTGTAATAAGCTGTCCATGTGCTCTAGTTATCAGCATTCCTTTGAGCTTCTTCGGTGGAATCGGAGCCGCTAGCTCGCAGGGAATTTTGATCAAAGGCTCAAACTATATGGAGATGCTTGCGGACATTAAGACTGTCGTATTCGATAAGACAGGAACTCTAACAAAGGGAGTCTTCGCAGTATCAAAGGTTGTAGCAAAGGACATGAGCGAAGAGGAACTGCTTCACTATGCAGCTCACGCTGAAATGTACTCTAAGCATCCGGTAGCGCTAGCCCTCAGAAATGCAGCGAATATAGAGGATGACTGTCAGGTTTCGGATTCAGAGGAGCTTGCAGGACATGGCATTAGAACAAAAATTAACGGATTTGATGTTTACGCAGGTAATGCAAAGCTGATGAAGAGCATATCGCTTGAATGCGACGATGTTACTGAGCCAGGAACAGTAATTCATGTTGCAATAGATGGTAAATATGCAGGATATATCGTGGTTTCTGACCTAGTAAAAGAAGAAACAATTGATGCTATATCAAAGCTAAAAGCTGAAGGCATCAGAAAAACTGTAATGCTCACAGGAGACAATAGAACCACTGCAAATGAAGTGGCAAAGAGCATTGGAATCGACGAGGTATATAGTGAGCTTCTTCCGGGAGACAAGGTTGATAAGATAGAGGAGCTTATGGCTTCTAGGTCATCAAGCAAGGATGCGGTTGCCTTTGTTGGAGACGGAATAAACGATGCACCTGTTCTATCACGTGCAGATATAGGAATCGCCATGGGAGCCATGGGGTCAGATGCAGCCGTTGAAGCAGCAGACGTTGTACTTATGGATGACGACCCAAGGAAGGTTTCCAAAGCTATCAAAATATCAAAGAAGTGCATGAGCATTGTAAGGCAAAACATAGTTTTCGCCATAGGCATCAAAGTAGCCTGCCTAATCCTTGGAGCTGTAGGAATAGCAAATATGTGGTTTGCAATCTTTGCCGATGTAGGCGTTTTGATTTTGGCAGTGCTAAATGCAATAAGGATACTTGTTGTGCCACGCGACTGATAAGGATAAACTTAAAATAAGAAGGTACTGATTAAAGGTTTAGCTTGGGGAATTAAATCATTATAAATCAATCGGTATAATTAGTAGAAGTACTAGTTATACCGATGTTTATTTTTTGTGTGTAGACTACACTAGTATAATTTTAAAACAGTCTGCCAATAGAATAATAGCTGGTTACGGGAGATAGAAAATTTCACAATTTCATGTTATAATAACGCTATATTTTTGAGATATTAAAGCAATGAAGAGCATCAATACTTTTTACTTCGTCGATAGGAACTGTCATATATGCCCCCTCAATAAATAATTCAAGCTCATCTTTCCCAGACTCTGTATCGTAATCAGGAGCAATTGAATCAAGTTCACCAACAAATTCCCTACCGTCAGCGAGCATAATCAAAACCTTTTTATCAATATATTTTTCAAAATCTTTTATCACCATATCGTATACCTTTTTTCTTTTTAATATAATCCGGCACTATATGAACACCCTTTCCTGCATATTTAGTTACTAGCTCTGGTACTTTGTGCTGTGGGATCGTCAAATATGAAGGAGGATATGCTTTTGTCTCTGATAAGTTTTTATACGAATTTGTGCCAACTACATGCTTATCTTGCGCTGGAGCAGTCTTCGTAAACTCATAATTTGATATATTTTCTTTTTTCCCTAAGTGGATGACACTTCTTTTCGGTTTAATTATATCATTTTTAGGCTTTGGCATCAAAGTGGCATGCCTAATACTTGGAGCTTTAGGAATAGCAAATATGTGGTTTGCAATCTTTGCCGATGTAGGCGTTTTGATTTTGGCAGTGCTAAATGCAATAAGAATACTAGTTGTGCCACGCGACTAGTAAGGATAAACTTAAAACAGAAAGTCCTTATTAGAGGTCTCACTTAAGGAATTAATTTGTTATAAATAAAACGGCATAATTAGTAGAAGTACTAGTTATGCCGATATTTATTTTGCATAGGTTATTTAAGTCTTTCACACAGAGGCAAAAGTTCCTCGATTTTTTTTACAATACGCTTTTGCTCAGCAAGTGGCGGGAGAGGGATAATGATTGAATCCCAGACAGTACGATTAATTATAGGTGTAGCAGTTCCTCCAGCATTATCAATCATAAAGTTTTTAAAATAAGGACTATTTAATAGGTGAAAAACAAATTTCTTATCTGATATAGATGGATAAATGGCATTAATTTGTTGATTGAAACAAACATCTCTGTCAATCAAACAACATTTACCAATACTTCCTCCGATACATACCTGCAATATAGAATTTTTTGTAGCCATTCTTCCGAATTTCAATCCTTCGCTAGATAATCCTTTATTTAAGTAATTTATAATAGAGTTATCTATATCTCCTGGTCCTATAAATGGTATATATGAACCAAAATATTCACTATGAGTTTTTGATGGAGTATTTCCAGTTTGAGTAAATCCTATATCCCTCAATCTCACCCATTTCCAAGTCTCCGGTATATCAAATGGGATTTCATCTTCTGTGATTTCAGGTAGGTTTTTTTGCTTTTTTAGCTTTCCTTCTGCGATTAGCTTTTGCTTTTCTTCTTGTATTTCTTTAAAAAGTTCTTCGCCAGTTCCTTCTTCTTTTCTTTGCTTGACTAGTTTTCCTTGGATCGCTTCTTGTAGGATTGATTTTTGCATATCAAGAGGAAATTTTTTGTTTAGTTCTTCTAATCTTTTCCACGCCTTTTCATAGCTATCAACAAGTGGCAAAAGCTCTTCGATTTTCTCTACAATACGCGTTTGCTCAGCAAGTGGTGGAAGGGGTATAAGTGTATTTATAATTTTGTCCTTTGAAATGTTGGGCTGTGCTCCACCTTCTCCTTGCTTTACAAAGCTAGTTCTATTTGCTAAAAGAAAATAGAATAAATATAAGTTATAAACACTAGGGAAAACTATGCATGCACAACAAGCTTGATTAGTTGTCATAGCCTTGGTTAAAATTCCTAATTTCCCTATAGTGGCTCCGTACATCGCTATCAAAATCGAACCTTTTGGGTTTAATCTTACAGATGTTTTTTCTAGTGCAATTTTTGTAATACATTCAGGGACATCATAAATATAACTATCTGTTAAGTCTCCTGTTTTTAACCACGGAATATTTCCTCCATAGAAATCTGCATTAGTTCTTGAAGGAGTTGCGCCTGAACCCCAATCTCCAATTTCCCCCAATCTTACCCATTTCCAAGTCTCCGGTATATCAAATGGGATTTCATCTTCTGTGATTTCCGAGAGTGCTTTTTGTTTTTTAAGCTTTCCTTCTTCTATGAGCTTTTGTTTTTCCTTTTGTATTTCTTTAAAAAGTTCTTCGCCAGTTCCTTCTTCTTTTCTTTGCTTGACTAGTTTTCCTTGGATAGCAAGTTGGAGGATAGAATTTTTAAGCTGTTCTGGTGTCATTCTATTTTACCTCCAAGTAGATTTTCTATTTCTTTTAGAACTCTATCTATCTCAGCATTTAGACTTGCTCGTTCCTCTTGGTACTGCTGAATTAAATCATGAGGAGGAAGAATAATTTCTTCTTCATGCGGGTAGCCACATAGATCGAGATTATAATTGTACTTCTCCTCTAGCTCTTCTCTTGAATATTTCTTAGCTTTGTCAAAACTATTTTCTATTATTTCTTCTCTGTTTTCCCACCAAGTGATAACAGGCTCAAAATGATCTAACTTCATTGGCTTAGTTTTAGAGAAGTTCTTGTATCCTTCTGGCATATCTAGTCTATAAACCCAGGTTTCCTTCGTTTCTCCCGTATTATCAAAGAAAAGAATGTTTGTGGTAATCGGAGTATATGGACTAAATACACTTGATGGCATTCGGATAATGGTATGTAGATTAAATTCTTTAAGAAGTTTCTTTTTGATATTAATCTTGGCATTATCGGTACCAAATAAAAATCCGTCTGGCAAAATGACAGCTGCTCGTCCATTTTCTTTTAGACGATACATAATAACGGACATGAAAAGATCTGCTGTTTCAGAACTTGCTAAATCAGCAGGAAAATGACTTTTGACATCTGACTTTTCTGCCCCACCATAAGGAGGATTCATAAGGATAACATCAAACTTGTCATCATCTGTATAGTCTAGTACATCTCTAAGTAATGTATTGTCATGAAAGATTTGTGGTACATCTAAATCATGTAGTAGCATATTGGTGATGGCTAGCATATACGGAAATTGCTTTTTCTCAATACCATAGATGGATGAAGAATAAGCTTCTTCATCAGCGACTGTCTCTACTTTTTTATGAAGTTCTTTTAGCCAACTTGTAATAAAGCCACCTGTTCCACAAGCTAAATCTGCCATAGTTTCACCAATGTTTGGCTTTATCATTTTTGCCATAAAATCGGTTACAGCACGAGGAGTATAAAACTCGCCACTTGAACCTGCACTTTGTAATTCTTTTAGAATAGTTTCATAGATTTCTCCAAACGCATGGCTTTCGTTGTAGTCACCAAAGTCAATATCATCAATAATATTTAGTACTTGTCTTAGAAGGACACCGTCTTTCATGTAGTTGTTGGCATCTTGGAAGGTAGTTTGAACAATGGCTTTCTTAATCGGTGTCTCACGAGTTACAGGCAAACTTTTTAGTGTAGGGAAAAGGGTGTTGTTCACGAAGTTAAGCAAGTCGTCACCTGTTAGAGCGACACCACTCTTATCATCGTACGCCCAGTTAGTCCATCTGCATTCATCAGGAATGATAGATGTATAGTCATCTTCATTCATTTCCCAGTCGCTTTCCTTTGCGTCATAGACTTTTAGAAAAAGCATCCATGTGATTTGTTCAATTCTTTGTGCGTCACCATTGATACCAGCATCGTTTCGCATGATATCCCTTAATCTTTTTACAAATCCTGATAGATTACTCATTGTTATACCCTTCCATAGTTATAGATTGCATCTTGTAGTTCAGCCACAGCGTTAATATATCCTTCTTTTCCACCAAAATAACTTGCGATTTTAGATGGTTTTCCCAGTTTCATAAAAGGATCTAGTCTTAGTACTTCTGTGCTTGTAATTTCTGTGATTCCTTGGTTCATATACTTATCAAGCAATGCCTCTAAAACTTCTTTGGCAACTCCGTTATATTTACTAAAGAAATCTTGTTCTTTGACATTTTCTGCCCGCTCTTTTCTAGTAAGAGGTTTTTGGTTAAAAGCAATATGACAAATGAAGTCAAAGTCATCAACCTCTGCCATATTTTGTTCTGCTTTGAGTTTTTCTATATCAATGCCATGTTCTAGAAGAAGTTTTCGTATTTTATCTTTTTTAGGATCATTTCTCCATTCACGAATAAAGGCATCTAGAGAGGCAAACTCGCCTTTGATATTTTCTTTTGTATAGTCCACAATACTTTCCTGCCTCAAAAGTTTACCATTTGTGTCGTAGACGGATACAGTTTTATGGATAATTTCAACCCTACATCCGTTTTTATCTATAACAGGTTTAATAGCAGGATCAAGTGGTGGGGTGTCATCTTCACCGCTACCTGGTTTAGGAGAAATTGTTTTTTTATCGGAATTAAAATTACTGTCTATTTCAATAGGTCCATCCCAATCTGGATCAGTGAAAAGCCTTGAAACATTTCTAAAGTCCATAACAACAAAATGTGTCTTACCTTCTTTTTCACGTAGTCTTGTACCACGACCTATAATTTGTTTGAACTCAGTCATTGAGCCTATCATCTCATCAAGGACAATTAGCTTTGTCATCTTGCAGTCAGCGCCTGTGGATAGAAGCTTGGATGTTGTGGCTATAACAGGGTATTTTGCAGATACGGAAATGAAATAGTCGAGCTTGCTCTTTCCGTAATCATCACTTCCTGTTATGCGAACACAATAATCAGGATGTTCTTTAACCATATCTGAATTGAGATTGACTAAAGCTATTCGCATTCTTTCTGCTGCTTCTTCTGTTGGACAAAAGACAATGGTTTTTGCCATACGGTCAGTTGCTTTCAAATATTTTGTGATTTCACTAGCTACCTGATGGGTTCTGTCCTCTATTATGATATTGTAGTCATAGTCTGTATTGTTATAAAGTCTATCTTCGATAGGGTTGCCGAATTTGTCTTTTTGCCCCTTAATAGGACGCCAACCATCCCCAATATCAGTGGTAATATTAATAACTTTAAATGGAGCTAAAAAGCCATCTTCAATTCCTTCTTTTAGAGAATAAGTATAGATTGGGTCACCAAAATAATTGATGTTTGATACATATTTTGTTTCTTTTGGTGTTGCTGTCATACCGATTTGGGTTGCAGAAGAAAAGTATTCTAGAATTTTTCTCCATCTAGATTCTTCTTTTGCAGAACCTCTATGACACTCGTCTACAATGATAAGGTCAAAAAAGTCCGGTTTAAAAAGTTTTGAAAAATGTTCCGCATCATCATCTCCAACAAGTTGTTGATAAAGCGAAAAATATACTTGATGTGAAGTTATAGTACTTGGGTCATCTTTTGCTACATTGATTTTATGGATAACTTTTTCAAGTGGTGCGAAATCCTGTTGAATGGACTGATCAACCAAGATATTTCTATCGGCTAAATAAAGAATCTTTCTTTTAAGCCCACTTTGTAAAAGTCTATAAACAATTTGGAAAGCGGTATAAGTCTTTCCTGTACCTGTTGCCATAACAAGAAGAAGTCTATCTTTTCCTTTAGCAATTTCTTCAACCGTTCTGTTTACTGCAACTCTTTGATAGTATCTAGGAGGGTAAGAGTTTTGACTTGAAAAATATGGCTGTTCAATGATTTTTTCTTCTAGTGAACTTAATCCTTCGCCTTGATTGAACTCTGTCCTAAATCTTTCTATTAGTTCTTTTTCTGATGGAAATTCATCCATAGAAAATTCTCGTTCTTTACCTGTTAAAAAATCATGCTCAAAAAAGCCGTCTCCATTGGAGCTATAGGCAAAAGGAACATCGAGCATTTTTGCGTAGGTCATCGCTTGTTGTAACCCATGAGAAACACTATGTTTATTATCTTTTGCTTCCACAACAGCTATAGGTTTATTTGAATTCAAATATAATATATAATCTGCCTTTTTAGGCCTTTCTCTAGAAATCAAATTTCCACGAAGGTTAATTTTACCATCTGTGATTTTTGTCTCCATAGTGATTTTATTCTTATCCCATTTAGAGACAATAGCAGGACTAATATAATGGAATTTGATGTCTTCTTCTGTCATTTCTTTTTTCTTAAATATAAGATCCATTTTACTATCGCACCTTTCCGTTATTTTTTGGGATTATTTCCATGATTTCATCAAAATCACATTGGAGAGCTAGATAAATTTTGGTTAATATCTCTACATGAACATCTTGATTCCTACACATTACAAAATATTTTGTAAACTATTAATGCGATTATATCATAAACACTGAATTTGCTAAATAATATATTGAAAATCTCGATATATTTATGCAAAAAGCTGAATATCGACAAACCTAATACCCAAGCACCTCACACAGATAATGAAATATATTGATTAAACTTTCGCCTTTGTATATAATACAGATAACAAACCAAGTTTGTAAAAAAGAATAATTCAAGCAACGCGAGTTCATATTACTATGATTAAAAGGGAAGTAAGTGTAATTCTTACGCGATCCCGTCGCTGTGATGGTTTAGCTCTTTGTAATCCACTGGATATAAATCTGGGAAGGTAAAGGGTGTAGATGCCTAAGTCAGAAGACCTGCTTCGTTGCGATATCGCCGGATTTTACGAGGATAAAGGAAGGGCAGTATTCGCCTGCCTTTGAGCGGGTTTTTTTATTCGGCAAATGGACACGCTATCGCGTGCTAGGAAAGAGAGGAATTTATGAAGAAAAGGTTTTTGGCTGTTTTCATGATGTTTGCAATGGTTTTCATTGTAACTGCATGCGGACAGGGAGCTAGCGACAATGCTATAACTGTCGGTCAGACATGGGTAATTACAGATGATAATCCACTTGATGGCGGAAATGCATGGTCGATCACAAGCCACGGAATTTCTGAGTACGTATTCATGCAGAAGGAAGACGGAAGCATGGAGTCAAGATTCGTGGACAAGCTAGAGGCAAAGAGCGACACAGAGTGGGTAATCACAATGAAAAAGGACGCAAAATTTGCCGATGGAAGCAAGGTTGATGCTAAGGCGCTAGCTGATTGTCTAAATGAGATTCAGGAAAAGAATAAACTTTCAAATGCTTCAGCTGGCGTAATCAAGTTTGAGGCAACAGGGGATTACACTTTGACTGCGAAGACAGAAAGAGCAACAACTGACCTAAAGTCAATTCTAGGTGAGTGGACTAATGTTGTATATAAGAAGGTTGTCGATAAGTATGTATTTACAGGCCCATTCAAGATTAAAGAGCTAAAGGCACAGAGTGAAGTTACTCTAGAGCCTAACGAAAACTATCCAGATGCAAGCGAGAGACCTGCAACTGTAAAGATCAAGGCTTTCAAGGATGTCAATTCTCTTAAGCTAGCTTACGAGTCAGGAGAGGTTGACCTAGCCTTCGGTTTGACAGGCGAAATCGCAAAGGAGCTAAAGGACAAAAAGAAGAATGTAATAGACTTTGATGCTGCATATCAGTACTATACATTCCTAAATCTAGAAAATGATATTCTTAAAGATCCGGCTGTAAGAGAAGCTATCGATAAGGGTATTGATAGAGAGGCTATCAAGAAGACTCTAGATGGCGGAACAATTCCAACAGGACTATTTGCAGGATATAACAGCTTTGATGCAAAGACAGCACCTACATATAACGTAAACGAAGCAAAGGCTCTTTTAGACAACTCTGGATGGAAGCTTGAAGACGGCGCAAAGTACAGAACAAAGGACGGCAAGGAGCTTGCACTTTCAATTAAGACATATAGCTCAAAGCCAGATCTTCCAAAGGTTAGCCAGACAATAGCTTCAGAGCTAGAAAAGCTTGGAATCAAGGTAACTGTAGAGGTTGTAGACGATATATCAAAGGTTACAAAGGCTAGGAACTTTGATATCTTGGTATATGCACAGCATCCATCCCCAGCAGGAAGCCCAGTATACTTCTTGAACCAGTTCTTCAGAACAGGTGGACCTAACAACTTCATGTCATATAGCTCAGCTACAACAGATGAGATTCTTGACAAGATGGGTAGTGAAACAAATCCTGAGAACATTGATAAGCTTGCAATAGAAGCACAGGAGCAAATTCTAAAGGACAGACCGGTTTTGATGACAATGGATCCTAAGTGGCACGCAGCTGTATCTGACAAGCTAAAGGATTATAAGCTTTGGAATGGAGATTACTACATTGTAAACTCAACTCTAAAGGTTAAATAGTAAAACAAGGGGGTGTGCATTTTGTGTTACATCCCCTTATTTAAAGGGTGACATAAAACATATGAATAAATATGTAAAGTTAATTTTAAAGTGGATACTTGTGTTTTTCGCAACTAGCATTGTAGCATTTGCCATTGTGCGAATAACTCCAGGTTCTCCAGTGGACATAACCTTGACTCGGCTTGGACTTCCGAGGACAGCGGAGAACATCAAAGTTATAGAGAAGCAATATCATTTTGATGAGCCCCTAGTTCAGCAGTATTTTAGCTGGATGAAGGACTTTTTGTCAGGAGAATGGGGAAAGTCATATTTGACTCAAAGCTCGCTTAAGTCTGAGATAATTTCAAGACTTCCTCTTTCCTTTGGCCTTGGAATGGGCGGAATACTTCTCGCTATGCTTTTGAGCTTTTGGATAGGATATAAGGCATCACTAGATGATAAGGGAAAATATAATTATATTTCTAGGGCTCTTACTTTGATGAGTCAGACGGTGCCAGTGTTCCTTCTGATTTTGATTACAATATATTTCCTTGGCGTAAAGCTTCAAATAATGAAGTTCTTCACAAATGTAACGCCTGCAGGCATTATTGTCGCTATTATTTTTGTTGCCTTTCCAATGATTGGACCTATGTCAAGAGCGGTGAGGGTGCATTTTAAGGAGACGGCTGAAAGCATGTTCATGCAGTACTACACAATAAGGGGTTACGATAGCAAGAAGGCCTTGCTTAAATATGGAAGCAGGCCAGCGCTATATGGACTTTTTTCAATAGCTATATCAAAATTCTCATCGGTACTAGGTGGAGCAACAGTAGTTGAATTTGCAATGGCGCTTCCGGGACTCAGCACCTTTTTGATAGATAGCATATCGAGAAGAGACTACCCCATGGTTCAAAGCTATATAATGATTTTGGTCATTTGGATGTTCCTAGTTAACATAGTTTTTGAGTTTATCATGGGTAGGATTCTTAAGAGGGAGGTGTCATCATGAAAAAGTTCATAATTGGTGGAAGCATCTTGATGGCATTAGTAATCATCTGCTCGCTACTTCCAACACAAAACCCTAAGATGGTAAACATTGACCACAAATTTCTGCCTATGAGCAGTGCTCATCTCCTCGGAACTGACGATCTTGGTAGAGACATTTTTGCTCTCATGGTCGTTGGCTTTAATAGAACGATAACGGTGCTCATTTCAGCCTGTCTTACCTCTGTTGTAGTCGGATGCACAATAGGCACCATTAGCGGTTACTTTGGTGGGAATATAAGGATTTTGGTTAGAATTTTTGCCGATATATCCATGGTAGTTCCTTCTTTGATCGTTGCACTCATTGTGATAATGACGGTTGGAAATTCGCCATTTGCCGTAGGTATGGCGCTAGGAATTTACGGAATTGGAACTTTCGCCTATCAAAGCGAGAACCTGACGAGAAAGATGCTTGACGAGGAGTTTATAATTGCTGAAAAGCTTTTAGGAACGCCAACGCATAAAATACTGTTTAGTCATATTTTGAGGAATAACTTGCCGCCTATAATGGCAGTTCTAGCAAGCCAGGGCGGAAATATAATACTCGCATATGCGTCACTGACCTTTATCGGTCTTGGCTCTGATATAACGACTCCAGACTGGGGCAGCATGCTTTATCAGTACAGATTTTATATAGTTGAAAAGCCTATTTTGATACTTTGGCCGACTTTAGGAATTTTGTCATTATCTCTGTTTATGTATTACATGTTCGATGATTGGAAGGACAAAAAATATAGCTAATAACAAGGATAATAGCGATTTTGGGACAAAGCTAGGTGACTAGAAAAGGATGATTAAGTTTTGATGGATGAAAAGATACTTTCTCTGAAAAATTTTGGAATAATACATAGAAATAAGTCGAAGAGCAAAGGCTTTGGAAGGTCAGCAAAGGATGAAGAGCTGAGCAAGGACTACAAACTCTCAAATGTGAGCTTTGATCTATACCGCGGCAATAGGCTTGGTATTACGGGAAGTTCGGGAGGCGGCAAAAGCCTTTTGATAAAGGGAATCCTAGGAAGCCTTCCTAGAGAAAATTGGGAAATAGTCGGTGAGTGCAAGGTCTTGGGTGAATACGACCTAAACAAGCTCAACGAAGCCGAACGCAGGGAGGTTCTCAAGAAGTACATAAGCTACATCCCGCAGGATTCAATAAACGCACTGAACCCCTACGTTGGCGTATTGGATCAAATTTGCAGGGAAATAGAGTTTACTAGGGGCATCAAAGGTAGTGAGTGCGAGGAGCTTGCCATAGAATGGCTAGAAAAGCTTGGTCTAGGAAGTGACAGATCAAAGCTCAACCTTTTGCCTGCGGAGTTTTCTGGGGGAATGAGGCAGAGAGCAGTTTTTGTAATGGCAATGGTGAAGAATCCTAAGCTTTTGATAGCTGATGAGCCTTCGTCTGCCCTTGATGTAATAAATCAGCTGAACACCTTGGAAATCTTGCAGACACTAGCTGAAAATCATGACCTAACGATGATCTATGTAAGCCACAGTCCTGGCATGATTAAGAAGCTGTGCGACAATATAGCTATAGTGAGCAAGGGTGAGCTTGTAGAGCTTGAAAGCGTTGAAAACTTCTTTACATCGCCTAAAAGCGATGAAGGTTTAAGGCTGCTTGAGGCGTCAAAGGAACTCGTATCGCGAGGAGAATATAAAGGCAATGAGTAAGCAAGATAAGAAGATAATCGAAGCAAGAAACATAGATAAGAGCTTTGACCAGCACAAGGTTCTAGGCAATATTAGCTTTAGCCTAAACGAGGGTGAAACACTGGGTATAGCAGGTGCATCAGGAAGCGGAAAATCAACCTTGTCCAAGATTTTAGTAGGAATCATGGAGGCTGATAGCGGAGAGGTGCTTTTTAGAGAAGAAGCACTGCCCTTAATCAAAAAAGGAAGAAGAGATACAGCAAGGTTTCCCATACAGATGGTTTTTCAAAACTCAAAGGCAGCCTTTAATCCAAGGCAGACTCTTGAAAAGTCACTTAATGAAGTCGCTTTAAGGCATGAGAAGGAATTTAGGAAAAGTGCAAAGGAGTCGACTGATAAGTCATGTTCGTTGAAGCCTATCAAAGAAACAGTTAAAGAAAAAATTGAAAAGCTTCTCCTTCAGTGTGAGCTTGATCCTGATTTGCTGAAGCGCTATCCAGAGCAGCTATCGGGAGGACAGCTACAGAGAATGGCTATTTGCAGAGCGATGCTAACAGAGCCTAAGGTACTGATTGCTGATGAGATAATATCAGCGCTAGATATTCCAGTTCAGCTTGAGGTTATGAAGACTTTAAAGAAAATGGTCGATAAGAACGGCATGACGCTTATCTTCATATCGCACGATTTGAACGCAATAGGCATGATGGCCGAAAAAACCATGGTTTTGAGCGAGGGCAAGCTAGAGTTTTACGACGAAACCAGAAGGCTTTGGGAAAGCGAAAACGAGGTAATAAAGGAGCTTATAAGAGCGAGCAGGGTTATATCGGTTTAGGTCAAACCAAGGAAATACAAAATTAAATGGCGCAATGCATAAATATAATTAAAAATCTTAATTAATACTGCTTATTGAATAAAAAACTCTTAATTTTCGAGCTTAACTATTGTTTGACATGCCACAAAAAATGGGTTATACTCACGAAAAGTAGTTTGAAGTGCTTTGGTTATCTAAGGCACTTTTAATTTTATAAGTATGTAGATTAAGGAGGAATTTTTATGCATGATGATAAGAAATTATCTTCGCTGACATCTGAGAAAACCGAATTCAAAAGAGAGATTGGCGTATTTGGTGGAATCAGTATCATTGGCGGAATCATGATCGGCTCTGGAATATTCTATCTAGGGTCATACGTTCTTCAGAGGACGGGAATGAATAGTGGCCTAGCGCTAATTTGCTGGCTACTTGCAGGTGTTATTTCACTTGTCGCAGGTCTTTGCTATGCAGAACTTGGAACAGCGATGCCTAAGGCTGGTGGTAGAGTTATCTACTTAAATGAGGCATTCCACCCGGTTGTAGGTTTTATGGCAGGCTTTACAGACTGGCTAATTGGTGGACCAGGTTCTATCGCTGCCGTTTCAATCGCTTTGATGAACGTTGCTAAGTCGTTCTTTGATATAAGTGACTTTGGTATCAAAGCAGCAGCCATCGTTTTGATTATAGGAACAACCATCTATAACCTAATCGGGGTAAAGATTGCTTCGGTGGTTCAGAGCCTTTCTATGGTAGCCAAGCTTGTACCTATTGCAATTGTAATGGGTGTAGCGCTTTTTGTAGGCAAAGTAAGCCCTGACCTATCACTAGGTTCAGCAGCAACATACGCAGCTGAAAACAATACTCATGTTGTTTCAATGATGGCAATAGCAATTGTTGCAGCACTTTGGGCATATGAGGGATGGACAAACCTAAATACGGTTGCTGAGGAAATCAAAAATCCTAGGAAGAATATGCCACTAGCAATAATCATCGGAATCGGTGGAGTTACGCTCCTATACACGCTGTTTAATTTCGCAATCATGAAGGTTTTACCTCACGAGACAATCGTAGACATGATTGCAAAGGAAGATCTTTATCTAGGTACAGCAGTTGCTAAGACTCTTCTAGGCAATGCAGGTGGAGTTATAGTTTCTATCGGTATGATTCTAGCTATGTTTGGAACGCTTAACGGAATGACTCTAGCTCAGCCAAGAATGTACTATGCGATGGCTGAAGAGGGACATTTCTTCAAGAGCTTCAAGAAGCTACATCCTAAGCATAAGGTCCCAACAGTGCCAATCATCGTTCAGTGCCTTCTCTCAGTTGCCTTAGTTTTATTGAGAAATCTAGATCAGCTAACAAATCTAGTTGTAATCAGTGGAATGGTATTTAACGTTATGGTTATTATTGCACTACCTATTTTGAGACACAAGTATCCTAATATCGAGCGTCCTTACAAGGTTTGGTTCTACCCTGTTTCAGTAATTATTGTTACTTTGGTATTCATCGGACTTCTCGTCCAGGGAGTTATGGAGGACCCGGTTAATGGAGCTTTAGGACTTGTAGTTCCAGCAATCGGTGCAGTTGTTTACTTTATATTTGACCAGAAGCTTAAGAAAGAAGTGAAGCAGAATGCGTAAAATTTTATTCAATGCAAAGGTTTATGTTGAAAGAGGAAACTTTGCAGAGGCCGTTTTGATTGAGAATGACAAAATTGTAGCGGTTGGATCTAACGAGGAAATCAAAGCAGAAGCATCAAAGAGCGACGAAACTTGCGGCCTGGCAGAGCTGATTGACTGTGAAGGAAGAACTTTGATACCCGGACTAAACGATTCACACCTGCACTTCATGCAGTTTGGCGAGACGCAAAACCAGGCGATGATAGAAGGCGTTACTTCGATAGATGAGATGGTTGAGATATGCAGGGAGTTTGCAAGCACTCATCCAAATCATGTCAAAGAGGGCCTTCACGCTATTGGTTGGAATCAGGATAACTTCACAGATGGTGACAGGATTCCAGATAGAAGCGATCTCGACAAAATCAGCACGGAATATCCTATAGTTCTTGAGAGAGTTTGCGGTCACATAATTTCAACAAACTCAAAGCTTTTAGAAATGCTCGATATTGAGGCGAACAATGAGCTATTCAAGGACGGTGACTACCTTGTAGGTGAGGACGGAAAGCCAAACGGAATATTCACAGGAAACGGCTGTAATATTGCAAAGCGTCTTATTCCGGACTTTTCGCTAGAGGAGAGACGCAAAATCCTGATTGAGACCATGGAATATGCGGTTGCTCATGGGCTTACAAGCGTTCAGAGTAATGATGTGGGCACGACCTTTATGGATGGACCTGCAGCATTTAAGCTCTTCCACGATATATACGATAAGGGAGAGGCTTTGATCAGATATAGGCATCAGGTTTGCTTCAATAGACTTGAGGACTTCAGGGAGTACCTTGAGAATGGAGAGTATGCTAAGGGTGATTATCCTAAGGATTCGTGGCTCACACTTGGACCACTTAAGTTATTTAAGGATGGAAGCCTAGGTGCCAGAACCGCTTTGATGACTAACGGCTATGTTGGAAATCCAGATGACCACGGACTTGAGTGGATAAGTGTTGAGGATATGGATGAATATTGCCAAATTGCAAAGGAGCACGGGCTTCAGGTGGTTACTCACGTAATCGGAGATGAGGCCGTAAAGCGTACAATCGACAGCTACGAGAAAGCCTTTGTAGACGGTGAAAACAAGCTGAGACATGCCCTAATTCACTGTCAGGTTACGAGCAAAGAACTAGTTGACAGAATCGCAAAGCTGAACATTCTCGTCTTTGCACAGCCAATCTTCCTAGATTACGATATGAAAATCGTAGATGATCTAGTTGGGCGAGAGCTAGCTTCAAGCTCATATGCTTTCGGTAGTCTGGCAAAGAAGGGTGCACACGTGTCCTACGGTACAGACTGCCCAGTTGAGGACTGCAATCCATTCCCTAATATCTATATGGCTGTGACCAGAAAGGATAGACAGGGTAAGCCAGAGGGCGGATTCTACCCAGCAGAGTGCGTTGATGTAGAAACGGCAATAGATGCCTACACCATAGAGAGTGCCTACGGCGAATTTATGGAAGACATCAAAGGTCGCATAAAGCCAGGATACCTAGCTGATATGGTACTTTTAGATAAGGACATCTTCACGGTAAATCCTGATGAAATTAAGGATATTCTTCCAGTCATGACAATGGTTGGAGGTCAAATCGTATTTAAGCGATAGAAAAAGGAGAGCATTGCTCTCCTTTTGTGTTATACTATTTAAAGTGATTGAGGATTTGTAGATTATCCTATTTATAACAAATTAATTCTAATGAATGCAGTAGATGTCGGAGAAATGTCGGAGAAAATGTCGGAGAAACGGAAGAGGGAATCTTGAATCTTCTGGATAATAATCCAAGACTGAGTGCAGTAAAAATTGCAGATAAACTTAAATTATCTAGTCGTCAGGTTGAGCGAATAATTAGGTCTCTAGGACAAAAAGTGTTGATAAAATCGTTATACAAATTGAGAATTCAATGCATGTAGTGACAATGTAGTGACGAAATATAAACGGTCTTATCGTAAATTATTCAAGGGAGAAAAGGGTGTTTACAAGTAGAAAACGTGCAATATATATGATTTTAATAGCTTGCTCGATGAATGCGATGCTATCTATACTAGTTTATTTTTTCAAGCTACCTATGTGGCTTGATACAGTAGGAACCATTTATATATCTATAATAATGGGAAGCTCATTTGGTTTTTGCACTGGGTTAGTTAATAATGTTGTATTTTCAGGCTTTCTTTACGGATACAATTCCATGTCGTACTATTTTGTTAGCTATTTAGTGGCACTAGTAGTGGGAAACTATTCTAAAAAACACCCACAAAGAAATTTTCGTTACTGGACAGCAATGTGTATTTTGATTTTTTTGGTGAGTGTACCAACTGCATCAATCTTTTCTCTTTTGCTAGATGGTGGAATTCCAGCAGACTATTGGGGCGAAAAGCTTTATGCACTTGCGCAGGGTTATAGCTGCCCGCATTTAATTGCTACTATCATTTCGGTGGCTATTATTAAAGCAATTGATGTATTGGTTTCTGTAATAATAGTATATTTTGCAATCAAATTTACTCCAGATAAGTTGCTTACAGATAAACATTGCGTTGATTTATATAAGGTGAGAGGGTAAACGTGAAAAAGATAAAGATGAATAAGGGAGAAAATGCCTTTTTTGATCCAGAAATACGTAAAGCGTTGGACTGGTTAATTAGTATTAGAGATCAAGACGAATGTGGCTGGGCTTGGGTACCACTTATTGCTCCTAATATACAAAATACCTCTGAAGTGATTTGTGCCTCAGTAGATCTAATTGATTTTCTAAAGGAAAACGAAAAAGAAGCTATAATTGAATCCATTAAAAAATGGTTAGTAAGGCCATCACAAAATGCAATTCTATCTATAGACTGGAGCTGGGCACTATTAGCATTAGAAAAAGTAAAATCCTGCGAGATGCTATGCTCTAAAATAGGAAGTGGCGTAATAGCTACTGCAATAGATGAATGCGTTGACTGGTTCTTGAACAATCAAAATGAGGATGGGGGATATCCTGACAATTCAGAGGAAAAGTCAGGAACTATAAGGACAGCATTAGCTGTATGGGCATTAAGCTTAGAATATTGTAAATACGAAGGTGACGCAGATAGGAAATCAAAGATCAAAGACACCATTAGAAAATCAGTAGATTGGCTCATAGAAAGCCAGCATGCTGACGGAGGATGGGGAAATATCCGTAGAAGAGATGCCGATTACCTTTACCAAGAAAAAGTAAATCTAACTTATGCCGACCTGCTATTCCAAACAGAATCGAATCCTTCATGTACTGGATATGCGATGATTGCACTTCATCATTGCCCAGAAAACATTGAAACTGGAGTGATAAAGAGAGCATATAAATATTTGTCAAATACACAAAAGCAAGATGGTAGCTGGGACTTATTCTTAGAGGTGGGAATTAGAGATGGAAGAAGATATACATTTAGACATTTCAGCACCACGTGGGCGTTAAGAGGAATACTAGTTAATGGAATCACAACATTTGATGACGAGTCAGTCATCTTTGGTTTTAATTATCTTGCTGGTCTACAAGATAATAACTTTGGAGGATGGAGATGTTCGGCTGATGCGGATAATTATACATGGTCAACTACCAATGCGATTGTAACTATAAATATGGTTCGTAAAGAACTTGATACAGTTAAGTCGAATCATTTTCTTGCAATTATTGTCGAATGGTGGGATTTAAAGAAGAATGAGGCAAACTTCTCGTTTTCAGTTAGGAATGTAACCTTTGCATTTAATAACGCAATGGGACTTGTGTTCTGTTTAGTCTTTAGTATGCAGATGTTTCTATTGATAGCATATGGGATTAACTGGATATCAAGTTTGCTTTCGGAATCACCAGAAAAAGTTACAAATGCAGTTGCTGGCGCATATTTAATATTAATGTCATTCGTACTTGGACTTCCATGGGTAGTATATGTTAAGAATCGGTTTAATAAAGATATGGAAAGCTGGATAAATTCTATCGGATGGGTTTATGGTATTATTACTGGATTTGTTTTGGCATTCTATCAACTGATGCTGTAAGAATGGAGGCGCTTATGAGAACTAAAGTTTGCGGAATAAGAAATTTACAAGATGCTATGACAGCTATAAATGCAGGGGCAGATGCAGTAGGATTTCTTGTAGGGATTACACACTTAGCAGAAGATAAAATCAGTAAAGAGGACGCCCGTGATATAATCGAAAAGCTGCCACCTTTTGTATCAACAGTTTTAGTAACACACCTTACAGATAAGGATGAAATAGTTGAGCTAGCTAAGTATCTACATGTAGACACTGTGCAAATTCATGATTATATACCACCTGAAGATGTAAAGTATGTTAGAGAAAAGCTTTATTACTGTAAGATACTGAAAGCAATTCATGTGCTAGATAGAGATGAAGCTTTGAATATGGTAAAATTATTTGAAGGATGTTGCGATGCCCTGCTACTTGATTCGAGAACAAAAGAAAGACTCGGAGGTACGGGACTTACACATGATTGGAATGTAAGTAGAGAAATCGTTGAAAAATCATCAGTGCCAGTTATTCTTGCAGGAGGGATAACGGACAAAAATTCATATGATGCCGTAAAAAAGGTTAGACCGTATGGAATTGATGCAAATTCCGGTGTCGAAATTGATGGATACAAATCATATGAAAAAGTTAAAGCTTACATTGAAAATGCAAGGTTAGCAGAAGAGGAACAGATATGAGTCAGAATCTATACGATAACGAAAAATTTTTTAACCTATACAAAGAGCTTAGAAATAAAAGCAATAGCGCAAATAACCTAGAAGAAAAGCCAGAATTACTTTCGCTTCTTCCAGATCTGAAAGGGAAAAAAGTATTAGACCTAGGATGTGGTTATGGAGAGTGGTGTAAAATTTACTCAGAAATGGGAGCAAGCTATGTTAAGGGAATAGATATTTCATCTAAGATGCTAGATGTTGCAAAATCAGAATGCTCACAGTTTAGTAATATCGAGTTTGGTATTTTGGATATGGGAAAGCTTGATGAACTAAACGAAACTTTTGATGTTGTTGTAAGCTCTCTTGCAGTTCATTACGTAAAAGACTTCGAAAAGCTATGTAAAGATGTAAAGAAAATTTTAAATAAGGATGGAATCTTCTTATTCTCCCAGGAGCATCCAATTTTTACTGCTACCAAAAAAGGCGTTACATGGCAAACAGATATAGATAATGTAGTAAAGGGCATGGTAGTTGAGGATTACCCAGAGTCTGGAAAAAGAAATGTATATTGGCTTGTCGAAAATGTTGTAAAGTATCATAGAACATTTAGCGATATAATAAATGCTCTTGTAAAAGCAGGATTCCACATAGTGCAAGTAAAAGAGCCTACAGTTTCAGATGAAGTAATAGAATTGAATAAATCACTGGCTAGATGTAAGCATGTACCAGATTACTTGTTCGTGCTTTCCCAAGCCTAATGACACATTATTATTCAATATTAGCGTATAGTGACATAAGAATGCATCGGCAACTAATAATTTATAGTACTCAAAAAGGAGAGTGTTTGCTCTCCTTTTCGTGTTTCTTGCTTTATAGCTCATTCCAAACCGTACTAAGCTCGTGGAATTCGTCTACAAGCATCTTACCATTAACCTTTTTACACTTTGCTTCGAAGATTTGAGTCATTTTATAAACCGTACCGTCTCGCAACTGGTAGCTTATAGCGATGTAGTCACCACCTGGGCCTGGCTTAACTTTGATGAATACACTGGATTTTTTATCTGCACCGTATATTTCCTCAATCTCATAAGGAAAATGCTCAAGCTTCATCATCTCTATGCAGTTTTTCGTTGCAACATCTTTAAATTGCTCATAGTATTTGTCTTTATTATCTATGTACTTTGTGTATCTGTCCTTGTAGTTAAAGTTAAAAACAACATGAGCAAAATTTTTTATTGCTTCCTCCTCTTCACTAAGCTTTACCGGCTTTAGATTTTGTTCCTTTGCCTCGCGGATATATTGAAAGATTCTCCCGATTCCCGCCTCTTCATAGCCATCGCGAAATTCTACCAAAAGAGGCTTCAGGTCAGTGTGCCCACTTTCAAAGTAGATATCATAATTATCCTCATCGGAAAGTAGTTTTAGAGCCTTGTTAAACTTACCTTCCTGAATATCCGTTATGTAATCGATATAGAATTTAGCGGTTATATCCTTAAATTCGCCATTTTTATCCTTCTTACTGACAGTGACAAGCTCAGGATTTGTTTGAATTGCCTTCATAGAAATCTTGAGGTAGTCTTCGCGAAAATTGTTTGCGACTTTGGCCTTCGAAGGCTTGCTATAAAAGACAAAGATTAAGATAGCTGCAATTACAAGGACTAAAGCTATAGAGAATATCTTTGCTTTGTTTCTCATGACCTATTTCCTCCTTACTATAAAATAACTGCATATAACCATGACTAAAGAAATGCCCCAGGCTATTATAGAGATAAAACACGATATGAACAAAATGTCAGGGTCAAAAGGTATCGGAAGCGAGAGTTCAGGGTGATACATGGCATATACAACGAATGCGAATGTAAATACATTTAAATCCAGCGCAATTAGAGAAGTTATAACCAAGGTTTTCCTTGCAGAAATATAGGTATTTATATTTTCCATAGTTTTATATTTTCGGTAGCGATACATAAAATGCATTGATAAGATGAACATATAAAGTATTGACATATAAACGAAACAATGCTTATATATGAATTCCAGAATATCCCCAATCCATAAACATGCAATATATTGCTTGATTGTAGAGTATGTTAATATCAGTATGCTGAATATCACCGCTGACAGTGAATAAAACATGTATTTTACGATTTTTTCCGTGTTCATGACAAGTACCTCGCATACATAAAATCACATCCAAGAACCGTATTTAATTATTCTTAATTATATAATAACTCTTCGTGGGGGAGAATCAAGCCTAAATTTAATAATATATATAATTTCCATCAAATCAAAAAGACGAGAACCACTGGCCCTCGTCTTTTACTTATCTCTTCTTTTGTTTATAGAACCTGCCACTTAGCTCCTCAGTCTTGAGAGAGTTTATGAAGGCCTTAGGATCTATTTCCTTTATGATTTTAATTACAGTTGAAACCTGATCGCTACTTACAACCGAGTAAAGCATCTTTCTTTCGGCGCCCTCGTAGCATCCCGTACCGACAAATAGGGTTGCATCGTGGTGTGTCATGATGCGGATCTGCTCGTAAATCTCCTGAGTTTTATCGGTGATGATGAGCAGAGTATGCTTCTGGTAGCGCTTATAGAAAAACTTGATAATCTGCGTGTTACAGTACTGGAATATGATTGAGTATAAAGCCTTTTCGAAGCCGAAAAGAAAACCCGCAGTAAGCAGAATAACAGAGTTTGTAAGCAGTATCAAATTCCATGCATCCTTGCCCTTACGCTCTGACATAAATATCGATATGAAGTCCATACCGCCACCACTTGCACCAGCGAGAAGTGTAACGACAACTGCAAGTCCATTTAGAATACCACCGAATACTGAGATCAAAAGCATATCATCTGTAATGACAAACTTTGGAATGGTATCGGTCAAAATACTGGTTAGTGTGATTACATAGAGGCTGTAAAGTGTAAACCTTTTGCCGATATACTTAAAGCCTATGTAGATAGGAATAAGGTTTATCGGAATGTATAGGGCTGTGAACGGGATGCCAAGCCCAAAGTACTTGTCACAAATCCTTTGAATAAGAATTGCAATTCCAGAAAAGCCACTCGGATAAAGGCCTCCAGCAGGGATAAAGGTGCGGAGGTTTATCGCAAAGAGAACGGCACCGAATGTAACGGCAAGAAATTGGAATAATGGATTTAGTATATGATTTTTGGGTTTTTTAATTCTCATTTTTTCTCCAATCGACGAATGATTTATAGTTTGCAAGTTTATATTTTCTTGGACTTGCTATTTTTCTGGGACTACCTCAATCCAGTACCCATCCGGATCTTCGATAAAATAGATTCCCATATCCTCATTAACAAAGCAAATGCATCCAAGCTCCTCGTGAAGCCTTCTAGATGCTTCCATGTCATCAGTCGTCATAGCAAGATGATACTCTATTTCTCCCAAATCGTAAGGCTCTTTACGGTCGTGCATGTATGTAAGCTCTAGCTGAAAGCCGGTCTTTTCATCACCGAGATAGACTAGAGTGAAGTCCTCTCCGTGCTTTTCGCGAACAGGCTTTAGGCCAAGTGCCTTGTCGTAGAACTCAAGACTGCGCTGTAGATCTAAAACATTGAAATTAAAATGATTAAAGCAAAACATGATTTCTCTCCTATACGGCTTTTGCCGTCCTTTCTATTTATATATTTCCTTAAATTTCTTCTCTAGATAGTCGATATAGTCATCGGCTGAGAACTTCTCGCCAAGCGCCTTTTCAAGTAGCTCATCTGAGCGATAGAGACTTCCGTGCTTCCAGATGTGCTCTCTGTTCCACGCGTTTATCTCTGAGAAGTCTCCCTTTGATAGAGCGTCTTTGACGTTGACTTCGGCAGCCATCTTTGATAGAAGCTGAGCACCGTAGGCAGATCCAAGTGCGTATGATGGGAAATAGCCTATTGCACCACCAGCCCAGTGACTGTCCTGAAGAACGCCTAGCTTGTCGCTAGGAACATCGACTCCGAGATACTCCTTATATAGTCTGTTCCACTGCTCAGGTAGCTCGTCAACAGTAATTTCGCCAGCCATAAGCTTTTTCTCAAGCTCGTATCTTACTAGGACGTGGAGGCAATATGTAACCTCATCTGCCTCTGTTCTAATCAAAGAAGGTTCAACCTTGTTGATTGCGCGATAAAGCGCATCTGCTGTGACGTCCTTTAGTGAAGGGAAAAGCTCCTTTAGCTTAGGAAGTACAAGCTCTATGAACTCCTTGCTTCTGCCTAGGAGGTTTTCGTAGAATCTGCTCTGGCTTTCGTGGATACCCATGGAAACTCCAGCATCAAGAAGTGTATATAGATACTTGTCATCAACTCCTGTATCGTAGAGAGCATGTCCGCTTTCGTGGATTACGCTGTACATAGAGTAAACGAAGCTGTCTTCCATATAGTGAGTTGTAATTCTTTCATCTAGATGTGAGCCTAGGCTTGTTGTGAAAGGATGCTCGCTTGTTGAAAGTCCGCAGTGCGCTAGGTCAAGTCCTAAGAGCTTCATTAGGTAGTAAGAGAGCTCTTCCTGTTTAGCAATTGGGAAATCACCATTTAGGAATGAAGCATCGACCTGCTCGCTTGATGAAATGTGCTTGATTAGTGGAACGATTCTATCCCTTAACTTTGAGAAAAACTCATCGCAGACCTCCATGGTGAGGCCGTCTTCGTACTCACCGAGCCAGTAGTCGTAAGGGACCTTGTCTGGTGCACAGTACTTTGCAAACTTTATATTTGTATCAAAGATCTCCTTTAGGTATGGCGCAAAGGAAGCAAAATCATTATTCCTCTTAGCATCTTCCCAAACATCCTCGGCTTTTACAACAAGCTCCTGATAGGCGATGTATTCGTCCATAGGAATGCTCTGCATGCGGCGGATGTCCTTTAGCATGAGCTGAACCATGCGGTTTTCCTCTTTGGTCAAAACAGCTTTGTTGTTATCTAGAAGCTCGAGAAGAGCAACAGTTTCACTTCCTGTTTTGATCAGGTATTCTTCTTCGCTGAGCACAGCAAGAGCGTGCGCGCGGTTTTCGGCTGTGCCCTTTGGGGCAACGGTCTGTCCGTCGTAGCTGATGCTTTCCATGGCGTGTGCGTATGCGCTAAGGCGGCTCTGCAATTTAAGTAGTTTTTCTTTTACTTGACTTAATTCCATAGTTTCCTCCAATTTATTCTACATGGACGCAAAAGTGTGTCAGGCGTCCGTCTAAGTTATTAGCTTTCAAATACCTGTCTAGTTCTTAGGGTCGTAGAGCAGGTCGTGGTTAATACATTTGTAAAAACCATCACGAATTTCCTCGTAGCCTTCATGCTCTGCACATAGCCACATGAGCTTAGTTACGGCAGATTCGACAGTCATATCAAAGGACTGGAGCACGTTGTATCTATCGAGTGCAAGTGCACCGACCTCATATTTTTCGGCATCGCTACCCTCAAGCATAACCTGAGTAGCGATAACGATGATTTTACCCTTCTCAGTCAAAGCACGAAGCTCGTTTAGGAAATTTCTCTTATCATAGAATGGTATACCACCAACTCCATAACTTTCAATCACAATGATGTCATAGTGCTTACCAAGATAAGCGAGAATCTCAGGTCTAATTCCTGGGATCAGCTTAAGCAAGAAGACTGAATCGGATATGGAAGCGGCAAAGCGTACCTCACTTGAGACGGCTGGCGCCTCGAGGTATTTAATTATCCTGCTATCATCTATGAAAGCTGCGATAGGGTAGCCTATGCTATCAAAAGCTGCAAAGCTTTTGCTTCTTACCTTGCGGGCTCTCGTTCCCAAGATTGCCTTACCGTCAAAGACGATAAAAATACCGTTAAGACCGCCGTTAAGTATAAAGTTGATACTGTCGCTGAGATTGCGTCTTGCATCGGTAAATTCGTCTGAAATCGGCTTCTGAGCACCTGTTAAAACTATAGGCTTAGATGCTCCTTGTATCAGGTAGGAAAGAGCAGAGGCTGTGTATGCCATGGTGTCCGTTCCGTGCGTTATCAAAAAGCCATCGTAGCTGTCATAGCTCGCCTCAATTTCCCTAACTATGAGCATCCAGTGCTCGGGCTGGATATTGGTGCTATCTATATTAAAAATCTGTTTTACATCAATGTCGCATTTACTGCAGGCATTAGGAATGTATGAGAGCAACATCTCTGGTGAAATCGCAGGCTTTAGCCCGTTTTCGGTTTGAACAGAAGCAATCGTTCCACCTGTTGCAATGAGTAAGATTTTCTTCATAAGTCATCCTCAATCTATCTTTCTTTGATAAAAGTATACCACATCAAAGCTGCATATTAAAATGAATAGCTTGACGAATTTTTTAACAATGTTACAATCTTAGTTATATAAGATATTGATATAGAGAAAAGAGAGGAATTTATGAGACCCGGAATACACAATTATTCTGAGATTGGAAAGTTGAACAAGGTTCTTCTTCATAGAATTGGCTATGAGGTTGAGGGCCTAGTTCCAGAAAACTTTGCAAGATTGCTTTTTGATGATATACCATACCTAAAGATTGCACAGCAGGAGCACGATGCTTTTGCTCAGGTGCTAAGAGACAACGGCGTAGAAGTGGTATACTACGTAGACGAGACTGCTAAGGCCCTTGCAAATCCAGAGATTAAGTCTGAATTTTTGAAGGAGTTCATCGCAGAAAGCCACATGAACAGCAAGTTTGCTAGTGAGGCGGTTTTCCACTATTTGAACGAGATGCCAACTAAGGAGATGGTTGCAAAGATCATAAGTGGCGTTAAGAAGGATGAAGTTCCAAGCTTCAAGTCGAATTCATTTGCTGAATTCATTTCTTCATCATATCCGTTCTACCTAGACCCTATGCCAAACCTTTACTTCACTCGTGACCCAGGCGCGTGCATAGGAAATGGTTTAAGCATTCACCACATGAGCACAGGTACAAGACGCAGAGAAGCGCTACTTCTCAAGTATATGTACCAGCACAATGAGGACTTCTCAGGTGGCGAAAACAGATTGTGGTATGACTACGATCACGATTACGCAATCGAGGGTGGAGACGTTCTAGTTTTGAACAAAGAAACTGTAGCAGTTGGACTAAGCCAGAGAACTACAGCAGCAGCTATAGAGCGCTTTGCTCGCAACCTGCTAGGAAACTCTGAATTCAAGCGTGTCATCGTATTCGATATACCTAAGACTCGTGCTTTCATGCACCTCGATACAGTATTTACAATGGTAGACTACGATAAGTTCACCATACATCCTGAGATTGAGGCACCACTTCAGCTATTTGAAATGGAGCTTGATAGAGACGGCGAGGTTAGATATAGCTCAGTTACAGATACTCTAACAAACATCCTAAAGTCTATTCTAAACCTTCCAGCGGTAGAGCTAATCAGATGCGGTGGAGACGATAAGATGGCTGCGCAGAGAGAGCAGTGGAACGACGGTTCAAATACGCTTTGTATAGCGCCAGGAACTGTTGTAACATACGAGAGAAACTATGTTACAAACGAGCTTCTCGATAAGAAGGGTGTCAAGGTTCTTGCTATACCAGGAGCTGAGATTTCAAGAGGAAGAGGCGGCCCACGCTGCATGTCTTGCCCAATCAACAGAGACGATATCTAATATATCAGAGGTAAATCAAAAGGACTCAGAGAGCATGTTTTCTGAGTCCTTTGTAGTTTAAATTATTTTCTATTTTTGTTCTTCTTACTCTTGTAAGGATTGTTTTTCGCGGGCTTCTTGTTTTGATAGCTACTCTTATCAGGGCCCTGGAAAAAGTTCAGGAATCCTGTTGGATTTGCTCCCTTTCTCTGCGCGTCTCTTTCCATCTCTTCCCTATTAATATTAGGGCCTGCACGGAAGTAGAGGAATATTCCTGATATTAAACCTGTAAATATCCCGATTCGCACATATTCTAAGCCTGTGAGTTTGTAAAATACGAACAAAAAGATTGCGAGTGAGCCTATAAAAAATGCTAACCAGAGTTTTTCTGGAAGTGCTTTGTGTATGCGACGGGAGAGACCCTCAAATTTTGGTGACTTCGCCTCTATCGCTGTCAGTACAAAGACGGTGAAAAATACACCCATAAAAAGTGCGAGTACTAAGATAATAGCTCTGAGTATAAACATAAGCGTTCTCCTAAAGAATAATAACTAAAGATTGAATAACGGGAACGCTGAACGCGTTCCCGCCTTATTGCGCAAGTATATACTGATTAGTGAACCTCAAAAGAAGTTTTTTAAAATATTTTGATCTTGTAGCCTACTATTTAGCAGCTTTCTTTGCTGCCTTTGCAGCCTTATCTGCTAGATAGTATTTTCCAGGAGTGTTGAAGAACTCATCCTGAGCCTTCTTTACCTGTGGAACCATTAGAACTACAGCAATCATATTTGGAATGATGATGAGTCCTAGGAACGCATCTGTTAGAGCATATAGTACGCCAAGGTCGATTCCTAGTCCACCTACTACAGTTGCTATGATGTAAACCCAAACCCAGATTTTGCTGAATCCGATACCAAATAGGAACTCTGCCTGTCTCTGTCCGTAGAATGTAACAACGATGATTGTTGAAAGTACGAATAGGAATACGCAGATAGCTACAAAGTAGTTAGCAAATGTTGGGTTGAAGTTCTTGCTGAATGCAGCCTGCGCTAGAGCACCTGCATCGATTCCCTTTTCTGTCCAAACGCCAGAAACCAAAACTGCTAGAGCTGTTACTGTGCAAACGATGATTGTATCAACAGTAACTTCGAATACGCCCCAGAGTCCCTGTCTTACAGGGTGATCTACGTTAGCAGCAGCGTGTCCCTGAGGAGCAGTACCCATACCAGCTTCGTTTGAATAGCATCCACGAGCAAATCCCCATCTTAGTGCAGCACCTAGAGATGCTCCTGCGAATCCACCGAAAGCAGCTCTTCCTGTGAATGCTGATCCGAAGATTTCTGCAAATGCGTTAGGAATCTGGTTAAAGTTCTTAACGATGATTACTAAAGCACCTAGCATGTAAACGATAGCCATCACTGGAACGAGCTTATCGCAAACATCACCGATTCTCTTTACGCCACCTATGCAAACAATGATTGTAATAATTGCTACAGCGATAGCGATAGGAAGTTCAGGAATTCCTAGTGAGATACCCTGCTTTGTTACAGATGCAGCCTGTGAAGCAATTGATGGAATAAGTTCTATCATAAGTCCGAAAGCGTAAAATGTTCCGAAGAAGATACCGATTTTCTTTGCGATACCACTCTTGCCAAGTCCTCTGCAGTAGTAGTAAGGACCACCGACAAAATCGCCAGCTTCATTCTTTTCTCTGTACATTAGGCCAAGAGTTACTTCGGTGTACTTTGTAGCCATTCCGATGAATGCCATAACCCAGATCCAGAATACTGCACCAGGGCCACCAAGAGCAATAGCTACTGGAACACCGACGATATTTGAAGCACCGATTGAAGATGCTAGAGCTGTACAAGCAGCGGCAAATGGTGATACGCCATCATCGGTCTCTGGCTTTGCAAACATTTTACCAAATGTCTGTGAGCAGATATATCCGAAGTGACGGAACTGCAGAAATCCTACTCTGATTGTTACATAAAGACCACCGCATCCAAGTAAAATTAGAATTGGAATTCCCCAAAACCAGTTACCAAAGGCAATTAAAGCATTGATTATAAACATATGCTTCTCCTTTCTTAATAAGTAAATGTTGATATAACTTGCGCATAGTGTATTTCATCTGTAGTTAAGCGATTTGTGTTTCTTCACCACAGAAAAAATCTAAATTAATTTCTTCTATAGACTTCTTCACCTGCAAGGTAGGTATATTCAATCTTGATATCTGCTATCTCATCTTCAGGAATCTCGAAGATATTGCGGTCAATAACGACCATATCAGCGAATTTTCCTATCTCTAGCGTTCCGAGGTAGTCCTCTTGACCAGTTCCATAAGGAACATTCTTAGTAAACATGCAGAGCGCATCGTATACAGAAATCTTTTCCTCTGGGTGATAGCCTGCTTCTGGATATCCCTCTAGGTCCTTGCGGGTAACAGCTGCGTAGATTCCGTGCCATGGAGAAAAGCTCTCGACAGGGCAATCTGAGCCGCCTAAAAGTCTTAGTCCTTTTTCTATGTAAGTCTTCCACTGATAGCTGTGCGCTGCTCTTTCGGCTCCTACTCTCTCCTCAATCCAGTGGAGGTCAGTAGCTAGGAAGATTGGCTGAATGTCAACTATTATAGGAAGTTTGCTCATACGCTCAATCAAATCTGGATTTGCCATCTGCGCATGAATAATTCTGAACGGATCTCGATTTGCCTGTTCTTCCTCTGTCATTCCATGCTCTCTGCTCTTTGCAAGGGCATATTCGACACCAGTTAGAACACAGTCAAGTCCTTTGTCTCCGATGCAGTGGACCGCTGGCTGAAGCCCCATCTCATATGCAGTGAGCATCTTTTCGTTTAGCTCTTCCTGAGTCTGAACGAGAAGTCCATCAGTATCAGTAGCATCGCTGTAAGGCTCGAAAAGCTTAGCTGAGCGAGAACCGAGTGAACCGTCAGAAAAAATCTTATATCCACCATATCTAACCTTGAGGTATGGATCTTCCATTTCTCTCTTGGTCAGATATGGCTTGTTATACAATGTGTCGAGGTAGATGCTAACTCTGAGAGGGAGCTTTCCTTCGTGATCGAGCTTTAGGTAGTCATCAAAGCTTTCGGTGTACTTCCAAATATCGGCTGCATATGTATGGATTGCAGTGAGTCCGACTGAAGAGGCTTCTGCCAAGGCTCTATCCATGAGCTCGGTCTTGACCTCTGGAATCTTTGTTGGATCAGGGATTAGGTCATCAAAGATCTTTGTTGCCTGTTCTCTTAGGATTCCGTTAGGATGTCCGTCTGCTTCTAGCTCTACAACACCGCCTTCACCAAAGTCATAGTCCTTGCCTATATCTGCCTTTTCTAGGGCAAGTGTGTTTGCAACTCCCGTATGCAGGCAAACTCTCTTTATCATAATAGGATGCTTTTTGCTCGCTTCATCAAGCCAGTGTCTTGTTGGAATCTCATCCTCGCAGTCGTTCCATTTTGACTGATCAAAGTTATTTCCTCTAATCCACTCGCCATCAGGTGTTTCAGCCGCCTTCGCCTTGAGTCGCTCTAGGGCTTCTGCCTTTGATTTAGCTCCGCCAAGATCCACTGTTGTGAAGGTCTGGCAGTAGGCAAAGAAGTGTAGGTGAGCATCTCCAAGGCCAGGAAGCATTACTTTGCCACCAAGGTCGATGATTTCATCTGCATCAAAGTCAGCTTGCGCGCTCTTATTATCACCGATGAAGGCGATTTTGCCATCTTTGATAGCTAGGGCTTCATAGCATAAGCCCTCTGCCTCCATCGAATAGATTTTTCCATTTATAAAAAGTTTGTCTGCGTGAGCTCTCATTTTGATCTCCTCAAAATTTTTGGTCTATCCTATTTTAGTAGGTTAAGTATTGTCTGATAAACTAGCTCAGGTGTGTACTCGAATGTGAATCTTGTCTCGATTCTCTCTGTGTACTTGTGAGCGTCCTTTCCTACAGTTCCGATGTCTACTACTGGTAGGTCAAGAACCTGCATATCAGCTAGTGGAAGTGAGTAAATCTTGCCTTCGCCGTAACCAGGTGTGTTGAGCTCGAATCTCTCAATTACTGCTGGATCCTTAGGAGCTGCACCATAGCTTAGGTCTGAAATGCAAGGTAGGAACTTCTTGCTGATTAGCTGATAATCGAATGCTGGATCAGCCTTAACGCTTGCAACTGCACCGTTTACTGCATCGATAAGAGCCTTGCCCTTTGCTGTGCTATCATCAACATGGATGTGTGGATAGTAAGGTGGTGTGAAGTAAACTACTAGGATAGGGTCCTTATCTGACCATAGATCGTGAACGAAGTCAACAATCTTAAGTGACTTGTCTCTAACGTCAATAGTAGTATCCTTCTTTAGCTCCTCGATGTAAGCTGCAACCTTTGCATCTAGCTCGTCTCCAAGCTCTGCCTTAACTGCCTTGTATAGCTCGTCGTATGTGAAAGTTCTTGCAACCCATGGCTGCTTTCTGAACTCTCTGCCTACCATGTCGCAGTACATAGCATATCTTTCGTTTAGTGTGTCAACAACCTGCTGGAAGCATTCATGACCTGCGTTCTTCATCTTTGTTAGAACCTGGTCAGGTGTTGAATCGTGTGTTGCGTAGTTGAGCATCAAAACAGCCTTGTTAGCAATCTGTACAGAGTACTCTGTCTTGAGGTCTCTCTGCTTAAGTGTGATAGGAGGAAGTGTTACCTCTCCGTCAACTGTGTCGCTGAACTCAGGATTTAGGTTGATTCTCTGTGTTAGCTGTGATGCAATCTGGTTAGGGTCAAGTCCGTCAAATGACTCACCTACGTGAGTTTCCTTACCTACGATGTAGAATGTAGGCATGATCTTTCCAACTGTTCCTACATAGATGTACTTCATTGGGTCGCCTGGGAATGCAGGTGCCATGTAGTCTGTATCTATCATAGCTATGTAGTCATAGCCCTTTTCCTTCTTGAGGTTAACAAGGTGAGGAACAAAGTTAAGCATTCCGCCTGAGTTTCCTTCTTCGTCGCAAACTGCAGCATAGATTAGGTTTCCTTCAAAGTTTGCTAGATCCTTGCTGATTTCTTCCATGATAGCGATGATGATAGCATCACCAGACTTCATATCAAAGAGTCCACGACCGAACATGTACTTTCCGGACTCAAGATCTTCTCTTACTTCCTCAGGAAGCTTTAGCTCGCGGAATCTCTCAATTAGCTCTGCTGGCTGAGTTGAGTACTCCTTAAGTGGGCCGTAGTCGGAAATACCAACTGTATCAAAGTGTCCGATGAGAACGATAGTCTTATCGGAAGGCTTCTTCTCACCGTTAAGCTCTGCAACAACAATCTTTCTGCCGATTAAATCGTCCTTAAGGTCGATGTAGTAAAGCTTCTCAGGGTTTTTCTTATAGTAATCGATCTCGCTCATGGTGTCGTAGATCTTTTCTGCCATAACGATTTCGCCCTCTGTGTCGACAACGCTCTGCACTGAAGTAAAGTCGATGGACATTTCCTCAATACGCTTTCTTACATATTCGTTCATTTTTTTCCTCCCATTGTTTAAATGCATATATTCAAGAGCCCTAATTTGACTCTTAAAAACAATATCTTACTGGCAAGCACTAGCCTGCCCAAACGCCGATTGGCTTTTTACATCAAAGCGAGCTCTAGTTCTCCCAAGCAAACTCGATAACGCTCTGAATCATCTCTGGCATAACCTCAAAGAGGCTGCGTTTATTAACGCGTTCCGACCACTGGTGATATTCTCTGCCGATAGGTCCGTATAGGATAGAAGGTACCGAGATTTCTTTGATCGCCTCAAAGTCAAGGCTGTATGCGCTTCCCCACATAGGGTAGTTAGCTGTTATCTCATCAAAGTCTAGGTCTGGAATTGATGTATAGCTGTTATCGGAGATTCCAGTGAAGTAGTGCTCCGATGTCAAAGCTTGTCCAAACTTCTCTTCTGAAAGCTTCTTAGCAAACTCGAAAACCTTGCTTCCGTAGCCCTCGCGGCCTTCAATCTGGTCGCTGTGAGTTGCAGGATAATATGGTGGAGCCATACCTATCAAAACGACTGGCTGCTTTATGTCCGCATAGCTCAAAAGTTTATCCATAAGGTAGATGGTAGCATCTGGATAACTTTTTCCTTTGGCAACCATATCCTTAGCCTGATCGTAGAGCTTATCGTAGAACTCATCAAAGGCAGCGCCATCCTTTTCGCGCAGTTTATCGCATAGCTCAGAAACCGTGTAGACGCAGTTTGGATAGTAGATTTTCTCTTTGGTCTCGAAGCGGTTGTGCTTCTTGAACTCCTGATACTGAGCGTTAAGCTTATTAACCTCTTCATCAAAGACCTCAACGCAGATTTTCTTTAGCTTTGCAAGTGTCTCAGAAATTGTTGTCTTGAAGCTTAACACTGTCATGTATCCGCTTGAGCGGAATGGTAGAGAAACATCGTAGGTCTCTTTGATATCTCTCATATATTGCCAGTTTAGCGGCATTGAGGACTCATCCTTATAGACATCGACGAACTCTAGGCTACCTCCCGTTCTTTGGTATATTCCAGCTAGCATGTTGAGTGATGACATACCGTTATAGCAGTGACCGATGTGGGCAACAGCTCCCTGAGTCATAATAACTGGCATGGTCTTTCCGATTGAACCTAGCGAGAGAACCTGTGCAGGTCCATCCTCAGATGCTGGCTCTGGATCTATCAAAAGCTTAAAGTTCAGTGAATATTTATTCTTAAGCTCTAGATACTTTGGCATTATTGCTCTCATTCCTGCTGAGTAGCATTCCTCATCTGCAACTGCAGAGAAGAGGTATGAGCCTTCTAGCTTGCCTTCTTGGGCGAGCTTTGCATATTTCTCTAGAAGAACCATGGCGATTGCAATACCGCCCTTCATATCAGCTGCTCCGCGACCCCAAAGCCATTCGCCTGACTCAAGGTCTTTTCTCTGAACCTCGTTCAAATCCTTAGTAGCAAGCTTAGCCTCTAGTTCAGGGCCTAGTGTGAAGGCAAGTGGCTCTGCATCACCGTAAACTTCTGTAGAAACTACATCTATATGTCCTGAAAGAATAACAGTATTTGGGCTCTTACCTAAAACAAGTGCGTATGGGACCGTGCGTCCGAAGGGATCGTTTGGTATCTCATATGCACCGCATAGCTCAGGATGCTCCTGGAAATAAGGTATCTGTTTAATAAAATCATTGACATATACTGAGGCCGACGGCTCTTTTGGCGTGCTGCTGATACTTTCGCAGGCAACAAGCTTAGTTAGGACCTCTAGAATTCTGTCTTTCATATAAATCATCTCCTTTATCTATTAGTATGCATTATAGCATAGATGAGACTAACTAATTCACCTTGTTTCTCATTATTCAAATGGCAAGCATTCAAACTATTAATATGAAGAAAGTTTTTGCATATATATAATGAAAATGAATAATTTAGTTTTGTAAAGCATTGAAATAATAGGGTTTTTAAAAATGCCTATACATAAAAAAGAAAAATATAAAATAATACTTGCATAATTATAAATGACAATGTATAATTACCCTATGATAAAAATTCTATTTAAGGAATAAGTATAAATTACTTGAGAGGGGAAAGCGAAATGAAAGGAAAGAATTTACTTAAGAAAACAGTAGTGCTTACAGTAGCTCTAGCGATGGTGGTTGGAGTAACAGCGTGTGGAAAAAAGAATTATGATAACAAGGAAAAGAAAACCTATGTTGTTGGTACGGAGCCGACCTTTGCACCATTTGATACAACAGATGCAGATGGAAACATCGTAGGCTTTGATATGGACCTTATGAAGGCAATTGGAAAGGATCAGGGTTTTGATGTTGAGTTTAAGTCATTTGGCTTTGATGCTCTTATCCCGGCAGTAAACGCTAAGAACTGTGATGTTATCGCAGCTGGCATGACTGCAAACGAAGATCGTGTTAAAAAGGTTGATTTCTCAAACACATACTATGACAGTGGAAATGCAGTTCTAGTAAAATCAGACAACACAACTATTAAGGGAATCGATGACCTTACTCCAGATATGACTGTTGCAGTTCAGATTGGTACAACAGGTGCAGATAAGGCAAATGAGCTAAAGGAACAGGGCAAAATCAAAGATGTTAAGGTTAACGACGGCGTAGATACATGTCTTCTTCAGGTTAAAAACGGCGACGTGGATGCTTTGATAATCGATAAGCCAGTTGCAGACCGTGCAGTTAAGGCAAACAAGGCATTCAAGACGGTTGGAGAGACTCTAGACGCTGAGTCATACGCTTTTGCAGTAGCAAAGGGCGACAAAGAACTTCTCGAAAAGATCAACAAGGGTCTTGAAAACATCAAAAAGGATGGAACATACGAGAAGCTATACAAGAAGTGGTTTGAGGGAAAATAAGTATGGGTTTATATGTTGAGGGCTTTCTAGTTGCGCTGAAAGGCTTGCCAATAACGCTTAGTGTGAGTTTCTTTGCACTAGTTATAGGCGTACTTCTTGGACTAGTACTAGCGCTTATGAGGACTTCGGAAAAAAAGCCCTTAAAGGTAATTTCCGGAATATATATTGAGATTGTAAGGGGAACTCCGCTGATAGTTCAGGCGCTAGTTTTAGCATACGGAATACCATACTTTCTACAGCAACACAATGTAGATTTCAAGTGGAGCGTACTTCTAATTCCAGCTTTTATAGTTTGCGGCTTAAACAGTGCTGCATATATGGCTGAGGTTATTCGTGGGGGAATACAGGCTGTTGATAAGGGTCAGCGTGAAGCGGCTCTATCAATTGGAATGACAAAGGCTCAAGTAAACAGACTAATTGTGCTTCCACAGGCCTTAAGGATAGTTATACCTTCGTTTGGTAACGAGTTTGTAACCATGATTAAGGAGACTGCAGTGCTTTCCTATGTTGGTGTCATAGAGATTCTAAGAAGTGCACAGCTGTGGAATGCCTCAACTTACAACACTTTTGAGGCGTATATAGGCGCTGCGCTAGTATACCTTTTGATGACAATTCCGCTATCAAAGCTGGTTGGTGCATTAGAAAACAATTGGAAGAAAATGTGAGGCAGATTAGATGATTGAGGTAAAAAATTTAACTAAAAGTTTTGGCGGTGCAATGGCCGTAGATGACGTTAGCTTCTCCGTTCAGGAGGGCAAGGTCACCTCCATTATCGGCTCGTCTGGCTCTGGAAAAAGCACGACGCTTCGCTGCATAAATGGTTTGGAAAAAAAGGATTCTGGGGAAATCTACATCGATGGCGAGCTTGTCACAGAAAATAACCTCAGAGCTGTTAGGACTAAGACCGCTATGGTTTTTCAAAACTTTAACCTATTTAATAATTTGACGGTGCTAAAGAATATCACAGCAGCACCTATTAATGTCAAAGGCATGAGCAAGGTGGAAGCAAATAAGAAGGCGATGCAGCTTCTTCAAATAGTAGGACTTGCTGACAAGAAGGATGCTTATCCTAAGAGCCTGTCAGGTGGTCAAAAACAGAGGGTTGCCATAGCGCGCGCTCTAGCGATGGAACCGGAGATTATTCTCTTTGATGAGCCAACATCTGCGCTTGACCCAGAGATGGTAGGAGAGGTTTTAGATGTAATGAAAAAGCTCGCTTCCTCTGGAATGACTATGCTTATCGTTACACATGAGATGGGTTTTGCTCGCGAGATTTCTGATCAGGTTATATTTATGACTGATGGAAAAATTGTCGAGGAAGGAACTGCAGAGCAGATCTTTACAAACCCACAAAACGAAAGAACAAAGGCCTTCGTTTCAAGCTTTTTAAAGTAAATCCAACTTCAGGAGACGACTTGGGATATAGATCCCGGTCGTTTTTTAGTATGGGGAAAACGGAAAGTTTGCCACAAATGGCTTTGATTCTAGTATAATATATGGGTAGTTAGTAAAATCTGCTTGGTGCGAGCGTAGGGAACTTGTATCGCGCTCTACAGCACCTTGCAAAATCAATAGAGAAAAGGATTTATATGGATATTATTGTAAAACTTACCGAGGAATTCGGTGTCAAGAAGGTACAGATTGAGCAGGCGGTTAAGCTGATTGATGAGGGTAACACGGTGCCTTTTATTGCAAGATACCGAAAGGACGTTACGGGAGGACTAAACGATGAGCAGCTTCGTGCCATCGACGAAAGACTCAGATACCTAAGAGGGCTCGAGGAACGTAAACAGGAGGTTCTTCGAAGTATTGAGGAGCAGGGTAAGCTTACGGATGAACTAAAGGCAGAGATTGAGAAAGCCGAGATTCTGCAGAGGGTTGAGGATCTGTATAAGCCTTTTAAGCAGAAGAAGACCACAAGAGCAGGAAAGGCTAAGGCTAAGGGCCTTGAACCACTTGCGCTTATAATTTACATGCAGCAGACGAGGAGCGGTGATGTGCTTAAGGTAGCTGAGCCTTTTGTTGACCCCGAAAAGGAAGTCGAGACAGCAGAAGAGGCTATTCAGGGCGCTTGCGATATCATCGCTGAGATGATTGCAGATAATGCCGATTTGATTAGCGAGGTTCGTGACAGATACTATAAGCACGGACTCATAGAGACTGAAGCTGTGGATGCAGAGGAGAAGACCGTCTACGATATGTACTACGGCAAGCATGAGGCGATATGCAAGATTCCAAACCATAGGGTTCTTGCAGTAAACCGTGGAGAGAAGGAGGGCAAGCTCAAGGTTAAGGTGAGCATAGATGCAGACTCCATCCTTCGTTTGCTTGAGAAAGAGGTAATTAGGCAGGATTCCATCTTTAAGCCATTACTTATCGAGACTATAGAAGATGCATATAAGAGACTGATTGCGCCATCTGTAGAGCGCGAGATGAGAAATCTTTTGACCGAAAGAGCTGAAGCTGAGGCGATTAAGGTCTTTGCAGGTAACACCGAAAAGCTTCTCATGGTTCCGCCGGTTCGTGGCAAGAGAATTATCAGTATAGATCCAGGATTTAGAACGGGCTGCAAGGTTGCGGTAATCGACGAGACCGGAAAGCTTCTTGCTTACACGACAATCTATCCTACTGAGCCTAAGTGCGATGTCGCAGGCACTGAGAGAACGCTCAAGAAAATCATTGATAAATACAAGATAGATGTAATCGTAATAGGAAACGGAACAGCTTCTAGAGAAACTGAGGAAGTAGTTGCAAACTTCCTAAAGAAGAATAGCTATCAGATTCAGTACACCATAGTTAACGAAGGTGGGGCCTCCGTATATTCAGCATCAAAGCTCGCAAGCGAGGAATACCCAGACCTTGATGTGACGACAAGAGGAGCAATGTCACTTGGCAGAAGGCTTCAGGATCCACTGGCTGAGCTAGTTAAGATAGACCCTAAGCACATAGGCGTGGGTCAGTATCAGCACGATATGAACCAGAAGAACCTGAGTGAAGCGCTTGGTGCAGTAGTCGAGGACTGCGTAAATAGAGTTGGAGTTGACCTAAACACAGCATCTCCATCACTTCTTTCCTATGTTGCAGGAATCAGCAGTAGCGTGGCAAAGAACATCGTTGCATATAGAGAAGAAAACGGCAAGTTCACTGACAGAAAGCAGCTTCTTAAGGTTGCAAAGCTAGGGCCTAAGGCATATGAGCAGTGCGCAGGCTTCCTTCGCATTAGCGATGGAAAAGAGGTGCTTGATTCAACATCAGTGCACCCTGAGTCGTATGAGGTTAGCAGAATTTTGATGAAGAAAATCGGCATCTCCGAAAGCGATATTAAGGGTGGAGTGCAGGTTATAGACGATAAGATCAAGTCAGCATACCCCGCTAAGACCGAGAAGGAGAGTGTGCGCAAGATGGCTGAAGATATTGGAATTGGTGAGTTTACAGTCAAGGATATCATTGCTGAGCTACGTAAGCCAGGCAGAGATCCTAGAGAAGATGCACCACCAGTTGTTTTTAGAAATGATGTTAGAAGCTTCGAGGACCTCAAGGAAGGCATGGAGATGAGTGGTACTGTCCGTAATGTCGTAGACTTTGGTGCCTTTGTTGACATAGGTGTTAAGAATGACGGACTCGTACATGTATCGCAATTAAGCGATAAGTTTGTAAAACACCCGATGGACGTCGTTTCCGTTGGCGATACAGTTAAGGTTCGTATAATCGGAATAGATAAGGAGAGAGGCAAGGTATCTCTCACAATGAAACTATAATTTTTAGCCTTTGATTAAGGAGAAGATATGCTAAATATCTATCGAAGCAGAGAATCGCTTGATAAGGAAAGCTTTATATACGGAAAGATAAAGGAGTCTCGCAAAGAGACTCTAGTTATCGTGCCTGACCAGTACACTCTAGTTGCCGAGCAGCAGGCCATGAGCCGCATGGATACTGATGTGCTTCTCGATGTTGAAATAAGCGCAATTTCAAAGTTTGGTAGCAATGTGCTCGAAGAGACGGGCAGAAGTCCGCACACGTATATCGACGAGTATGGAAGATATATGCTTTTATATAAGATTCTCTCAGAGCAGAAGGATAGGCTTGAGGTATTTGGCGGCGTTGTCCAAAAGCAGGGATTTTTGGAGTCCATTAATGACTTTATATCAAAGGCAAAGCAGGCAAATCTAGACATACAGACTGTAATAGATTCAATGGACGATGAAGCTTCTGAAGTCGATGAGCTGACTAGGAGAAAGCTATCTGATATTAAGCTAATATTTGATGAATACGAGGATAGCATAAGGGATAAATATACGGATGCAGAGGACCTTTTAAGGCTCTACACGGCTGGAATAGATATGGCTGAGAGCCTAAAGAGAAAGATAGTTTGGATCTATGGTTTTGATAGCTTTACTAATCGGAACCTAGAGATGCTTGCAGCTATAATTAGGCAGGCTGAGGATGTCAATATTTTCTTCACCTACGATGAGCACTGCAAGGACGAGGAAATTTTTGAGATAACCGGAAATATGAGTGATAGACTCATAGAGCTTTGCAAGGAATCTAATGTCGAGTTTAAGGTTCATAATCTCGGCAAGGACAGTCCTAATGCGAAGCTTTGCGAGAGATCGTCAGGAATTAAGGCTATAGAGAAGTCACTATTTTCGCCATTTAATGAAGAGGGTGCAGATGCTAGCGGCATAAAGATTGTCAGAGCCAATAATATCTACAGTGAGGCTGAATCTGCAGCTTCATTTGTTCTTGATTTGCTCGAGGATAAGAAGCTTAGATATAAGGATATTGTTGTAATTTGTAATGAAACAAAGCGTGCAGAGGTCCTCAAGCGAGTATTTCAGGAGTACGGTATAGGAATCTTTACAGACAAGAAGAGAGCTATTGCTTCATCACCGATAGCGGTCTTTGTAGTATCTTTGATAGAAGCTGTAAGCAGTAGTATGAGAACGCTAGATGTTTTCAGAGTTATAAAGACAGGCTTTATTGGAATAGATGAAGAGGATGTTGATTTCATAGAAAACTATGCCATAAAGTACAAAGTGCGTGGAAACCAGTGGTTTTCGCCGTTTACAAAGGGTGCTTTTGAATACGGAGAAGACGGACTTGCAAGGCTTAATGAGATTAGAGAGCAGATTGCAGGGGTGTTCGATGGCTTTAAGAAAATATATAAGAGCAGTAAGACAAACAAGGAGTTCATCGAGGCCTATGTTGACTTTTTGATAAATAAGGCGGAGATTGGATCCCGTATAGATGAGCTTGTCGAAAGCCTCAGCTCGCACTCCATGCAGAGCAAGGCTGATGAGACTACACAGACCTGGCCTATGTTAATTTCTGCATTTGAGCAGATTATTGAGCTCATGGGTAATGAGAGATTCAGTGGCAAGACATTTGCGGCTATTTTGACAGCAGGGCTTTTACAGATGGAGGTAGGTGTTGTACCTCCTGTTTCAGATGAAATTTTGCTCGGAACTATGCAGAGAACAAGGTGTGGCGATGTTAAGGCCATGCTGATATTTGGCGCTAACGAGGGCATATTACCACTAGAAGCTAATGAGAGCCAGCTTTTCAGCGATAGCGAGCTTAAGCATATAACCTGCGCTGCGGAAATAAAAAATAGCAGTGAGGACGTGCGCCAGATGGAGGAGACTCTTGCAATCTATAGAAACTTCTCCAAGCCTGAGGAATATCTTTGGGTCGGTTACTCAATGGCAGATGCCGATGGTGCAGAGATAAGAAGGTCAGAAATCATAGAACGCCTATTAACGATGTTCCCAGAAATTAGGGAAGAAGAGGATGTTGTTACCAGTGGAAGGCTAGTTTCAATTCTAGGTGGAAAGACAAATACGGTAAGGCATTTTACGGAGGCACTTAAGGATTTTAAGTACGAGGGTAAGATCGATAGTAGGTGGAGTCTCGTTTCTGAGTGGCTAAGGCAAAATGAAGAAGAACTATATAAGCGTATCGAAGAAGGACTTGAATTTGAGAATGTGCAGAGCAAGCTTCCTGCTGAGATTGTAGAAAGACTATATAGCGAGCGCAGAAATGATGAGATTACGAGCTTTGATGTATCAGCTGCAAGCTACTCACTCAGTCCTTCTCGCATAGAAAAATTCAGCAAGTGTCCGTTCTCGCATTTTGTTAGCTATGGTCTAAGACCCGAGGAAAGGCGCGAATTTGCAGTATCTGCACGAGAAATCGGAGACCTATATCACGAGACGATAATGCATGTAACAAAGCACCTAAGTGACGAGGACTGCTGGCAGGCGATAGGAAATGTCGAGCTTAGGGATCTTGTATATAACTACATAGAGACTGTGTCTCACAAGTATAGAGAAGGCATCTTTGAGAACTCAAATCGCGAAAAATACTGGCTAGAGAGAGCAAAAACCGCTTGCTTTGAGGTGTGCAAGCAGCTTGTTGAGCAAGCTAGAGTCGGAAAGATAGAAAAGAGTTACTACGAAGAACGCTTCGGCAGGCGTGGACAGTTCCCGCCAATTGAGGTTGAAACTGAGGCTGGCAAGGTGTTTATAGAGGGCAAAATAGACCGCGTTGACCTTCTTCCGGGAAACCGCGTAAAGATTATAGACTATAAGACGGGGCGCGAGAGCTTTGATAAGACTGAGGCGAGAACAGGATATAGACTTCAGCTAATGCTTTACCTTGCAGCTGCGCAGGGCAAGAGTAGAAAGCCAGCAGGAGTATTCTATTTCTTAATATCAGACCCTAAAATAGATATTAGCGGACAGAGACCTTCAGGTATTAATGAGATGATATCAAAGGAGCTCAAGGGTGAGTTTAAGCTCAAGGGAATCCTCGTCGACGAACCAGAGGTTATCAAGAACATAGCAGGTGAGTTTGAGGAAAGCTCCGAAGTCATTGCTCTATCAAAGAAGAAGGATGGAGAGTTCAGGAAGACCGAGGCTCTTTTAAGTGAAGCTGAATTTGAGGAGCTGCAAGGTCAGGTTAAGGCCGTAACTGATAAGCTATGCGAGGATTTGGTAGGTGGAAATATCGACATAAGGCCGAAGAAATCCGGAGAAGAGATTCCGTGTACATATTGCGAATATCGTGGAATTTGTAGATTCGATTTAGCATTTGACGGATGCTCGTATGATGTAGTAAAATAATTAAGGTAATGTGGCAAATCGCTAATTTCAACGGCTTGCCATATTCCTTTTATATGCTTCCGTGGCTCAGTTGGTAGAGCAGCGCATTCGTAACGCGCAGGTCAGCGGTTCGATCCCGCTCGGGAGCTCCAAAGGAAAAAGCCTTGCATACCTATTTAGGCGTGCAAGGCTTTAGTGCTTGTTGTATGAAATCTAAACAGGAGAAGGTAAATGGAAATAAAGGAAATAAGAGCACTTACGGGACTTTCACAAGCAAACTTCGGAAAGAAGTACAATATTCCAGTGAGAACTATTCAGGATTGGGAAACAGAGAAAAGAAATCCACCAGCATACGTTGTTGAGCTACTAGAATTTAGAGTCAGATACGACATTGAGCAAGAGCAAATACAGCATTAATATAAAACGGCTGAGTGCAATGAAAATCGTTGCATTCAGCCGTTTGTTTTGATTAAAATCCTAATTATAAAACTTCTTTAGCTATAAGCGCATCAAATTTACGAACATCACAATTCTTGCTTAGTTTAACTTTGATATGTCCAGCTTTAGTCCAAAGTTCAACTTCAGCGTTTAAATCTAATAGCTTTCCTGCGTTTTCAGTAGACCACATCACAATCGAGGAGTATGGCAAAGAGTAAATCTCGATTTTCTTACCAGTTAGTCCTTGCGCATCTTTAACGATGAGTCGTTTGTTAGTAAATACTGCAACGTCTCTCATTGTCTTATATGCTGCGACGGCGTTTTCTCCATCAACGAGCATGTTATTGATATCTCCTGGGATAGGGCATTCAGATATGAATGTCCACGTTAAAGCTTGTGTTAATTCTGTTGCCATTTCTATATTCCTTTCTTTAAAGTAAATATAACAAACATTACATTTGAAACCAAAGTTTTACTTGCAATACAAAACAAGTATCTAATTCTCAACTATTGAGGTAAGTTGGAAACTGCATAATCAGCCTCTTCTTCCGTGAACTTTTCGCCGTACTCAGATGTAAGCTGCTCTCTTATTGCTTCAGTAGACATATTCAAGTTTTTCTGATAATCTTTTGCTTTTTCGAGAGCGTTTTTATTATAATCAGCGTTTAAATTATCGATAGCATATTGTGCTGCTTCTTCAGGGAATTTCTCTCCATACTCGGATGTAAGCTGATCGTAGATCCCCTGCTTTGACATATGCATAAAATCAGAATAAGATTTTGCTTTTGCGAGTGCTGATTTATATTCTGTTGGGACAGATGGTGTTGAAGGAGTAGCGGGTTTAGAACTCTCTTTCTTCTGCGATGAATCTGACTCACTAGCCTTTTCCTTTTTAGTGTTATCAGAAGTGCCGCTATTATACGAAAGTCGATTGGTTCCATGGTCGTCTCCTCCTGCTCCAAGCACACCTACACACACACCAGCAAAGAACACCACTACCAAGATAACTACATACAGCCATTTCTTTTCCATTATATTTTTCATATATATATCCTTTCTTAATAAAATATAACTGGCGAAAATAAACCCTTAATCCCCTAAATTTAAACAATAATAATCTTTGCCTAACATAGTTTTGAACGTTCCAAATTGAGTATAGAGGATATTTAATTTAAAAACAACATATTTTTTCAAAAATTAAAAAAACGGCGAGCAAACACGATGAAATGATAAACCTCTTTCAAGATGTAGTTTGACGAAAAGAATATCCTGGCAAAATAGTGATTTGTAAAGAAAACTGAGGTAGAATAAGAGTGAGTTTTATACAAGAAAACCTAAGGAGTTTAGAAATATGTATATTAATGAATATGAGTTGGCATATGATATAGCATTAAAGGCTCACAAGGGACAAAAAGATAAAGGCGGAGAAGATTACTTTAAGCATCCACTCGCTGTGTCAAACAAGTTGTCTGGGGAAAAAGATAAAATCGTTGCATTATTACATGATGTTATAGAGGATACGGATGTCACTGTGAACGATTTGAGAGAAGCAGGATTCTCAGATGAAGTTGTTTTGGCTGTATCAACAATTACAAAGAAGGCCGAGGAAGATTACGAGGAATATTTGGATAGAGTAAAACAAAATCCCATTGCCTTAAGAGTAAAGATAGCGGATATGGAGCATAATTCCGATATAAGCAGAATAAAAAATCCAACAGAAAAAGATCTGAAACGATTAGAAAAATATAAGATTAGATTAATGGAACTCAGAGAGGCTTTAGAGACAGATAGATAAAGGTGTAACATGGACAAAAAAGCAAAGAAAATACTATTTAACAGATATTGGGCCAGCGGGTGGAAGCCACAAAATGAGATATACACATCGCCAGAGGACTTTGCTTATGCAAAGGAAAAAGGTCTTATGTTTGATCCTATTACAATATCACATAATGATTGCATCAAAAGAATCGTTAAGCTAGCAAATACGATTAGTATTGAAAAGGTCGTGAAAGCCTTTTTATGTAGCCTGTCTACAAGGAGGCTGGACTGGCGAAGTGCAGCAGCATCCTACTATCTTGCAAAGCTTTTTAAAGAACACAAGTATACCCCTGTTGAGTCTGGACGTTTTCTCGAAAATGGGAAAGTGACGCGTGTGAGTTATACTTGCAGGGTTTGTCGTGATGTCAAGTACGGGGTCATAGGGCAAGAAAAATATACAAATGAAGATCTCAACATCCTAAATTTCGAAAGGATAAAATGGGGCGGTGTTCGTCAAGGAAACTTAGTGTATATTCTTTTTGATCTAGAGCGATTTGCTGAAGAGGACATTCCGGAACCAACGGCAGAAGATGTCGAAATCTTAAAGGCCATACTCGATGCTGTATCAAGCTGTGAGGATAATGACCATCCGGGAGCGCTCAGAAATAAGCTTGCAGAAGTTTCTATTCTTAAGGCCAATAAAGACGAGAGAAGCGTCATAATAGAGATATTAGCATGTATAGGAATCCTTGCTCCTAAGTCATATGACAGGGGAGAGCCATCAAAGCACGACTGGACATATGCAACATACTGGCGAGGTGCAGATGGATACGACAAGGAATTAGTAGAAAAATATTTTGGGAAATACCTAAAATAACAAAGTAAAACCCTGCGCTCGCACAGGGTTTGTCCTATAGCCCACAAAATATGTATGCTTAATCTTCCATTGCTTAAGCCTTATAGTTAGTTATTGTCCCAATTATAATCCTCATCTGATTGTGTGTCCTCGTCTTCATATGGATCATTATTTTGGTTTTCGTTTTGGTTGTATTCGCGAATATTTTCAATCTGAGTGCCGTTATAGTTTTCACATAATCTTGATATACTATAAGCGGAACTGAAGAAAAAAAGTACTCTAATAACAAGCGAAAAAATAACGATTGCAATAAAAATGTAAAGGATTGTAGTTATTGTCTTTATGTTCTTATCAATACGACGCTGATGTTTTACGGTTTCAACGAGTAAGGTGTGTGTATCGGCATTTTCTAAGTAAGCATCACCAGAAGTAATGTTATCTGCTCTATTGTATTTTTCAGGGTTTTGAGAGACTGATTTAATAATCTCTGCCATGTGTGCAGCATCCGTAGGTGTATTAAAGTAAAAGCTTCGAGTTACTCCGTTATGGGATAGAGTTAGCTCTGTACCAGACCACTTAATATCTGTAAGGTTGGCATAGCTAAGGTTTTCTGAACTAGAAGCGCAGGATAAATTGCCAAATTCCCATTCATTTCCAAGCGTATCTTTTGCAATTATGATGTTATTAGCATACATATAGAATCACCTCTCTAAAATAAAAAAGTTACTAAACCGACTCTTAATCTTATCTACATTCCAAATAGTACAATAATTAATCTCAAAGGTCAATCCCCCAGAGTAACTGCATCTAAGCTATTTTGATTCCTTATAGAATTTTTCCCTGCCACAATGTTTTATGATGCAATAAATATGTTATAATTCCTATTCGGAGGGGAATCAATATGTGTAGAGGAGGCAGTATGATACAGAACGAGAAAAAAGAACATATTTTGATGCTGCTTCGCAAATTACAGACAGATCGAACTCTCGAAAAGGCTGAGTTTGTCGAGCTCATTAAGAATAGGGCACTGATAGAGGACGAGCTTTTTCAGATATCGAAGGAAATACATGTAGAAAACTTCCACCGCAAGGTGTATGTGCGAGGGCTCATAGAAATCTCAAGCTATTGCGGAAACGACTGCTACTACTGTGGCATCCGAAGGTCAAATCGCAATGCGAAGAGGTACAGGCTTAGAGCAGAGGAAATCTATGAACAGGTTAGATTTGGGACCAAGCTAGGGTTTAAGAGCTTTGTTTTACAGGGCGGTGAGGATCCTGGATTTTCAGATAAGACTCTCATAGAGGTTATCAAAGAAATCAAGAGGATTAACCCACAGACTGCGATAACGCTTTCGGTTGGAGAAAAGCCTTTTGAGACGCTAAAGGCATACAAGGAGGCAGGTGCAGACAGATTCCTTCTCAGGCATGAAACGAGGGACAAGGAGCACTACTACAAGTTACACCCAAGAGATATGGATCAGGATTTCAGATTACATATGCTAGAGGACCTAAAGGAGCTAGGGTTTCAGACGGGCTCGGGCATAATGGTAGGAAGTCCGTATCAGACGGAGGAAAACCTCGCAGAGGATCTTTTGTTTTTGCGAAAGCTAAATCCAGAGATGATAGGCATAGGGCCATTTGTTCCAGCTAGCGGAACGCCATTCGAGAACGAGGCGAGCGGATCAGCTGAGCTTACGGTCTTTATTTTGGCGATTTTGAGGGTAATGTTTCCACATGCAAATCTTCCAGCGACTACTTCGCTTGCAACGCTATCAAAGACGGCTCGAGACAGAGCGATAGAGGTTGCAGCAAACGTGTATATGCCAAACCTAACACCGACATATAGACGAAGAGAATACAATTTATATAATGATAAAGCTTGTTTTGAGGTTGAGGCGGCAGAAAACCTGAAGCAGCTAGGTGAAATATTTGAAAGCATCGGCTCAGAGCTGGTGATGGACAGGGGTGACTATAGTGAATGAAATAAAGAATGAAAAAGCCATAAAATACGATGTAAAGAGCAGTAAGGCGGAGGAATTTATTAACGACGCTGAGATTCTGGCATCGATAGAATATGGAAGAGAAAATAAGGATAATATTGAGCTTCAGAGAGAGCTCTTGGAGAAAGCTAGGAACCTGAGGGGACTTACACATAGAGAAGCGTCTGTGCTTCTACACAGTGAAAACGAAGAAATAATAGCTGAGATGAAGCAGATTGCAAGGGAGCTTAAGACTCGCTTCTACGGAAATAGAATCGTACTGTTCGCACCGCTTTATCTATCAAATTACTGCGTAAACGGATGCGTATACTGTCCATACCATGCTAAGAATAAGAACATACCTAGACTTAAGCTGACACAGGATGAGATTCGTGCAGAGGTTATCGCACTTCAGGATATGGGACATAAGAGAATCGCGCTTGAGCTTGGCGAGGATCCGATAAACAATCCACTAGAGTACGTTATTGAAAGCATCAAAACTATCTATGATACAAAGCATAGAAACGGCTCAATTAGAAGAGTAAATGTAAACATCGCAGCAACTGATGTTGAAAGCTATCGCAAGCTAAAGGAAGTAGGCATCGGTACATATATCCTATTCCAGGAAACATATAACAAGGAAAACTACGAGCGTCAGCATCCGACAGGACCAAAGGCGAACTACGCTTACCATACAGAGGCTATGGATAGAGCCATGGACGGCGGTATAGATGATGTAGGACTTGGAGTTCTATACGGACTAGAGAGCTATCACTATGAGCTCGTAGGACTTTTGATGCACGCAGAGCACCTAGAGGCAAAGTATGGCGTTGGACCACATACGATTTCAATGCCAAGAATCTGTCCAGCAGATGACATCGATACAAATGAGTTTACAAATGCACTTGACGATGAGATTTTCGAGAAGCTAATTGCGCTAATAAGAATTTCAGTTCCTTACACAGGAATGATTATATCGACAAGAGAAGGTGTCGAAATGAGACGTAAGGCTTTGGAGCTTGGCATTAGTCAGATTTCTGGAGGATCAAAGACTGCTGTCGGAGGCTATATCAAAGATATAGAGGAAGAATCCGCACAATTTGATATTTCAGATACAAGGCCACTAGATGACGTTATAGACTGGCTACTTGAGCTAGGACATGTTCCAAGCTTCTGCACAGCCTGCTATAGAGAAGGAAGAACTGGAGACAGGTTCATGAGCCTTCTAAAGAGTGGACAGATAGTAAACTGCTGTCATCCGAACGCTTTGATAACCCTAAAGGAATACATCGAAGACTACGGTGACGAAGAGATAAAGGCAAAGGGAAATCAGGTCATCGAAGAATCAATGAAGACCATAACAAACCCTGCTGTTATTGAAAAGACAAGGAAATTCCTAAAGAAGATTGAAGATGGAGAAAGAGATTTTAGATTTTAAGAGCGAGGGCGTTGCCAAGGCAAATCGCGTTCACATAGGAATATTCGGGGATACGAACTCCGGAAAATCCACACTTCTGAACCTTCTCAGCGGTCAAAGCGTGTCGCTTGTCTCAGAGGTCAGAGGAACTACCACAGACCCAGTATATAAAGCGATGGAAATTCAGGGCGTTGGAGCATCGACACTCATAGATACGGCTGGTTTTGAGGACGATAGTGAGCTCGGAGCACAGAGAATGCAGCGCACGAGCAAGGTTTTAGATGAGTGCGACATATATATCTACGTTGAAAGGGGCGAAAAAAACAAGAGACTTCTCTCGGCTCTAATGGCAAGGGAAAAGCCTTTAATCAAGGTTTTTAATGGTTCGCAATTAGGCGATGCGTCTGCAAATACAGAGCTTCCAGAGGGATATATTGCCTTTGATAAGGATGCAGTCCTAGAAGCTATAAGAGAGGCAGCAAAGGATGTCAGCGGAGATAGACCTCTGCTAGAGGGACTTCTTTCTGGGGGCGAATCCGTTTTGCTCGTCATGCCACAGGATATTCAGGCACCAAAGGGAAGACTTATTCTTCCGCAGGTGCAGACAATGAGGGCGCTTCTCGATTTGGGCTGCAGTATTACATCTTGTAAGACTGAAGACATGAAGAGAACTTTAGACCTGCTAAAAGAACCTCCAGCTCTCATAATCACGGACTCCCAGGTGTTTGCAGAGGTTTACGCGCTTAAGCCTGAGGAATCAAACATAACATCATTTTCCATTTTGATGGCAAGATCAAAAGGAGATATCGAGGAGCTAGTCAAGGGTGCTGCCGCAATTGACGCCCTTAATGAGAACTCAAGGGTTTTGATTTCAGAGGCCTGTACGCATGCGCCGCTCGAAGAGGACATAGGCAGGGTGAAGATTCCTGCTTTGCTGAGAAAGAAATACGGTAATATGAGCATAGATTTCTCTAGAGGACTGGATTTTCCTGAAGAGCTAGATTACGACCTCATAATCATGTGCGGAAGCTGTATGTTCAATAGAGCTCATGTTTTGAACCGCATAGAAAAGGCAAGGGCTGCCGGGGTTCCAGTTACGAACTACGGCGTGACAATCTCAAAGCTAAAAGGCATTATCGACAAGGTCGAGCTTTGATGGATAGAATCAGAGAATGTTCAAATCTGCAAGAAATCACCTGTCTAGGTTTGAAGTTTTGACAATTTTGTGGTAAAATATTTGGGTATGAATTCAACTAACATTTGATGGGAGGAATCAAAGTGAATATTTTTGATAAGTTAATCGACAAGCTAAAGGAAACACCTCGCACAATCGTGCTTCCAGACGGACCAGACAAGAGAGTTATGGATGCAGCAGAGAAGCTAACAAAGCAGAACATCCTAAAGGTTATCCTAGTGGGAACTCAGGCTGAATTTGATGAGGCAGCAAAGGCTCACGGATACGACCTTTCAGGCTGCGAAATCCTAGATCCTAAGAACTATGCAGAGATGGATGCAATGGTTGCTACTATGGTAGAGCTTCGTAAGGGCAAGCTTTCAGAGGATGAAGCGCGCGAAATGCTAAGCCACGGAAACTACTTTGGAACTATGCTAGTTAAGATGGGTAAGGCAGATTGCCTTCTCGGAGGAGCTACATATTCAACAGCTGACACTGTAAGACCAGCCCTTCAGCTGGTTAAGACAAAGCCAGGTGCACACCTTGTAAGCTCATGCTTTATCATGGTTCGCGGAGACGAGCGCCTAGCTATGGGTGACTGCGCAATCAACATCGATTATCAGGATACAGTTGACAAGGAAGGCAATGTAACATACACAGCAGCAGAGAAGCTAGCTGAGGTTGCAGTTGAGACAGCAAGAACTGCTCAGATATTTGACATCGACCCTAAGGTTGCAATCCTAAGTTTCTCAACAAAGGGCTCAGGAAAGGGCGGCACTGTTAAGCTTTCACACGACGCTACAATCAAGGCTCAGGAAATGGCTCCGGAGCTAGCTATCGACGGTGAGCTACAGTTTGACGCAGCAGTATCACCAGTTGTTGCAGAGACAAAGTGCAAGGGATCAAAGGTTGCAGGTCAGGCTAACACATTCATATTCCCTTCAATCGAAGCAGGAAACATCGGCTACAAGATTGCTCAGAGACTTGGCGGATTCGACGCATATGGCCCAATTCTTCAGGGTCTAAATGCTCCTATCAACGACCTATCACGCGGTTGCAATGCAGAGGAAATCTACACAATGTCAATCATCACAGCAGCGCTAGCGTAAGCTGAATATAGTAAAATCAAAACGCTACCGAAAGGTAGCGTTTCAGACTGTAGACAAAGCTCGTCCGAGAGACCTCGGTTCGGGCTTTTTCTATGTCATAAAACATATGAAATATCAGCAAATTGTGGTATAATATTAGTATAGAAAGGTTGGTATTTCAATGATTACAAAGAACAACAAACGACTTGATCAAATGCAAATAGTATCACTTGAATCATTAGTTCCTGAGGAACATTTACTTAGAAAAATCGACAAGGCTGTAGATTTTTCATTCATTTACGATTTAGTTGAGGAAAGATATTCACCTGATACGGGCAGACCAAGTCTTGATCCTGTAACATTGATTAAAATACCAATAATCCAATATATGTTTGGGATAAAAAGTATGAGGCAAACCATTAAAGATATTGAAGTTAATGTTGCGTACAGATGGTTTATTGGGCTTGACTTTAATGATTCAGTGCCTCATTTTAGTACATTTGGGAAGAATTACAAAAGAAGATTTGAAGGCACAGATTTGTTTGAGCAGATATTCGTAGAAATACTTCTTCAATGTATGAATCATAAATTAGTATGTACAGATGAAATATTTGTTGATGCAACTCACATAAAAGCAGCAGCAAACAGAAAGAAAGCAAAGAAAATATTAGTTGCGAAGAAGTCTGCAAGATTTTACGATGAGAAGCTAAAAAAGGAAATCAATGAAGATAGACAAGAACATGGCAAAAAGAACTTAAAATCCAAAGACGATGATGAGCATATAGATGGTGATGGGATTGAAGTAAAAGAGCAAAAGCAAAGCACAGTAGATCCTGAGAGCGGATGGTTCCATAAAGGTGAGCATAAAGAGGTATTTGCATACGCAATAGAGACAGCATGCGATAAACATGGGTGGATACTTGATTACACGGTACATCCGGGAAATGAACATGATAGTACAACATTTCCAAAGCTTTACAATAAACTAAAGAAATTTAATCCTACACATATTGTACTTGATGCAGGCTACAAAACTCCAGCAATAGCAAAGCTTCTGATAGACGATGGGATAACACCTGTAATGCCGTACAAAAGGACTTACAGTAAAAATGGATTCTTTAGTAAAAATGACTTTGTTTATGATGAGTATTACGATGAATATATATGTCCTGAGAATAAGATACTAAGGTATTCCACAACCAACAGAGAGGGATATAAGGAGTATAGGAGCAACAAGAAAATTTGCAAAGATTGTTCTTCTTTGTGGAAGTGTACTTCAAGCAAACAGAAACAGAAAATATTAACAAGACATATATGGAGTGAGTATATTGAGCAGTGTGAAGATATACGCTTAAGAAAAGGAATGAAAGAGCTCTATGCGTTAAGAAAAGAAACGATAGAGCGATGTTTTGGTACAGCAAAAGAGCATCATGGTATGAGATATACGCAGCAAAGGGGAAAAGATAAAATGCTGATGAAAGTCGGATTAACCTTTGCGTGTATGAATATGAAAAAGTTAGCGAGGATACTATGGAATAGAGAATCGCTTAAAACTATTATGAATCATTTTTTTAAACTAATTAGATACTCTGTATCAATAAGTTTAGTTTAACTAAAAAAGCCCGAAATCAACGAAGTTGATACGAGCTTTGTCTACAGTCTGAAACGCTACCGAAAGGTAGCGTTTTTTGGTGCATAAATTTGGTATTCCATTATATTTTTGTATCTTTATTATTATTGCGTAGTGCGTGCAATATAGCCATTCCATCGCTAACCTTAACATCATCAATTCCTAAACAAGCTGGGTATTTCATTGGAATAAGCGTGAAAAATAGTGCCCACAAATTGTAATTGCGCATCCAAACAATAGCATCATTTGAAACATATCCAAGTGGGTGTCTTTGTAAAATAAATAATAGAATAAGCAATATTGCTGTAAATATTGGTCCACCTGCACACATTAACAACTGACCTTTTTTGGTATTTAGTTCATGCTCAAATAAAAACGCACCACCAATAGGAATTGCATGATATCTTAGACGCTTAGTGCTAAAAAGCTCTTTTCCTGTACCAATTTGAATAATCCAGTCATTAGATTTAATTGTAATTTTATATCCTGATAAATGCCCAAGTTCATGAAAAAGAATTGAAAACATTGAAAACAGATACAATATAGCGGCACCCATAAGTATTTCAATAAATAGCATTTTAGTTCCTCAACTTTCAAATAAGATATGCATTTTTCAAAGCTTTGAATGTCTTATTATCTTTTAGCTAGACCTAATAAAATCATTCTACCTGATATTATATCATAGCTCCACAAAAAAACTTGATTTTTCTGAATATAGGGGATATTATCAAGTTAGATAGGTGGTGGTTCTATGAGTAGGAAGAAGCTTATTAAATACATATTACTATTTGTTGCTGGTTTTATTGTAGGGATGTCAATAAGATATCTATTCTAATATCTATTTAAAATAGAGTATAGAAAGGCGGTATAGCAATGAATACTTTAAAAAAACTTGATAAAATGTTTGGTAAGTATGTGGGGATTGCTTTTTCATTGTTACTTATATGGATATTTAAAAATGATCCAGGAAACTTAACATATCAAATCTTTTTTATGAGTCTTCTAGTGTCAGGATTTATATTTCGTGAATTAGTCGTGAAACATAAAAATAAAATCAATAAACCCTTATTGATATGCGTTATGACACCAAATTTCACAATTGTGATAACAGCGGTAATACTACAAATGCTGAATCCTACAAGCGAAGCTAATCAATATATGTATGCAACTAGGGTAATTGCGATAATACTGATAGTTACGCTTCCAATTAGCTATTGGATTCTATCTACGGAAATAGAAAAAGCGAGGTGAGTTATGGAAGAGGCGAAACATACTAGATTGATGAAATATGTAGGCTTTTTATATTCTATAACACTAATTCTATTCTTAATTTTCTCTAGGAATAAATTAGCCTATCTTAATTGGTTTTTCTCTATGGTTTCATTAGGTAACATTGTAGGTGAGTGGCGTAGACTAAGGAACAAACAGGTAGATAAAAAGCTGTTGATTGGGCTGATAATGATTGATATAGCTCTAGTTGTGCTGACTACTGCTGTGTATTTCTTAACAGTTACGCATCCTTCTAAAATATATAAAGTCGCAAATATAGCCGTGTCCATAATATTGATTATAAAATATCCAATTGTATATAATATTATTTATAAATAGAAAAAGATAGATGATAGCTTTGTTTTGTGCTATAATAAATCCCACTGATTGGATGTTGTCATGCAAAGTGGGATTTTTTGATTCTAAGATGCTTTGATGAACTAGTTAATCAAATAAATTAAAAGGATGGAAAGATATGGAGTCAATTCAGCTAAGAGAATTACACAGAAACACAGCAGAATATGCGGGCAAGGAAGTTACGGTTAGAGGTTGGGTGAGAACTAATCGAAATTCCAATAAATTTGGGTTTATCGAGCTGAATGATGGTAGCTTTTTCACACCTGTTCAGATAGTTTATGAGGCAGATAAGCTTGCTAATTTTGATGAGATAGGCAAGGCTAAGGTTTCAGCTGCGCTTTGCGTAAGGGGAAAACTAGAGCTTACTCCGGATGCGAAGCAACCGTTTGAGATTAAGGCTGAGGAGGTTTTGATAGAGGCGGACACTGATGCGGATTATCCACTTCAGAAGAAGCGTCATTCAGTAGAGTTTTTGCGTGAGATTGCGCATCTAAGACCAAGGAGCAACCTGTTCTCAGCGGTTTTCCGTGTTAGATCAATTGCGGCTTATGCTATTCATAAGTTCTTCCAGGATCAGAACTTTGTTTACACTCACACACCAATTATAACAGGTAGTGATGCTGAGGGTGCTGGCGAGATGTTCCAGATTACAACGCTTGATTTAGATAATATTCCAAGAACTGAAGAGGGTCAGATAGATTATAGTCAGGATTTCTTCGGAAAGCACACAGGGCTTACAGTAAGCGGACAGCTTGAGGGTGAGGCTTACGCTATGGCTTTCAGAAACATCTACACATTTGGACCTACATTCCGTGCTGAGAATTCAAACACAGCAAGACATGCTTCAGAGTTTTGGATGATAGAGCCTGAGATTGCTTTTGCTGATCTTGAGGATAACATGCAGCTTGCAGAGGCTATGGTTAAGTACATAATCAACTACGTGCTTGAGCATGCACCTGAGGAGATGGAGTTCTTTAACAAGTTTGTTGATAAGGGACTGCTGGAGCGTCTACATGGCATTGTTTCATCAGACTTTGGCAGGGTTACATATACTGAGGCTGTTGAACTTCTTCAGAAGTCAGGCAAGGAGTTCCAGTATCCAGTAGAGTGGGGAATCGACCTTCAGACAGAGCACGAGCGTTATTTGACAGAGGAGATTTTCAAGAAGCCGCTGTTCGTAACAGATTATCCTAAGGATATCAAGGCCTTCTACATGAGAGTAAACGACGACAACAAGACTGTTGCTGCTTGCGACCTTCTCGTTCCGGGCGTTGGCGAAATCATCGGCGGAAGCCAGAGAGAAGAACGTATCGATGTTCTAACAAGCCGAATGGAGGCTATGGGACTTGACGCTAAGGATTACAGCTGGTACCTAGATCTTCGTAAGTACGGTGGTGTTAAGCACGCTGGCTACGGACTTGGATTTGAGAGAATGGTAATGTATCTCACAGGTGTAAGCAACATCAGAGACGTAATCCCATTCCCAAGAACTCCTAAGAGTGCAGAGTTCTAGAGGCAAGTATACTCAGAGAAAATATATGAATTTATAGCTGCTTTATCAAAGCTAGATTGATGGCTTTGGTGGGGCAGTTTTTTAATTTTTGCATACTTTTAACTTGAATTTTGGGGTTACATTTTGATTTCAAATGTAATATAATTAGGAATCATATTATTACCTTTGAGCGGTCGGTTCAGACCGTGTATTTCCAGACGAGTTTTGATTAGTTTAATATATGCGATGAGTTTGTGTCAGAAAGGGAGGCGTAAGCCTAGGTTTTGATTTATGGCAAAGAGTAAAATTTTGATTGAAAGCGAAGCAATCGAGGAAAAGCTTACTGAAGAAGAGAGTGCTCCTGCACCTAAGAAGAGGGGAAGACCTCGCAAGGTCAAGCCTGAGGAGGCTGAGGAGACGCCTGCTGTAGAGGCTGAGGAGACTGCTTCCAAGGAAGGTAGTAGCGATTCTTTGGATGCTATTGAGCCGAAAATTGATGATATAGAGGCTTCCGATGCAGATGCCGAGCAAAAGCTTACAGCAAAGGAAATACGCGATTCTAGGCCAAGACCTGAGGTTTGCGGTATACTTGAAATTGCTGAGGACGGCTTTGGATTTTTGAGATTTAATAACTTCCTTACTAGCGACAAGGATATCTATGTTTCACCTACTCAGATCAGAAGATTTAATCTGAAGACGGGTGATAAAGTTTGCGGAATTTCAAGACTGCCAAATGATGGAGAAAGATTCGGTGCTCTGCTCTATGTTAAGACAGTAAACGATGAAGAGCCGGGAATTGCCATAAAGAGGCCGGACTTTGAGGATTTAACGCCTATATTCCCTCAGGAGAGGCTCACACTTGAGAGAACATCAAAGGACCTTTCTATGAGACTTATCGACCTGATTTCTCCTATAGGAAAGGGTCAGAGAGGACTTATTGTCGCACCGCCAAAGGCTGGTAAGACAACGCTTCTAAAGAGAATCGCAAATAGCATAGAGCAAAATCACCCCGACGTTGAGCTAATCGTATTCCTAGTTGATGAAAGACCTGAGGAAGTAACGGATATGAAACGTTCGCTTAGCAGCGGCGAGGTAATATATTCTACTTTTGATGAGAGACCTCAGCATCACGTCAAGGTTGCCGAGATGGTTCTAGCTAGAGCCAAGAGACTTGCTGAGCATAAGAAGGACGTAGTAATTTTGCTGGATAGTATCACTAGACTTGCAAGAGCATATAACCTTGTTGAGCCAACTTCAGGAAGGACACTCTCAGGTGGTCTTGATCCGAGTGCGCTTTACAAGCCTAAGAAGTTCTTTGGAGCTGCTCGTAATGTCGAGGAGGGCGGAAGCATCACAATACTTGCAACAGCTCTTGTTGAGACAGGTTCTAGAATGGACGATGTTATATACGAGGAATTCAAGGGTACAGGTAATATGGAGCTACATCTTGACCGTAAGCTTTCCGAGAAGAGGATTTTCCCTGCCTTTGACCTTAACAGATCCGGTACAAGGCGAGAGGATCTTTTGATGACTCAGGCTGAGCTTGAGGCAATTTGGACTATGAGAAGAGCTCTATCAAATGTAAATCCGCATGAGGTTTCAGAGATTATCATAGATAATCTTGCAAATACAACGAACAACAAGAACTTCATTCAGGTTATTAAGAAGATCCTGGGACAGGACCAGAAGAAATACATGTAAGGGGATTTAATGGATTTAAGTAAGATTTTTTTGAAGGATGCTTGCCCTACTTCTATTGGAGGACAGGCGGTAATGGGAGGCGTGATGATGCGCGGAACTGATCGCATGGCGATTGCGATGCGTGTTCCTGACGGCAGAATTCACATAAAGACTCAGCCGATAAAGCCTATCGGACGCTGGGCCAAGATTCCTATTGTCCGCGGAGTGGTTTCGTTTTTTAGCTCCATGGTAATAGGCATGAAGACTTTGATATATTCAGCTGATGTGCTTGAGGCATATACGATGGACGAGGAAGGCACTGAGGCTGCTGAGGAGGCAAAGCCTGGCAAACTAGAGTCGTGGCTAGTTAAACACTTCGGAGAAAAGGCTGTTTGGAACCTGATGATTTACGTCTCGGTTTTGATAGCAATCGCTGTGAGTGTGCTTGCTTTCGTGCTGTTTCCAACCGTGGTCGTAAACTTACTCGGTAAGGTGACAAAGAATCATATTTTGCTCAATCTCGCTGAGGGACTTTTGAGAATTTTGATGTTCATAGGATATATACTTTTGATAAGTAAGATGGAGGACATTCGCGTAACCTTTCAGTATCACGGCTCAGAGCACAAGACGATTCACTGCTTTGAGAATGGGCTTGAGCTTACACCTGAGAACGCGCAGAGCTTTTACACACTTCATCCGCGCTGTGGAACGAGCTTTTTGATGTTTGTCATGGTCATAAGTTTGATTTTGTTCTCTATGCTTGGGTGGCCTAATCTGCTGATGAGAATATTGTCGAGAATTGTCTTGATACCAGTTGTTGCAGGGCTTTCGTACGAGGTGCTCAAGTGGGCAGGAAGAAGCGATGGAACGCTTGTTAAGATGATGAGCATGCCAGGAATTCTGCTTCAGAAGCTGACAACAAAGGAGCCGACAAATGAGCAGCTAGAGGTTGCAATAGCTTCGATGAAGGCGGTTCTAGTACCAAAGGAAACACCTTATATTGAGGGAATTTGTGACAAGGACGCGAATTTGATTGAGGAAAGACATATAGAGCGAGAAGGAAATAAGGAATGAGTCTATTAGTCAAAGAAATGTTAACCATGGGTGAAAAGCAGCTCATGGACAGCGATATCGCAGATGCCACGCGTGATTGCAAAATTCTATACTGTTACATGATGGACATTCCATTTTCAAAAATCATCCTAGAATATCAGGAAGTACTTCAGGATAGACTTTGCGATAAGTATTTTGAGTTGATTGATAGACGAAGTAAGGGAGAGCCTGTTCAATACATCATGGGAAGCCAGGAATTCATGGGCCTTGAGTTCATAGTGAACGAAAACGTGCTCATTCCAAGGCAGGATACGGAGACGCTCGTTGAGGATGCGCTAGAGATAATAAATACGGGAACTCTTCGCGGGGAGGACATGGATGTAAAGCGCAAGGAATGGGATATACTTGATCTTTGTACAGGCAGCGGTGCTATAGGTGTTTCGCTAGCTAGAATTGCTAACAAGGTTAATGTAACTTGCTCTGATATCAGTGAAGGGGCAATCAAAGTAGCCAAGGAGAACGCGCAAAAGCACGGTGTTGCAAAATCCGTGAAGTTTGAGCAGGGCGATCTTTTTAAGCCTTTTTCAAAGCACTTCCGCAAGCAAAAGTTTGACATGATTATCTCTAACCCTCCGTACATCAAGTCTTCAGTAATCCCGACTCTGCAGAAAGAGGTCTGTGAACACGAGCCGCTTTCCGCACTTGATGGTGGAGAAAGCGGACTTGATTTCCATGAGAGAATTGTGAGCGGAGTAGGTGGTCACCTGCGAAAGGGCGGCGTTTTACTGCTCGAGATAGGTCATGATCAGGGCGAAGCTGTGAGCGGGCTTCTATCTAGAAACGGAGATTTCACATCGATAAGGGTGCTCAAGGATCTAGCAAATAGAGATAGAATTGTCTTTGCTAAGAAGTCAAAGTAGTAATGGATTGGCGGATTGGAGGATAAAATGCAATATATACCTGTAATCGTTTTTGCCATAATACTGATTATAATTGCCTTTTTTCTCAAAAGAGGCAAAGGACTTTGGTTATTAGCAGGGTTTAACACTATGTCAGTCGAAGAACGAAATGTCTATGATATGGAGAAAATAGGTAGATTTATTAGTAAAACTCTTACAGGAATGGCTCTTTGTTTATTAGCATTTGATTTTGGGCTATATATTAATAATATAATCGCTATCGTATTTCCATGGGTTGTTTTTGGAGGTATTGTTATATTTACTCTTGTATGTATAAATAGTGATAAATTCAAAAAATAATATAAATAAATATCTGTTTAAAATCCTATGAGACAAAGCCTTACTAAAAACAAATAGAAAATATTTTTATAATTGCTATCTTGCACAGCCCTTATTGCTGTGATACAATAATAGAGCTGTAATATCAGTAAATATATGCACGGGGAGACCTGAGCAGGAAAGAGGTACAAGCATGAAGGAAGGAATCCATCCTGATTATGTGGAATGTAAAGTAACTTGCGCATGCGGAAACACATTTGTAACTAAGTCTACTAAGCCAGAGCTAAGACTAGAAGTTTGCTCAGCGTGCCATCCGTTCTTTACAGGTCAGCAGAAGTTCATCAACCGTGGTGGACGTGTTGAGAAGTTCAAGAACAAGTACAATATCGACTAATTTGACCTATACACATAAGAAACGAAGCTCTCCATTTGGGAGAGCTTTTTACGTGGTTTAAGTTTTGTGATTAAATGACAAAGTGATTGCAAAATTATCGAGGAAATGATATTATTCGTATATAAATATAAACAACTTAATATTTGTTTAGGTGCTAGTAAGAAATCTCGCTTTGATACATATAAATTTGATACATATAAATCAAAGACTTGAGCAATTCTAGTGAAAAGGGAAACAGGTGTAAATCCTGTGCGAACTCGTCACTGTAAACGGTTAAAACACAGATGCCACTGCATCCTCGGATGTGGGAAGGCGTGATAATATATGCCGTGAGCCAGGAGACCTGCCTAGACTGTAAGATGACCGCCACGAGTAATTGGTGTCTTGGATTTTATGAGTTTGACTGATAAATTACGGGGATGCTTTGCTTAGGGCGAGGTATCCCTATTTAGTTGTTTCGCTTTTTTGTACAATAGGAGGAATGTATGAAGAAATTATTATCTGTAGTAGTTATCGCGGTTCTCTCAATGTCAATGCTTTTGACAGGATGCGGAGAGAAGAAGGACAGCGGAAATGCAAAAGCTTCAAGCGATAAGGAAATTTTGGTTGTTAGCTTTGGTACAAGCTACAGCAACAGCAGACACGTGACTATCGGTGCGATTGAAGATGCAATCAGAGAAGCTTACCCTGATTATCAGGTACGCAGAGCGTTCACTGCTCAGATCATAATCGACAAGCTCAAGAAGGAAGAGAATATCGAGATTGACAATGTAAAGCAGGCACTTGATAGAGCTGTTGCAAATGGAGTTAAGACTCTAATTGTTCAGCCTACACACCTTATGAACGGTCTTGAGTATAACGATCTTAAGAAGGAACTTGATAAGTACAAGGATAAGTTTGACAAGATTGCTCTTGGCGAGCCACTTCTAACAAGCGATGAAGACTATAAGCAGGTTATCGCAGCAATCACAAATGATACTAAGGAATACCTTGATGGAGAGACAGCAATCTGCTTCATGGGACATGGAACAGAAGCTGAATCAAATAAGGTTTACGCAACTATGCAGGAGAAGCTAAAGGCAGCTGGATACAACGATTACTTCGTTGGAACAGTAGAGGCTAAACCTTCAGTTGACGATCTTATCGCTCAGGTAAAGGAAAGCGGAAAGTACAAGAGAGTTATCCTTCAGCCACTTATGGTAGTTGCAGGCGATCACGCAAACAACGATATGGCTGGTGATGAGGAAGATAGCTGGGCAACAAAGTTCAAGGCAGCAGGATTTGAAGTTAAGCCAGTTCTAAGAGGACTAGGACAGAATTATGACATCCAGAAAATCTATCTAGAGCATTTAAAGGCAGCTATCGATTCACTCAAATAAGATGAATTCGAAAAAATTTAGGCAAGAATTTTAAAGGAGAGCAAATGAAGAAACTAGTAATTTTCTTACTTACTCTCTGCGTTGTAACAGCCGGTGTTCTCGAAACATCGGCTGTTCTTTTTAAGAACGACGTATACGCAGAGACAAAGTCGACTAGCGACCAGGTCGCACAGGACAGCGAAAAAGGAGCTAGAACAGACGTATCAAATCCGGATTTAAAGGAGCTTACTGGAAAAGACATCAAAGACGGAACATATGACATCGAAGTTGAAAGCGATTCATCAATGTTTAATATCATAAAAGCAAAGCTGACTGTAAAAGATGGCAAGATGACTGCAGTTTTGACGCTTAATGGAAAGGGATATCTAAGACTTTTCATGGGAACAGGCGAAGAAGCTGTTAAGGCTGACGAGTCAAAGTACGCAGAGTTTAAAATCGTAGACGATAAGTATACCTACGAGGTTTCAGTGGATAAGCTAAACGCACCTGTAGAGTGCACAAGCTTCAGCAAAAGAAAGCAGAAATGGTATGACCACCAGATAGTTTTCCTAGCAGACACACTACCTGAGGGAGCAGTAAAAAAGGATTACACTGTTGTAATTCTATGTGCAGTGGTAGGAGTTGTTTTGGTAGCTGGTATAATCATTGGACTAGGACGTACAAAAAAGAAAAAATCTGCTAGATAAAAGCATACTAGGGTATAATATTAGAGCGAGCAAAGGCTTGCATAAACAGAAAAAGCTAGGCATGGAGGATTCTCATGGGATTTGAACACTACCTGCGTTCAGGAAATCAAAAATTGCGCTGTGGGTACACAACAGGGACCTGTGCGGCACTTGCTGCAACGGGAGCTACTATTTTGATGCTCAGTGGCAAGGCCCCTGAAACTGTCGGACTCATGACAGGAAAGGGTATACGCGTTGATGTTCCGCTAGCAGATTTTGGAACAGGTGGGGACGATGCTTGGAGCAGCATAATCAAGGATGCAGGAGACGATGCCGATGTAACAGACGGAATACGCGTATATGCGACGGTATCAAAGATAGACAATAAAGAGATTGAAATTGACGGCGGCGAGGGCGTAGGAAGAGTAACAAAGCCTGGGCTAGACCAGCCTGTTGGCAATGCTGCAATAAACAGTACGCCTCGCCGTATGATCAAAGAGGCAGTAGAAAGCGTATGCGAGGACTACGGCTATGAGGGAGGAATTAGAGTTATAATCTCGGTGCCTGAAGGCATTGAGGCAGCTAAGAGAACCTTTAACTCCATGATAGGAGTAGAGGGAGGAATATCTATCCTAGGAACATCTGGAATAGTTGAGCCGATGAGCATGCAAGCTCTGGTTGCTACAATTGAGGTGACGATGAGACAGGCTGCTGTAGAATCTAAGGACCTGATTTTGATACCAGGAAACTACGGCGAAAGCTTTGTTGCAAACGAGCACGTGGAAACCTATGGAATACCTAGCGTTAAGTTTTCCAACTTCCTAGGGGAGGCACTTGATATGGCGGTTGCAGAGGACTTTGAGAGAGTTCTTCTCATAGGGCATATCGGAAAGATGGTCAAGGTCGCAGGCTCTATAATGAATACGCACTCAAGGAGTGCAGATTGCCGTAAGGAAATTTTCTGTGCGCATACGATAATGTGTGGCGGAAGCGGAGAGCTTGGCAGAGAGATAATGAAAGCGGCAACGACAGATGCTTGTATAGAGATTCTCGACAAGGAAAATATGAGAGAAAAAGTGATGGAGAGCATAGTTTCATCCATTCAGAAGGTTCTTAATAGAAGAGTCAAAGATGAGCTAAAAATAGGGGTTTGTACTTTCTCAAATGAATACGGACTTCTAGGTGTTAGCGAAGGGGCTAAGGAGATTATTGACGAGTGGAATAGCGAGAAAAAGGCTAACATTAAACTCGAATACTAGAATTTGATTGGTTGCTACATAGATGTTTGCTGAATACTGCAAGGCTGCAGGGTAAATGGGTATGTACTTTATGATATATGGGAATTAAGGAGGATTTTATGGTTAATTTCGTGGGGGCAGGTCCTGGTGGAGAGGATCTAATAACGCTGAGAGGCGCGAGGCTACTTGGCGAGGCTGACTGTATAATATATGCCGGAAGCTTGGTAAATCCAGCTTTGCTAAAAATGGCAAAAGAGGGTTGTGAGATTTATGACAGTGCAAAGATGACACTCGAAGAGGTTATAGACGTAATAAAGCGTGTAGAAATGCAGGGAAGAATGACTGTTAGACTTCATACAGGTGACCCTTGTCTTTACGGTGCAATACGTGAGCAGATGGATTTGCTCGATGAGCTTCAGATTTCATACGAGTATATACCGGGAGTTTCAAGCTTTTGTGGAGCAGCAGCAGCAATAAATGCTGAGTATACGCTTCCAGATGTAACTCAGACGGTTATCATTACAAGAATGGAAGGACGTACACCTGTGCCTGAGAAGGAAAAAATGCATCTTCTAGCACAGGCTGGAGCAACGATGGTAATATTCCTATCATCATCGCTTCTAGATAAGGTTCAGGAGGAACTCCTCAAGGGTGCATATACTGAGGACACACCTGCGGCTATCGTCTACAAGGCTACATGGCCAGAGGAGAGAAGCTATAGATGTACAGTAGGAACTCTTGCTCAGACAGCAAAGGAGAACGGCGTAACAAAGACAGCGCTTATCATGGTAGGTGACTTCCTAGGAGATGAGTACAAGCGCAGCCTGCTATACCATCCAGGGTTCACAACAGAGTATCGTGAGGCAAGCAAGTGAAGAGGGTTTTTTTAATCTCTTTTACGGACAATGGGCAGTCACTTGCAGAAAAGATTGCTAGTGGACTCAATCAAAAAGGGATGGATGCTCAGGCTTCGAGGTGTGGAAAACCGCTTTCCCTTTCAGATTTTGCAAGCAAAGGCTTTAAGGAAGCTGATGCTCTGATATTTGTTGGAGCCATGGGCATTGCCATAAGAGCGATAGCTCCCCATGTGGCTAGCAAGGTCAAAGATCCTGCTGTAGTTGTTATAGATGAGAAGGGAAACAATGCAATTTCTGTTCTCTCTGGACATCTAGGTGGCGGAAACGAGCTGACGCATTTGGTTGCTGAAATAGCTGAAGCAAATCCAGTAATAACAACGGCTACCGATGTTCAAGGTGTGTTTGCGATTGACCTTTGGACAAAGAAGAATAATTGCAAGATTTTGAGGTCTGATAGAATCGTAGTTATATCATCGGCACTGCTTGCAGGCGAAAAGATTGATTTTGTAAGCGACTACGAGATAGCAGGACAGGTACCAAAGAATGTGCAGCTCAGAGTTTTGAGTGGTCAAAACGATAGCGAGATGGAGAACACCAAAGGTGAAGCTGGCTTTGATGAGAGGCCTAATGTGCTCGTAAGTATAGATAAATCAAAGATAGAGAGGGCGAATGAAAAGTGCCTTGTTGCAGTACCGCAGATTGCCTATCTTGGAGTTGGGTGCAGGAGAGGAACTCCTGAGACTGCGATAGAGGAATGCTTTGAGGAATTCATGAGCAAGTCGGATATATCAGCTGATGCAATCTGTCTTGTTTGTAGTATAGACCTAAAGAAGGATGAGGAGGGACTTATCAGCTTTTGCAAAAAGCATGGGCTAGAATTTAAGACTTTTTCAGCTGATGAGCTATCTGCAGTAGAGGGAGAGTTTTCAGGATCAGATTTTGTTCGCAAGATAACAGGTGTTGATAATGTATGTGAAAGAAGTGCAATTTGCGGCTCTGGCGGAGTAATTGTAAATAGGAAAATGGCGAAAAATGGCGTGACTATGGCGATTGCTACAGCGCCACTGAATTTAGATTGGAGATTGTAAAATGACAAAAGTTTATGCGGTTGGATTAGGACCGGGTGGAAAAGAAATGATGACTGAAGAGGCTATTTGCGCTATTGAAAAGTCAGATGTCATCTGTGGATATACGGTGTATGTAGACCTTATAACTTCAATGTTTCCAGAGAAGGAAACCTTTACTACACCTATGAAGAAGGAAATTGATCGTTGCAAATGGGCGCTAGAAACAGCTCAGTCAGGAAAGACTGTTGCCATGGTCTGCAGTGGAGATTCTGGTGTTTATGGAATGGCTGGCCTTTTGCTACAGCTACTTCACAGCTATAAGGATGTTGAGGTTGAGGTTGTTCCAGGAATTACAGCTGCAATTTCAGGAGCAGCGGTTCTTGGCGCACCAGTGGGACACGATTTCTGCGTGATTTCACTTTCAGATCTTTTGACACCATGGGAATTGATTGTGAAGAGACTAGAGCTTGCGGCAGAGGGAGACTTCATCACATGCCTATATAACCCTAGATCAAAGAAACGTATCGAGCATCTAACAACGGCTTGCAATATCATGCTCAAGCATAGAAGCGAAGACACGGTTTGTGGCTGGGTTAAGAACATTGGCAGAGAGGGTGAAGAGTACAGAATCTGCACACTCAAGGAGCTTGATAATGAGCCTATTGATATGTTTACAACAGTGTTTATCGGATCATCACAGACAAAGCTTGTAGATGGTAAGATGGTAACACCAAGAGGATACGAAAAGCATGAAGATATGTTTGTTTAGCGGTACTTCCGATGGTCGCGAGATATCAAAAAGACTTGCGGAAATCGGAATAGATGTCAGCGTTTACGTGGCGACTGAATACGGTGGCGAGGAGCAGGGCGAGGCTGAAGGCATAGAGGTTAGCGTAGGGCGCAAAACCGAGGAGGAAATGCGTGAGCTAATGCTGAAGCACGACCTTTGCATAGATGCAACCCATCCTTATGCTGTCATAGCTACAGAGAATATTCGCTCTGCTTGTGAGGCTGCGGGAATTCCGTATTACAGACTCAAGAGAAGAGAGACTGGCATGGATGAATCAAGTTACATAATCAGTGTAAAAACTACCGAGGAAGCGATAGATTGGCTCCGGGAAAAAGAGGGCAGAATCATGCTCACTACCGGCTCAAAGGACCTTCACAAATACATGGTTTTGGGTCCTGAAAGACTTTACCCTAGAGTGCTTCCAACAGGCGATAGCATAAGGCTCTGTGAGGAGGCTGAGATTCCTCATCGCAACATCATAGCGGTGCAGGGACCTTTTGTTGAGTCGCTTAATATCGCTTTGATAGAGCAGTTTGACATAGATTATATGGTTACAAAGAATAGTGGCAGGGCGGGAGGCTTTGATGAGAAGCTTACTGCAGCTGAAAAATGCAAGGTTCCTATACTTGTAATCGAAAGGCCAAAGGAAGAGGGACTTTCCGCGGATGAGCTTTTTGAGCTTTGCAGGAGGATGAAATGAAGATTTATCTTATAGGCATGGGCTGTGGCACTAGCAAAGGAGCTACGGCTGTAGCCTTGGATGCATTGAAAAATGCAGATTTGATTATTGGTGCACCAAGGCTTTTAGAGGACCTTGGTGATGAGTTTGAGGCTCGCAAGGTGCCAGCAATTCTAGCAAAGGATATTGCGCAGGTCATAGACGCTGAAAGTGACGAAAAGCTAAAAAGCGTAGCCATTGCATACAGTGGAGATTCAGGTTTCTATTCGGGATGCCGAAGCCTGCTTCCTCTCCTTGAGGGAAAGGGTGCAGAGGTTCAGGTTCTTCCAGGAATTTCAAGTGTTCAGATGCTTTCTGCAAGACTTCAGAGACCTTGGCACGACTGGAATTTGTTCTCGGCTCATGGAGTCGATTGCAGTGCAGTTACAGCTTTGCTGAAGGGAAAACCGGCTTACTTTTTGACAGGTGGGGCACTAAAGCCAAAGAACCTTTGCATGGAGCTAACAGAGGCTGGTCTTGGAGACCATGAAGTCACAATAGCAGAAAGACTCTCATATAGCGATGAGCATATTTGGCACGGAAAAGCTTCTGATTTTGTTGATCAGGACTTTGATACACTTGCGGTTGTACTCTGCGAAAAGCTTGAAATTAAGCCAAGACGTACATCGGGATTTGACGATGAGTCATTTACAAGGGGCAAGGTTCCTATGACAAAGCAGGAGGTTCGCTCCGTAATTCTATCAAAGCTAGGCATCAAAGAGGGAGAAACCGTTTGGGATGTTGGAGCGGGAACTGGAAGCGTATCAGTTGAAATGGCTCTTGCAGCAAATGAGGGCAAGGTTTACGCAATTGAGTGCGTGCCAGAGGGCTGTGAGCTAATTGATATTAATAGAAAAAAGCTAGGTGCTTGGAATCTCAAGGTTATTGAGGGTAAGGCACCAGAGGCCCTAGAGGGACTGCCAGCACCAGATGCGGTGTTTATCGGTGGTACTAGGGGCAATATGAGTCCAATTTTGGAATTCATAAAGGAGAAGAATAGCAAAGCTAGAATCTGTATCTCAGCTATTGCTATTGAAAGTCTTGGAGAGGCGACTACAGAGCTTGTAAGGCTTGGCTATGATGTGAGCATCACTCAGGTAAGCTTTAGCAATGATAGGCCAGTAGGAAAGCTTCACATGATGATAGGTGGAAACCCTATATTTATAGTCATGGGAACTCCCGTGAGATAGGAGTAATTTATGATAGAGTGTCTTATAACTGCAGGATCGTCGGGAAGTGGAAAGACCAGCGTCGTTGTTGGCCTCCTTTCTCTATTGAAAAAGAAGGGATATGAGGTTGGCTCCTTCAAATGTGGACCCGACTATATAGATCCGATGTTTCATCGCGCGGTTATGGATGTGGAATCGCATAACCTGGATTTGTTCCTCGCCTCTGCTGACAGAGTTAAGGAGTTTTATCAAAGGTATAGCGCAGGCAAGACTGCCGTAATCTGCGAGGGTGCAATGGGCTATTTTGATGGCCTGGGCGGAATAAGCGATGAAGCAAGTGCCTGGAAGGTCGCTGATACCCTTGATTTACCTGTAATTGCAGTCATTGATGCAAAGGGGGCAAGTCTTTCAATCGCGGCTCAAATCCTAGGATTAAAGTCACTAAGACAGCCTCACCACATAGTTGGAGTCATATTGAACAAGTGCTCCAAAATGCTCTATCAAAGACTGAAGCCTGTGCTTGAAGCTGAAACTGGAGTTAAGCTCCTAGGCTGCCTTCCGTATGTTGAAGGTGCTGAGTTTTCGAGCAGGCATCTAGGTCTCTACACAGCAGGTGAAATTTCGGATTTAAATCAAAGAATAGAAAAGATAGCAGAAGCGCTCGAGGATAGCTTTGATTTTGAGTCCTTTGAGGAGCTATGTGATAGGGACGATAAGGATAGCGATGATAGTTCGGTAGCTAAGCTAGGTGATATAGAAAGTTGCAAGATCTGCGCTTATGAGCTTAACGATGTGGACGGTAGCGAACTAGGGGGTGGCAAAACTCGTGCTAGTGCAAAGATTGCCGTTGCGCGCGACGATGCGTTTTGCTTCCTCTACGAGGAGACCCTAGATACACTTATAGAACAGGGCGCTGAGCTAGTGTTTTTCAGCCCTTTGCATGACGAGAAACTTCCTGAAGGCATAAGCGGTCTATATCTTCCCGGAGGATATCCAGAGATTTTTGCTGGAGAGCTTTCATCTAACGAAGATATGCTAAAAGACATTAAATCTGCAATAGAATCTGGTCTTCCAACGGTTGCTGAGTGTGGTGGCTTCCTATACCTTTGCGAGGCGCTTGAAGATGAGAATGGAGATATATACGAGCAGGTTGGAATATTTAAAGGAGCTGCGACTAACAAGGAGAAGCTCGTTCGCTTTGGATACTCGCTCCTAAGTCAAGAGGAGGATAGCCTCCTGTTCAGAGCAGGAGAAGAGGTTCCGATGCACGAATTCCATTATTGGGACGCGGCGGACCCAGGCTCTGATTTACTGGCTACTAAGCCACTTGGTGGCAGGAGCTATCGCTGTGCGTTTGCGACTGATACGCTTTACGCAGGGTTTCCGCACCTTTACTTAGCGGGAAAGCCTAGACTTGCGGCTCGTTTTATTGAGAAGGCAGCTGCCTTTGGAAGAAGGGGCAAAAAGTGATTTTTACTGGTATTTTAGTCGGTGCCGTTCTGCTTGATTTGCTATTTGGCGACCCATCTTGGCTGCCGCACCCTGTTGTAATCATTGGCAAGCTTATAGACAAGCTGGAGGCTTGGCTGCGTAAGCGGATTGATGAAAAGGAGCTAAGCGATAGCGAAAGGCAGAAGGCTTTGAGAGGGGCAGGTAAGATTCTGACTGCGACTGTGGTCTTATCAACGCTGATATTTACTACAGCAATAAGCGTGCTAGCATGGCTCATAAGTCCTTGGCTATTTCTTGCAGTTCAGGTATTTTGGGGATTTCAGAGCCTTGCTATAAAAGGGCTCGTATCCGAAAGCAAAAATGTTTACAGGTGCTTAACAGGTAAGGCTAGCAAAACGAAAAAGAAACCTGAAGAAGAGACCTCGCATGGTATCAAAAGATTTGACGCTACAGAGGGCTTTGAATCAAAGCAGGATAGACTTGTTGTGGCTCGAAAGGCCGTTGGCAGGATAGTTGGAAGAGATACAAGTGAGCTCAGTGAGGAGGGTATAACAAAGGCAACTGTTGAAACTGTTGCTGAAAACTTCGCCGATGGCGTCCTAGCGCCGCTTCTTTATCTCGCCATAGGCGGGGCTCCTCTTGCTCTAACATACAAGGCTGTCAACACTATGGACAGCATGCTAGGATACAAGAACGAAAAATATATTGATTTTGGCAGAGCCTCCGCAAAACTTGATGATTTTTGCGGCTTTGCGCCGGCGCGGCTGGCGGCTCTGTTCTTTGTCGCCGCCGCCGCATTAACCGGTCGCGACTTTAAATCAGCTTACCGAATCTGGAGGCGCGACCGCTTTAATCACGCCAGCCCGAACTCGGCCCAGACCGAGGCGGCGTGTGCCGGCGCCTTGGGTATTCGCCTTGCGGGCCCTGCTTACTATTTCGGCGAATACTACGACAAGCCGTATATAGGCGATGCGACTAGGGAGATAGAAGCTGAAGATATTTTGAAAGCAAATAAACTGATGATTGTCGCATCGCTTCTGGCAACGGCTTGCTTTGTTGGAATACATTTGCTAATTCACTTCGTGAGGTAATTGGCACGTATTTTGCGATTCGAACACCCGACGCACGGTTTAGGAAACCGACACTCTATTTAAACACAGGTGGCACGACACTTGCGAAAAGCTCGCATAAGCTAATGAGCGTGCAAACTTGAATTTCGGCACGACATTTGCGAAAATGCAACTGTGCAAGCTTTGACGCAGCACATCAGAAATAATGAACTAAGGACACTTGGATGAAGAACGACAGATTTGTAGGAGAAGATGTAACCAGGAGTGAAAAGAAGCCGGAGAGGCTCGTTCACGGTGGTGACTGGGCAGGCTTTGAGGAGAGATTCGGATACGAGCCTCTCGACTTCTCTGTAAATGTGAGCCCTCTTGGACTTACAGAAGGGATAAAAATAGCAGTAATTGATACGCTTGAGACAGCAGATAGATATCCCGATCCGCTTTGCAGAAGACTTCGTAAGGCGATTGCTGAGCGTGAGCAGGTCGAAGAGGGAAGCTGCCTTTGCGGAAATGGGGCCGACGACCTAATTTTTAGACTTGCAGCAGCTGCAAAACCACGCAAGGCTTTGATTACCGCACCAACATTTGCTGAATATAGGGCAGCTATGGAACTGCAAGGTACTGATATAGAGGAATTTGAGCTAAAGGAGATAGATGGATTCTCTCTGACAGAGGAGTTCATTGAGCATATAAAAGCGGATACGGATATTGTTTTCATCTGTGAGCCGAACAATCCAACAGGTGTAACAACTCCTAGGAATTTGCTGAAGAAGATTCTTGAAAGGTGTGCAGAGGTGGGAGCGCTTCTCGTTATAGATGAGTGCTTTAACGACTTTTTGGATGAGCCAGAGAGTCAGTCTATGAGAGAGTTTCTTTCTGATTTTGATAATCTGCTCATACTAAAGTCCTTTACTAAGCTATATGCGATGGCGGGAATCAGACTGGGATACTGCCTTTGCTATGATGAAAATCTCCTGAAAAAGATAAGAAAAGCTGGTCAGGAATGGTCAGTTTCTAGCCTTGCTGAGAATGCAGGACTTGCAGCTCTAAGAGAAGAAGGATATGTAACAGAGCTTAGAAGGCTTATAAAATCCGAAAGGGAGAGAGTCGTAAGAGAGCTTGGTGACATGGGAATTAACAGGGTCTATGGCGAGGCAGACTATCTTTTGTTTCACGCTAGGGAAGGACTTGCAGACGAGCTTGAGACTAGAGGAATTTTGCTTAGAAGATGTGAAAATTACAGTGGCTTGGGACCTGGCTGGTTTAGGTTAGGGCTCAAAAAACGTGAGGATAACAACATATTGCTAAAGGCGATGAAGGAGGTGCTATAGTGGGCAAAGCTAAATGTATAATGGTTCAGGGCACGATGTCAGGTGCAGGAAAGAGCTTGCTTTGTGCAGCGCTTTGCAGGATTTTTAAGCAGGACGGTTACAAGGTTGCGCCGTTCAAAAGTCAAAACATGGCACTGAATAGCTATGTTACCAGAAATGGCATGGAGATGGGACGCGCTCAGGTTATGCAGGCGGAAGCGGCTGGAATTGAACCTGATGTGCGCATGAATCCCGTTTTGCTCAAGCCATCAAGCGATATCGGAAGTCAGGTAATCGTGCTTGGCGAGGTTCGCGGACAGATGACTGCGACAGAGTACTACGAGTATAAGAATTCGCTTATGCCAGAGGTCATGAAGGCCTACAATGAGCTTGCTGAGGAAAACGACATCATCGTAATCGAGGGTGCTGGAAGTCCGGCAGAAATAAACCTTAGGGAAAACGACATCGTAAACATGGGAATGGCTGAGGCGGCAGGAGCGCCAGTGCTTCTTGCAGGAGATATAGATAGGGGAGGCGTATTCGCACAGCTTTATGGAACGGTTAAGCTTTTGACCGATGATGAGCAAAAGAGAATTGCAGGCCTCATCGTAAATAAGTTCCGCGGCGATATAGATATTCTTGCTCCAGGGCTTAAGATGGTCGAAGAAAAGACTGGAATTCCAGTGCTTGGAGTGATCCCGTATATCAGAGTGGATATCGATGACGAAGACTCTCTTGCTCCAAGACTTAACGCAAAATCAGAGGTTAAGCCTCTTGACATAGCGATTATAAGGATTCCTAGAATGTCAAACTTCACTGACTTTGCACCACTAGAAGCACACGAGGTAATCGGTGCTAGGTATGTCCAGTCAGCTGAGGAGCTTCACAGTCCAGACATGGTTATAATTCCAGGAACAAAGAGCACCATGGACGACCTTCTCTGGATGCGTCAAAACGGTATAGAATCCGCAATCCAAAAGCTCGCAAGCTCTGGAACGCCTGTGCTAGGGGTGTGCGGTGGATATCAGATGATGGGTGAAAAGCTTCAAGACCCACATCATATCGAGGGAGACCTTGAAGAAATGCACGGAATGGGACTTCTTCCGACTGAGACGACCTTCACAAACCTAAAGACTAGAACGCGCTTTACGGCTGATGTCAAGGCGAAGGACTTTGAGGGAGCAAAGCTAGACGGATACGAGATTCACATGGGTGAAAGCATCGTTAAGGGCGATCCATTTTTGACACTTGAAAACGGCAAGGACGATGGATGTGCGTGTGGCACAAACTTTGGAACCTACCTGCACGGACTCTTTGATACGGGAGAGCTAACTGAAAAACTTGTAAAATATCTATGCGACCGCAAGGGCATCGAATATAGCGAGGCTGCGCCTATTTCGCACAGCGCTTATGTCGAAAAGCAATACGACATCTTGGCAGATGGAGTTAGAGCGGCGATGGATTTTGATAAAATATATAAGATAATGGGATTAAGATAGGAGATAAGATATGGAATACAAACACCTACTACCTGCGGATATTGAGCGCACAAGCATGAAAATCATCGAGGAAGAGATGGCCGAAAGAGGCATCGTAGTTTCAGAGGAAGATATGCCTGTTGTGAGAAGAGTAATTCACACTTCAGCGGACTTTGACTATGGTACAAACCTTGAATTTACTGAGAATGCTACATCAAAGGGCATCGTAATCATGTCTAGCAGCGTTACTATTGTCACTGACACGAACATGGCTCTTTCTGGAATAACGAAGCCAACTCTTAAGAAGCTAGGCGGAGAGGCTTTCTGCTTCATGGCAGAGCCTGAAATCGCTGAAAAGGCGAAGCTTGATGGAACAACAAGAGCTGTTGCATCGGTAAGCTATGCGAGCGAGAAATATCCAAATGCAGTATTCGCAGTTGGTAACGCTCCTACTGCTCTGATAAAGCTTTCTGAGCTAATAAGAGAGGGATTTAGACCTAGTCTAGTAATCGGCGTACCTGTTGGATTTGTAAATGTTGTAGAGAGTAAGGAAGAAATCTTTGAACTATGCAAGGAGAAGGGAATTCCTGCAATTGTTGCAAAGGGACGCAAGGGCGGAAGCAATGTTGCTGCTGCAATCTGCAATGCTTTGCTCTATGCAGCTGGTGATTTGACAGACCCAAGCAAGAGAGGCTGGAGAGGCTAGTGCAATAGCCCTAGGAACTTTGTATAGGTCTCATGGAAAACATGCTTTGATAGCAAAATTAAATAAAGATTTTGATTTAAGACGCTTAGCTAATCGCAAGCGTCTTTTTTGTAAGTAAATACGCTAATTTTCTTTTATAATACGGCGTAATGTGTTACAATAGTTAGTTAGAAAATGATTAGTAAATAGCGAAAAATCGCGAAAAAAGGATGATAAATATGTTTGATAAATTGGATTTCATAGTGGAAAAATACAAGGACATGTCTCTCAAGGTTTCTGACCCTGATGTGATTGCTGACCAGCCTACTTGGCAGAAATATATCAAGGATATGGGAGAGATGGAGCCTATCGTAAAGAAATACGAAGAATACAAGAAGGCTAAGGATGAGCTCGCCATGGCTAAGGAAATCCTAGAGACCGAAAATGACGAGGAGCTCAGGGATTTGGCAAAGCTAGAAGTGAACGACAACGAGGAGAAAATCGAGGTTCTGTCTGATGAGCTTAGAATCCTGCTCATCCCAAAGGACCCTAACGACGACAAGAATGTTATCCTCGAGATTAGAGCTGGAACAGGTGGCGAAGAGGCTGCTTTGTTTGGTCAGAACCTGCTTAGAATGTACACAAGATATGCAGAGCGTCACAGATGGAAGACTGAGATTATTGAAATAAACGACACAGGCATGGGCGGAATCAAGGAAGCTGTTATGATGATCAAGGGTAAGGGTGCTTACTCAAGGCTCAAGTATGAGAGCGGTGTTCACCGTGTACAGCGTGTTCCTGAGACAGAGTCTTCGGGAAGAATTCATACATCAGCTGCTACAGTTGCTGTGCTTCCAGAGGTTGAGGACGTTGATGTTGCTCTTGATCCTAACGACGTAAGAGTCGATGTTTACAGAGCTTCAGGAAACGGTGGACAGTGCGTAAACACAACTGACTCTGCGGTAAGACTTACCCACGTTCCAACAGGACTTGTTGTAACATGTCAGGATGAGAAGTCGCAGATTAAGAATAAGGAGAAGGCTTTCAAGGTACTTAAGTCAAGACTTTATGACCTTAAGCTTCAGGAACAGCAGAGCGAGATTGCTGCTGAACGTAGAAGCCAGATAGGAAGCGGAGATAGATCTGAGCGTATTAGAACATACAACTTCCCACAGGGAAGATGCACAGAGCACCGTATCGGCATGACTCTCTATAGACTTGATGCTATCCTTGATGGAGATATAGACGAAATCATCGATGGCCTAATCACAAACGATCAGGCTGAGAAGATGAAGGCTTTTTAAGCTTTAGCTACTTGGAGGATTAGTCCTAATGAAAACATCGTTATTTAACGATACAATTGAAAATATAAGGGCTGCAGCGAACATAATCCGAGATGGAGGGCTAGTTGCATTTCCAACGGAGACTGTTTATGGACTTGGAGCTGACGCTTTGAATAGCGAAGCAGTTAGCAAGGTTTATGCGGCAAAGGGAAGGCCTTCAGATAATCCGATGATTGTTCACATAGCAGAGACGAGCGAGCTAGCAAAGCTTACGGATGACATAAATAGCGATATGCGGGCTTTGATGGACGCATTTTGGCCAGGGCCGATGACTATGATTGTAAGACGAAAGGACATAGTTCCAGATGTCACGACAGGCGGACTTGATACTGTAGGAGTAAGACTTCCTTCGAGCGAGGTGGCAAGGACACTTATTAGAGAATCGGGTTGCCCAATAGCGGCGCCGAGTGCAAATATCTCGGGAAGACCTAGTCCGACAACTGCAGAGCATGTGATACACGATCTGTACGGCAGAATCGACGGAATTATTTGCGGAGAGGACTGCGATTTTGGTATAGAGTCCTCGGTCATAGATATGACGTGTGAAACTCCTATGATTTTGAGACCTGGAGCTATAACCCAAGAGATGTTTTCTGAGGCACTAGGAAGGGAAGTTGCCGTTGACCAAAGTCTTTTCAAGAGACCTCAGAATATATTAGATCCTGAGAAGATAGAAGATATGGGTACGCCTACGGATGAGGATTTTCACCCTAGATCACCAGGAATGAAGTACAAGCACTATGCACCTTGCGCAGAGATGATTGTCTTTGATGGAGAAATTGGCTCGGTAAGAAAAGCTATGGATGCTGAGGCGAAGGAACTTGAGAAGCAAGGGAAATCCGTATTTAAGCTGAGCTTCATAGATGAGAAGCTAGCAGCACACGAATTGTTTGCAAAGCTGAGAGAGGCTGACGAACTCGGAGCAGATGTGATTTTGGCAGAGGCTCTTCCCGAACAGGGACTTGGCTTTTCAGTTATGAATAGAATGTTAAAGTCGGCAGGATACAATGTCAGGAGGATAATATGATAATGGTAATGGCCGCTGACCACGGCGGATATGAGCTAAAGAACGCAATCAAAAAGCATCTTCAGGAGCGCGGAGGTTTTCAGATTTTGGATCTCGGCACAAATGACGGTGAGGCTGTTGATTATCCAGAATACGGAAAGGCTTGCGGAGATGCTGTTGCATCAGGCAAGGCTGACCTTGGCATAGTATGCTGCGGAAGCGGTGTGGGAATTTCCATGGCTGCAAATAAAGCAAAAGGCGCTAGATGCGCGCTTTGTTACTCAGAGGAAATCGCTCGTCTGGCAAAGGAGCATAACAATGCTAATATTCTAGCCTTCGGTGGAAGAATGACCACGCCTGAAGAGGCTTGCAAGATGGTTGACATCTGGCTAGATACTGAGTGGGCTGGTCTCACCCAGGAAAGACATGCAAGACGAGTTGCTCAGCTAGATGCGCTCTAGGGATTGCATCGCATTTTGATAGTTAATAAAGTTAATAGTTAAATATACAAAGTAGGAGAGAGAAATGGGTAAGATATATGTTTTTGACCATCCGCTAATTCAGCACAAGGTTTCACTTATGAGAATGCAGGAGACAAATGTTAAGGACTTCCGTCAGCTAGCTAAGGAAATCGCTATTTTGATGGGTTTTGAGGCTACTAGAAATCTAGAGCTAGAGCAGGTTGAAATCGAGACACCTATGTGCAAGACAAAGGTCAATATGCTTAAAGGTGAGGATATTGCTATCGTTCCAATATTGAGAGCTGGTCTTGGATTTGTAGATGGAATGCTTGAGCTAGTTCCAAATGCAAAGGTTGGACACGTTGGTCTTTACAGAGATCCTGATTCACACGAGCCTGTTGAATATTATTGCAAGCTTCCTGCTGATATTGAGAAGAGAAGAATTTTCGTTCTTGACCCAATGCTTGCGACTGGTGGAAGTGCTTCGGCAGCTATCGACTTCATCAAAAAGCGCGGTGGTAAGGACATCACATTCATGTGCCTAATTGCAGCTCCAGAGGGAATCAAGGTTCTTCAGGATGCACATCCAGATGTTGATATTTACATCGCTGCTAAGGACGAGAGACTAAACGAGAAAGCATACATCTTGCCAGGTCTTGGAGATGCTGGAGATAGACTCTACGGAACAAAATAAATTAAGGAGCCCAGTGGGAATGAAGAGTTTTATACCTGATAATATTAGTAAACACGATAATGTATTTGATGTTCTCAAGGAGAGAGGATTTATCGAGCAGTGCACAGACGAGGATGCTGTTCGCGAGCTTCTAGGTAAAGAGAAAATCAAGTTCTATATAGGATTTGACCCTACAGCTGACTGCTTACACGTTGGCCACTTCATGCAGGTTATCGCAATCATGTACATGCAGAAGTTTGGACATACACCTGTAGTTTTGTTAGGTGGCGGAACTGGAATGGTTGGAGATCCTTCAGGACGCTCAGATATGCGTACTGTCATGGATGTTGCGGAAATCGACAACAACTGCAATCAGTTCAAGAAGCTCTTTGACAGATTCATTGAGTTTGATGAGGAGTGGAAGTACACGGGAAATCAGGGTGTATATTGCCCGGGTAAAGAGAACAAGACTCCTGAGGCAGGCAAGGCCATCGCTGTAAACAACGGCGAGTGGATTAGACCGCTAAACTTCGTCGAGTTCGTAAGAGAGGTCGGATCAAAGTTCAATGTTAATAACATGCTTAGAGCCGAAGCTTTCAAGCAGCGCATGGAGCGCGAGGGCGGACTTACATTCTTTGAGTTCAGCTATATGCTAATGCAGTCTTATGACTTCATGGTTATGGCTAGAGACTTTGATGTACGCATGGAATTCGGTGGTGACGACCAGTGGTCAAATATTATCGGAGGAGTTCACCTCACAAGAAAAATGGTGGGCAAAGAGGTTTACGGCATGACTTTCTCCCTTCTCACAACGAGCGAGGGCAAGAAGATGGGCAAGACCCAGAAGGGTGCGCTTTGGCTAGATCCTAACCGCACAAGTCCGTTCGACTTCTTCCAGTACTGGAGAAATGTCAGCGATGCAGACGTAGAAAAGTGCTTGAGAATGCTAACCTTCTTACCTATGGATGAGGTTAAGAGACTTGCTTCTCTAGAGGGCGCTGAGATAAATAAGGCTAAGGAAATCCTAGCTTATGAAGTAACAAAGCTAGTTCACGGTGAGGAAGAGGCCAAGAAGGCTCTTGATGCTGCTCGTGCTGCTTTCAGCGGTCAGGCTGTGGCAAATGTTCCTACTGTGGAGCTTGAGAAAGCTGTCTTTGCTGGAGAAGGCAAGGGCCTAGTATCTTTGATAAAGGAGCTCGGACTTGTGACGAGCAACGGAGATGGGTTTAGAACCATCGAACAGGGAGGACTTTCACTGAACCGCAAGAAGGTGGAGGATCCAAAGAAGAATGTCACCGAGGCAGACTTTGAGGATGGCGAGCTTCTAATACAAAAGGGAAAGAAGAAATTCCTAAAGGTAGTATTGAAATAGTTTAGAGTTTAAGGTTATTGCAAGTTGCAGCTGGAGGGAAAAGATGAATAAAGCTAAATACGACGGTGTGGAACATCCTGTTAGACAAGTAACGGACCTTAAGGACATCATTGTAAGCAGCTGCTCGATGTTTAAGGATGATACCGCATTTTTAGAAAAGGACAAGCCAGGCGGAACTTTTCAGCCTATTAGCTACGCCAAGGTTAAGGACGATGTTGACGCTCTAGGAACAAAGCTCATGGATATGGGTCTAAAGGGAAGCAAGATCGCTGTTGTAGGTGAGACTAGCTACCACTGGTTCCTAACTTACTTTGCAACTGTTTGTGGAGTAGGCGTAATTGTTCCTTTGGATAAAAACTTACCTCAGGATGAGCTAAAGAGTTTGATTGAAAGGTCTCATGCAAAGGCAATTGTTTTCTCAAAGAGAATGGAAAAGACAATAAAGCCACTATATGACGAGCCAGGCGAAATTGAGTATTTCATTTCGATGTCAGAAAGCGAAAACGAGAAGGTCCTTTCACTTGAGCACCTAATTGAGGAAGGAAACAAGCTTCTTGGCGAAGGCGTTAGAGACTTTGTTGATGCAGAGATTAATCCTGAAGAGATGGCATCGCTTCTCTTTACATCGGGAACGACAGGAAAATCAAAGGGAGTAATGCTTTCACATAAGAACATTGCATCAAATGTTGTTAATGTATCAAAGCGTGTAACGCTAGATAAGGGATGCGTTGTTTTATCAATTCTTCCAGTTCACCATACCTACGAGAATACAATCGACTGGGTAACAATATATCAGGGAAGAACCATCGCAGTATGCGAGGGCATCAAATATATTTTGAAGAACATGAACGAGGTAAAGGCGAACTGCATGGTCGGCGTGCCTCTAGTGTTTGAGAAAATTTTCAAGGGCTTAATGAAGCAGGCAGAAGGCCGTGGCGAAGGCGAAAAGGTTAGAAACGCAATCGCACTTTCACGTCGCCTAAAGCTATACAATAATCGCAGCCTAATACGCAAGCTCTTCAAGCCAGTTCATCAGGCCTTCGGTGGCGGCATGCAGCTGTTTATCGCTGGTGGTGCAGCCATGGATCCTGAGATTACTGAGTCATTTGAGGCTATGGGTATTCCAATGATTCAGGGATATGGAATGACAGAGTATGCACCTATTATCGCAGTTAACCAGGATAATTATAGCATCGCAAGGTCAGTAGGAAGACCTATGCCAGAAACTCTGGTAAGAATAGATAATGCCGACGAAAACGGAATCGGAGAAATCGTAGTTAAAGGACCATCTGTAATGCTTGGATACTACGAGGATCAGGAGGCGACAGATGAGGTTATCGAAGATGGATGGCTTCATACGGGCGACCTTGGATATCTAGATTCTAACGATTTCCTCTATCTTACAGGTAGAAAGAAGACTGTAATCGTAACAAAGGGCGGAAAGAACATCTTCCCTGAAGAGATTGAAGCAGTCCTAAAGGAAAATGAGCTTATCAAGGAGACCATAGTACATGGAGTGACGGATAACACTGTTGGAAATGTAATCGTTACAGCCGATATTCAGCCAAACTACGAACTTTTAGAGGAGCAGCGCGGCAAGATGAGCAGTAGCGATGTTTACCACTTCTACCGCGAGCTAGTTGACGATATAAACAAGACCTTGCCACCTTACAAGGCAATTAAGCGAATCAACATTAGAGAAAATGGATTTGCTATGACAACTACGGGCAAGGTTAAGAGATATGGAAACTTTATCGAAGGCGCTGCTGAGAAGGGAAGCCCAGACTTCCTAGAGAAGAAGGCAGAGGATCGTAAGCATGCTAAAGAGCTGATTGATAACATCGGAAAGAGCATAGATCCATACCTAAGATATAAGGATGGAAGACCTATAACTGACATCAAGCACATGTTCAACAGCAGTGTTGAGATTTATGGAGATAGAGTAGCATTCCATCAAAAGTTCAACAAGGGCGAGGAATACACTCAGATAACATATAAGCAGGCCCAGGTCGATGTAAATGGACTTGGAACCGCTTTGATAAACCTTGGACTCAAGGGTAAGCGTATCGCGATAATAGGAACGACATATTATCAGTGGGAAACTTCATATCTTGCAGTAACTGGAGGCGTAGGTCTTGCAGTACCTCTAGATAAGGAGCTAAGTGCAGATGAGCTAAAGAACCTTGTAAAGGATGCTGATGTTTCAGCAGTGCTATATAGCAAGAAGTTTGAGAAGATATTTGAGCAGATAAGAGAGGATGGAGATACAAGTCTCAAGACCTTGATAAACCTCGATATCGACGAGAACCGAAGCCTAAGACCTTTGGATGGTGAGGAAACAGAGCTTAAGGAGAAGGTAAGAAAACGCAAGGATAAGAATAAGGAACAGGGAGAAGAGGAGCATATCATCTACTCATGGAAACAGCTTATCGAGGAAGGAAAGAATGCTATTGCGCTAGGTGATAGACAGTTCATCGATGCTGAGGTTCTAGGAACAGACCCTGCGGTAATTCTCTATACTTCAGGAACAACAGGCTTTGCAAAGGGCGTAGTCCTAACACATAGAAATATCGTAGATGACCTTATGATGGCACCTACCATCCTAAACGTTAATCCAGAGGATATCTTCTTCTCAGTACTTCCGGTACATCATACATACGAGTGCACATGTGCATTCCTGATGCCGCTCTACAAGGGTGCTTCCATAGCATTCTGTGAAGGCCTAAAGTACATAACGAAGAACCTTCAGGAGATAAGGCCGACGATGCTTTTAGGCGTTCCGGTTTTGATAGAAACTCTATATAAGAAAATCTGGAAGACAGCAAAGAGCGAGGGCAAGGACAAAAAGCTCGAAAAGCTCATGAAGCTGAACAAGAAGACCAAGAAGCTGAATATCAATATTGCAAAGAAGCTTGCTAAGGACATTCTAGATGTGTTTGGCGGAAGGATGCGAGTTTTGATATCTGGCGGTGCAGCAATAGATCCAAAGATTCTACAGTTCTTTAATGACCTAGGAATCATCGCAGTTCAGGGCTATGGACTAACGGAGTGCTCTCCTATGACTGCCCTAAACCCAGATGTCGAAAAGGATATGAAGAACGAGTCAGTAGGACATCTTCTACCTGGTATGAAGGTTAAGATTGTGGATGCTGATGAAGAGGGTATTGGAGAGATATGCTTTAAGGGACCGAATGTAATGCTCGGCTACTATAACAACCAGGAAGCGACAGATGAAGTTCTCAAGGACGGCTGGTTCCACACTGGTGACCTTGGAAGAGTTGATACAGATAGCTTTATATATATAACAGGACGCAAAAAGAATGTTATAATAACAGAAAATGGCAAGAACGTTTTCCCAGAAGAGCTAGAGTATGAGCTTTCACATATTCCTTACATCGCTGAGTCTATGGTTTGGGGCGATAACGAAGGCGATGGTGTAAACAGCACAACAATCGCTGCAACTGTAACCCTAGACGATGAAGAGGTCAAGGAAGTGCTTGGTGAGGAATACACAGACGAGCAAGCACAGAATCTGGTATGGGGCGAAATCGATAAGATAAATGAGCACCTACCACTATTTAAAAAGATCAAAAAGCTAAATATCCGTAAGACTGATTTTAACAAGACAACGGGTATGAAGATAAAACGCTTTGTTGAATCCAACAAGGATGCATAGTTTAAGCAAAAGGAGATTAGAATGGCAGATGTAGTTTTGATGACCCAGGAGGGTTACGATAAGTTAGAAGCTGAAAGAGACGAGCTGGTTTCGGTAAGAAGAAAGGATGTTTCTGAGAAGCTAAAAGAGGCAAGATCCTACGGTGACCTTTCTGAGAACGCTGAGTATGATGCAGCAAAGGAAGAGCAGGCTGAGGTTGAGGAGAGAATCCTCAAGGTTGAGCAGATGCTCAGAAATGCAAAGATCATCAGCGAAAATGAAATCACTGCAGACCGTGTAAACGTTGGTCTTAAAGTTACAGTAAAGAATGTGGATAGCGGTGAAGTGAACAAATTCATCATCGTTGGTTCTACAGAATCAGATCCTTTTGCTGAGCCTGCTAAGATTTCAAATGAATCAGAAGTAGGAAAGAGCTTGCTAGAGAAGCAGGTTGGTGACAAGGTTGAAATCCTTGTTCCAGATGGAATGGTACACTACGAGATTCTTGCAATAGAGAAATAAATTTCAAGTAAGGTGGAGAAAATGAGTCAGAACGATAGTAACACTAACACATCTCAGGTTATCGATAGAGATGCTAATCAGACTGAAGAAAATTTAAGCGAACAGAGACAGATAAGACGTGAGAAGCTAAAGGCTTTGCAGGATGCAGATAGAAACCCTTTCGTTGTTGAAAAGTGGGACGTAACTGCACACAGCAAGGATATCAAAGAAAACTTTGATGCAATGGAGGACCAGGAGGTTTCCATCGCAGGAAGAATCATGAGTAAGCGTATCATGGGTAAGGCTG